>NZ_DAIDJE010000042.1 GCF_027451485.1 Bradyrhizobium sp.
TTGGTGGGCGCACCAGGGCTCGAACCTGGGACCCGCTGATTAAGAGTCAGCTGCTCTACCAACTGAGCTATGCGCCCGGAACTGGTCCGGAAAAAGGCCTCGCAAGAGCCGGTCGTTTAGCAAAGCGATCTTCCGATGTCCAGCAAGCCTGTGGGCTTTTCCCGACCCTGATGGGCCCTTCTGGATAGCGGAAAAACCAGGCGGGTTCCGGCCGCTCCGGCGAAGGGGCGGACGGCGGAGGCAGAAAAGCCGCCGGAAGGCCGGCGGCTCTCATGTGAGGGGATTTTCCTCTCGTCGGCGCCTTTGGTTCGCCTATAGCCGCTCGGAATCCGGCCCGCGGTCGCCGTCGAAGCGGCCATGCTCGAAGCGCTCGCGCCAGCCCTCGCCGTCGTGGTGACGGCCATGGTGAACCAGCATGGCGAGCCGGCGCTTCTGGCCGTCATCCAGCGTCTTGTAGAGCGGATCGGCCGCATCGGCGATCTTTTTCAGCGCCGCCGCCGTCGCCGCCATTCTGTCGGCGCGATTGCGCAGGCGCGTCACCGGATCAGGCCTCGCCTGATCATCGTTGCTGGCTTCTGCAGCTTCGCGCGCTTTCGCGCGGTCGATCCTGATCTTGACGAGATCGCGCACCGCGCTCTCCACCGGGGGCCAGAGCTTTTCCTGATCGGCCGTCAGCTTCAGACCCGCGTGCAGCGCCGCGATCCTCGCATCGGCCATCGCGGCGCGATCTTCCGCGTTCATCCGCACATGATGGCCCATGTGCTCGCGGAACCAGTCGTGCTGAGCATAGACGGCGGTGGTGCCGGCAATGGCGAGAGCGGCGACCCCGGCGATGGCAAGCTTTCTCATATCAACCTCCCTGAAAGGTGGGCGGAGCATGGTCAAAGGCGCTTGCGCAATCAACTTACAGTTCGGCAACAGACGCCACTCTTACAAAAGTTTAATTCCATTCATGACGGGAAATAATTGATTCAGATCATACCGAGCAGGTGCGGCAGCCACAGCGAAATCTCCGGCACGTAAGTGATGAGGCCGAGGAAGACGAGCATGGCGAGCAGCCAGGGCAGCACGGCGATTGTAATCTCGCTGATGCCCATCTTGGCAATGCCGCTGGCGATGTAAAGGTTGAGGCCGACCGGCGGGTGGCACAGCCCGACCTCGGTGTTGACGATCATCAGGATGCCGAGATGCACCGGATTGATGCCGATCTTTGTTGCGAGCGGATAGAGGATCGGCGCCATGATCAGGAGGATCGATGACGGATCCATGACGTTGCCGGCCGCGAGCAGGATGACGTTGACGACCAGCAGGAAGGTCCAGACGCCGAAATTCTTGTCGATGATCCACGCCGCCATTTCCTGCGGGATCTGCTCATGGGTCATCAGGAACGAGAACAGCACCGCATTGGTGATGATGTAGAGCAGCATCGACGACATGCTCGCCGCCTGCAACAGCACCTTGCCGACTTCGGTGAGCTTCAGCTCCTTGTAGATGAACACGGTGATGAAGAAGGCATAGGTGGCGGCGACCGCGGCCGCTTCCGTCGGCGTGAAGATGCCGCCATAGATGCCGCCCAGCACGATGGCAATGAGGGCAAGCCCCCACACGCTTTCGCGGAACGCCTTCACGCGCTCGCCGAACGTCGCCCGCGGCATCTTCGGGTAGTCGCGGCGCCTGGCGATGAAGAAGGTCACCAGCGCGAGCATCAGCGCGAGCAGGATGCCGGGCACGATGCCGGCGATGAACAGCGCGCCGATGGAGGTGTTGGTGGAGACGCCGTACAGCACGAGGATGATCGAGGGCGGCACCAGGATGCCGAGCGCGCCGGAGGTCGAGATCACGCCGACACCAAAGCGCTTCGGATAGCCGTGCTCGACCATCGCGGGCAGCATGATCGAACCGATCGCCACCACGGTCGCGACGCTCGAGCCGGAAATCGCCGCGAACATCGCGCAGGCCGCAACGCCCGCCAGTCCCAGTCCGCCCGGCAGATGGCCGACCAGCGATGTCGTGAACGCGATCATGCGCCGCGCCACGCCGCCGCGGGTCAGGAACGTGCCCGCCAGGATGAAGAACGGGATCGCCATGATCCCGAAATTGTCGAGGCCGGAAAACAGCTTCAACCCGACGCTCTCGATCGGCACTTCCGTCATCGTGAACAGGAAGGTCAGCACGGTGAGGCCGAGCGAAATCGAGATCGGCATGCCCGTCAGCATCAGGGCGAACAGCAGGCCGAAGATCAGAGCTGCGCTCATTTATGCTTCTCCCATCGCGATCGGCGCCTGGGGAGAAGTGACCTCGATGCCCTCGACGTTGGCGGCATCGTGATGCGGCAGTTCGCCGGTGCGGAAGAAGCTCCAGGCCACCTGGAGGAAGCGGAAGCACATCAGGTAGGAGCCGAGCGGAATGCAGGCGTAGACGATCCAGCTCGGGATCTCCATGTCGGGCGAGACCTGATCGGTGTGCATCAGCTCGATGACGAACTTGGCACCCATGGTGCCGACGATCGCGGTGAACGCCACGCCGCCAAGCAGGCCGAACAGGATCACCCACTTGCGAGGACCGCCCGTCAGCCGCTTGATCAGCACGTCGACGCCGACATGGATGCCGGTGCGCACGCCATAGGCCGCGCCGAATTTCGCCATCCAGATGAACATGTAGATGCAGAGTTCCTGCGACCAGGAGAGGTCGATCCAGAACAGATACGGGTAGAGGAAGGGCACATCGACGAGGAAGCGATGCACCACCGTGACGAAGGTGATCAGCGTCGCCGCACCCATCAGGCTCGCGATGATGATCTCCTCGAGCCGGTCGAGAATCTTCAGTAGCATCAAGTGTCCCCCGTCATGGCCGGACGCATCCACTCGCCTGCCCAGCCATGGATCTCTAAAGCATCATGGAATGAAGTTGAACTGCAACCACGATGAAGGTGAGCTCCCTCGCTCCGCCTGCGGCGCCGGGACGAGCATAGCTCGCCCTGAGAGGGTTGGGGTGAGAGGGATTCTCCGACGACACGGAGCGTGGAAAGTCCCCCTCACCCGATCGCTTGGCGATCGACCTCTCCCCGCAAGCGGGACGAGGTGAACTGAGCCAGCCTACGCGGCGAGCCAACCAAAAATCATATCGAGATCAATTCATCGGGCTGCGGCCCGTCTCCTTCAGGAACTCGTCGATCAGGGGCTGGCCGACGCGGCTGGCGACCTCCTTGTAGACCGGCATCAGCGCCTGGCGCATGGCCTCGTTCTGCTCCGGCGTCAGCGTGATGATTTCGGTCTTGCCGGACTTCTTGATCTCCTCCAGCGCCTCCTGGTTTTCCTTGGCCGACTGGCTGTTGCCGAAATCAGTCGCTTCCTTCATCGCCTTGGAGAGTTCGTCGCGGATGTCGGAAGGCAGGCCGTCCCAGAACTTCTTGTTCACGACCACGACATAGCCGATATAGCCGTGATTGGTGACGGTGGCGTATTTCTGCACCTCGTGCATTTTCTGCGTGTACATGTTCGACCAGGTGTTCTCCTGGCCGTCGACCACGCCGGTCTGCAGCGCCTGATAGACGTCGGAGAACGCCATCACCTGCGGGATCGCGCCCAGCGTGCGGAACTGCGCTTCCAGCACCTTGGAGGACTGGATGCGGAATTTCAGGCCCTTGTAGTCGGAGGGCGCAATCAGTTTCTTGTTGGCCGACATCTGCTTGAAGCCGTTGTCCCAGTAGGCAAGGCCCGTCATGCCCTTCTTGTCGAGCAGCTTGAGCAGCTTGGCGCCCAGCGGACCGTCGGTGACCTTGCGCAGCGTCTTGAGGTCCGGAAGGATGTAGGGCAGGTCGAACACCTCGAACTCCTTGATCCCGATCGGACCAAACTTGGAGTTGGACGGCGCCAGCATCTGCACGGCGCCGAGTTGCAAGGCTTCCAGCTCTTCCTTGTCCTTGTAGAGTGTCGAGTTGGGATAGACTTCGACCTTTACCTTGCCGTTGGTATATTTCTCGGCGAGTTCCTTGAACTTTTCGGCGGCCTTGCCCTTGGGCGTATCGGCGGCCACGACGTGGCTGAACTTGATCACGATCGGCGATTGCGCCTCAGCCGGTCCGACCAGCGCCATTGCCGCGACGGACGCCGCCGCCAAAATCAGGTTTCGCATGTTTCCTCCCGCTTCACTCACCTGCCGGGAAGGCGCGCAAGCGCACCGCCCCCAAAAGCCTCTTGCCCACTTCGCCGCACCTTTTAGTGACAAGGTGGGCGAAAGGCCATTGCCCGTTCGCAGGGAGGCACGGAATCTGATGCTGCAATGCAGCATGGATATCCCCTGTCTCCAGCGTCGTTCCGGGGCGCGGCAAGGCCGAGCCCGGAAGCCATTCCTCCTCGGATCGTGCTGCACGATGGGTTCTCGGGCTGGCTGCGCATCATAGCCCGCGCGCTTTGCCCGCGCCCTGGAAACCACAAGGACCACGCAGACACACCTGCGCCTTGCCGCGGCGCGCCTCGCCCGGGTTTTGCATCGTGATCGCGTCCTCGAAATCGGAGGGCGCAGGGAAAGCCGGGTGCTTCAGCGCACCCGCAGCTCCGCGTGCAAGACGTAGAAAGCACGCAGATCAGTCACCACAGGTACACCGGAAATCCCCGGCCTTCCCTGCGCGACGGTGCTACGGTTTCCTTCGTGGTCTCCCTGGTGATCGGGCTTTCTTGCCACCATCGCCTGCGGACTGATCCGCCGACTTGATACCAGCGTCGAGATATCTGTTGCTCGCTCTCCGAAGTTCGTGTGCAACTGGCGGCACCACTTTCACGAACTTCGGAAAGCTAGGAGCAACAGTAACTTTTTGATTCCAGTGCCGCTTACGATTTTGAAGTTCCTAGAAGGAATCGCGGCGACTTCTGGAGGAACTTCAAAATCGGCGCCACTGGTACGCCACGACTTCGCCGTCCGCAAACCGCACCGCTCGTCGGGCGATACAATTTGCGGCCATCGCATCCCGCACTCCACGTTCGTGACGACGCGTCCGCCCCTCCTGATGAGCGCGAGACGGGCGGGCTTCTAAAATCGATTTGCCCGACGCCACAAGCGAAAACGCCTGCGACATTTCAACACGACGGGCAAATCAGTTGGGCGCAAAATATCTGTCAACTATGATCTTCTTGTCAGGCGCAAGCCTTGGCTGCAGCCATACCGGCAGACCATTGCTGTCGACCAGCGCGCGAATTTTGCTCGTCAGACCGCCTCGTGACCTTCCCATCGATTGGCGCTGGTTCCTGGTGATGCAGGCGCCATGCTGATGCACGCGGATTATGGAGCTGTCGATCATCTGGACAGCTGCATCATGAGCGGCGGCAAGCGCGTCTATGATGCGGCTCCAGACGCCAGCTTGCCGCCGGCGGCTTGATGGCAGCGGATTCATAACTGGCTGGTTCGTCGCGCATGATCCGAGCCCGGAGGTTTGGGAATTTGAATCATCGGCGTCCGGCCAAACACAACGCTCTTGGCTGGCCTGGCTCCGCGGCTGTCGGGAGGAAAGCGGACGTCAACCAGCCGACCATCCCCGCTGAATCGCCGAAAATGGATCCACAGGAGACATCGCCAGCGCTCTCGGAACCGGACATCATGTCGCTCATCACACCCGTCTTACAGAGTTCCATTCGAAGTCATCAGCCGGTCGCTGTCTCGACATGCCGAGCCAATTTATCCAGGGTCTGGTAGCCGAACTCGACGGCGCCGAAGCCGATCGTCCTGTCGCGCTGTGCTTTGGTCGGATGCAGTTGCCGCAACGTGATCACGGTCTTGCCGTCGCTCTGCTCATCGAACGTAATCGTGAGGCGAAAACGGGCTGGATCGTCATCCATGTCCGAACCGTGATCAATCTCGATCAGGTGCGGCGGCTCGATGCGCCGAAAGCGCATTCGAGTCGTAAATCGCTGGCCGTTTGGGGCAAGCATGTCGAAGCGCCACACGCCGCCGACGCGAATGTCGATTTCCTTGGTTTCGATCTTGAACCCTGCCGGCCCGAACCAGTTCGGCAAATGCTCCGCTTCTGTCCAGGCAGCAAAGACGATATCACGCTTTGCCTTGATGACACGCGAGAGAACGATCTCGCGCTCGATATCCCAGTGTGCGAGGGCGGCGTCCGAAGTTGAGGTCATGGCTATTTCCTGTGCTCTTGAGGATGTAGTGTGGTGCATCAGTCTCGACGCCTTCTCTTCTTTGGCGGCTTCTTCTCAAGCGCGGCAACATAAGACTCAAGTCGGTCAAGGCGGGCTTCCCAGATGGCGCGCTGCTCGACGAGCCACTTCTCGGCCCCCTTCATGGAGCCTGGCATCAGGCGGCATGTGCGGATGCGGCCATGCTTCTCCGACTCGACGAGGCCACCGGTTTCCAACACACGTATGTGTTTCATCAGGCTCGGCAGAGCCATGTCGAATGGCTGAGCGAGTTCGCCCACGGAAGCCTCGCCTTGCGAGAGCCGTGCAATGATTGCGCGCCGCGTTGGATCGGCGAGCGCGCTGAACACGTTGTCGAGATGAGGAGAATGGTTAGCCATATAGTTAACAATAGATGCGTGACGAGCATCTGTCAACAATAGCTTTCTAATTGGATAACTGTCTGTGTGCCGGCGCGCCGGCGGGAGCGTCCGTTCATTAGAATGCGCTGGCAACACCGCCGCAAAATGCGTAGCGATAGATAGGCAACCGCCGGCATTCGTTGCTGCTGATTATCGCCGGTTACTTCGTGCGCGAAGCCGCAATTTCTGTTCCCGGGCCGCGAAATGTCCGCTTTGGAATCGCGAATTTTCCTCGATTTTCGTCTCTTTGGCCCATCGCGTCATTTAGCGGCGACGCAATAACTCGGCCGCTTCCGGAGCGAAGCAGACATCGACGGTCGCCCGAGGCGTGACGGGGAGCGACGCGTTTGACCCGATGGCGACCTCGGCAATCCACTTTGAATGTGGTAATGAGAGAGGCGGTCTTGACCGGGCAAATACAGGCTCAGGCACTTCATCAGGAGCGAGCCGGGCAATAATCCGGACCGCCCCGGCTGAACAATTCCTATCAGGCATTTGGAGATAGTAGGCGACCCAAACCCAAGGGGTAAAGATATGGCAGCACTGACATACGGGGTGATCTGCTACGTCGTTTTCTTTGGATCATTTCTTTACGCAATTGGCTTCGTCGGCAACCTCGTTGTGCCGAAGTCTATCGATATTGGCGGCGGTGGGCCGATCACCCTGTCTGCCTTGATGGTCGACACCATTCTTCTCGGGCTTTTCGCCATCCAACACAGCGTGATGGCTCGTCAGAAATTCAAGCGCGGGTGGACGCAATTTGTGCCGCGTCCGGTAGAACGCAGCACTTACGTCTTGTTCTCAAGCCTCATCTTGCTGTTGCTTTACTGGCAATGGCTGCCCATGACCGACGTGATCTGGTCCGTTACCAATACGACCGGTGCGATCATCCTCCGGGCTATTTTCTGGATCGGCTGGGGCACGGTGCTGATCAGCACGTTCCTGATCAATCATTTTGATCTGTTTGGGCTGCAGCAGGTTTACGCACACTGGCAGGGCAGGACAGCGCAACATCCATCCTTCCGCACGCCGCTGTTCTACAAATGCGTTCGCCATCCGATCTATTTCGGCTTCCTGCTGGCGTTCTGGGCAACACCGACGATGACGGCCGGCCATCTCCTGTTTTCTATCGCGACAACCGGCTACATCATGATTGGCATGCTGCTGGAGGAGCGCGACCTCGTTACATTCCACGGCCAGGCCTATATCGAATATCGCGAGCGCGTCTCGATGATAATTCCGATGCCGCCGAAGGGAAGCTGATCGCGACTGTCGTCCAGACCGCAAGCTGCTGCAGCGATCTTCCGCTGCAGGTTTCTGCACACGCCGCAAGGGCCGGAATGTCGATTGTGGCCGGAGTTGCCTATCCATGAGGGGCGGAGTTCGTCCGCTCTGCCTCCTCAAGTCAGACGTCGACGTGCTCCGCTATCGCAAGGCCACGGGTGCAGCGGCCGACCATGGACGGCATCTGGCTGTAACAAGTGGGCGGACCTTCGCATTCATTCCTTCTTCGCCAACTTCCCGAGCACGGCAATTTGCCGGAAAAAGTCCTTTATCGGCCGCGCCGGGCTTCCAACCACTTTGGCACCCGGAGCCACATCGGACATGATGCCCGCCTGCGCCCCGATTGCCGCTTCCTGACCAATCCGAAGATGTCCGGCCAGACCTGCCTGCCCTCCCACGCGGACAAAGTCCTCGAGGACTGTTGAACCCGAAATACCAACCTGAGCGACGATGACGCAGCACCGGCCAAGCACAACATTGTGCCCGATCTGTACAAGGTTATCGAGACGCGAGCCGGCGCCGATCACGGTGTCTCGCGATGATCCCCGATCGATCGTCGTATTCGCGCCCACTTCGACATCGTCTTCGAGGATGACGCGCCCAAGCTGTGGAACGGAGAGAAATCCATCTCGGGTGGAGGCAAATCCAAACCCTTCCTGTCCGATGCGGGCACCCGGATAGACGTAAACGCGGGCCCCCAACAGCGCGTGGCTCAGGCTTACATGTGCGCCAATCCGGCAATCCCTGCCAAGAATCACGCCGCTTCCGATGATTGCGCCGGGTCCGATCCGACAGCCAGGTCCGACTTCCGCGCCGGTTTCGATTACAGAAAGCGCTCCAACCTCGGCCGAGGGGTCGATGAGAGCACCATCAGCCACAATTGCGGACGGATGAATGCCTGGAGACGGCGGTGGTACGGGATAGAACAACGCAGCGACGCGCGCCCATGCCGCGTATGGCTCCCTTGTTACGATCGTCATCGCCGTCTTTGGTGCTCGCGCCGCCATGTCAGGATGCACGATCACTGCGCCGGCCAAGGTCCGATCCAGTTCCGAAGCATATCGCCGATTGTCCAGGAAGCTCACTTCCTTCGGGCCAGCCATTTGCAGGGGAGCCAGACCTTCGAGGAGAAGTTCGGCTTCATCGGCAATGCCCCGCGCGGCGCATGCAACGGCGGCAAGTGAGTATGGCCCGCTCCGGTGAAAGAACCTCGGGTTGCCCAGAGTTGCTTCGATCATTCTGGTTGCTGCCGTGGCTGGACACGTGTTGGCGGGCTGAAGCTATGACTTTAGTGTGAGGTCAGCATCCAAGCCACTTAAGTTTATTTTTAGAATCAGAACCAGGGACATCAGGAAGCGGACCGCGTAGCCTCCGTCGGGGGATCCCATGGTTGATAAGTCAAGCCTGCTCAGGCAGGCGGCAATGCTGTTGAGGATTTCAAAGAACACCCTTGATCAGAACCTGGCCGCCACCCTGGTACAAAGCGCAGCCGACTTGCAGGGGAAGGCAGAAGCAATGGATGACGATCTCCCGGCGAGCGACAGGGCATTTGGCAGGAAGTGAAGCCGCGTTTCAAGCTCCCTTGACCGCTTTGTTCAGCCGACCGCTGCGCGGAAGACGCGCATATAGTTTCCGCCTGCAATCCTGCCCGCCTCTTCGGCCGAGAAACCGCCCCGCAGCATCGCCGCGACAAGGTGTACCCACTGCGTGTAATCCGGCAGAATGCCCGGATTGGACGATTGGTCGGTGCCGATACAAACGTGATCCACCCCGACGACGTCGGCCATCTCCTTCAAGCCGTCGACATATTTTTCGAGGCTCGGGAAAAAATGCCAGATGCCGATTGCGCCCCCCGTCTGTGCAATCGCCCGCGCATGGTCTCGACTGATCTGCCGGGCGGCGAGCGGCGTCGGCCCCATCGCGGGGGAGCCGGAAATCGCCGTGTGTGACAACAGCAACGGTTTGGTCGAGACCCTGACGGCTGCCTTCGCGGTGTCCTCGGTGGCATGCGCGACATCGCAAACAAATCCCAGACGCTGGCAAGCCCGGATTACTTCCGCTCCATAGGGAGTGAGCCCGTGATGAGTAACGATGCCGGTCTGGAAATCGCCGATATCGTTGGGCGTGTAGTGCACCAATTGAACGTGCCTGACGCCGCGCTGGTGCGAATGCTCCAGCCGTTCGAGTTTGCCCTCAAGGAAGTCCAGCCCTTCCACGTCACCCACGATTGCGGGCTGCCCCGCGGCATGTGCCGCCTCAAGATCGGCTGCCGTCAACGCGCGTCGCAGGTTGTGGCTGGCCACCATCTCATCGACCCAATCGAGGCGACCGAGATGGTACTTGTAAAGCTCACCCGGCTCCGGCGTGCGCATTGCGGTCAGCACGCCGGCGGCATTCCTGCGGAGAATGGGAGCGTCCGGCACGTCTGCAAGGCAGGCAACAGCCAGTGAGCCGGCCCTCATACCTTTTGCAAGATCCCCGTTGGGAGGCGCTTGCGACATGATTCCAGTCATCCCGCCGTGCGTATGCACATCGACGGAGATGGACTTGCGGAGTACGTCGAGCGCGGCCGACGCATTCTCGGCCGTCTGGGCTGCCGCGCTTGATCCACGCGGCCCCACGCCACCGCTCAGCATCGTGCCGACCGAGGCCAGCGCCGTACTCCACATCCACTGCCGACGAGTGAACGCGTGAGGGTGTCCGTGTCCGCAGCAATCGACACAGCAGCAATCCATGTGGTCTCCGAAGCTGGTGTTGGCGTCAGGTCGGCCCGATTGAACCTCAAGGTGCAACAGCGTTCAAGGGCAAGCTGGAATCACATGGGCACGTTACATGGGCACGCGACGGCGAACGCTCATCATGGCAGTCCCGCAGCGTAACCCGGCCGCGGGAGTCGCGCTTGATCGAAGATATGCCTCCAGGTCTTCATGAGGGCGGATGTGAACTCTTTCCCCGTTCGCGCGGCCCACCTCGATCCTGGGCGCTCAGCTTCGTTATATAGGACGGAAGCGAACGCCTTCATTCAATGACTAAAGAATTGTTTACGAATCAAGAAGCCTTGGAACCGCCTCGAATTGGTGCTGTTGCTTCATTGGTCGCAACGGAGGAAACAGCCATGAAATATAGATCGACGGGAGCCGTCCTTCTGGCAGTGGCGCTTGCTGCATCGTCCCCTGCATTGGCTCGTGGCGGACACGGGGGCGGTGGACACGGCGGTCACGGAGGCGGCCATTTTCATGGTGCCCACGCGGGCGGCTTTCACCGCGGCGGTGCCCACTTCGCCGGGCGCGGCTATCGGGGCGGTTACCGCAGAGCCTACGGTGGTTATGGCGGTTACGGCGGTTACGGTGGATACGGCTATGAGGGGCCAGGCATCATAGGCGGCCTCATCGCAGGTTCGCTACTCGGCGCGGGAATGGGCTACGGTGGCTACGGCTACGGTGGCTACGGCTACGGCGGATTTGATGATGACGACTGACAAGGTAACTGAATAAAAAATTCGCGAAATAGAGTTAGTTCGGCAACTGATAGGGCAATCGTTCGTCAAAATGAGAAATTTGGAGAAGTAGGATCGGCAACTCCTCTTCACCATCCAGCGGAGATTTGCCGGTTCGCCCGTTCGGCGGCGCTCGTGGCTCGCATAGAAATCCGAAACTCGCTCCCGTTGCTGGTTGCTTCAGATGTGCGTGCGTCTTTCTGCCGTATCAAAGGCGCTATGTACTGATGATACCGCAGAAGCTTTTTACGCGGACGCCTGATGCGCGCGTTTCGCATTGGCAGAACACTCCACCATCGCACGGACTAACTCCACCATCGCACGGACTAATATCCTTGAGGCCATATTGTTTGAAACAGAAAGCCCAGCGGCGCGGCTTCTCGCTGAACAGGGAATTACCGCCAAGGCATCTTGAACCTTATCGCTCACAGCAACGGGTGGCATCCTGTGCAAGAGCTTATGGCAAATAGAGAACTCTAAAGACTCCTCCGTAGAAAGACATCGTTCCCGGCGCTGCCGGCCCGCGCTACACTGCAGCCGTGGATACGCGGCGCCTGACGTTTCGGTGTGCAGGCGCAACCGACATTGAAAATCGCCGATTGAGTCCCCCAACAGGGCCGGCGCGATTTGCCTCAGCATCCGGACAGGTCGCACACTTCCAATACTTTCAAGGATCGTTCCCGGACACAGTTGGCAAA
>NZ_DAIDJE010000043.1 GCF_027451485.1 Bradyrhizobium sp.
GGCCCAGACGGCGAGGAGGGCGATGATCGACAGGAGGCGCGCCAACTCTGTTTCCCCAAGTAAAGGACGATTCTCTTCGTCCCTGGCCGATGATCCATCAGAACCGCGGCCTCCGCACTTCATCGGAAGTCGTATGCGTCGAGTCCCATCCTGGCGGCAGCCTAGTGCCCCCTTTCCGAAGCTCGCGTTGCGCCTCGGAAAGTCATGGGCACTAGCTAACTTATTGATGCCTGTACCGCTTCATCGACCTGAAGTCCCTGATCGAATTCGCCGCTTGTGGTGCAGGGACTTCAGATCGGCGTACTAGTCTCCGCTGACGGGAGGGTGGTAATAGAGATGGACGTCGAGCTCTTTGGCCGGGCCGACGAGCTCGGGGCCGCCGAGGTCTGCGAGCGTCCTGAACAGTTTGCCCGCATCGGCAATCTCCGCATCCAGCGGCTGCTTCGGCAGACCGGCGCGTGTGCGATCGCGCAAGGCGCGGAATGTCGCCTCATCCTGGACCTTCATCAGCCGACGCAGCGCGTCCCATTCGGCATCCGAACTCGCCAGAATGTCATTGGCGGCCTTGGTCATCGCCAGGAAACGATCGACCGCGCCGCGGTGGGTGCTCGCGAACGCCTCCGGAAAAACATAGCCGACCATGGCGATGGGCTCGGCGGCGCCGAGTTCGCGCTCGGCGTCGTGCACATCGAGCAGCGAGCGGAATCCCGAGGCCTCCAGCCGCGCGCAGAAATTCCAGAAGTTGAGATTGGCGTCGGCCTCGCCCTGCTGCATTTTCTGGAACATCAGCGGCGGCGCGCCATATTGCAGCGTCGTCTCGCGCCTGAGGTCGATCCCGCGCTTGAGCGCGGCGGCTCGTACGATAAGCCAGCTCTTGTCGAGCGGGCCGCCGGCCACCGCCAGTACGCGGCCCTTGAGACCGGAAATATCCTTGATCGGCGAATCCGCCTTCACCATCACCGCGCCGACCGCGCTGGAATACGGATAGAACACGAGCTTGCTGCCGAGCGCCCGTTCCCTTGCGACCCAGAGCCAGTCGGAGATCGCGACATCCACCGATCCACTGTTGATCGCCAGCTTGCCGGCATCGGGGGAAGCGAACTCGCTGGCGCGAAGCTCCAGCCCGGCGCGCTCCGCGAGGCCGTGGCGGCGGATAACGTCGAGCACCCAGGCAAAAGTGCCGGTCGCCTGGAAGCCGACCCGCAACGTATCGGCGGCGGGCGCCGGCGCCCCTGACATCAGGAGCGAAAATAATGCGAGGCAGAACAAGCGCGCCGGCCCGGTCCGATGCCGGGCCTTCCCATGGCCGGGCCCGGGGGACTTCCGCGCGCTGATGGAGGCGAGGAAGCGCATTTTGCGTAAGCTCAGGAGTGAACCCATGGGCAGGATAAGATCAGCAACGCGAGCAGGATGAAACATGCGGTCCACTTTACGGCCCGCAAAGAGCTGATGCCAGACCGCCATTTGCGGCAATAAGTCCGGTTCCTGACGCGGGCGGAGATGTCTGGCTTGGATTGTCAAATCAGCTGGTTCGTCGTTCCAGGGCCCGCCGCTTGGCGCGAGCCCCATCGCGCCGCATGAAGATTCGGACGAATGATCGCCGGGTTCGTCTCCGCACGCCCCCGAATGACGGCCATTGTTCGAGCCACACCGCCGCATCCCCGCGGCGAGATGTCGCCCGGGCGACGCTACATCGTCCCTCGGAAGCAAGAGGGCGCAGGGAAAGCCGGATGCCTTGCGCACCCGCAGCCTCGCGTCCAAAGAAAAAAGGACACGAGTTAGTCACCACAGGTACGCCGGAGCGATGCGGCCTTCCCTGCGCGATTGGCTTTAACGGCTGCTTCGTGCTTTCTCTGGTGATCGGGCTTTCTTGCCACCATCGCCTTCGCGCCGCCCGTCCTGCCGCGCCAAGGCGTCCATCGTATCTCTGCCCAACCTCACTCCTTCACCGGGCAGGTGTGGTTCGTTGAGTCCTCGCCTTTCGCGCCCTGGATCTGATGCAGGGTCGTCTGGTCGAGCGCGGGTGCATCGCTGGTCGGGAACGGCTTGCTGCCTGCCGGATAGCAGTTCACCGCCAGCACGTAAGCGAGGACATCGGCATATTGCTCCGGCGACAGCGAGCCGGGATTATTGGCCGGCATCGCGCTGACGACCATGTTGCGCATGTCCGCCACTTTCCATTCCAGCATCTTCGCCTTCCTGAGGAAGGCCGCGCCGCCGATCGGCGGTGCCGAGGCGCCGCCCTGCAGATGATTGCCGTGACAGGACGAGCAGTTGCTGTCGAACACGGCCTTGCCCTGTTCGGCCTGCTGTTCGGTGTAGAGCGCCGGCACATCGCCGGACGTGCTACCGGATTTAAAATCGGCGGAGTTGGCGTCGGCCGACGCGGCATCTGCAGATTTGGCGTCGGCAGAGTTGGCGTTGCCCGAGTTGGGATCACCTGACTTTGGATCACCTGAATTGGCATCGGCGGATTTGGGAGGATCTTTCGGGGCAGGCGTTGCCACCGCGGTCTGCGCATCCGCACAAAGCTTGCCGGAGGGATCAACCGCTGCGCTATGCAGGATGATGGCATTGCCGCGAACCGCGACATCGCGCACACCGAAGGCTTCGGGGAGACGGGTCGTCCCCTCCTCGCGCGGAACGGCCACATAAGTCAGATAGCCCTTGATGACGCCATAGAGCTGAGATTGCGCCGGGACCTGATCCGGCGCGGCGCAGCCGGACATGACCCTGGCTCCCGGCGGCACGCCGAGATCGGTGGTGGAGAGCGCGCCGCGCAGGCCGCCGAGCACACCCGGCTCCGACGACCGCCCGGCCGCAACCAGCAGCGACTGCAAGGCGTCCGAGGTCGCCGACCAGAACTCCTCCAGTGCGTCGGCCTTTGCGGAATCGGAAAGATGCGTTTGCGCCACTTGCAGGTTGACCAGCGCGCCCTGCACCGCCGGTCCCCACACGCTTTCGCCGGCGTGCGCAGAGAGCCAGGAAAGATGCGCGATGGCGCCCGCGCGATCGCCCGGCTCGCCGCCAGTCGCCTGAGAGCCGGGCCCGGCCAGCGCCTCGGCCGCGCGCTGCGCCTGCTGTTTGTAGGGCTCGGCATTGGTTGCGGTCACACTGGAGGCCGAACTCAGCGCCGCAATCGCAGCGTCGATATCGGCGAGCGCCTTGATCGCCTCCTGATGCGGATTGCGCGTTTGCTCCGCGGCTCGCGCGAGAGCGGTAAGGGCAAAACATGCAAGGATCGCCAGCGCGGCGGCGATGATCCGCCGCCGCGCCGCTCGTGGAAAGCTCATCATCGCGTCCCCGTTACTGCGCGGCCTGCTTCTGGCCACCGGAGACGAATGCGGTCAGCACGGACGGGCCGCTCACCTTCAGCTCCGGAACCTTGAGAAAGCCGGGATCGCCGGAGGCGACCAGCACGTAGCGCTTGCCGCCTTCGACGAAGGTCGCCGGCGCGGCGATGATGCTGGCCCCGGTATCGTGCTGCCAGAGCAGCTTGCCGGAGTTCGCGTCATAGGCATTGAAATGGCCGTCCAGCAATCCGGTGAAGACGATCGATTCCTTTTCCTGCGGGCGGCGAGAGGATTGATAGTTCATGACCAGCGCCCCGCCGTTGGCGGGCAGATCGAGATGATGGCGCCAGTTGAACAGTCCGGTCGCGACGTCGATGGCGCTGAACCAGCCGCTGTTCGGCCCCACCAGCTTTGGAAATCCGCCGCCGAGATAGAACTGGCCGGCCACGAAGGTGGCCTGCTTGTTTGCAGTCCACGAGCCGCACTGATTGCTGCTCGGCACGTAGAAGGCGTTGGTCGCCGGATCATAGGCGGCGCCGTTGAACTCGACCCCGCCATTGGTGTTCGGACAGGCATAATTGGTGCCGCCGATTTTCGGCGGGGTGTCCTGGTTGAACTGATAGCTCACCGGCGTCTGGCTGACGAGATCGCCGTTCTCGGCGTTGAGGATCCAGAAATTGCCGGCCTTGTCTCCGGCTGCGGCAAGTTTCATCTGCTTGCCGTCGACGGTGCCCGTGAACAGAACGGGCGGCATCGCCGGATCCCAGTCGTGCGTGTCGTGGGCGATGAACTGGTGATACCATTTCATCTTCGGCTGTGCGGTGGAGATATCGAGCGCGACCATGGAGTTGGTGTAGAGGTTCTTGCCTTCACGCACGGCGCCGAGAAAGTCGGGCTGCGGATTGCCGGTGCTGACATAGAGCGTGTCGGTGCCGGGATCGATCGCGACGCCGCTCCAGATCGCGCCGCCGCCGCGTTTCCAGGAATCGCCGCTCCAGCTGTCATGACCGGGCTCGCCCGGCTTCGGCACGGCATCCCACTGCCATATCCGGTTGCCGGTTTTTGGATCGAAGGCGGCGATATTGCCGATGCCGCCCCAGTCGCCGTCCGACACGCCCATCAGGATCTTGCCCTTGTAGGGAACCGGCTGCATTGAATAGAAACTGGTCTTGATATCCTCGACCGTCTGCTTGTCCCAGATGACCTTTCCGGTCTTGGCGTCCAGCGCGGCGAGATGGCCGTTAAGCATGCCGATGAAGACCATGCCGTCATAGACGGCAACGCCGCGATTGCGCGGAAATCCGGTCAGCTGCTCGACTTTCGGATTGTATTTCCATTTCAGCTCGCCGGTTTTGGCGTCGAGCGCGTAAATGTCGTCGCGGTTCGAGGTGATGTAGACCATGCCGTCCCAGACGATCGGCGAGGTCTCGGTCGGGCCGTTGCCCGGAATCTTGAAGGTCCACGCCACCTTCATCTGGTCGACGTTTTCCTTGCTGATCTCGTTTTCCGCGAGCTGGCGATTGTCGCTGTAATCGCCTGCGGGCAGAATCCAGTTCGCGGTATCCTTGGCGGCATCCACCAGCGCTTGCGAGGACGGGCCGGATTGCCCGGACGAAGCCTGCGGCTGCCGGGACTCCGGCTGCGATGTGTCCGAGGCGGCAAGACCGGATCCAGTGAACGCGACAACGGCGGCGCTGGCCATCAGCGCCATCTGCAACGAACGTAGCATGAGCGAACCTCCCGATCTTTCGGATTTGTGGGAAGGGAACGGCGCCGTGCTTCGAACGTTGCTATGAGACGTTTCATTCAAAAGAAATTGAAGTGAGCGGCGCGAACGACTTTCACTCCTGCGCTGCCCTCATCGTCTCCAGCAGCGAAGCCGAGTCGCTGACCCAGCCGAAAATGCCGCCCTGGGCCTTGATCATCTTCAGCCCCGTCTCGTGGAATTCCGGAAAATACGACGCGCAGCCGTCACCGAGCACGATGCAGCGATAGCCGCGGTCGTTGGCTTCGCGCACGGTGGTGTGAACGCAGACCTCGGTCGTCACGCCGCACACCAGAAGGTTCTCGATACCGTGCCGCTTCAGCTCATCGCCGAGCCCGGTGGCGTAGAAGGCGCCCTTCCCCGGCTTGTCGATCACGATCTCACCCTCGCGCGGGTAGAGCGCGGCAATGATGTCATGCCCAGCCTCGCCGCGAATGAGGATCCGTCCCATCGGGCCGGAATCGCCGATGCGCAAGGAAGGTGCGCCGCGCTCTACCTTGGCCGGAGGCGCGTCGGAGAGGTCAGGCAAGTGCCCCTCGCGGGTGTGAACGACGAGCAGGCCCGCCTCGCGGGCAGCGGTCAGCACCGCCGCAACCGGCTTCACTGCACGCGACAGCTGTGAGACATCGTTGCCCAGCGTCTCGCCAAAGCCGCCGGGCTCCAGAAAATCCCGCTGCATGTCGATGATGACCAGCGCCGTTTTCGCGAAGTCGAGTTCGATCGGCGCGGGCTCCGCCTTCAGAACGCCTTTCCCGGGTTTGTTCACGACGTCTCTTGCCCTCCCGTCTCGATACCCGTGGAGCAGCAAGCGGCGTGCCAAGGGCGCTGCCGGCTCTAAATTAAAGGGCGCCGGAATCGCGGCCGCAGGATTTTGGAATCCCGATTTGCCTGGTCCCCCTCAACCCGCTCTCGGCCGCCCGCCTGGTTTTTGGGCGTTCCGGCTGTCGAGTCCCGGCTCCGCACCGTGCGGCGCGGCCTCGACTCCCCGATTGCTCAAGTCTCTCGCATACAATTCAAGGAATCTGCCGTGTTTTTAATCAGCGCAAATGCGCCCCGTCGCCCTGCGCGAGTCTTTTGCCAATCAAACCAGACAGATACGCGAAACTGCGTTCTGGCACGAAGCTTGCGACACGCTCTGCTGGGCCCTGCCGACCGGTCGAGGCCAACAGATGGCAGCGGGAATGATCCGCACGGGGAGTAGTCAAAATGGATTTCAGCAGCATTTCACGACGGCGCCTGTTGCAGGGAAGCGCGGCGCTGACACTCGGCACGGCGCTCGGCGCACGTAGTGCCGCCGCTGCCGACACCACGATCGGCTTCATCTATGTCGGCTCGCGCGACGACTACGGCTACAACCAGGCGCATGCGGCCGGCGCCGCCGTGCTGAAGAAGATGCCAGGCCTCAAGGTGATTGAAGAAGAGAAGGTGCCGGAGACCGACGCGGTCGAAAAGACCATGGAGTCGATGATCAATCTCGACGGCGCGACGCTGCTGTTTCCGACCTCGTTCGGCTACTACAATCCGCACGTCAAGAAGACCGCGAGCAAGTACCCGAAGGTGCGTTTCGAGCACTGCGGGGGCCTGTGGACCGACAAGGACCCGAAAAATGCCGGCAGCTATTTCGGCTATATCGACGAGGCGCAATATATCGCCGGCATCGTCGCCGGCCATACCTCGAAGAGCGGCAAGCTCGGCTTCGTCGCGGCCAAGCCGATCCCGCAGGTGCTGCGCAACATCAACGCGTTCACGCTCGGCGCCAGGCTCGCCAACCCGAAAGCCACCACGCAGGTGATCTTCACCGGCGACTGGTCGATGCCGGTGAAGGAAGCCGAGGCCACCAACAGCCTGATCGATCAGGGCGTGGACGTTCTGACCTGTCACGTCGACGGCCCGAAGACCATGGTGGAGAACGCCGCCCGCCGCGGCGCCTTTGTCTGCGGCTATCACGTCAACCAGGCCCCGCTGGCGCCGAAGGCCTATCTTACCGGCGCCGAGTGGAACTGGGAGGCGCTCTATCCGAAATTCGTCAAGATGATGGCTTCCGGCGAAGGCATTCCGAACTTCTACCGAGGTGGTCTGAAGGAAGAGATCGTCAAGGTGTCGCCTTACGGTCCGGCGGTTTCGGAAACGGCGCGCAAGCACGCCGACGAGGTCAAGGCCAAGTTCATGGCGACGGGGCTGACCATCTTCAAGGGCCCGCTGGTCGACAACAAGGGCAAGACCGTCATCGCCGCCGGCACCGAACGCGGCCAGAAGGATCCCGAGCTCGAGAAGATGGACTATCTGGTCGAGGGCGTGATCGGAGCGACTGCGTGACCTCTGAAGCCGTTGATCCGGTGGAGGCCGTCGGGCACATCGCTCCGGCGTCCGACGCCGGATTCCTTCAGCGCTTCGGCGCAACCATCGAATACATCCTGATCCCGGGCGCGGCGCTGGCCGGCGCGCTTGTGGTCTTCGGCATCTTTGTCGCGCTGTTCGGCAAGAACCCGTTCGACCTTTATTTCTACATGTATCGCGGCGCGTTCGGCACCTGGTTCTCCTGGCAGAACACCTTGACGCGCGCCGCGCCGTTGATCCTCACCGCGCTCTGCACCGCGCTGCCCGCGCAGCTCGGCATGGTCATCATCGGCGGTGAAGGCGCGCTGTTGATCGGTGCATTGTCGGCAACTTCCGCCGCGCTCGTGATGCCTTCGGCGCCGCCGCTCGCCGTCCAGCTCGCAATGGCAGCAGCCGGCATGATCGGCGGCGGCCTGTGGATCATGCTCACGGGGGCCTTGCGGCAATATCGCGGCGTCAACGAGACGATATCGAGCCTGCTGCTCGTCTATATTGCGCTCGCCATTCTCAATCACCTCGTCGAAGGACCGATGCGCGATCCCGCGAGCCTCAACAAGCCGTCGACCCGCGAGATCGGCGCGGCCAACATGATCGGCTCCATCCCCGGCACCGAGGTGCATTGGGGCCTGGTGTTCGGCCTGATCGCCGCGACCGTTTCCTACATTCTGATCTATCACACCACCTTCGGCTTTGCGGTGCGCGTCGCCGGCGGCAATATCCGCGCCGCGAAAATCGTCGGCCTCTCGGTGGGCAAATTGGTCCTGACCATCTGCTTTCTCGCCGGTGCCTGCGCCGGGCTTTCCGGCATGGTCGAGGTCGCCGCCGTGCAGGGCCGCACCAATGCCAACCTCGCCGCCGGCTATGGCTTTACCGGAATCCTGGTCGCGTTTCTGGCGCGGCAAAATCCGCTCGCCGTCATTCCGGTCGCGGTCCTGATTGGCGGCATCGGCGCGAGCGGAGGCCTGTTGCAGCGCAGACTCGGCCTGCCCGATGCCTCGGTGCTGGTGCTGCAAGGCATCATCTTCGTGTTCGTGCTGGCGAGCGACGCGCTCTACGGCCGGATCGGCTTTTTGAAAGGCAGGTGATGTTGCAGGTGGCGTTGCAAGCGACATCGCAACTGACCGTGAGAGGCAGGCGGCATGGCTGACGCAGGAATCGGACTCTGGACCGTGCCGCTCGCCGTGATCGGCGGCGCCATCCGCGTCTCCACGCCGTTTCTGTTCGTCAGCCTGGGCGAATGCATCACCGAGCGCTCCGGCCGCATCAACCTCGGCCTTGAAGGCACGCTGGTCATGGGCGCGATGAGCGCCTACGGCATCTCTTATTTCAGCGGCTCGCCGTGGATCGGCGTTCTCTCAGCCGGCATCACCGGCGCGCTGCTCGGCGCGCTCCATGCCGGCATCTGCTCACTGCCGCGCGTCAATGACGTTGCGGTCGGCATTGCCCTGATGCTGTTCGGCACCGGCCTCGCCTTCTTTCTCGGCAAGCCGCTGATCGAGCCGACGGCTCCAAGATTGCCGGCGATCGATTTCGGCTGGTGGAGCGATATTCCGCAGGTCAAGGCGGCGCTGCGCGTCAACGTGCTGTTTCTGTTCGGCGTGGCGCTCGCACCCGTTCTGTATTGGGCGTTCCGCGCCACGCGCTGGGGTCTTTTGATCCGCACGACCGGCGAAAGCTCGGATGCCGCGCGCGCCATGGGCCACTCGGTGCTGCTGATCCGCCTGCGCGCCACCATGGTCGGCGGGTTCCTCGCCGGCATCGGCGGCTCGTTCCTGTCGCTGTTCTATCCCGGCAGCTGGAATGAAGGTCTATCGTCGGGACAAGGTATCACCGCAGTCGCGCTCGTGATCTTCGCGCGCTGGGATCCGATGCTGTGCCTTTGGGCCTCGCTCGCCTTTGGCGGAGCGGCGGCGCTTGGCCCGGCGCTGCAATCGGTCGGCGTCACCTTCGGCTATCATCTGTTCAACGCCGCGCCTTATTTCCTGACGCTGGCGATCATGATCATCACCTGCTCGCCGAAGCGCATGCTGACCGGCGCACCCGCTGAACTCTCGATCACGAGGTAAACGAGGCCTTCATGCCCGAGCGCTTTATCAAGTCCGAGCCTTATGCCTGGCCGTATGACGGCAACCTTCGGCCGCAGAATACGGCGCTGATCATCATCGACATGCAGACCGATTTCTGCGGCGTCGGCGGATATGTCGATAAGATGGGCTACGACCTGTCGCTGACCCGCGCGCCGATCGAGCCGATCAAGCGCGTGCTCGAGGCGATGCGCCAGAAGGGTTACCACATCATCCACACCCGCGAGGGACATCGCCCCGATCTGTCCGACCTGCCTGCCAACAAGCGCTGGCGCTCGCGGCAGATCGGCGCCGGTATCGGCGATCCCGGACCGTGCGGACGGATTCTCGTGCGCGGCGAACCCGGCTGGGAGATCATTCCGGAGCTGGCGCCAAAAGCGGGCGAGCCGATCATCGACAAGCCCGGCAAGGGGTCGTTCTGCGCCACCGACCTTGAATTGATATTGCGCGTGCGCGGCATCGAGAACATCGTTCTGACCGGCATCACCACCGACGTCTGCGTTCACACCACCATGCGCGAGGCCAACGACCGCGGCTTCGAATGCGTGTTGCTCGAGGACTGCTGCGGCGCCACAGACAAGGGCAATCACGACCACGCCCTCAAGATGATCAAGATGCAGGGCGGCGTGTTCGGCGCGGTGGCGAGATCCGCCGACCTGATCGGAGCGATCTAAGTGCTTGTCGGCGAGATACCACCGCCGCGAGGTGCCTTCGGCATCGACGCCATCGCCATGACCATGCGCTTCGGCGATTTCCTGGCGCTTGATGATGTCGAACTGAGGGTCCGGTCCGGAACGCTGCATGCGCTGCTCGGCGAGAACGGCGCGGGCAAGAGCACGCTCGTCAAATGCATCATGGGCTATTATCACGCCACCGAAGGACAGATCATTGTCGGCGATCGCGAGCAGGCGATCGCCAACCCGAAGGACGCGCATGCGCTGGGTCTCGGCATGGTCTACCAGCATTTCACGCTGGTGCCGGCGATGACGGTCGCCGAAAACCTGGTGCTGGCGCGCGACAACGTGCCGGGCGTGGTCGACTGGCCGAAGGAACGGAAGGAACTGGAAGCGTTCCTGGCGCGGATGCCGTTCAGGGTGCCGCTCAATGCCCGCGTCTCCGACATCTCCGCCGGCGAACGGCAGAAGTGTGAGATCCTCAAGCAGCTTTATCTGAAGCGGCGCTTTTTGATCCTCGACGAACCGACCTCGGTGCTGACGCCCGGCGAGGCCGACGAGGTGCTCGGCCTGCTGCGCAAGATGGTCGAAGGCGGCGAACTGACCATCCTGATGATCACGCACAAGTTCCGCGAGGTGATGGCGTTCGCCGACGAGGTGACTATCCTGCGCCGTGGCAAGCTTGCAGGCAAAGGCCTCGTCAAGGAACTGACGCCGGATGCGATGGCGCGCGCCATGATCGGCGCCGAAGAACTGACCATCCAGCCGCCGCGTTCAGGCGAGACCGGAGGCGTGCGGCTCGAGCTGGACAAGCTCTGCGCGCTTGACGACGCCGGCGCGGTTGCCGTGAACGAGGTTTCTCTTGCGGTACGCGGCGGCGAAATCGTCGGCATCGCCGGCGTCTCCGGCAACGGCCAGCGCCAGCTTGTCGAAGTGCTGGCCGGCCAGCGCGAAGCCGAGCGCGGCGAAATCCGCGTCGCCGGCGAGGCCTATCATGCGAGCCGCGAGGAAATGCGCCGGCACCGGATGTCGCTGTTGCCGGAAGAGCCGCTGAAAAACGCCTGCGTCGGTGGCATGAGTGTTGCCGACAACATCGCCCTTCGCAAATTCGACCGCGCGCCGTTTGCCTTGGGCGGATGGTGGCTCAACCGCGGCGCCTTCCGCAGCGATGCCGAGAAGAAGATCAGCCGCTACAAGATCAAGACCCGCGGCCCCGACATGCCGATCTCGGCGCTCTCGGGCGGCAACGTGCAGCGCGCAGTGCTCGCGCGCGAACTCGGAGGCGACGTCGCGGTGCTGATTGCCGCCAACCCGTGCTTTGGGCTCGATTTCGCCGCCGTCGCTCAGATCCGTGCCGAGATCATGGCGGCGCGCAACCGCGGCGCGGCCGTGCTGCTGGTCAGCGAGGACCTCGACGAACTACTGGAGTTGTCGGATCGTCTCGTGGTGATGTTTCATGGCCAGCTGGTCTACGAGGCGCGCGCCAGCGAAGCCGACCTGACGGAAGTCGGCCGCCACATGGCGGGACACTGACGGGTTGTCGCAGAACGTCGCATACCGAGGCGCGCGACTTCTCGCTACGCGGCCTGCTCGCGAACTGACCAGAAGCCCGGCCCGTGAGGATTGTCGTCCGGCACGAGACGCCAAAGCGTCCCCGTTGGTACATGTCGGAACCATCTGTCGCCCGTGCCGAACGGGCCAGTGAGAGGCGTTCCAACCTCCTCCGCCAGACCGCCTGCGATCTGGCCCCGCATCCACGTCAAGAAACGATCCCGCTCGCGCAACGAACCAAAACTACTGATCTCTTCCCACGAAAACATAACGCGACGTCACGCAAGCCCGCAGCCTGCCTGCACAACGCCCGGAACCTCTATTCGTTCAATGGGTTCAACCGCAGCCGGAACAAAAGCGATGACGCGGGCTTCCGGCGCGGCCGGAAACCCGGACGGCAACGTGAAATTGACCCGCATGAAGACGGCCAAGCAAATTCGCAAACAGGCGAAGACTGCCGGAATTGGCGACTTTAGTCGCCGGGCGTGAAGCGAAATCAACGCCGAGACAGCATCTGTCATGGCAGCAAACCCACGCCACGCGCCTATGCGCTGACAGGACTACCGGGATTTCCGAGGCGCAGTTCGCCGTGAGCGCGCAGGCAGAGGGATCGGCATAGTTCCCGTCTCGCCCGCGGTAACGAAATCCGCCGCGGTTGCAGTTTCCAGCGGCAGGGCGTTTGGCGAAGGGCGCACTGCGCAGTCCCGCGTAACCTCGCCGACGGGCGTTCCGCTTTCATCAACAACCGAGACCGACCGCCTCCCGGTGTCGAGCAGCGATCGCTGCAATTCGCTCAGCTTTGCCGCGGTCGATACCGTGCCCGGCAACCGCGCCACGGCGGCCCGCCCAAGATGAATCCGCGCGGAATACAGCGATCGTGATTCGATCATCCGGGCTACCCCGACGGCACCGGCCGTGGCCAGGATCACCGGCACCATCAGCGTGTCGAGACGCCGCGTCAATTCGAGCGTAAGGACGACGGCCGACACCGGACCTTGCGTTGCCGCCGCAAGAAGCGCGCAGGCTCCGATGATGGCAAAGCTTCCCGGCGGAGCGCCCGGCCATCCGAAGAGCCATATCTGTCCCAACGCGCCGCCCAGCAAAGCGCCCAGGGTGAACGTCGGAGTAAACAAGCCGCCGGGAGCGCCGCTGGCGAGGCACGCTGCCGTCGCGAGCGGCTTGAGCACCAGGATTGCCAATACCAGTGCAAGACCAGGCTGCCCGGCAAACATCATCTGAACCACATCCTTTCCGTTGCCGAGGAGATGGGGAAAGGCGATGGCCGTCGCACCAAGCGCAGCAAAGACGGTGAGAGGGGCAACGAGAGAAAACAGCCGCCCGGATTTCATGACATCGGCCATCGAGATCAGCCGAACGTAGAAGACCGCAACCATTCCGATGATCGGACCCGCAACCGCCGACCAGACCATTTGACTGGAGCTGACTGAATAAAATGGGATCTGATAGGTCGGCTCGTTGGGCAAGAGCAGCCACGAGACCGCGGTGGCAACCACCGCGGTTGCCAGAGCGGGAGGCACGAGCGGGAGGGAGATCGTGCCAAGCAATACTTCGAGAGCGAAAATCGCTCCGCCGAACGGCACGTTGTAGACGGCCGCAATGCCCGCACCCGCGCCGCAAGCGCTCAACAGGCGGCGCTGGCTGTTCGGAAGAGACGCCCACTGCGCCAGTACGCTCGCCGCCAGCGCCCCGATTTGTTTCGGCGCGGCTTCGCGACCGAGCGAGGCGCCGAGACCGACGATGACAATGGAGGTCACCGCGCGCAGGACAGTTGGGAAAGGCGAAAGCCGCCCGTTGCTGAACCAGATTTTCTGGGCGAGTTCGCCGCCGTGACCGCTTCCCTGGTGCAAAATGCCCTGACGCAAAATGAAACGCGAAATGCCCGCAACACATCCTGCACCCGTGACGACCAGCAATATCCGGGTCGGGCTTGCGTGTTGGACCGCGGCGAGAAAGTTGTCGCCGGCGCGATAAGGCCAGGCTGCGTGCTGGACGGCACGCAGCAGGCGCATCAGCAGGCCTCCACCTAGACCGGCGCCGACACCTGTGGCGATCGCCATCGCCCAGAACTGAAGCGAGAGAACCCGGAAACTCCCGCTTCCCAACACGTTCGGTTGAGGGGAGCCGTCATTCTCGATGGCCCACCAGCGCCTCATGGAACGATGCCACGGACCCTCTTCGCCTGAAGCACCCCGTTGAGAGGCTGATCGGCAACCAGACGAATGATCTTCAACACGAACGGCTCCCGGCGTGGACTCGCAACAAGGCCTACGGAAACAGCCGGCAAGGCTGCCAGTTCCGATCAGTGCAGGCTTTTCACCCGGAGGCGGCGCGGTGGGTGGCGAATGTCAATTCAACTCCACCAGAGCCATCGCCGGGATCAACCGGCTCCAGCCGCTTAACATCTGCGCAGCATCTCGCTATATCCTTCGGTCAGCCCGCCATGGTTCAATCGCAGAAGGCTCTCCCACCCATGCTTCCTCGCCTGCAATACGGGACGACGGCCAAGGTCTTTCATTGGCTGATCGTCGCGCTCCTGATCGTGCAATATCTGATCGGCTGGCTGATGCCGGACCTCCACCGCGGCCAGCAGCCCGGCAAGGGGATGGTCTTCCACATTTCGTTCGGCATCACGATTCTTCTGGTCATTCTGCTGCGCTTCGTCTGGCGGCTGACGCATCCGGTGGCACCCGAAAGCTCCCTGCCTCCCTGGCAGAGGCTGAGCTCCGAACTCGTGCACTGGATGCTCTACGTCCTGGTACTCGCGACCACCCTGTCGGGCTGGCTGTTTGCGTCATTTCGCGGCTGGAGCGTTTCCTACTTCTATCTGTTTCCGCTCCCAATGCTCGCGGGCGACAATGCGGCCGCCGGCAAGGCGATCGACGGCCTGCATCAGGCGGCGGAATGGACCCTGCTGGTCTTCGTCGGTTTTCACGTTCTCGCTGCGCTCGCTCACCTGTTCGTCTATCGCGATCGCGTCATGCAGCGCATGCTTCCCGGCTAAGTCTCGGAAGCGGCCCGGCCGGACTGCCGTGGGCCGCTTCGCTTCGGTGACCGTGGCTACTTGTCGGACTGCGTAGCCGCATCCGGCGCGAGGGCGCGCTTCTGCAAATCCGGAACATTGACCTTGACGCCGTTCGACATGATGACGTCGCCGGGCTTTTGATCCGCGGCACAGGCCCCCAGCCACTTGCCCTCCATCGTCATCCTGGCCGCCGGCAGGTCCTTGCCTTCCGCCGTCACTGTCATGGTGTAGGCGCTGTCGAAACTGCCGGTGACAACCGCGCGTGCACTGGCCGGCTTGCCGTTGAAACTGCATCGGGACTCGATCGTGAACCCGCTGTCGGATTTGCTGACCTGACGGGACGGGCAGGCCTGCGCGGAGAGAGGACCGGTGCTCGATTGCAGCATCCGGTCGGTCGCCGCATCGATACATTGCTTCACGGTGACGGCGTGGCCCCCGATCGTGGTTTTGATCTCCCACAGGCCGGCCTTGCGGGCCGGCGCGTCATCGGCGGCGGCCTGGACGACGAACAGCAGGCTGACGACCGCACCGATACAGAAGGCGGCGCTTGAATTACCTGTGCCGGGCGACCGACGTTGACCGGATCTCATGGATGCCATCCTCGCCTCATCGGCAATTTCCTATCAATACCGTCGCTCGGCGCAACGAGTGCCGCAGGCGAAATCCCGGGCGTGTCGAGGCCTCCCTTTGAGGCAGCCATGTGGCGATTTTGTGTGACATTGTGAGGGCTTTTGCATCGGGACGTTGCCAGATAGAAGCTGACCGGCAACGACGATCGCGCATCTCATGAACCTCTCTGCCCCGTTTATCCGCCGGCCGGTCGCGACGACGCTGTTGTCGTTCGGACTGGTGGTGGCCGGCGCGATCGCATTTTTCAAGCTGCCGGTCTCGCCGCTGCCCGATGTCGACATTCCCACGATTTCGGTACAGGCGACGCTGCCGGGCGCCAGCCCGGCCGATGTGGCCATCACGGTCGCAAGCCCGCTTGAGCGCCACCTCGGCCAGATCGCCGATGTCACCGAGATGACATCGACCAGCACGCTGGGCTCGGCGCGCGTCAACCTGCAATTCGAGATCGGCCGCGACATCAATGGTGCCGCGCGCGACGTACAGGCGGCGATCAACGCGGCGCGTGCCGATCTGCCGAGCAGCCTGCGCAGCAATCCGACCTACCGCAAATTCAACCCGGCTTCGGCGCCGATCCTGATCTACACCCTGACCTCGGACACGCTGGTGCCGGCCGATCTCTACGACGCCGCCTCGACTGTGCTTGCCCAGAAGCTGTCGCAGATCGAGGGCGTCGGCGAAGTCGCCGTCAGCGGCGGATCGCTGCCGGCCGTGCGCGTCGAGTTGCTGCCGCCGGCTCTCTACAAATACGGTATTGGCCTCGAAGACGTTCGGGCCGCGCTCGCCTCGACAAACGCGCACAGCCCGAAGGGCGGCATCGACGTCGACAGCCACCGATACCAGATCTATTCCAACGACCAGGCCAGCAAGGCCGATGAATACAAGTCGCTGATCGTTGCATACCGCAAGGGCGCGCCGGTGCGCCTGTCGGACGTCGGGGAGGTCGTCGACTCGGTCGAAAATGTCCGCACGCTCGGCCTCTCCAACGGCAAGCCGGCGGTGATGATGATCGTGTACCGGCAGCCGGGGGCCAACATCATCCAGATGGTCGACCGGGTAAAGGCGCTGATGCCGCAACTGAAGGCGTCCGTCTCGCCTGCGATCGACATCAATCTTGCCGTCGACCGTTCGAAGACGATCCGCGCTTCGCTCAGGGACGTCGAAATCACGCTGCTCATCGCCGTGGCGCTGGTGATTCTCGTCGTGTTCGCATTCCTGCGTAATGCGCGCGCGACGCTCATCCCGGTCGCCGCCGTCACGGTGTCGCTCGTGGCGACGCTCGCCGTGATGTACGTACTGGGCTACAGCCTCGATATCTTCTCGCTGATGGCGCTGACGGTCGCCACCGGATTCGTCGTCGACGACGCTATCGTCGTGCTCGAAAACATCGCCCGCCACATGGATGCCGGAATGGCTCGAATGGAAGCCACGCTGCTTGGCGCGCGCGAGGTCGGCTTTACGGTTCTGTCGATGAGCGTATCGCTGGTCGCGGTGTTTGTCCCGATCCTGCTGATGGGCGGACTGGTCGGGCGGCTGTTTCGCGAATTCGCCATGACGGTGACGATCGCGATTGCGATCTCGCTCGTGGTTTCGCTGACCACAACGCCGATGATGTGCGCCGTGCTGCTGCGCGGCGACCGCGAGGCGCCGCACGGCCGGATTTACCGGATCAGCGAATATGTCTTCGAGGCCATGCTGAACGGCTATCGGTGGACGCTTTCGATAGCCTTGCGCCACCCGCTTCTGGTGATGCTGACATTGGCCGCGACCCTCTTCCTGAACTTCCACCTCTACCGCGTCGTTCCGAAGGGCTTTGTGCCGCAGCAGGATACCGGGCTGCTGATCGGGTCGATCCAGGCTGACCAGCACACGTCGTTCCAGCTGATGAGACAGAAGCTGATGCAGTTCATCGATATCGTCAAAAAGGATCCGGCGGTCGACACCGCGGTCGGGTTTACCGGCGGCAGCGGGCCGGGCCCCGGCGCCGCCGTCAATACCGGCACGGTGTTCGCGTCACTAAAGCCCATCCGCGAACGCGGTATATCGGCGGAGCGCGTGATCGAGCGGCTGCGCGGCGAGCTTTCGGCGGTTGCCGGAGCCACGCTGTTCCTGCAATCGATCGGCGATCTCGGCGCGGGTGGCCGTTCCGGCAATGCCGCCTATCAATACACGCTGCAAGGCTCGACCTCCGACGAGCTGAATGAATGGACGCCAAAGCTCGTCGCGGCGCTCAAGGGTGTGCACGAATTGGTCGATGTCTCCAGCGATCAGCAGAACAAGGCGCTGCAATCCAACCTCATCATCGATCGAGACGCCGCCGCCCAGCTCGGTATCACGGTCAGCCAAATCGACAACACGCTCTATGATGCCTTCGGGCAGCGACAGGTCTCGACGATTTACGTGGCGCGCAACCAGTATCACGTGGTCATGGAGGTGACGCCGGCCTATTGGCAAAATCCGGAGACGTTACGCGATGTCTGGATCAGCACCGTCGGCGGCCCCGCTACCGGTTCGCAAACGACCAACGCGGTGGCCGGCACGATTGCCTCGCCGTCACAGCCCAACTCGATCACCGCGATCGCCGCGAATGCCGTACGAAACCAGGCGACCAACTCGATCGGCGCGTCCGGCAAGGGGGTGTCGTCCACCGGAACGGCGGTTTCGACCAGCGTGGAGACGATGATACCGCTCGCAAGCGTCGCCCGCTTCATGCAAGGCGAAACCCCGCTCTCGGTCAACCATCAGGATGGTCTGGTATCGAACACCGTCTCCTTCAACCTGCCACCGGGCGTCGCTTTGAGCACAGGCGCGGCCGCGATCGAAGCGACGATGACCAGGATCGGCATGCCGGCTGATATTCGCGGCGGGTTTTCCGGCGCCGCGAAGATCTTTCAGCAGTCGCTGGCGAACGAGCCGTTCCTGATCCTGGCCGCGCTCGCGACGATCTACATTTCGCTCGGCATGCTCTACGAGAGCTACATTCATCCGCTCACGATCCTGTCCACGCTCCCTTCGGCGGGCGTCGGCGCCGTCGCAGCCTTGATGCTGTCCCACACCGAATTCGACATCATCGCGATGATCGGCGTGATTCTCCTGATCGGCATCGTGAAGAAGAACGCGATCATGATGATCGATTTCGCGCTCGATGCCGAGCGCTTGCGCGGGCTGTCGTCGCAGGACGCGATCTTCGAAGCCTGCGTGATGCGCTTCCGCCCGATCATGATGACGACCATGGCCGCTCTGTTCGGCGCGTTGCCGCTGATGATCGGGCTCGGCGAGGGCAGCGAATTCCGCCAGCCGCTCGGGATCGCGATTTTTGGCGGGCTGATCCTGAGCCAGATCCTGACGCTCTATACGACGCCGGTCGTCTATCTCTATCTCGATCGCGCGCGGCATTGGCGCCAACGGAGGCGGCAGCGCGGTCTCGTCCCCGGCGAATAGGCTTATTCCTACCCTAACTCGCTTCGCACGATGGCGGCGCCGTCCGCGAGCGCCTTCAATTTTGCAAAGGCCAGCTCGCGCGAAAGATACTTCATGCCGCAATCCGGGGCCGGCACCAGCCGCTCTGGCGGAAGGTATTCCAACCCGGCACGAATGCGGTTCGCCACGATCGCCGGCGTCTCCGCGTCCGGATCGGCAAGATCGATCACGCCGAGCATGATCTTCTTCGGCGCAAGGTCGGCGAGCACGCCGAGGTCGAGCTTCGGCTGCGCCGCCTCGATCGAAATCTGATCGGCGCAGCAGGCGCCGAGTTCGCTCAAGAAGGAATAGCCGACCGGCTTCTCGCCCTTGACGATCGCCGCATAGCCGAAACAGAGATGCACGACGGTCGTGGCCTTGAGGCCATCGAGGGCGCGGTCGATCGCTTTCACCGCGATGCGCTTGGCCGCAGTCGGATCCTGGCGCAGCCACGGCTCATCGAGCTGGATCACGTCGGCGCCGGCCTGTTCGAGGTCGCGCGCTTCGGCGTTCACGGCAGCGGCAAAATCCATCACCATCTCGTCGTCGTCTTTGTAATACTCGTTGACCGCCTGCCGGCTCATCGTGAACGGACCCGGCAGCGTGATTTTTGCGAGCCTCTCGGTATTGCGACGAAGAAATTCCATGTCGCGCACTTCGACCGCATGGGTCCGCCTGATCGGACCGACCACGCGCGGTACGGCCGTCGCCAGGCCGGCCTTGGAGATCACTTCGCCCGGCTGGCCGGCGGAAATGCCTTCGAGCGCGGTCGCAAAGCGGTTGGAGTAGCTTTCCCGCCGTACCTCCCCGTCGGTAATGACGTCGATGCCGGCGCGCTCCATGTCGCGGATCGCCAGCAGAGTGGCGTCTTCCTGCGCCTGCTCGAGAAACGGTTCTGCCACGCGCCACAGATCGAGCCGCACCCGCGCCACGCCCTTCGACAGCATCTGGCGGTCGACCAGCCAGTCCGGCTGTGGATAGCTGCCGACGACCGTGGTGGGCAATAGTTTCGCGGTCATTACAACTCCGAACTCACACGCTGCCGCCGAGATAAAGCCGCTTGACGATGTCGTTGCCGTGCAATTCGTCGACATTGGCCGCGACCACGATCTCGCCGTGGACGATGATATAGCCGCGATCGGCAATGCGCACTGCCTGATTGAAGTTCTGCTCGGCCATCAGCACGGTGAGATCGAAGCGCTCGCCGAGTTCGCCGATCTTGGTAATCATCTGCGAGACCAATAGCGGCGACAGCCCCACCGAAGGCTCGTCGATCAGGAGCAGCCGCGGCGATGACATCATGGCGCGCGCGATGGCCAGCATCTGCTGCTGCCCGCCCGACATGGTGCCGGCGAGCTGCCCGGCGCGCTCCTTCAGGACCGGAAAGGCGTCGAAGGCCAGCGCGAGGTTGCGCGCGATGTCGCGGCGTGCGGCACGGCGGAAGGCCCCCAGCATCAGATTTTCCGACACCGTCAGCCGCGGGAACAGCCGCCGCCCCTCCGGAACCAGCGCCACGCCGAGGTCGACGATCGCCTCCGGCGACATCCTGGCGAGATCGTGCGTCGCGCCGTCGATTGTGAGAGAGACGCTGCCGCGCCACGGCCGCACCAGGCCCATGATGCATTTCATCAGCGTGCTCTTGCCGTTCCCGTTGGTGCCGAGCAGCGCCACCGTTTCGCCGGTCGCCACGTCGAGCGAGACGCCGCGTAGCGCCTTCACCGCGCCGTATCCGGCATCGAGATCGCGGATTGCGAGGCTAAGTGCCAAGATAGGCCTCCTGCACCCGCGCATTGGCCATGACCTCGGACGGCTGTCCGATGGCGATGATCCTGCCGGCGTCCAGACACATGATTCGCTCGGAGAAACGCATCACGGCCTGCATGATGTGTTCAATCATGATGATGGTGATGGATTCGCCGGCGAGCTTCAGCAGCAGATCGAGCACCTCGTCGACTTCCGAGCCGGAAAGCCCGGCCATTGCTTCGTCGGAGATCAGCAGTTTGGGCCGCGTCGCCATCGCGCGCGCGAGCTCCATCTTGCGCAGCTCGACCTGGCTCAAGCCGGTGACGCGCGCCTCCGCCTTGGCGGCCAGTCCCATCTCGCGAAGGATCGCCATTGCCTGGTCGCGATGGGCCTCGGCCGTGAGCCGCAGATGCGTGGCGCTGGTGAAGTCGGCTGCCACCATCAGGTTTTCGATCACCGTCATGCTGCGGAAAGGACGCGGAATCTGGAAGCTGCGCGCGATCCCGCGTCGGGTGCGGACATGCGGCGGCAGGCGGGTGATATCCTCGCCGTTGAAGACGACGGTCGCGGGATCGGTGCGGAAGGCGCCGGAGATGCAATTGATCAGCGTGGTCTTGCCGGAGCCGTTGGGGCCGATCAGCCCGAACCGCTCGCCGGGTCTGATGTCGACGCTGACGTTGTCGAGCGCGGTGAAGCCGCCGAAGCGCTTGGTCAAGGCACCGATGCGCAGCAAAGGGGCCAAAGTCGTATCGCCGGCGGTCATGCCTTGCCCTCCGAACGCCGACCTTTTCGGAACAGACCGATGATGCCTTCGGGCGCACCGACCACGAACAGCACCAGCATGACGCCGAGCACCAATACGTTCACTTCCGAGGAAATGGTAACGGTCAGGAGCTGCTGGGTCACGCCGAGCAGGATGGCGCCGATCACCGGCCCGATCCAATGCGCGGTGCCGCCGATCAGGGCCATCGCGAGCACCGATACCGAGTAGTTCAGGTTGAAGGCCGAGGCAGGATCGGCATATTGCAGATACATCGCCCCCGGCGCCCCGGCCGCGCACATCAATGCGCCGGAAATCACGCAGGCCGTCATCTTCAGCCGCAGCGTGGGCACGCCGGTGCATTCCGCGGCCAGTTCATCATCCCGCAGCGCCTGAAGGCCGCGGCCGATCCAGGAGTTCTGGATGTAGCGCGAGATCGCAACCGAAAGCACCACGAGCAGCGCCTGGACGAAGACCAGCATCTGCACATAGCTGTGGAATGGCGCGGTCACCGGCGGCCGCTGGATCTGGATGCCGGCGGCGCCGCCGAGAGAGCGCCAGTTGGTCACCGTGGTTTCCACAACGATGGTCACGGCGATCGTCGCGATCGAAAAGAAGATGCCCTGCATGCGCAGCGTCAAAAGGCCGACTGCAAAGCCCATGACCGCGCCGACAATCGCGGCGACCGCGATCTGCAGTGCAAGCGGCGCTCCGATCGCGCTGACCAGAAACACCGCCGTGTAGACCCCGACGCCGAAAAACGCGCTGGTACCGAAATTCACATAGCCGGCGTAGCCGCCCAGAATGCTCCAGGCCACCGAAAGCACGATGAATTGCAGGATGACGTAGCCCGCAAAGAACCAGTATTCGTTGGCGACAAACTGCGCCGACAGCAGAATTGCGGCGAGAAACAACAGGGCAAAGCCCCAGAACGCGATGGCATTGCGTTTCATCGTCATCGCCTGCCAAGCAGGCCCTGCGGGCGCACGGCGAGAATGCCGAGCAGCAGGGCAAAGGAAATCGCCGGCGCCCATGACGCGCCGAACATCGTCAGAACGATCGTCTCGGCGATGCCGAGAATGATCGCGGCTATGAGCGTGCCGGTCATGCTGCCGAGCCCGGCCATCACCACGACGCAGAAGGTCCGGCCGATATAGGCGCGGTCGAGGGTCGGATCGACGGGCGAGACGATGATGAGCAACGCGCCGGCGACGCCGAGCACCGCCGTCGCGATCCCGAACGCCCATTGCTTGATACGAACCGGATTGGCGCCCATCAGTCGCACCGCTTCCTCGTCCTGCGCCACCGCGCGGATCGCGCGGCCCATGAAAGTACGCGAAAGGTAGACCGACAGCAGCAGCGTCAATCCGCCCGCAACCGCAAACGCCACCATCAGGCGCAGCGGAACCCGCATGCCGGCGATCCGCCAGGACTTGCCGATATAGGAGGCCGTTACAGAACGCTGGTCGACACCGAAATAAAGAATCAGCAGCACCTCGATGATGAAGGCAATGCCAAAGAAGAAGGCGATGCCACGCACGGCGGCATCGGTGCCGCGCCGCTCGAATGTCTCGTAATAGAGCCGGTAGGCGAGAAGCCCGAACACGAACAGAAGCGGCGTGATCAGAACCCCCGCCAGCAGCGGATCGATATCGTAGCCGTCATTGAGAAAAAACACGGCGTACGACGCCATCACCAGAAAGGCGGGATGCGCCACCTGCGGCACGTCAAGCAGCCCGAAGGAAACCGACAGCCCGATGCTGACGGCCGCATAGAAGCAGCCGAGCAGCACGCCAGTCACGACCGCCTCGAGCAGCAGGTCCATCGAAAACAATGTCAGGCTCCCCTCGCCCCGCCTACTCAAAAGTTCGCTGCTTTAGAGCGCCATGTCTTCACGCCCATGCACCTCTCCCCGACGCGGGAAGAGGTCGGAAGCCGGACGCATGTTGGATTCCGGATGAGGGGCTTGCTCCATATTCGAAATTTACACGCAAATTCGTCCAAGCTCCCCAGCCCTCCCCCGCAAGCGGGGAGAACGAACTCTTCATCTCGCGGATATCTTAGCGACGTTACTTCCGCGCGGCTTCGAAGGGCGTGATCAGATTGCCGGATTTCAGCTTCTCGGGAAACAGGATGACCTGCTTGCCGGGCTTTTTGAACTGATCGATGTTGTTGTCGACAATGCCCTGGAACTGCGCCTGCAGAGTTGCAGTCTCTTTGCGCTCACCGTCTGCCGAAAACGCGATCGGACCAACAATGGTCTTGACCTCGTTTTCATGCAGGTACTTCGCGATCGCCTTCTGGTCGAGGGAGTTGGTCGCCTTGACGGCGGCGGCGATGAGCTGGCCCGACGCATAGCCGAACGGTGCCAGATAAAAGCCGAGCGGATCGACCTTGGCCGCGACGGCGCGCTTGGAATATTCCTCGAAGAAAGCCTTGGTACCGTCGTAGTACATGCCGGGCTCCGGCAGCCAGGTGTTGAAGTTGACGACACCGTTGAGCAGCGAGCCCATTTTCGCCATCACCGGACCGAACTGAAGGCCGACCATGCCGCCGCCGAACAGCTTGACGTTGTCGCCTACCCCGATCTCGTTGACGGCGCGCAGGATGCCGGCTGAATCCGGCGGATAGGACGCGACATAAACGATGTCGGGCTTGGCGGCACTGAGGGCGCGGATGATGCTGGAGAACTCCACGGTGTTCGGCGGATAGGCCTGATCGAACACGATCGGCAGGTTGCGCTTGCCGGCAACTTCGCGCGCGGTCTTGGCCAGATTCTGTGCGAATTCCTGATCGGCGGTGAGCAACGCCACGGTCTTGCCGCCGGCCTTCTGGCCGATATCGAGAAACGCCGATGCCCAGGCGTCGGCCGGACCCCACGGCGCATTGTTGAACCACATGTCGTGGTGGATCTTGCTGTTGACCTGGAACGAGAAGTTGCCGATCAGCACCATGCCGCGCTGCTTGACGAGCGGCATGATCGGCGCGGTCGGAACGGTCGCGTAGGGCGCAAAGAGCAGGTCGACCTTGTCGATGTCGAGCAGCTTGGAATAGAGCGCCGGCGTCTCCGATGCGCTTGATTTGTCGTCATAGACGACGAGTTCGACCTTGCGCCCGAGCATGCCGCCTTTGGCATTGATGTCGTCGCGCCAGATCTCGATGCCCAGCAGCGAGGGCTTGCCGCCGCCTGCGAGTCCGCCGGTCAGCGGCATTGACATGCCGATCTTGATCGGCGGCTGATCGGCCCCAGCCTTTCCGATCAGCGAGACGCCGATGCCGGTGATGGCGGCGCCGAGAAACGTTCTGCGTTTCATTATTCCTCCCTTATGCATCGTCCGAGCCGGATTCTTTCGTTCCGTATTGCGGACAGTAATGAAAGACGTCACTCAAGGTTACGGCCGGGCCATGCCCGACCACAACCCAAACTCTGGTCGCATGACCCTGCAGGTCAAGCCGGCTGTTTCAGGATCGCGGCCGGATCGGCGCCGACCCGGCCGCTGGCCCGGTCAGCCGCCGTCTCGCGTGACAGGCGCATGTCGAAGCGAATGCTCGGCACCCCTGGAATCGGGCACTCCGGGTCCTTCGGGTTGATATCGACCGCGAGATCGCCGGAAGAGCCGAACACCACGTCGTCGGCCAGATGCGGGTCGTCGCGCAAATAAAGCGCCGTCACCAGTTCGCGATAGCCGGGCGCGCCGACCAGGAAATGAATGTGCGCCGGCCGCATGCCGTGCCTCTTCTGGGCGCGAACCATTTCGCCGACCGGGCCGTCCATCGGGATCGAATAGCCGAGCGGCTTCACCGTGCGCAGAACGAACAGGCCCCTGGCGTCGGTGGTGAAGATGCCGCGGTAGTCGACCGAATTCGGATTCTCCTGGATGTCATAGAGGCCGCTGGCGCTGGTCTGCCAGAGCGACACGGTGGCCCCGGAGAGCGGCTTGCCGTTCACGTCAGTCACATAACCGTACAGGGCGATTTCAGTCTCGGGCCGGGCGTTCCTGGCGATCTGGCTGCCGGGGGCCAGATGCGGCGTGGCTTCGCGGTAGAAGGGTCCGAGCAAGCTCGTATGCGTTCCCTCTTCCATGGCCGTTTCATCGTGCAGGCCGTTGACCAGTGCCGAGAGACCCAGCGTATCCGACAACAGGATGAATTCCTGCCGCGCTGGCGTGCATATCTTGCCGACCGCCGTCATGAAGGCGATGCCCTTGAGCCATTCCGCCGGCGTGAGATTTACGTCCCTGGCGAAAGCATGCAGGTGTTTCACCGCCGATGCCATGATTTCCTTCAGGCGCGGATTGGTCGTTGTAGCCATCTGGTCGAGCACGGCCTGCGTGATGTTGTCAGGCGTCAACTCCTGCATGCGCTCCTCCTAAGGTCCGCTTGGCCATGACCTTGGCCAGCCATGGCTTTTTTTGCTGGCCGGCAGCCTATCGTTCTCCGGGCGCAACCGCAAATCCCGCGCCGTGGCCGGGCCGGGAAATCGGATTCCCCGTCCGAATTTTCACCAGATGAGAAATGTTCAGTCGGTCTCGTCGCGGCGGACGCTGAGCGGATGGGTCTGCGCGGCCGTCGCGGGGGTGCCGAACATCCGCGGCTGGGTGAGTACCTCCGGCTGAAGGATCTGGTCGAGCTGCTCGCGGGTCAGAAGCTTCCTGGCGAGCACCAGATCATAGACGCTCTGGCCGGTCAGAAGCGCCTGTTGCGCAACCTCGGTCGCATTGCCGTAGCCGATATATGGATTGAGCGCGGTGACGATGCCGATCGAGCGCTCGACGCCGCGGCGCAGACCGTCGCGGTTGGCTGTGATGCCCCTGATGCACCGCTCGGCCAGTGTCAGGCAGCCGGCGCGCAGATGGTTGACGCTCTTGAAGAGGCTGTGAGCGATGATCGGTTCGAAGGCGTTGAGCTGTAACTGGCCGGCCTCGGCCGCAAAGCTCACCGTCACGTCGTTCCCGATCACTTCAAAGGCGATCTGGTTGACGACCTCGGGGATGACAGGATTGACCTTGCCCGGCATGATGCTGGAGCCCGCCTGCATCGGCGGCAGGTTGATCTCGTTGAGGCCGACCCGCGGCCCCGACGACAGCAGCCGCAGGTCGTTGCATGTCTTGGACAGTTTCACGGCGACGCGTTTGAGCACGCCCGAGAGCTGTACGAAGGCGCCGCAATCCTGGGTGGCCTCGATCAGGTTCGACGCGGTGACGACCGGGATGCCGGTGACGTCGCGCAGGTGCTGACAGACCAGCCGCGCATAATCCGGATGGGCGTTGATCCCGGTGCCGATCGCGGTCGCGCCCATGTTGATCTCGCAGATCAGAAGCACCGCTTCCTTGAGGCGCAGTTCGTCTTCGCCGAGCATCACCGCGTAAGTCGAAAATTCCTGCCCCAGGGTCATCGGAACGGCGTCCTGCAACTGGGTGCGCCCCATCTTGATAATGTCCTTGAATTCCTCCGACTTCGCCTCGAAGGTGCCGCGCAGCATCGCCATGGCATCGACGAGGCGCATGATGCCGGAATAGGCCGCGAGCTTCAGCGCCGTGGGATAGACGTCATTGGTGCTCTGGCTCATGTTGACGTCTTCATTGGGGTGCAGGAACGTGTAGTCACCCTTCGAGCGGCCGAGCAGTTCCAGCGCACGATTCGCGATCACCTCGTTGGCGTTCATGTTGCTCGAGGTACCGGCGCCGCCCTGGATGACGTCGACGACGAACTGCTCGTGGAACTTTCCACCCCTGATCTCTTCGGCGGCAGCGACGATAGCGTCAGCTTTCGCGGCATCGAGCAGCCCGAGGTCACGGTTGCTTCGCGCCGCCGCCATCTTGATCGACGCCAGCGCCTTGATCAAATCGGGATAGATTGAGATCGGGGTGCCGGTGATCGGGAAATTTTCGACGGCCCGGAGCGTGTGGACTCCGTAATAGGCCTGCCCCGGAACGTCGCGGTCGCCCAATAGATCGTGCTCGCGTCGCATGCTCATGGAGAGGTCTCCTGCGTTGTCGCGGGGGAGCGATCAATACAGGATCGAACCGGATTTCCAAGCTTTTGATTCAACTTGTGCAGGCGCGAAAGCTTCACATTGCGGCGTCTTATGGGCCGCAATTGAACGCGCTGATCGTGGCCGTTTTTCTCGCAGGCATTTACCTTTTTCCGGATTTTGGATGCCAGCAAGCGGACGGCTCTCCGCAATGTTTAAGCCATCCTTTAGATGTGAGACCTATCGTCAACGGTACGATTTCCCGCCTTTTGCCGGGGATCCGAGACCATTTTTCGGTTAACCGACCGACTTTCCAAGAACTTGAACAAAACTCCTGGGTGGGATGGCTCAAGGAATCAGCGGCTCCGGCAACGAGATTGACTTCGATTTCGCGACGTCGATCGCGGATCGGGCCAACCGTATGATGGCGCAGCACGGCGTACCGCCGACGCCCGATAATTTCTCCGTCTGGTTCTACTACGCGATGGGCGGATCACTCACGCTGAAGAAGACCATCGACATCCTGATCGCCAACAAGCGCAAGTTCGACTCCGCCGTCAACCGCGAACTCTACGTCACCTACGTCAACCCGCATGCGAGCACGAGCGGAGATTTTCCCGAGCAGTTGCGCAGCGTCATCGCGAGCGCGCAGGAATATCTTACGACCGCGATCATCGACAATCGCACGCAGATGCAAAATCTCGGCGAGGTCAAATCGGAATGCCTGGGCGCGGTCGATCCGCGGCCGATCATCGAACGGCTGGTAGAGGAGCTGTCGCATGCGACGAGCCGCTCCTCGGCGCTTGAAGCGAACTTCCTTCAGACCACGAAAGACCTCGACCAAATCAAGGACTCGCTGAAGGAGGCGGAGCAGCATTCCAACACCGACGCTCTCACCGGGCTTGCCAACCGCCGCGCGCTCGAAGCATTCCTGCGCGCGGCGCAGATCACGGCCATGGAAGCGGGAACGCCGCTCAGCATCCTGATGCTCGACGTCGACCATTTCAAGCAGTTCAACGACGGCTATGGACATCAGGTCGGCGACCAGGTGCTGCGGCTGGTCGCCAAGGTGCTCCAGGAAAACGTCCGCGACTGCGACCTCGCCGCGCGTTTTGGCGGTGAGGAGCTGATGGCGATCCTGCCGGGAGCGGCGATCGATGCCGGCATCGAGGTGGCCGAGCGCGTTCGCCGCCGTATCGCCGACGCCCGGCTGACGCGGCGCACGACCGGCGAGGAAATTTCGAGCGTGACGGTTTCGATGGGCGTGGCGCAATTCCGCATGGGCGAAACCGCCGATGGCCTGATCGCGCGCTGCGACAAGGCGCTCTATCAGGCCAAGCGCAAGGGACGCAACCGGACGGTCAGGGAGACCGAAGAAGAGATCGCGGCTTAGAGCTTGGTTTTCAAAGCGATGGCGCCGCCCCGGCCATTCAGATCATGGACGCCACTTTTTCCAGACCGATCAGGCGGGCGAGCTGGCGCACTTCGCGCTTCTGATCTTCGCGCAGCTGAAACAGGAGCGGCATCGCCGCCGACTTCAACTGCTGGACTTCCGCAGAGTCCGGATCGATATGCACCGGCGCATTGGGATCGGCCTGCCGCGTGGCGTGCAGCCTGCGGGCCACCGCACGGAGCGCCGTCTCCACCGCCGGCCAATAATATTCCTGCGATGCCGACAGTTGCAGCCGCTGCTTGATGCCGGCGATCTGCGCATCGCTCAACAGCGTGTATGACTTTTGCACGGGCGGCTTCGCAGAGGCATGCGGCTTTGACGACGTCGGCGCCTCATCCGCTGGCCTGGAGACTTCCTTCGAGATTTCCTTGTAAATCTCCTTGGCGGCCTCCGCCTCGGGAGAAGCGGCCGGCGCAAAGGCCTGCCGCAGCGGCTCGGGGGAAATCGCACCGGTAGGCTCAGGCGGAACCGGATCGGGTGCGAGCGCGGCAACCCTCAGCCTGTCCGCCTTGCCTTCCTGGTTCGATACGACAGCCTGCGCCGGGATTGACGGTGTCGCCATGGAGGTGATGCTCGCGGCCGGCACGCTGTCCTGCCCCAGAATGGCGGCGACCGCCGAACCTACGACCAGGAAGCAGGTCAGAGCGATAATGGTGACGGCTTTTGACAGGTAACTCTCCATTTCACGGGATCTGCGCTTGACCGGCCTGCCCACCGCAGTACCTTCCCCACAATAGCGGCGAGAAATAAGGCCTAACGGTGCCGCCAAGATGACGATCGGACACCTCCGGTCCCCGCCCCGGGAACCGGTTGCAAGCGATCAGGCGGCGACAAGTTCGTAGGCGTCCTGAATGTCGGCAACGATGTCGGAAGCCTCCCACAGCGCATCCGGCGCGACCGTCTGCCAGCTGATGGTCCAGTTGCGGCCGCCCTTTGCGGTGAAAGGCAGGCGGACGACGTCGAATTGCGCATCGCGGCAAAGCGGATGGCGATCGAGCGCATAAGCGACACGGCGCCTGATTTCATCCAGGGTTGCCGGCGTCTTGGCAAAAAGCGTCTCGAAATCCATGTCACACCCTCGAAACCCGGTTCCCGCAGACCGCGCGATGGTGCGGCCGGCGCTGGAGCCAAGTCTTGGGCGGACGTGGTTAATTGCGGGTTAAATGACGGTATGCGCGGGCGTTACAGCGGAAGATCCACCGCCGCGTCATATTCCCTCTTGAAGCGCGCGATCAGTTCGGCCGCCGGCACGACCTGGCTGACGCTGCCGACGCCCTGGCCCGACCCCCAGATGTCCTTCCAGGCCTTGGCCTTGGCGCGCTCGCCGGACGCATCGGTGCCGAAACTCATCTTCGAGGCATCCGACGTGGGGAGATTATCCGGATCCATCCCCGCCGCCACGATCGACGGCCTCAGGTAATTGCCATGCACGCCTGTGAAGAGGTTGGAATAGACGATATCTTCCGCGCTCGAGCTCGTGATCATCTCCTTGTAGCGGTCGACCGCATTGGCCTCCTTGGTGGCGATGAAGGCCGAACCGATATAGGCGAAGTCCGCGCCCAACAGGCGCGCGGCACGGATGGCGCGGCCATTGGCGATCGCGCCCGACAAGGCAATCGGCCCATCGAACCATTTCCGCGTCTCCGCCACAAAGGCGAAGGGCGAGATCACGCCGGCGTGGCCGCCAGCACCTGCGGCAACCAGGATCAGGCCGTCGGCGCCCTTTTCGACCGCCTTGTGGGCGAACTTCTGGTTGATCACGTCGTGGAAGACGATACCGCCCCAGCGATGCGCAGCCTCATTGACTTCCTCGCGCGCGCCGAGCGAGGTGATGATGATCGGCACCTTGTGCTTCTCGCACAGCGTCAGATCGTGTTCGAGGCGGTTGTTTGAACGATGCACGATCTGGTTGACCGCAAACGGCGCCGACGGCCGCTCCGGATGGGCCGCATCGTACTCGGCGAGCTCCTGCTTGATCCGCGTCAGCCAGGCGTCGAGCAATTCGGGCGGACGGGCGTTCAGCGCCGGAAACGCGCCGACGATGCCGGCCTTGCATTGGGCGATCACGAGATCGGGCACCGAGATGATGAACAGCGGCGCCCCGATCACTGGAAGCGACAGGCGGCCCTTGAACAGCGCAGGCATCGACATCAGCAAGAATCCTCAACTTTCCGGGCTACGGAAAATTTTTGCCCGGGCGCCAAAGGATGCCAGACATCATATCAAAAAGGCAATCGCGGTGATTCTCGGTCATCGTCCGGCTTGACCGGGCGACCCGGTACGCGGTGACGCCCGATCATCTCAGCTGCTCTGGAATTCCGGATTCGCCGCTCTCGTGGGGAATGACAGTCTTGCCGCGGCCTACTGGCACAAAGCGCGCGTGACGAAATTGTCGGTGCGGCAATCGCCCGGCTTGCGTGTCCGGCCCGGGATCAGAACTTTCGCCGAACAAGCTTCGACCGAATCTGTCGACAGACTCTTGCCTTCCTTGAAGCCCTTGGACTGGCATAGCCTGTCAGCGGCCATCTTGCAGTCGGCGGCGCCATTGGCGGCCGCAGGACAGGGAATACGGCCTGTCGCCATGGATGACGGCGTCGCCAGTCGCGACAGGCTTTCCCCGGCATCCTTGACGACGTCCTTGGTCTTTGCGTGGAGCTCGTCGAGCGTTTCGCCCGGGCTCTTCAGGGACGGCAGGATCGACAGGGACTTTTCCAGCATCTTGCCCATTTCGTTGAACAAGCCCGGATTCTCCGGGGCTGCTGGCTGAGGTGCATCCGACTGCGGTCCGGGGACTTGCCCGTTCCCCGGCGAGGGTGCGAGTTGCGCCGGCGCCTGCTGCAGGGGTACCGCCGTTTGCGGCCAAGCGGTGCCGGCCGCCAAAACCCAAACGAGGGCGATAAGGGCCGCCGACCTCAAACCAGCTTGATCGCGATGACGAAGCCGGCGGCGAGCAGAACCAGGAACGCCGTCACCCAGATGCCGAGACGCCTCTCGATTTCGGCGCGGATGAAATCCCCGTAGCGGTTGAGCACGATCGCCACGATGAAGAAGCGGCCGCCCCGGGCGATGATCGAGCATAGGATGAACAGCCAGATATTGTAGCCTGCAAAGCCCGATGTGATCGTCACGAGCTTGTAGGGGATTGGCGTGAGCCCCTTCAGCAGGATGATCAGGCTGCCCCATTGGGCATAGGACGCGCGAAAGGCTTCGACCTTGTCGCCGAGGTGATAGAGATTGATCAGCCACTGCCCGACCGAGTCATAGAGAAGCGCTCCGATCGCATAACCGAGCACGCCGCCGGCCACCGAGGCAATCGTACAAAGAGTCGCAAACAGCCAGGCGCGCGCCGGCCGCGCCAGCGACATCGGCAGCAGCATGATGTCGGGAGGAACCGGAAAGAAGGAACTTTCCGCAAAGGCGACTGCCCCGAGGATCCACAACGCGTAAGGCTTGTCGGCGGCGTCGATACACCAATCGTAGATGCGTCTGAGCATGCCGCGATGAAGCATCACAGCGCAGATTTGTCCATGCCGGAACGGCAGGAAATCAGTGGCGCTTGCGCAAAGCGCGCCCTTCAAGCGCGACAATTGGTCGCCGCGACAGGCGGGGCGGCGGGACCTTCACCGGCGACTTCGGCATCTTCTCGGCGATCCCGAGCAGGTTCTCGCGCCGCTCCATCTCGCGCCAGACGTCTTCGGGGCGCACACCGGCGGATGCCCACAAAACGGTGAGGTTATAGAGCAGGTCGGCGCTTTCGCGGACAACGGCGTCAGTCTTGCCGTTGACGGCATCGATGACGACTTCGATCGCCTCTTCGGCGAGCTTCTTTGCCATCTTGTCGGGACCGCGCTGAAACAGCCGGGCCGTTCGCGAAACCGAAGGATCGAGATCCTTGGCCGCCATGACTGCCTGATAGAGCCGTTCGAGCGAATCACTCATGTCTTTAAGATAATCCAAACGCCTCGCCAGCGTGTTAATAACGTCGCAAACGCCGCAAAACCACCGGCCACGGTGAGCAGCGACTTAATCCGGCCGCGCGATTTGAAGGCGCCGAAGCGGTGACCGGCCCGGCTCAGTAGCCATGACAGCCGGCCACGTCACCGCCGTAGCACTACGGAGCCGGTGCGCAATCGCTTAGTTGTGAACGTCGCCGCTCGTGCACACCAGCCAGAAACCATGCTTGCTCACCTGCGGTTCAGATTGCCGTTGGCAGAATGCCAATGCCGGCGTCATGAAACCGACACATCCGAAGCGGCAATAGACTTTCCATAGTTCGGTGCGATGCCGATGCGCGCAGTTCAGTCACTCATCGCCTGTTGTCTCGCCGCCTGGGTTTGCCTGGGCTCACAGATGGGCCGCGCCACGGAGACCGGTCACCCCCTGGCGGTCGGACTTTCCTTCGATCGCCCGATCGACGCCGGTGCAGCTCCCCTGATCGTTGCCATGACCGACGGCCTGTTCTCCGGCGAGAGGCTCAACGTCACCCCCAACATCGTCGCCGGATCGCCCGAAGCGATCGCCAGCGTCGCCTCCGGTGCCAGCGAATTTGCCCTTGTCGATCTCAACGAGCTGATCCGATTCCGCAGCCAAGGCTCGGCGCCGGTAAAGGCCGTGTTCGTGCTGTTCAACAAGGCACCCTACGCCATCGTCGCCCGCAAGAGCCGGGGCATCCACGTGTTGTCCGACATCGAGGGCAAGACATTGGGAATAGCCGCCAGCGACCTTTCGGCCGGCCTGTGGCCGGCCCTCGCCCACCAGAACGAGATCCGTCTCGACCAGGTCAAGCAAAGCGCCATCAGCGCGGCGGTGCGTGAGCCGATGCTGTCGGCCGGTCAGGTCGACGCCGTCACGGGCTTTTCCTATCTTTCGGCCGTGAACCTGCGGGATCGCGGCGTTCCCGCCGACGACCTCGCTGTGCTTCGCTTTGCCGACTACGGCTGCGACGCCTATGGCTTTGCCGTGATCGTCAATCCCGCATTCGCCGCCAAGCAGCCGGATGCCGTGAAGGGCTTCGTGCGGGCCCTGATTGCCGGGATCGGCCTGACCCTCCGCGACGAGGGTCACGCGGTCGATCAGGTGCTTACCCAAATGGAGCAAGGCTCGCGCGAGCTGGAGCTGGAGCGGCTGCACGCCGTCGTCCGCGACAACATCATGACGGATGAAGTCAATCGCAACGGCCTCGGCGGGATCGATCCGGCCCGTCTCGAACGCTCGATCGATCAGGTCGGCGAAGGCTTCAAATTCGCCAAGCGTCCCCACGCGGCCGACATTTTCGACGACGGCTTCCTGCCGCCCCGCGCCGACCGTCTGATCAACTGAGACAGCGCCGAATGTCCGGGGTGCCCTGATGCAGGGCTGCACCGCTCCTTGAGCAGCAGAATGTGCTCGCGCCCGCTGGATGGCGAAGCTAAGCTCAAGTAACGGCACCTCGTGGATAACGACAGAATTAGTCGTCCGTAACCGCCAGACGGCGCTGAGGACTAACGGGCAGCTCCAAAATTGGTGAGGTGTGTCTCGCAACACCGTGGACGCTGCGGGTCGGACCGAGCATGAATTGAAAGGGCAGGAGGGTAGTTCATCATGAGACGACGCCACGTATTGCATCTCGGGATCGGCGGGATCACTGCACTCGGCGCCCTTTCGCGAATCGGAGCGAAGAGAGCAGTGGCTGCTGATGGCCACGAAACGTTCGTCTACGTTTCGAACGCTGGCACCAAGGACATCTATGTCCTCGGCATGAACCGGGAAACCGGTGAACTCACGATGATCGAGAAGGCGCCAGTACCCGGCTCGGAGAAGACATCGCTGGTCAGCCTGCCGATGGCGACGGCTCCAAACAAGCGCTTCATCTATGCCCAACTGCGCAGCGAGCCGTATCCTGTATCGACGTTCTCCATCGACCACAGCAACGGAAGGCTGGTCCATCTCGGTGCGGCGCCACTGGTCGACCAGATGGCCTACATCAATGTTGACAAGACCGGAAAACACCTGCTCGGCGCCTCCTATACCGGCGCCAAGGTGGCCGTCTACCCGATCGACGCGCGCCATGCCGTCGAAGGCACGGCGAGCCAAGTCATCGACACCAAGCCGAAGGCGCATTGCGTCTTCATCGACGCCAGCAACAGGCATGTTTACGTGCCTGTGCTCGGGGCTGATCTCGTCATGCAGTTCAAGCTCGATGCCGGCACCGGCATGCTGACGCCCAACGATCCGCCGACCGTCGCCACCAAGGCCGGTGCGGGGCCGCGCCATTTCACCATCCACCCGAACGGCAATTGGGCTTATCTCATCACGGAGACGACTGCGACCATTGGCACCTATTCCATCGATAGGGACAAGGGAACACTTAGCGAGGTCGCATATGTCGACACCGGCGATTACAACCAAAAGGATTCGGCTTTTGCATCCGACATCCACGTGACGCCAAACGGCAAGTTCCTTTACGGAGCCGTGCGCACAACCAGCATGCTGCATGGTTACAAGATCGACCAGGGGAAGGGCACGCTGACCAAAATCGGCAAGTGGCCGACCGAGAAGACCCCGCGCGGCTTCAACATTGATCCGCGCGGCAGGTTCTTGCTGGCGGTGGGTCTGGATTCAGCAAGCCTGACTGTCCATGCAATCGATCAGAACACTGGCGAACTGAAAAGCGTGAGGCAATATCCGATGGGTCAGCAGCCGAACTGGGTCGAGATCGTCGACAGGATCCACGACTAGTGCGGTCGATTTTGACATTCGCATGGAGTATCCGCGAACGGTTAGCGAACGTCAGATCAAGGCCGCATTCGAAGAAATAACGTTCTCTGCAGATTGCTGTTTGAGGCGTTTTCCTCACGCCAAGCGGTTTTTCACTTCGCTCGAAGACGACCTCCTCTCGCCAAACGGCATACCACAACCGCGCGCTTGCCCCGTCGACGAGCGTTCGGACTTCGCGATCCACCGTCGACGCCATAACGGTACGCTGGCTCTCCGCCACGATCCCAGATTAAGATGTATTCGACCGGCTGAACGTTATCGCGACCTGATATTTTGGGACCGCATGTCTTTGCTTCGCCTATATGCACGCGTGCTTGGGCTGCTTGGCAAGGAAACGCGGCTGGGGTGGATTCTCGCCGGCGCCAACCTCCTGCTCGCCGCCGCGCAATTCGCCGAACCGGTGCTGTTCGGCAAGATCGTCGACACGATGTCCGGCAAGGCCGCCGCCGGTCGCCTTGGATCGACATCGGCCTGGCCGATGCTTCTCGCCTGGGCCGCTTTCGGCCTGTTCACGATCCTGTGCGGCGCATGGGTGGCGCTGCATGCCGACCGCCTGGCGCACCGCCAGCGTCAGGCCGTGCTGACCGGCTATTTCGAGCACATCCTGCAACTGCCGCTCACCTTTCATACCGGTACCCATTCCGGGCGGCTGATGAAAGTGATGCTCAACGGCACCGACGCGCTGTGGCGGCTGTGGCTCGGTTTTTTCCGCGAACATTTCGCTGCTATCCTGTCGCTGGTGGTGCTGCTGCCACTCGCGCTCTATATCAACTGGCGGCTGGCGATCCTTCTGTTCCTGCTCTGCGTGATCTTCACCGTCCTGACGACGCTGGTGGTGCGCAAGACCTACGGCATGCAGAGCGATGTCGAGGCTTACTACAGCGATCTGTCGGCGCGCGCGTCCGACGCGCTCGGCAATGTTGCGCTGGTGCAAAGCTTCGTCCGTATCGACGCCGAGGTGCAGGGCGTGCGCTTCGTCGCCGACAAATTGCTGGCGGCGCAGATGCCGGTGCTGTCATGGTGGGCGATGGTCACCGTGATCACGAAGGCTTCCACCACGATCACGATTCTGGCGATCTTCGCCGTCGGCATCTTCCTCAACGAACAGGGCCTCACCTCGGTCGGCGAGATCGTGACCTTCGTCGCGTTCGCCACGCTTCTGATCCAGAAGCTCGAGCAGGTGGTGAGCTTCATCAACAATGTCTTCATGGAGGCGCCGCGGCTTACCGAATTCTTCAACGTGCTCGATGCGGTGCCGACGGTACGTGACCGGCCGGACGCGATCGATACCGGACGTCTCTCGGGCCTTGTCGAGTTCAATGACGTTTCGTTCTCCTATGACGGCAAGCGGCCGGCGGTCGAAGATCTCACCTTCACGGCGCTGCCCGGCCAGACCATCGCGCTGGTCGGCCCGACCGGCGCCGGAAAATCCACCGCGATTGCCCTGTTGCACCGCGCCTTCGACCCGCAATCGGGCTTCATCAAGATCGACGGGATGGATGTGCGCGGCTTGAAGCTCAACGCGCTCAGGCGAAACATCGGCGTGGTGTTCCAGGAAGCGCTGCTGTTCAACCGGACGCTTGCAGACAACTTGCGGGTTGGCAAGCCGGACGCGACCGACGAGGAACTGCGGATTGCCGCCAGCCGGGCGCAGGCGCTGGAATTCATCGAGCGCAGCGAGCGCGGCTTCGACACCAATGCCGGAGAGCGCGGCCGCTTGTTGTCCGGCGGCGAGCGTCAGCGTCTGTCGATCGCGCGCGCCTTACTCAAGGATCCGCCGATCCTCATTCTCGACGAGGCGACCAGCGCGCTCGATGCGGTCACGGAAGCCAAGGTCAACGCCGCCCTCGATGAAGTGATGAAGGGACGTACGACCTTCGTCATCGCCCACCGCCTGTCGACCATCCGCAACGCCACGCAGATCCTGGTGTTCGACAACGGACGCGTGATCGAAAGCGGAACTTTCGATGAACTTGTCGCGAAAGGCGGGCGATTCTCGGAACTGGCGAAGGCCCAGTTCATGGTGCAGGAAGGCGCGCGCGCGAGCCTGACGGCCTCTTAGAGCACCTCACGTCATTGTCAGAACCGGCGCACCGTCGAAATTCGGCCCATTTCGTTTAGGAAGCGGGTATCAAACCGACTCCACTTTGCCTCTGTTCCCAAGCGGCAACCCGGTATAGGTTGCCTTCCACCGCCGGGCACGCTCAACATTCGAATGTCAAACCGCGAAGACCGCCTTGGTGCAGGGGCGGGTCTCATAGGACCGGAACCGGACAGTGCATTTTCATCGCGCCTCGCCTTTCAGATCGTCCTTGCGTTCGATCGTCCTTCTCGCGGCCATGACGCTGGCCGCGCACGCCGCGAATGCCGAGGCACTGCTCTTGGTGGAAGCCGATAGCGGCAAGGTTCTGCAAGCCGAGAACGCAACCTACCCGTGGTATCCGGCCTCGCTCACCAAGATGATGACGGCCTATGTGACGCTGAGGGCAGTCAAGGAAGGGCGCATCACGCTCGACACGTTGTTCACGGTTTCGCCGACCGCCGCTTCGCAATCTCCTTCCAAAATGGGTTTCCGGCCCGGCACACGGGTCACCGTCGACAACGCACTGAAGATGATGCTGGTGAAGTCGGCCAACGACATGGCCGTGGTGCTGGCCGAAGGCGTCGGCGGCTCGATCGACGGATTCGCGGCGCTGATGAACGAAAATGCCAATCGGCTCGGCATGACGCAGACGCACTATGTCAACCCGAACGGGCTGCCGGCCGATGGTCATATCACCTCGGCGCGCGATCAGGCGATCCTGGCCCGCGCGATCATTCACGATCTGCCCGAATACGAATATTTCGTCCACATTCCGTCGATTCGTTACGGCCACAGGATCACGCAGAACTTCAACAAGCTGATCGGGCGCTATCCCGGCGCGGACGGCTTCAAGACCGGCTTCATCTGCGCGTCCGGTTATAACCTTGTCGCGTCGGCGACGCGCAACGGCAAGCGGCTGATCGCCGTCGTGCTTGGCGCATCCTCCGGCCAGGCTCGTGCGGTGAAGGCGATCCAGTTGCTCGACCGCGGCTTTGCCAACGACTCGCTGTCATGGCTGAAACCCTCTCTTGGCACAGTGGACAATCTGGTACCGGTCAATGCGTCGCCGCCCGACCTGCACGACGAAATGTGCAGCGGCAAGCATCACAAGCCGGCCAGCGACGACGACGACCTTTCCGCCAGCAACGGCACCGACGGCTCGAGCCAGGCGCTCGCCTTTTTCTCGACGGGCCAGACGCCGGCGTTAAAGCCGTCGGAAATCCTTGCAGCCGCGCCCGCCCCGTCCGAACCGATCCCGGTCTATACCGGGCCAACCCGCACCGGCGCCGCGCTGATCGCCGCGGTGGCAGCCGATTCCAACGAGCAGACGGCTGCGGCGCGGCATGGCAAGAAGGCGCACCACGCGGCGAAAAAGCCGCCCGAGGCAGGTCCCGACGAGGCCGGCAATGCCGCCAAGCCGAAGCCGGTCAAGCACGTCAACGCCAAGCCGGACGCGCCGGCAAAGACTGCCGACAAGCCGGCAGCTTCGGACAAACCAGCCAAGCCAAAAGCGGCGGCGAAACGAGCCAAGCCTGCGCCCAAATCCGATTCCTCGAAATCCGACGTCAAGAACAGCAACGGCTGATCCCGCCCGAGCGGATCGAAATCCACCCTCGTTAACCTTCCGGGACTGCCGGGGCCGCGCCGCTGCCCGGCCGCCGCTTGCCATTGGCGGCGGCAATGCTCAATATCGCCAAATAATAAAAAAGTTCCGGCCCGCCGAAACGGACAACATCCAGGAATAGGCCCAGAGGGGAAGTGATATGGAGCGCATCTGGCTCAAGCAATATCCGGCAGGCGTCCCCGCCGATATCGATGTGACCCAGTATTCATCCCTGGTCGAACTGTTCGAAGAAAGCTTTGCAAAGTTCAGGGATCGCAAAGCCTTCATCTGCATGGACAGGTCCATCACCTACCGCGACCTCGACGAGATGTCGCTCGCGCTCGCCGCCTATCTCCAGAGCAAGGGCCTTGAAAAGGGTGCGCGCGTCGCGCTGATGATGCCAAACATTCTGCAATATCCGATCGCGACAGCCGCGGTGCTCCGCGCCGGTTATGCGGTCGTCAACGTCAATCCGCTCTACACCCCGCGCGAGCTCGAACATCAGCTCAAGGATTCCGGTGCTGAAGCCATCATCGTCTTGGAGAATTTTGCGACGACCGTGCAGCAGGTGATGGGCAAGACCTCGGTCAAGCACGTCATTATCGGCAGCATGGGCGACCTGCTCGGCCTTAAGGGGGTCATCGTCAATCTCGTGGTGCGGCGGGTGAAGAAGATGGTGCCGCCGTATTCGATCCCCCGCGCCATCTCGTTCAACGACGCGATTGCGGCGGGGCGGACCATGACTTTCCAGAAGCCCCGCCTGGTGCCCGACGATGTTGCCTTCCTGCAATATACCGGCGGCACCACCGGCGTTTCCAAGGGCGCGACGCTGCTCCACCGCAACATCCTCGCCAATGTGCTGCAAAACGATGCCTGGTTGCAGCCGGCGCTGAAGAAGCCACCGCATGTCGAGCAGCTCCTGATCGTCTGCGCGCTGCCGCTCTATCACATCTTCGCGCTGACCGCCTGTTATCTGCTGGCAGTGCGCGCCGGCGGGGTCAACCTGCTGATCCCCAATCCGCGCGATCTGCCGGGCTTCGTCAAGGAGCTGTCGAAATACCAGGTCAATTTCTTTCCGGGGGTTAACACGCTCTATAACGGGCTGCTGCACACGGCGGGCTTCGACAAGATCGACTTCTCGAAGCTGAAGGTTTCCAACGGCGGCGGCATGGCGACGCAAAAGCCCGTTGCGGAAAAATGGCTGGCCGTGACCGGCTGCCCGCTTTCGGAAGGCTACGGCCTGTCGGAGACCTCGCCGACGCTGACCTGCAATCCCGCCGACACCGACCGCTTTACCGGCTCGATCGGGATTCCCGTCCCTTCGACCTGGCTGTCGATCCGCGACGACGACGGCAACGAAGTGCCGCTGGGTCAGCCCGGCGAAATCTGCGCCAAGGGTCCGCAGGTAATGGCCGGCTACTGGAACAGGCCGGAGGAGACCGCCGAGGTGATGACCGCGGACGGCTATTTCCGCACCGGCGACATCGGCGTGATGAGCGCCGACGGCTACACCAAGATCGTCGATCGCAAGAAGGACATGATCCTGGTCTCCGGCTTCAACGTCTATCCGAACGAGATCGAGGAAGTGATCGCGAGCCATCCCGGCGTGCTCGAATGCGCGGTGATCGGGGTTGCCGACGCCAAGTCCGGCGAGGCCGTAAAGGCCTTTATCGTCAGGAAGGATCAAAACCTTTCCGCCGAGGATGTCATCAAGTTTTGCGCCACGCAGCTCACCGCATACAAGGTGCCGAAGCAGATCGAGTTCAGGACCAGCCTGCCGAAAACCAACGTCGGCAAGATCCTGCGCCGCGAGTTGCGCGACGAGAAGGCGGCGGCGGCCTAAAATTGCAAGCCCCGAACGCGGTGATGACGGAACGGTGAACGGCATGGCTTATTGCCGTCTCGCCGCAACCGGAAATATTGTGAGGCGCCCCGTGCCGGTCTAGAACGATCGGGACCATCCAAGGAGAACACGATGACGATCAAAGTTGGCGACAAGCTGCCCGAGGCCCAATTTCGCGTGATGACCGCGGACGGGGTCCAGGTCAAAACCACCGACGATATCTTCAAGGGCAAGAAGGTCGCGCTGTTCGCCGTGCCTGGCGCCTACACCGGCACATGCCACAAGATGCATCTGCCGAGCATCTTCCTGAACGCCTATGCCATCAAGGACAAGGGCGTGAACACGATCGCGATCGTTTCCGTCAACGACGCCTTCGTGATGAATGCCTGGAAGCGCGACACCGATCAGCGCGATGAAGCCACTTTCCTCGCCGACGGCAACGCCGAGTTCACCAAGGCGATCGGCATGGATCTGGACGCTTCCGGCAACGGACTCGGCATCCGCTCCAAGCGCTATTCGATGCTGGTTGACAACGGTGTCGTGAAAAAGCTCAACCTCGAAGCCGCGCCTGGCAAGGTCGAGGTCTCCGGCGGCGACACGTTGCTCGGGCAGCTTTGAAGTCGTACGAACAGCATCCAAGCGGCGTCATGCCCGGGCTTGTCCCGGGCATCCACGTTTTTGGCTGCCACGAAAGCAAGACGTGGATGGCTGGGGCAAGCCCGACCGTGACGGGTGGCTACCCCTTCAGCCTGGCCATCGCGACGCCGTCACGTGCCAGCTGATCGGCGCGCTCGTTCTCGTCGTGACCGGCGTGGCCCTTGACCCAGTGCCAGCTCACCTGGTGCGGCTTGAGCGCCTCATCGAGACGCTGCCACAGCTCCGCGTTCTTCACCGGCTTCTTGTCGGCGGTCCGCCAGCCGTTTTTCTTCCAGCCGAAAATCCAGCCCGTGATGCCCTGCCGCACATACTGGCTGTCGGTATAGAGATCGACCACGCAGGGCTTTTTCAACGCTTCCAGCGCCGAGATCGCCGCCATCAATTCCATGCGGTTGTTTGTGGTGTGGGCCTCGAATCCCTTCAGCTCTTTCTCGACCTCGCCGAAGCGCAGGATCGCACCCCAGCCGCCCGGACCGGGATTGCCCGAACAGGCGCCGTCGGTGTGAATGATGACTTGCGGAAGCGCGCTCACGTTGCGTCCTTTCACACGAGAACGCCGTAATCGCGGATCGAGGATACGCTTTGGTGAAAGCGCAGCTTGCGGACATATTCCAGCGGGTCCTTCGGGCGCACCAGAGCACCCTTCGGCACGTTGAGAAAATCGACCAGGCGCGTCAGCAGGAAGCGCAGCGCCGAGCCGCGCGCGAGCAGCGGCAGCGCGTCTTCTTCCGCCTTTGACAGCTGCCGCTCGCGGCCGTAGGCCGAGAGCAACGCCCGCGCCTTGGTGACATTGAAGGAGCAGTCGCTCTCGAAGCACCAGGCGTTGAGGCAGATCGCGACGTCATAGGCAAGCATGTCGGTGCAGGCGAAAGTGAAATCGATGATGCCGGAGACCCGGTCATCGAGGAAGAACACATTGTCCGGAAACAGATCGGCGTGGATGACCCCGGCCGGCAGGTTCTTCGGCCAGACGCCGCTTTCGAGATAATCGAGCTCCGCCGCGAGCCAGTCGCGCAAGCCCGGCTGCACATCGTCGGCGCGCGCAGCCGCCTGCTCGAACAGCGGCCGCCATCCCGCAACCGACAGCGCGTTCTCGCGCGACATCGCAAAATCTGTGCCCGCCAGATGCATTTGCGCCAAGACTTTGCCGACGCCGGCGCAATGGGCGGCGTTGGGCTTGCGCGGCCAGATGCCTTCGAGAAAGGTGATGATCGCCGCCGGCCGGCCGACCAGGGTGCGCAGCGCCTCGCCGCTTTTGTCCTTTACCGGCTGCGGGCAATTGAGCCCGCGCGAAGCCAGATGCGTCATCAGGCCGAGGAAAAACGGCAGGTCGCTCTTGGCGACGCGCTTTTCGTACAGCGTCAGGATGAACGAGCCGGAAGTCGTATGCAGCAGGAAATTGGAATTCTCGACGCCCTCGGCGATGCCCTTGTAGGACAACAGTTCGCCGATCTCGTAGTTCGTCAGGAAGTCCGCAAGCTCGTCGGCGGCAACGTCGGTGTAAACCGCCATGTAAGACCCGATGTTGGATTATTCCGCAGCGTCAGGCCGCAGCGAACGCGGCAGCGGGAAGAACTCGTTTTCTTCCGCTGCCGATACCGTCTCCACATGCAATTGATAGCGCTCCGCGAAGGCGCCCATGATCTCTTCCACGATCACTTCGGGCGCCGAAGCGCCTGCAGTAATGCCGAGGCTCTTGATGCCGTCGAAGCGCGACCAGTCGAGGTCGCCGGCACGCTGCGCCAAAATCGCGATTTTGCAGCCTTCACGCTCGGCAACTTCACGCAGACGCTGCGAGTTCGATGAGTTCGGAGCGCCGACGACGATCAGGGCATCGACCACCGGAGCGACTTTCTTCACCGCAAGCTGGCGGTTGGTCGTGGCGTAGCAGATGTCCTCCTTGTGCGGGCCGGAGATGTTCGGAAAGCGGCCCTTCAGCATCGCGACGATTTCCGCGGTGTCGTCGATCGACAACGTGGTCTGGGTCACGAAAGCGAGATTGTTGGGATCCTTCGGCATGAAGGTCGCCGCGTCCTCTGCCGTCTCGATCAGCGTCACCGCGCCAGGCGGCAACTGCCCGAGCGTGCCGACCACTTCCGGGTGATGTGAATGACCGATCAGGAGAATTTCGCGGCCGCGCTTGAAATGGATCGCTGCTTCCCGGTGCACCTTGGTGACCAGGGGACAAGTGGCATCGAGCGAGAAGAAATTGCGGGTCTGGGCCTCGGCCGGCACCGATTTGGGAACCCCGTGGGCCGAGAATACCACGGGCGCATTGGTATTGTCGGGGATTTCGGACAGTTCCTCGACGAAAATCGCCCCCTTGGTCTTGAGGCTGTCCACGACATAGCGGTTATGCACGATCTCGTGGCGTACATAGACCGGAGCGCCATAGATCGCGAGCGCGCGCTCGACGGTATCGATCGCCCGGACCACGCCGGCACAGAAGCCACGCGGCGAACAAAGTACGATTTTCAGGGGGGGTTTGGCTGGCATAAAACGGCCTCGGACCGGGCCGGCGACCCGAGCCTTAACCATGGCCAAAAGGGTCGTGGAACGGTCGATTCTAGGGGATTAATCCGAACAAGGACTTGGGACGGCTTGGCCGCGCTGTCAAGGGCAACCCATTGCGCTGGCGACCAGAGAAAGCATATAAGGAGCGTAATTCCCGTCATCGTTGATGACCATGGCTTCGCCTTCCGGAGGTGGGCGAAGCGCAAAGGAGATTTGCCATGAGCAATGCACCGCTGATGCCGAAGGCAACTGCCGTGTGGCTGGTCGATAATACCGCCCTGACCTTCGATCAGGTGGCGGATTTCACTAAAATGCACCCGCTCGAGGTCCGCGCCATCGCCGACGGCGATGCGGCCCAGGGCATCAAGGGTATGGACCCGATTTCGACCGGCCAGTTGACCAGGGACGAGATCGAAAAGGGCGAAAAGGACCCGAATTACCGGCTGAAGATCGCCGAGAGCAAGGTGACGCTGCCGCCCCAGGCCAAGAAGAAGGGGCCGCGTTATACCCCGGTTTCGCGCCGTCACGAACGGCCGAGCGCGATCCTGTGGCTCGTGCGCAACCATCCTGAATTGAAGGACGCGCAGATCATGCGCCTGGTCGGCACGACCAAGACAACCATCGCCAGCGTCCGCGACCGCACCCACTGGAATGCCTCGACCCTGACGCCGATGGACCCGGTGACGCTTGGCCTGTGCTCGCAGATCGAACTCGATTTCGAGGTGCAGCGCGCAGCCAAGGAAAAGCCGACCGACGTTAGCCATGGCGGCCCGACGCTGCTGCCGGCTTCCGAAACGACCCGCAAGGAAGCCGAGCTGGAGTCGACTGAAAGGGAGCACGACGACCTCAACGTCGATGCGGTGTTCGCCAAGCTGAAGACCATCGGCGGCAAGAAGCCGGACCCGGACCAGGATTAGGTCAAACGCTGGCAAGAGAGATGGCGCGCGCATGGGTTGGCCCGGCGCGGCCTGAAGCATGATCCGGAAAACTGTGTAGCGGTTTTCCGTCGCGCATCAGCGGAACGGGTTTGCGCGGAGATCTTGCGCGATCAAACACCTGAGGCGCGATGACGATCCAATCTCATCGCGCTTTGGCGCGCCGGTGTCGACGTCCATTCGCATCAAGGCCGAACCGGATTGTTGAGCATGTATTCGCCGAGTTCGCGCTGCTTCTTGTCGGCGCGGTCGATGGCGTTGGCGCGCTGGCTATCGCGGTCCCTGATGCAGGCGACATATTGCGATGAGCCGGGTGCCACCGTGCCTCCGGCACGGCAGAAGGTGTCATCGTTTTCCGCCAGGCTCGAGTTGGCGCTGGCCGGCAGTTCGCCGCGCCGCGCGCAGGAGGCGAGCGCAAGCGCCGTCAATACAACGACGAATGGTACGGATCGACGGCCCATTGGATACCCTGATTTGTTTCATTGCCGGGCAACGGCGCGCAACGCACCTTCGCCAGATGACCCGGCAATCCATCAAAAACAAGGCATTTCGTTCGGATGAATGCCCGGGTCAAGCCCAGGCATCACAAATTTTCTCGCCTCCTACGCCCTTCCCTTCAGGGCCTCCGTGATTTCGTCCAGCACCTTGGGGTCCTCGATGGTGGCAGGCATGGACCATTCCTCGCCGTCGGCGATCTTCTTGATGGTGCCGCGAAGGATTTTCCCCGACCGGGTTTTCGGCAGGCGACCGACCGTGATCGCCAGCTTGAACGCTGCCACCGGACCGAGCTTCTCGCGCACCAGCGCCACGATCTCCTTTTCGATCTCGATCGGCTTGCGGGTGACGCCGGCTTTCAGCACCATGAAGCCGCAGGGCACCTCGCCCTTGATCGCATCCTTGATGCCGAGCACGGCGCATTCGGCGACATCCGGATGCGAGGCCAGGATCTCTTCCATGCCGCCGGTGGAAAGACGATGGCCGGCGACATTGATGATGTCGTCGGTGCGGCCCATCACGAAGACATAGCCGTCTTCATCCATGTAGCCGGCGTCGGAGGTCTTGTAATAGCCGGGAAACTCGCTGAAGTAGGCCTCCTTGCAGCGCTGATCCTGCTGCCAGAGCGTCGGCAGGCAGCCCGGCGGCATCGGCAGCTTGATCACGATCGAGCCCATGGCGCCCGCCGGTACCGGCTTCGAGGCCTCATCCACCACCGCGAGCCGATAGCCCGGCATCGGCACGGTCGGCGAGCCGTGCTTGACCGGCAGGAGGCCCAAGCCCACCGGATTGCCGGCGATGCACCAGCCGGTCTCGGTCTGCCACCAATGATCGATCACCGGTACCTTCAATTGCTTTTCCGCCCATTCGACCGTAGGCGGGTCGGCACGTTCGCCGGCCAGAAACAGCGTGCGGAATTTCGAAAGATCGTATTGCCGGATGAACTTGCCTTCAGGGTCTTCCTTGCGGATGGCCCGGAACGCGGTCGGCGCGGTGAAAAGTGCAACCGCGCCATGCTCCGAGATGACGCGCCAGAAAGCGCCGGCATCGGGCGTGCCGACCGGCTTGCCCTCATACATGATCGAGGTCGCGCCATGGATGAGCGGGCCATAGACGATGTAGCTGTGGCCGACCACCCAGCCGATGTCGGACGCGCACCACCAGACCTCACCCGGCTTGATGCCGTAGAGGTAGAACATCGACCATTTCAGCGCGACGAGATGCCCGCCATTGTCGCGCACCACGCCCTTCGGCTTCCCGGTCGTGCCCGACGTGTAAAGGATGTAGAGCGGATCGGTCGCCAGGACCGGCACGCAATCGGCGGATTTTTTCGCTGCTATCGCGGCCTCGCGTAAAGACGCCCAGTCGTGATCCCGCCCCGCGATCAGTTCGCAGGTCTGCTGCGGCCGTTGCAGGATGATGCAGGCTTGCGGCTTACACTGCGCTGATTGAACGGCCTCATCGAGCAGCGGCTTGTAGGCCACGATGCGGCCAGGCTCGATGCCGCAGCTTGCGGAAAAGATCAGCTTCGGCGCGGCGTCGTCGATCCGGGTCGCGAGTTCCTTCGCGGCGAAACCGCCGAACACCACCGAATGCACGGCGCCGATCCGCGCGCAGGCAAGCATGGCCACCACGGCTTCGGCGACCATCGGCATGTAAATGATGACGCGATCGCCTTTGCCAATGCCGAAATCGACCATGACAGCGGCAAGCGTCTTCACCTCGTTCAGCAGTTCGGCATAGGTGAACCTGGTGACTCGGCCGGTAAGCGGCGAATCGTGGATCAGCGCCAGCTGGTCGGCGCGCCCGCGCTCGACGTGGCGATCGAGCGCGTTGTAGCAGGTGTTGACGACGGCGCCGGCAAACCAGCGGCCGTAAAGGCCCTGGTTCGCATCGAACACCTTCTCGGCCGGCTTGATCCAGTCGATCTCGCGCGCGGCCTCGCCCCAAAAGCCTTCGGGATCGCGCAGCGAACGTGCATGGACCTCATGATAACGGCTTTTTTCCTGGATGTTCATGGCGTCCTCCCAAAGCGGCACGCATCTATCGCCTATGTCCCGGCCATCCACGGCTTACGCGCCCTTCCAGGCCTAAAGACGCGGATGCCCGGCGCCAGGCCGGGCATGACGATGCGGAACGGCCGTTGATTATTCAACCGTCATTGTCATCCGAAGTTGAGCCAGATCAAGCTGGAACGGGTCAGCCCTTTGGCTAGGAATCGCTATTTGGCGATCGTGCTGAGCTGCTCGACCCGCCGGGCCATCGCCTGGCGCAGATCATAGCCGGGCCGGCCATAGGAAGCGTTGCGCTTCTCGATGAATTCGCGCTGCTGCCGCGTCAGCTTCAGCGCGGCGCGATGGCTGTCGTTCCCGGCAGCCGCAATCGCCTTCAGGAAAGCCTCGTTCATGTTGCGGTCAAACCGCGCAAGCTCGGGATCGGCGCAAATCGCCTTCTCCACCAGGCGCCTGGCCACCGCGCAATTGAAGCTCGGCAGTCCACTCTCGTCCTTCAGTCCGCTCAAACGCTCGCTTTCGAGCATGACCTTCTTGTAATTGTCGGCGGCCTTGGCATCCGAGGGATCGATCCGAACGGCTTGCGCATAATCCTGCGATGCGTGCTCGCGATCGCCCTTGCGCTCCCAGGCCGCGCCTCGATTGTTGTAGGCGCGCTGAAATCCGGCATCGAGCCTCACAGCGGCATCATAATCCACGATCGCGCGATCGTAGTCCTGCATCGCCTGATAGGCGTCCCCGCGGTTGGTGAGGAAGTTCGCCTGGGGACGGATCTTGATCGCCTGATCGAAATCGGCAATCGCGCTCGCGAAGTCGCCGTTGCCGTAGAGATCGAGCCCCCGATTGTCGAAGAACTCGGGCTTCGACGGATCGATCCGGATCGCCGCCGTCTCGTCGTCGAGCGCGTGCTGGATGTCGCCGAGCTTGCGGTAGGCTACGCCGCGGTTGGTGTAGGTTTGCGCCCGGTTTGGATCGAGCTTGATCGCCTGATCGTCGTCGGTAATCGCCTTCCGATAGTCGCCCTTGAAATACCAGGCCGCGGCGCGATCCGCGTAAGCCAGCGCAAAGTCAGGCTTCAGCCGCAGGGCCTCGTTGTAATCCTCGATGGCGCGGTCGTATTGACCGGCGTTGTTGAAGATGTTGCCGCGGGTTTCATAGCCTTCGGCATTGTCGGGTTCGAGCCGGATCGCCTGGTTCAGCGCCTCGAACGCTGCCACGGTCTTGCGCTGTTGGCGCAGGATTTCACCACGGGCCCGGTAAGCGCGCGCGGGATTGGGGTCCTTGGCGATGACGCGGTCGAGCTCGTCCAGCGCCTTGTTGCTGTCGCCGCTGTCGTGACGTGCTAATGCCTGCACGACCATGGCCTTGAAGCGATCGGCGTCCGGCGTTGCGGGATCGTCGATCAGCGCAGCGCAGCTGTCGATCAGCCTGGCCGGCGCCGCATCCGAATGCGCTGCGCAGACGACCGCCGGCTCAGCCGCCGATTCGGCTTGAGCGGCGACAAAAACGGCGATCGCGGCAAGGGGCAAGACAAAGGGGCGCATGGCCGGCTCTTGGCTGTCGTAACGTTCGGCGGATGTCAATCGCACCATTTGTCGCCAGAGCGGTCCTCGAGGTTCACGCCCCGGACGGCTCAGGGCCGCGCCACCGCGAGCAGATGATCGAGCCGTTGCCGCATCATCTTCTGCAGGTCGAAGCCAGGCTGCCCGAATTCGCCTTCGCGCTGCCTGAGGAATTCGTCCTGCTCGCGCTGCCTGGCGCGCCCGGCGCGCGCGCTTTCCCGGCTTGCCTCGCGCACAACCCTGGTATTGACCGCATTGATCTCGCGATCGAGATTGGCAAGTTCTGGATTGGCGCAGATCGCCTTTTCAACCGGACGCCTCGCGGTCGCGCAGTTGAAGCTGGGCTTGTTGTTGACCGCGATCATCGCGCCGATACGCTCGATTTCCAGCGACAGTGATTTGTAGTTGGCTTTCGCGGCGGCATTGTTGGGGTTGAGTCTGACGGCGGTGCCGAAGTCGGAAAGCGCATGAACCCGGTCGCTCTTCTTGCGGTAAAGCTCGCCCCGCGCGTTGAACACGTCGGCGAGCGTCGGATCGAGCCTGAGCGCAACGTCGTCATCGCCGATCGCGCGATCAATCTCTCCCTTGCGTTCATAGGCCGAGGCGCGCGCAATAGCGGCCTTGACCCGATCCGCCTTTTTCGCCTTGTCGTTGTCGATCAACCCCGCACAGGTCGCGATGATCTTCTCGTCGTTTGCGGCCGCGATCGCGGCCATGCAGGGCGCGGAATCGATCTGCTCGCTGGTCGGCTCGACTGTCGCTGTCGAAGCCAGATGCGGCGCAAGCGCCAGCCACATGACCAGCGACCTTCCGATCGAAAGCGAGAATCGCATTGCGCGCTTCACGTTACTTTCAGCGTGATGCCGCCATCGACCACAAGTTCGATGCCGGTAACGTATTTCGATTCGTCGGAAGCCAGAAACAGCGCCGCGTTGGCGACGTCCCAGGCATCGCCCATATGCCCCATCGGCACCTGTGCGTCACGGGCCCGCCACATCGCCTCCACATCGCCTTTGGCATAGCTCGCGGCGAGACCCGCCGAATGCGCCACCATCGGCGTCTTCATCAAACCGGGGAGGATTGCATTGACGCGAACTCGTTGCGCGGCGAACTCGACAGCCGTGGTGCGCGTCATCTGGTTCATCGCCGCCTTGGTGGTCGCATAGGTGACGTAGGAAATGCCGAGATGGCGGACGGCGGCAATCGAGGAAATATTGATGATCGATCCGCCGCCCTGCGCCACCATGACGGGAATGACGTGCTTCATGGCGAGATAGGCGCTCTTGAGATTGACGGCAAACACGCGATCCCAGTCGGCCTCGGCCACATCGACCACGCTGCCGGTCTCGGCGATGCCGACATTGTTGTCGAGCACGTCGATGCGGCCGTAAACCCTTACGCACGCTCCAACCATGGCTTCGATGTCGTCGCCGCGCGAGGCGTCGGCTGCGAACGCGGTCGCTTGACCGCCCTCTCCGGTGATGATCGCGACGGTCTCCTCGGCGGCCGCCCCGTTACGATCAACGCAAAACACCTGCGCCCCCTGACGTGCAAACGTCACCGCCGTCGCCTTGCCGTTGCCCCAGCCCGGCCCGATCGAGCCGGCGCCCACCACGATCGCTGTCTTGCCTGCCAGTCGTCCCAAAGCAGCCTCTCCTGTTTCGTGCAGCTTTGTCTGCACTGACGGCCGCGGTCAACGGTTCAATCCGACCCAAGGGGAACCAACGGCCGATCCCGTCTGTTGAAAAGCGTCCAATGAGGCGGGGTTCGGCTTGCGGCAGGCGGGAAACAGCGTCGAACGCAAGCTGGATGCACTGAATTTCTTTCTCGCCGATATCCGCGACGGCCTCGGACCTTATCTCGCCATTTATCTCCTCACTGAACGAAAGTGGGACGCAGCGAGCATCGGCGCCTTGATGTCACTGGCGGGATTGGCGGGCATCCTGGCGCAGACCCCTGCCGGCGCACTGATCGACCGCAGCCCGGCCAAGCGCGGCTGGATGGTTGCGGCCGCCGTCGGCGTCACCGCCGCCTGCCTCGTCCTACCCTTCATCGATCCATTTCCATTTGTGGCCGCAACACAGGTGGTCGCACATGCCGCCGGCAGCATTTTCGCGCCAGGGGTCGCCGCGCTGTCGCTCGGCATCGTCGGGCCGGGTTCTTTTGCGCGACGGATCGGCCGCAACGAGGCCTTCAACCACGCCGGCAACGCAACAGCCGCGGCGATCGCCGGGCTCTGCGCCTATTTTGTCGGACCCGTCATCGTGTTCTGGCTGCTCGCCGCGATGGCGCTGGCGAGCGTGGCCGCGACCGTCTCGATTCCGCGTGAGGCCATCGACGACGATGTCGCCCGCGGACTTGGCGCTGGCACGGCGGACGATCCCGCTGTTCACGAACAGCCCAGCGGCTATCGCGTGCTATTGAGCTGCCGGCCTCTGTTGATCTTCGCGGGCGCAACCGTGCTGTTTCATTTTGCCAACGCGGCGATGCTGCCGCTGGTCGGCCAGAAGCTCGCCCTGGTCAACCGCAACCTCGGCACCTCGCTGATGTCGGTCTGCATCATTGCCGCCCAGATCGTCATGGTGCCGGTCGCCATGCTGGTCGGCCGCAAGGCGGACGCGTGGGGACGCAAGCCGATCTTCGCCACGGCGCTCGCCGTGCTGGCGGTGCGCGGCGCGCTCTATCCTTTTTCCGACAATCCATATTGGCTGCTATCGGTGCAGTTGCTCGACGGCGTCGGCGCCGGCATTTTTGGCGCACTGTTCCCTCTCGTGGTCGCCGATCTCACCCACGGTACCGGCCATTTCAACGTGAGCCAGGGCGCAATTGCTACCGCCACGGGTCTCGGCGCGGCGCTAAGCACCGGCGTTGCCGGATTCATCGTCGTTCGGGCCGGCTACAGCGCCGCGTTCCTGTTTCTCGCAGGTGTGGCGGGCGCCGGCCTTGCCCTGTTCATCGTCATGATGCCCGAGACTTCGCCATACCAAGGTCGCAGTGCAACCACTAGCAAGGACAGGCCCGCCCGCGTAATGTCCGGCCGCTAACCGCCCGCTAGAGGCCGGTCTTTTTGGGAGAACGCGAATATGCCTGTTGTTCGAAAGCTTGGATTTGCGCTGGCGACGTCGATGCTGTGCGGCGCCGGCTTCAATTATGCCTGTGCCAAGCCGTTCATGATCGTCGGCCTCGACGAGAAGGTCACCTGGGACGATGATGGCAAGACCGTCCTGTCGCCTCCCGGCAAGGACGCCGTTTTGATCCTCGATCTCGCCAACCCGGAAGCGCCCAAGATCGTCACGTCGCTGCCGCTGGAAAATTCGGTGGTCGGACCACCGGTCAACGTCGATATCGATCCGACCGGCTCCATCGCTCTGGTTGCGGACTCCGTCGACGTGGTGAAAGACGGCAATGCGCTCAAGCAGGTGCCGGACAACAAGATCTTCGTGATCGATATGAAGGCCAACCCGCCGAAGCTGGCGGCGACGCTGACCGGCGGCAAGCAGCCATCGGGACTTAACTTCAGCCCGGATGGCAAGATGGCGCTGGTCGCCAACCGCGGCGACAATTCGGTCAGCGTGCTGTCGGTCAACGGCACCGATGTCAAGGTCACCGACACCATCACCTTCCCCGACAGCGTCGCGCACGTGATGTTCACGCCCGACGGCAAGCACGCGCTGGCCGTGCGATTCCCGGCGCACAAGGTTTCAGTGCTCGACGTCAACGCCGGCAAGGTGACCTACAGCAAGATCGATCTGCCGACCGGCCAGTGGCCCTATAACATCGTGGTCACGCCCAACAGCAAACTCGCGCTGACTTCCGACAATGGCGGCGCAGGATCGTCCGACGGCAGCGTCGACACCACGAGCGTGATCGACCTCGAGGCGAACCCGCCACGGATCATCGACCGCGTCGTGGTCGGCGACGGGCCGGAGGGGCTGGCTATGTCGCCGAAAGGCGACATTGCGGTCGCCGCGATCCTGCGCGGATCGAACATGAAGAAGGCATTCTTCCATCAGAAGAACGGCAGCCTTTCGATCCTGAAGATCGACGGCAAGAAGGTGACCAAGACCCAGGATATCGAGGTCGGTGGGTTGCCGGAAGCCGTCGCGTTCACGCCGGACGGCAAATATCTTCTCGCCGGCAACTATCTGGACCAGGATTTTTCGATCCTGAAGGTCGACGGCACCAAGGTCACCGACACCGGCAAGCGCTTCAAGGTGCCTGGTCATCCGGCGTCGGCGCGGATGGGGCATTGAGCCCGCGGCTTCGATTCACCTCTCCCGTTGGTGAGAGGTCGCAAAAATATCGGCTGAGGGGCGCAGCTTTCAGATAGGCCCTAGCCCCTCGCCCCAGTCCTCTCCCATTGGGAGAGAGAGCACACCTGCGGCTTCGACAGGCGAATTCAATCCTCCTGCTCAAATTCCTGCATCGCCTCGTGACGGGCGAGCAGGCGTTTGGCGGTGTGGTAGGCGGGCAGTTCGACCAGCGCGCCTTCGAGTTCGACGCGGCCCTGGCCTGCGCTCCGTGCGATCTCGAAGGCTGCAACAAGACGGCGCGCGCGGCGAACTTCGCTCTCGTCGGGAGAGAGGATGCCGTTGACGATGCGCGCATGGTCCGGGGCAACAAGGCTTTTCGCGACATAACCGAGCCGCCGCGCCCAGCGCGTGTCGCGCGAAAGGCCATCGATGTCGCTGAAGGTATAGGGGCAATCGACTGCGACAATGCCGGCGGCGACGCATTCGACCAGAAAGCGCTGGCGGCAATAAGCGATTTCGATGCCGTCGTGCCCGCGCTCGGCGCCGAGATCGGCGGCCATGTCTTCCGACGCCATCAGGCACGCGACCGTGCGTCGGCTCGCGCTGGCGATCGCCGCCGTCTGCACCAGGCCGCGGGCAAATTCGATGTTCGGCAACAGCGCAGTCGAGCCTTCCGGGATGCGATATGCCCGTTCCAAGCGCGTCACCGCCTCGTCGAGGCGCGTGACATGGTGCGGCTCGGCAACCTTCGGAAGCGCCACGATGTCGGGCGCCCCGCGCATCACGGCCGCCAGATCATCCATCCCGTCCTGATCGAGCGGATTGACGCGCACGGCCACCACGCGACCTGCCGCGCGCCAAGCGGGATAAAGATCGGCCGCGAGCGCCCGCGCCTTGGCGCGCAGCTCGGGCGGGGTGAAATCCTCCAGTTCCTGGATCAGGACATCCGCGCCACTCTCCGGCGCACCAGACAGCGCCGCTTCATTGGCACCTTCGAGGAAGAGCCAGGAGCGACAAAATCGCGCAGGCCGCACGCAGCGCATCGGCTCTCAGGTCTCGTTTACTCGAAGGTCATGTCAATGCATTTCGAAATGTCCGAGCCGAGGCCCGAAGAGATGGTGATGCAGCCGCGCACCCGCTGCTTGGTGTTGTCGCTGACCCACATCGAATAGCCGCCGGGCCCGAAGAACGAGTTGGTGTTCGGCGGCTCGGTTTCGGTGGCATCGAAGGAGTAGTCGGAATCGGTGTCGAAAATCCGCTGCTTCCTGGTGCAGCCGCCGTCGGCCTGCACGTTGATCACTTCCTTGTTGTCGCGCGTCAGCGCCAGGGAAACCTGGCAGCGATAGTATTCCGAGGTCTTGGTGTTGAAAACATAGGTGTAGGACTTGCAGGTTGCGGTGTTGAGTTTGCCGGGCGCCAGGCCCCGGCTGCAAGCGATACGCTGGTTGTTGCTGAGCTTGAACTCGTCGGCGGTGGCGACATCTGCGAGCGGCAGCAACATCGCGACAACAAACCCGAGCTTCACAATTCGATTCATCCTGTGCCCACTTTCCGAAGTTCGATGCTCCATCGCAGCGCCCACCTTCGAACTTCGGAAAGTCATGGGCACCAGCAATCTTATTAATACCATCACCGCTTTATCGAGCTGAAGTCCCTGATCGAATTCGCCGCCCGTGGTAGAAGGAGTTCAGATCGGCGGTACCGGGCATCCCTGTCACGTACCCGCTGACTCACCCGCTATCGGCGGCAAGATAGTCGCGACGGCTCGCAATGACAAAGTCATTCGCAGCCATGATGCCTGCCACGCCATGTTGACGGCCCGACGCCGTTCGTGATTTGTTCAAGACGATAGCTGCACGCGCAGGCGGCAGCGATCGGGAGGATGGTAACGACATGAGGCGTTTTTCGATCACGCAGCTGCTCGCGGCAGCGGCGCTCACCACGCTCACGGCGCCAGCCTTTGCGCAAGCGGCGACCCCGTGGGAGTTGAAGCCGGACACGGGCTACGCCTACGGCAAGGACGGCAAGACGCTGGCCTACAAAATGGGAACCAACAACGCCGGCCAGTTGCTCAAGGGCGCCAGGAAGGTGCCGAAGGGAACGCTGTTCTTCATCGGACAGAACGGGCAGCTCTACATGCGGAAGGGCCCCTATCTCAACGATGACGGCAGCTTCATGTTCGGATCGGAATAATTATCTCGCCGAGGTCGCCTCGGCTGACATCGGCGCAGCCTGATACAGCGCCGCCGCAAGCTCCCGCGCGCCGGGCTGGCTGCTGTTCGCGTTCATCCGGCTGTCGGTAATCGCGAGCAACTTGGCGACGGTGTTGTGACGGATTGCCACCGGGTTGCGCTCATAGCCGCCGCGCTGGAAGAAATTCGAGGTCGGCACCAGTTCGCGCATCGCCTGCGGCATCATCACCATGTCGAGGCCTGTGCCGTCGCCGGTGAGATTCATCATTTCGAGTTCAGCGGCGGTCAGCGGGCGGTTGAACCCTTTGGCGCGCGCGAAGATCACCGAGGTCAGGAGCTTGTGCGTTTGCAGAAGCGGACCGATGTCGATGTCGAGCACCATCGCGTGCAGCGCCCAGCCTTGCGGCGTGTCGGCAAGCCTCTCGTGCGCCGACCAGTCGTCCGGCACCGAGCGGGCAAAGGCCACCATCTTCTTCAGCACCGCGATCTTGCGGTCCATGATTTGACGGGGCTGTCCTGACAAGCTGGCCGCCCTTTGCATCAGTGCACGCACGAATTCAGGTCCCTGCTCGGCGAGCAGTTCGACGCTGTTGGTGGTGAGCAGCTGGTTGTAGCCGATCGCGGTCGAGATCGCGCGCCTGCCGCCGTGCTCTATCCCCGCCTGCACATCGTAATTTCCGGTGCCGCCGGTCTCGAACGAATAGACCCGCACCGCCTGCTCTCGCGTCAGTCCGGCGGCGAGCGCCACCCGCGCATAGGCGCGCTTGAACTCGATCTCGCTCGAGGGTCTTTGCGGCGTCCACTGAAACTGTGCGCTCGCTGCCTGCAGGAGATCGCCAACCGTCGGGATCACCTTGTGCTGGCGCGGCGGCCGCACCTCCGGCGGCTCCGGTTCGGGATTCACCGGCCTCCTCGGCCCGGTATAAACCGGCGGTTGAGTCAGGACGTAATCGTCGAGCGTGATGGCGAGATGCTCGCGCCGCTTGGCATTGCGGCCCCGCCGCTTCTCGACGATCGCACTCCAGTAGGCGCCTGCCTCCGCCTCGAACGCGCTACGGGCCTGCTGGTATTCGGCGAGCTGCCTGCGATACTCCGCGATCGCATAGGGCGAAGCCGCCTGCGCCATGGCATCCGCAGGCGGCGAGGCGTTATCCGCAGCGTCAACCGGCAGCCCGCCCAGGAATAGCGCAAGCGCGAAACATCGGCCGCCGGAACGAATCATGTGAAGGAGCATAATGTAATTTTAGAACATCAGGAGGCCAGGAGGGAACGGCTTTTGCCGGAAACGCCGCATTACTCCGGCTCGACGCCGCTCGCCTTGACGAGTTCCGACCACTTCCTTTCATCCTTGTCGATGAAGTCGGCATATTGTTGCGGCGAACTCGGGGTTATCTCGGTGCCGTCCACTCCGAGCTGCCTTTTCACCTCATCCGAGGCAAGCGCATCCCGCAAAGCCTTGTTGAGCCGATCGATCGCGGCCGGCGGCGTACCTGCCGGGGCGACAAGCCCGTAGGCCAGTACCGCATCGAAACCGGAAACGCCGGCTTCGATCATGGTGGGCACGTCGGGCAATAATTTGTTGCGGTGGGCGGAAGTAACGGCGAGCGCCCGCAACAGGCCGCCCTTGACGTTGCCGGCGGTCGCGGCGATCGGCGAAAACGACATCGGAATATGTCCACCCAGAAGGTCGCTGACCGCCGGACCCGTTCCCTTGTAGGGAATATGAACGATCTGAATGCCGGTCGCGCGGGCAAAATATTCGCCGGTGATGTGGCCGACGGTGCCGATCCCGGCAGAGCCAAAGTTGACCTTGCCTGGATTGGCCTTGGCGTAGGCAATCAGACCGGCGACGGTTTTCGCCGGAAACGAGGGATGCACCACCAGCGAAGACGGCGCGCTGCCGATCATGCCGATCGGTGCAAAGTCCTTGCGCGGATCGTAACCGGCATTGCGATAGAGCGAGGGCGCGATCGCAAGCGTGCCGGAGTAGCCGAGCAGAAGCGTGTAGCCGTCGGGCTCGCTTCTCGCCACAGATTTGGTGCCGACAGTGCCGCCCGCTCCGCCTCTGTTGTCGACCACAATGCTCTGGCCGAGCAACTCGCTCATCTTGTCGGCGATCACGCGCCCGACGATCGAGGTCGAGCCGCCCGGCGGGAACGGCACCACCATCGTGATGGTACGGTTCGGATAGTCTTGCGCCCGCGCCGCACCGAACCCTGCGCAGAGGCCGAGCACCAGTACCAACGCCAACATTGCAGGCAACGCGCGGACAGAGCGCATGACGAACCTCCCGGACGGCTCTTTTTTCCATCGTCCCCGAAAGAGCAGGCCTTCGCAAGGCGACCCTTCGGCTAAACGGCTTGACTAGGAACCCTCCCCGATTGATGAAATGGCGCAAACCCCGCCCTGGAAGAAATCCAACAAGATGACGGCTGAAATGACCGACGAAGCGCTGAAGGCAGACGGCTGGGCCGCAGTCGAGACCACCGGCTTCCTGAACCTCATTGGTCCGCTCTGGGAGCGCTCCGTCGACGGCAATCATGAATACGCTATCCTCGCGTCCGACAAGCATCACAACCGCCGCAACCGGGTCCAGGGCGGTGTATTGATGACCTTGGCCGACCGGGCCTCCGGCATGATTGCCCGGCTGGTGTCCGGCCGGCCGACGCTCGCCACGGTGCAGATGGACGTCCACTTTATTGATGCGGGCCAGATCGGCGAGTTGCTGATTGCGAAGCCGCGCGTCGTCCGCGTCACGCACACGCTGATCTTCACCACCGCGGAGGTCGTTGCCGACGGCCGCGTCGTTGCCACCGCAAGTGGCGTTTTCAAGATCCTGAAAGACAACTCCTGACCCTGCCGGATTTATCAATCGAAAAGGAATGCCTCCGTGGAATATCGTCAACTCGGCCGCAGTGGCCTGAAAGTCTCGCCGATCTGCCTCGGCACGATGATGTTCGGCGGACCGGCGGACGAAACCAGTTCGAAGCGGATCATCGCCAGGGCGCGCGATGCCGGCGTCAACTTCATCGACACGGCCGATGCCTATTCCAACGGCGCGTCGGAAACCGTGGTCGGCCGTGCGATATCCAACAACCGGCCTGGCTGGGTGCTGGCGACCAAGCTTGCCAATCAGATGGGCGATGATCCGAATCGCGGCGGGCTGTCGCGGCGCTGGGTGCTTCAGGCCGCCGACGAAAGCCTGAAGCGGCTCGGCACCGACTACATCGACATCTACTATCTGCACAAGGAAGACCATGCGACGCCGCTCGCCGAGACCGTGCGCGCCATGGGCGAACTGATCAGGCAGGGCAAGGTGCGGTATTTCGGCGTCTCGAACTATCGCGCCTGGCGCGTCGCCGAAATCTGCAACATCTGCGACGACCTCGGCATCGACCGCCCGATCGTCAGCCAGCCCTACTACAATGCGATGAACCGCATGCCGGAAGTCGAGCACTTCCCGGCCTGCGGCTATTACGGACTGGGCATTGTACCCTACAGCCCGCTGGCGCGCGGCGTTTTGACCGGCAAGTACAAACCTGACGCCGCGCCGGACAAGGAGACGCGCGCCGGCCGCAGCGACACGCGCATGATGCAGACCGAATGGCGGCCTGAATCGCTGCAGCTGGCGCAGGAAATCCGCAAGCATGCGGAAGACCGCGGCATCACCGCCGGACAGTTCGCGGTCGCCTGGGTGCTCAACAGCGCGTTCGTGACCGGCGTGATCGCAGGCCCCCGCACCGAAGAGCAGTGGGACGACTATGTACGCGCGCTTGACTATCGCTTCACGGCCGAAGACGAGGCCCTGATCGATCGGCTCGTCGTCACCGGCCATCCCTCGACACCGGGCTACAACGATCCGCAATATCCGATCGAAGGACGGAAGCCGCGCACTGCGGCTTGATGGTCTTCCGGCAGAAATTTCGGCGTAGGCCGGCAAAGCTTGCCGGGACGTCAATGGCGCGGCTCGATTGCCCGTTGATTCATCAAGCTAATTTATCTGGCCCGGGCTTTGCTCGACGGATTGAGGGGTTTTTGTTGGTTGCGTGCGGGTTCCTTTGACTCAAGGGAATGACGACATGTCACGACATCAGATCATGCCGCCGACGGTCTATACGCCGCCGCCGAGGAAAATCGAGACGAGGAAACGCCGCACTGGCATCGGCCCGCTCAGCGAGTTCGACGCGGCGGAAGAGGCGTACGGGACAAGCGAAACCAGCCGATCGGCGGCGCCGGTCGCAAACAAGCTCCTGCCACCGGACTTTTCCGGGATTGAAGACGCCAGCCGCAAGCCACAGCATCCGCCGGGACGGCTGAGCCAGGGTACGCTGTCGGCGCTGCTGCGCATGCAGGAATTGGAATAGCAAGTGACGTGCAGCGAAGCTCAGCGCGGTTTCGCCGTCTTCCGCAGCATCGCGTCATAGGCGAGCTTGATCCGGCGGACCGCCGGATCCTTGTAGAGGAAGCCCTCATTGCGCGCGTGAACGAGCATCGAGGCGTTGACCTCGAACACCACGATCTCGCCGGATGCGTCCGTGGCGCAATCAATACCGAAATAGTCCAGACCGACGCGCTCGCGAATGGCGCGCAATGCCTGCATCTGCGCCAGGCCGAACACCGCAGCGCAGTTCTCCAGGAATGCCGCCTCTTCCTGCTGCATCCACGGCTGGTTCGCCATGTCGGTATTGATGTGATGGAGTTTCCAGTCGCGGCCGATGCAGAGGTGATAGGGCAGAATCTGATCGCCGATGAAGATGAAGCGGTATTTGCGGAAATAGCCGTCGGCGGACAGGTAGTCGATGTATTCGATCAGATAATGGTCGTGGTCCGCCTGCCGCGACAGCAACGCCGACAATGCCGCTAAATCATCGACCTTTTCGAAATCATCTCCGCCATGGGTCCCCACAGGCCGGGCGAGCCAGGGTGAAGAGAACGGCAGCATCGCCTTCAACGCCGCGACAGAGCGATCGGCACCTGCCTTCAGCCGCAAGGCTTGCGGCACGCGACAGCCCGGAATTCCGGCAAGCAGCCGCGCGACGCCATCGCGTGTCGTCTGTTGCACCTTGCGCGGATGGTTGACGACGGGCAGGTCGAGCCGGTCGACCAGGTCGGCGGCGAGCGGCAACAATGCTTCGGTCTGATCGGCGTCGGAGACGAGATTGATGACGAGCTGCGCATTCTGACCGAGCTTCGCGATGTCGTCATCGCGCCCGGCAAACAGCGAGAGCGTATCGGTATCGAAGAACGCGTCCTGAAACAGATATTCGGTCGGCGTATTGCCGCCGAACGGCGCATAGAGCGCCAGCACGCGGAATTCCGCCGGCTGCCTGGCAGCCGGTCGCGTAATCAGCGGCTGGATCCGCGCGGCTTGCGCATAGGCCGCCTGAGCAGCCTTGTCGTCGCCCAGCGACTGCCTGAGTGCGCCGATCCAGTTGATGCTTTCGGCATCCTGCGGATTGAGCGCAACCGCCTCCTGAAAGCTTGCGATTGCCGGCTCGATCTCGCCTAACTCGAAAAGCGTCTTGCCGAGCAGGTGGTGAATACTGGCATCCTGCGGACGCTCGCCTTTCAGCTCGATGAGGATTGCCTTGGCGATCAGGTATTGCCTGGCCGCCATCAGCGCATGAACCATATTGGCGCGCGCGGCCCAATGGCGCGGATTGAGCTTGAGCGTCTGAAGATAGAGCTGGATGGCCGTCTGATGCTGGCCGCACCGCAAATGCAGGTCGGCGAAGCTGCACCAGCAATTGGTCAGATGCGGCGCGATCTTCAAGGCGGCCTGGTAGTTGACGCTTGCGAGCTGAAAATTGCCGCTGGCTGCGGCGACATTGCCGAGCTTGGCGTAAAGATCGGACATCGTCTCGACGGATTCGGTTCCGGCCTTTTCGGCCTCGATCAGTCCACGCTGGAAGGCGGCAATGGATTCCGCCGTACGTCCGTCGCGGAACAATTGCATGCCCTCGCGCAGGCTTTGCTGGACGCTTGAGCCCTCGGTCTCGATACTCGCGGAAGTGCCGGCCGGCGCCGTGGTTTGCATATCTGTCGCCTTTGGATCGGCCGAATGTCCTGCGGAAAAGCGCGTTCGAGCTTTGCCAATTCTTGGTTAACAGGGTGTTACCGCCGAGGCTTGCGGCCTACCGTTTGCGGCCGACCATCTCAAATACCGCGCCGGGGTTATTTTCGCTGAAGCGGAGGTCGAACTCGTGCAGGTTGGCGATGGCTGCCGCGATACTCAGGCCGAGGCCGCTGCCGGGAACGCGATGCCCGCTCGACGTGCGATAGAAGCGCTGAAAGATCTTGTCGCGCTCCGCCGGCTCGACGCCGATCCCGCTGTCGCGCACCCGCACGACTGGCACTCCGTCTTCCTGGATCACGGAGATGCTGACCGAGCCATGCTCGGGCGTGAACTTGATCGCGTTGCCGATCAGGTTCGACACCGCCTCGCGCATCAGGTCGCCATCGCCAAGGATCAGGACGGGCGAATGGCTCTCGAGCGTCATCCGGATCGACTTCGATTCGGCCAGCGGCTCGTAGAATTCGAACAGGTCGGCGCAGATCGCAGACAGATCGATCTGGCGGAAATTGCGGGATTTCGGGCTGTATTCGACATCGGCGAGACGCAAGAGCGCCGCCACCGCCAGCATGGCCTTGTCGATATGGGACAGCGCCTGCTTTACGATGGTCCGCAGTTGCTCGTCGTTCGAACTCTCAAGCCCCCGCTCGAGTTGGGCGTGAACCACCGCAAGCGGGCTGCGCAGGTCGTGGGCGATATTGTCGCCCACTCCCTTGAGCTGCACGAGGAGGCGCACGATCTCGTCCAGCATCAGATTGACGTCGCGGGATATCTTGTCGATCGGATCGCGCCCCGATCCGATCGGCAGCCGCAAATCGGTGTCGCCCTTCATGATCCGGGCAATGGCGTCATGAATGATGGTGAGGCGGCGCGACGAGCGCCGCGCAAAATAGGCGCCGGTCGCAAGCGCCAGCAACAGCATCGGCAGCAACGCTGCGAGCAGCGCCCTCTGCACGATGCGGCGGAAGGCAAGGGTTTCAAGCAGGCTCCGGCCGAGCAGCATGATGTTGCCGTCCGGCCGCTGCCGTGCCACGAAAATGGCCGGCTCGATCCGGTTGTCGCTGCCGGGCACGCGCGTTGCACCCACGAAGTGCGATTTTCCGTCGATCGGTATCGCCGGCAGCTCATCGATATTGCCGAACATGAACTTGTGGTCGGCGTTGAACAGTGCCGCGTAATCGATGCGCCGCAGATCGTTGGTCAGCCTGACGTCGAACGCGGTCCGCAGCTGCTCAACGGGGCGGTTGACGCTCTTGGCGGCCTCCGTCTCGAGAATGAGCCGGTTCCTCTTTTCATTGGCATCGCCGATTTGCAGATAAACCAGTACAAACACCGCCGTGGTCGCCAAGGTCGTGACCAGCACGAAAACCAGCGCAACGCGTACCGCCGACGAGCGGAGAAATTCAAGCATTCGCGTTCAGCATGAAGCCCGCTCCGCGGATATTGACGATCAGCGAGGGCATCCCCTTGGTATCGATCTTTTTCCGCAAGTTGCTGATGTGGACGTCGACGACATTGGTCTCCAGCGAGAAGTGATACTGCCAGACTTCCTGGAGCAGCATGGCCCGCGTGATCACCCGTCCGGGATGGCGCAGGAAATACTCCAGAAGCCGGAACTCGCGCGGCAGCAATTCGATCTTGACGCCGGCGCGATGGACGCTCTTTTCAATCAGATCCATTTCAAGATCGCCGACCCGCAGCTTCGTGGTGCGGATGTCGTCAAGCCGGCGCAACATCGCCTCGACGCGGGCGGTCAGCTCGACCATCGCGAACGGCTTGGTCAGGTAGTCGTCGCCTCCCGCCTTCAGCCCCTTGACCTTCTCGTCGACGGAAGACAGGGCCGAGATGACCAGAACGGGGACCTTGACGCCTTCCTTGCGCAAGGCCTCCAGCATCACCAGGCTGTCCTCGCCGAAGACGATCCGGTCCATGATCATCATCGCGGCGTCACCCACCCGCGCCGCGTCGGCGGCTTCCGCGATCGAGGCGAGCCGCACCAGATAGCCCTTGCTTTCCAGCTCGCCCTTGACCTCGTCCGCCATCGCCTGCTCGTCCTCGACGAGGACGATGGTTTGTGCACGGGCCTCAGGTTTATTCGTCAACGGCTCGCTCCTTCTCCGCTCGGGGTCAGGGCGTCACCCCCGGCGGCTGGATGGGCGGCTGTGGATGCGGCGGGTCCTGTGCGAGATGCTTCACGGCCGCAACCACTGCCGGATCCGGATGCCTGACCGGCGGAATGACTTCGTTCGGCGGCCAGCCGCCGCCGAGCGCCTTATAGAGCGCCACGAAATTGTCGCCGGCAAGCCGGGTCACCTCGGCGCGCTGCTGCTCCAGCGCGAATTGCTGGCGCTCCGCATCAAGGACGTTGAGGAAATCGGTCAAACCGCGATCGTAGCGCTCGGTTGCCACCTTGGTTGCCTGGCGCGCCGCCTCGATTGCGGTATCGAGCCGTTTGAGGCTCTGCCGATAGCCCTGATAGCTGGTATTGGCCTCGTCCACCTGTTGCACCGCAACGAGAATGGTCTGCTTGTATGCCGCCGCAAGTTCGTGCGCACGGATGTCGGCAATCTCGATCTTGGCATCGAGCGCACCGAAGTCGAGGATCGCGGCATCGAGCGTCGGGCCGATCGATCCGATCCAGGTGATCGGCACGGCCGAGCCCGATCGCGGACCGCCCTGAGCGCCTGCGCCGCCGGTGATCGCCACGTTGGGGAACAGGTCGGCTGTGCGCGCGTCGATATCGGCAACCGCCGAAGCGAGGTAGCGCTCGGCTTCGCGGATGTCCGGGCGCCGGCGCAGCAGGTCGACCGGGGTCCCGACCGGCGCACCCGCCGGCAGACGCGGAACGGCGGCGGTGCGCCGCAGCTCGCGGGCGACGGTCTCGGGATATTCCCCGAGCAGAACGGCAATCGCATAGCCGTTTGCCTCGATCAGCGCCTTGAGGGGATCGACGTCGGCCTGCAACGTCTCAAGCTCGCGCTTGGCAAGCAGCACGTCCAGTTCATTGGTCAGGCCTCGGTCAAGGCGCGTCTGGGTGAGGTCGACCACCTTCTGCGCGGCTTCGATGCTGCGGTAGAGGATCTGAAGGCGGTCCTGCCGCGCGCGCAAGTCGAAGTACAGACGGGCGACATCGGCGGCCATCACGACATAGACCCAGTCGCGGGCCTCCTTGAGCGCCTCGGCGGTGTAGACCTGCGATTCGACGCGGCTTGCAATCTTGCCGAAGAAGTCGATTTCCCACTCGGAGTCGAGACCAGCGACCACCGTGCGGCTGCGGAGACCTTCAGGATTGTCGCCGTTGCGCAAAGCCTGTGCGGCCCTTCCTTTGGTATTGTCGTTGCCGGTGCCGATGCCGCCGCCGGCGCTGGCATTAAGCTGCGGGACGGCCTGGGCGCCGATCACGACCAGTTGCAGCCGCGCCTGCTGCAGGCGATCCAGCGCGATCTTGAGATCGAGGTTGTTTGCAATCGCAAGGTCGATCAGCCGGTTGAGTTCGCGGTCGTGCAGCGTCCGCCACCATTGCCACAGCTCCGGATTCGCCGCAGCCGTTTTCGGCCCTTGGCCGGCGGGCGGGGTCACGAAATTCACGGGAAGCGCAGCGTCCGGCGTGAAGTATTGCGGGCCAACGGCGCAGCCTGCCAGCGCCCCGGCACAGGTGATCAGACCCACTAAGCTTGCTATTCTCATGCACCCTATCCAGACACCGGAAAAAACGCCCGACAGGCGCGAGACATTGAGCGTTGACCATTTGGAAGGGTCCGCCGCGCGACGTCAACGGCTACAGCCGCCTCAGTCGCCGTTTCCCTGTTGAAAGGCCCCCCAGCCCGATTCATTTCGCTTCCGCCTCATGCGCGGGAGGAGATTTGTTGTCTTTCGCAACCGAGACGACCTCGCCTTCCGACAGCGAATCAGGCGGGCTGTTGATGACCGTGTCGGACACCTTGAGTCCGCTCAGCACCTCGAACTCGGTGCCAAGGTTGCGGCCGAGCTTGATGGACTTGAGCTCGACCTTGTTTCCCGGGCCGAGAAGCGCGAGCTGCGTACCGTTCTCGCGAAAGATCAGAGCGCTGGTCGGAATTCGCAGGGTGTCGGGGTTGGGAGGAAGATCAAACCGAACCTGGGCGAAGGTGCCCGGCTGCAGCAGGTTGTCGGTGTTGGGCGAATGGAGCTCGACCAACAGGGTCCGCGACGTCTTGTTGATCGCCTCGGCGGTCGTGGCGACCACGGCCTTGAACGTCTTGTCCGGATATTGCGGCAACGTCATCTCCGCGGTCAGTCCGGCGTGGATCGGCGCCGAAAGCTCCTGCGGCACCTGGACGAATACCCGCATCTCATGCACGTCCGCGACCTTGAACAGCACCGGCCCGCTGCCGCCGCCGACGCCGCTGCCGGCGTTGATCAGCGCGCCGACGTCGGTGTTGCGCTGGGTCACGATGCCGTCGAAAGGAGCGACAATGCGCTTGAAGGCCTCCAGCGCGCTGAGGCGGTCGACCTCGCTTTTGTCGACATTGGCTTCCGCAACGGCCGCGTTGTAGCGCGCATCGGCAGAGCCGAACTCCGCCTTCTTTGATTCGGTCTCCTGCTCGGAAACCACACCCTTCGGAGATTCGCGCCAGCGGGTATAGGTCGTTTCGGCAAAAGCGCGCTCCGCTTCCCTCACCTTGACCACCGCCTCGGCGGCATTGAACTTCGCCTTGGCGGCCGCGAATTGCGCGTCGAGGTCAGGAGCATCGATTTCGGCCAGCAGATCGCCCTTTTTCACGTGGGCGCCGAAATCGAAATACCATTTTTTGAGATAACCGCTCACTCGGGCATAGATCGGCGCTTCGTACCAGGCTTCGATGTCGCCAGGCAGCGAAATCTGCTGTCCGGTGATGCCTTTCTTCGGCTTCACCGTAGCCACGACCGGCACCGCCTGCTCGTTGGTCCACTTCGTGACTTCGCTTTCATTGTGCCGCCGGGTCATGATTCCCGCGACCGCAATGCCGATCGCGATCAGGAGCGCGAAGCCCGCGACCCAGCGCGCCTTGCCTGGCGGCGGATTTATCTTGCTCTGGCTCGGCCGGGTTTCATGCTCCGGCGGGGCTTGGTGCGGATGGGTGTCAAGCAAGGCGTTTCTCCCTGGTCACAGGCTCGGCCCGTCCGAGGTTGTAGCAGCTATCGGCGGCACTTGGTGACCCCGATTGCGGTGAAGGACACTGAACACAGTCGGAACGAAGAAAAGGGTCGCAATGGTTGCGATCGCGAGTCCCCCGATCACGGCGCGGCCAAGCGGCGCGTTTTGCTCACCGCCCTCGCCCATGGCGAGCGCCATCGGGACCATGCCGATCACCATCGCCAACGCCGTCATCAGCACCGGGCGGAAGCGGGTGAAGCCGGCCTCCAGCGCCGCCGCGGTAGCATCGAGCCCGTTTTCCAGGCCTTCGCGGGCGAAACTGACCAAGAGGATACTGTTCGCCGTCGCGATGCCCATGCACATGATGGCCCCCGTCAGGGCCGGCACCGACAGCGTGGTACCGGTCATGAACAGCATCCAGACGATGCCGGCGAGTGCGCCTGGCAGCGCAGTGATGATGATGAAGGGATCGAGCCATGACTGGAAGTTGACGACGATGACGAGATAGATCAGCACGATCGCGCCGGCGAGACCGAGGTAAAGCTCGAGGTAGGCGTTATTCATCGTCTGAACCTGACCGCGCACCGCGGTGTAGGAGCCGCGGGGCAGATCCTTTTTGGCTTCCGCCATGATCTTTACGATGTCGCCGGATACCGCGCCGAGGTCCCGCCCCTGCGTGTCGCCGAAGATGTCGATCACCGGCTGCACGTTGTAATGCGACACGATGCCCGGACTCGGTCCCTGAGTGATCTCTGCCAAACCGCCCAGATATCGCGGGGTGCCATTGTCCTGGGAGGAGGTGATCGGGATATTGGCGAGTTCGGAAATGTTGTTGACCCGGTATTGCGGCATTTGCGCCACGATCGGATAGGACACGCCATTTTCCGGATTGAGCCAGAAATTCGGCTTCACCTGACCGCTGCCGGAAAGCGTGACAAGCAGGCTGTTGGCAACATCGCGCTGGGTCAATCCGACCTCGGCTGCCAGCGTGCGATCGACGTCAACGTTGATCTGTGGATAGTTGAAGACCTGCTGGATGCGGAGGTCCGCGATACCCGGCACCTCGCGAATTTTCTTCATCAGGTTGCTGGCGTAGGCGTAGTTGGCCTTCTGGTTGTTGCCGATGATCTGCACGTCGATCGGCGCCGGCAAGCCGAAGTTGAGAATCTGCGACACGATGTCGGCGGGCAGGAACGAGAACGTCGTCCCCGGGAATTTCTGTGGCAACACCGTGCGAAGTGTCTTGACGTAACCGGCGGTCGGACCGTGATCTTCCTTCATGCTGATCAGCGCGTCGCCGTCTTCCGGCCCGATGGTGCCGGTGTTCTGATAGGCCATGTTGATGCCGGAAAACGGCAGGCCGATATTGTCGACGATGTTGTCGAGTTGCTCCGGCGGAATAGTCTCGCGCACCGTGTGCTCGACCTGGTCGAACAGACGCGCCGTCTCCTCGATCCGCGTTCCCGGCTGGGCGCGGACATGCATCAGGATCTGGCCGGAATCGACGGCGGGGAAGAAATTCTCGCCAAGGAACGGCGCCAGTCCGAACGACAGCACTACGCAGGCGAGGAACGCGACCATGAAGGTCTTCGGACGCTCCAAGGCTCCGATCAGCAGCTCGCGATAGCGGCCGCGGAAGCGCTCGAAATAGGCCTCAAACCCCTGCTGGAACCGCACGAGCGGATTGCGCGAGCGCCCCCTGAGCGCGGGCTGTCCCACCGCGGTCTCGGTCGCGTGGTGGTGCGCGCTCATCAGGTAGTTCGCCATGGTCGGTACCAGCGTGCGCGACAGGATGAACGAGCCGACCAGCGCGAAGACCACGGCTTCCGCCAGCGGCCGGAACAGATAGCCGGCGACGCCGCCGAGCTGGAACATCGGCACGAACACGATGCAAAGGCACAGCAGCGTGACGAACGCCGGAATCACGATTTGCTGCGCGCCGTCCAGGATCGCGGGCTCGATCTCCTTGCCCTGCTCGAGGTGATAGTTGATGTTCTCGATGGTCACCGTGCCGTCGTCGACCAGGATGCCGACGGCGAGCGCCAGCCCGCCAAGCGTCATCACGTTGATGGTTTCTCCGAGCAGCGACAACGCCGTCAGCGAGAACAATATCGCGAGCGGAATTTCCGTCAGAATGATGATCGTCGAACGCCAGCTGCCGAGGAACAGCAGAATCATGATGCCGACCAACGCCGCCGCCAGGACCGCCTCGCGAATCACGCCGAACACCGCCGCTTTGACGAAGACCGACTGGTCGCCAACCGCCTTCAGCCTGAGGCTCGACGGAAGGCTCTCCTGAACCCGGGGCAAAAGCGACTTGACGCCGGCGATGATGTCGAGGGTCGACGACGAGCCGGCCTTCAGGATGGTCATCAGCACCGCGCGCGCGCCGTTGACCCGCACCAGGTTGGTCTGCGGCGGCGCGCCCTGGTGAACATGAGCGACGTCCTGCACGTAGATCACGGTGCCGTTGGCCTTCTTGACCGGCAGGTCGTTGATCTTTTCGATCATGGTGGGGCTGGCATTAAGCGCCACGTTCCAGTCGAACTTGCCGATCTTCTGATCGCCCGCGGGAAGAATCAGGTTCTGCGCCGAAATCGCATTGACGACGTCTTCCGCCGAGACGTTGTGCGCCTGCATCGCCTGCTGGTCGAGATCGACCTGGACCTGCAAGACCTTCCCGCCATAGGGCGACGGCACGGCCGCGCCCTGGACGGTTGCGAGTTGCGGCCGGATGAAGTTCTGCCCGAGGTCGAACAGCTTCATTTGCGGCAAGGACCGACTCGAAAGCGCGAGCTGAAGGATGGGCACGCTGGAGGCGTTATAGCTTAGGACGTAGGGCGGCGTGATGCCCGGCGGCAACAGCTTCAGCACCGTCTGCGAGGCCGCCGTCACCTGGGCCATGGCCGCAGCGATATCGACATCCCTCTGGAAGAAGATCTTGACCACGCCATAGCCGCTGATCGACTGCGACTCGATGTGCTGAATGTCGCCCACCTGCGCGGTCAGGTAGCGCTCGTAATAATAGATGACCCGGCCCGACATGTCGTTCGGCAACAGGCCGTTGTAGGTCCAGACAACGCTGATGACCGGGATGTTGATGTTGGGGAAGATGTCGGTCGGGGTGACCAGCGCGGCGCGGACACCGAACAGCGCGATCAAGAGAGCGAGCACGACGAAGGTATAAGGGCGCCGAAGGGCGGTCAGAACGATCCACATGCCATTATCCTCCTGAAGGAACCTGGCTAGCGGCCGAGAACCGCGCCGCTGTCATGCAGCCTTCCTTCATAACTCCCGAAAGTTCCATTCGATGCATCGTCACCGCAATTCGATTCATTCGATTGCCCTCGGTCTGGCAAGATAACGGTGCAGGACGCTGAATACCGTTGGCACAAAGAAGAGTGTGGCGATGGTTGCACAGGTTAGACCGCCAATGACGGCGCGGCCGAGCGGTGCATTCTGCTCCCCGCCCTCGCCCATGGCCAGCGCCATCGGAACCATGCCGATGATCATGGCGAGCGCGGTCATCAGCACGGGCCGGAAGCGGGTAAAGCCGGCTTCCAGCGCCGCAGTCGTCGCGTCGAGCCCGTTTTCCAGGCCTTCGCGGGCGAAGCTCACCAGAAGGACCGAGTTCGCGGTCGCGATACCCATGCACATGATGGCGCCAGTCAATGCCGGAACCGACAGGGTGGTACCAGTCATGAACAACATCCAGATGATGCCGGCGAGCGCGCCGGGCAACGCGGTAATGATGATGAACGGGTCGAGCCAGGACTGGAAGTTGACGACGATGACGAGATAGACCAGCACCACCGCGCCGGCCAGGCCGAAATAAAGCTGGCTGTAGGCGTCATTCATGGTCTGAACCTGGCCGCGCACGACCGTGTAAGAGCCGCGCGGCAGATCCTTCTTGGAATCAGCCAGGATCCTGTTGACGTCGCGCGAAACGGCGCCGAGGTCGCGTCCTTGCGTGTCACCGAAGATATCGATCACCGGCTGCACATTGTAATGCGACACAACGCCCGGGCTCGGCCCTTGCGAGATCTGCGCCAGTCCTCCGAGATATTGCTGCGACGCGCTGGCGACCGACGTAATCGGAATGTTGGACAGGTCAGAGACGCTGTTCACCCGGTATTGTGGCATCTGCGCCACGATCGGGTAAGACACGCCGTTTTCCGGATTGAGCCAGAAGTTGGGGTGAACCTGCCCGCTGCCGGAGAGCGTAACCAGCAGACTGTTGGCGACGTCGCGCTGCGTCAGCCCGACTTGGCGGGCGAGCGTTCGATCGACGGCCACGTTGATCTGCGGATAGTTGAAGACCTGCTGGATGCGCAGGTCGGCGATGCCCGGCACCTGGCGGACCTTCTTCAACAGGTTGTTGGCATAGGCGTAGTTGGCTTTCTGATTGTTACCGATGACCTGCACGTCGATCGGCGCGGGCAAGCCGAAATTGAGAATTTGCGAAACGATGTCGGCGGGCAGGAACGAGAAGGTTGCGCTCGGGAAGCGCTGCGGCAGCACCGTGCGCAGCGCCTTGACATAGCCGGCTGAAGGATCGTGTTCCTCCTTCAGGCTGATCAGTGCATCGCCGTCCTCCGGCCCGATCGTGCCGGTGTTCTGGTAGGCCATGTTGATGCCGCTGTAGGGCAGGCCGATATTGTCGACGATATTGTCGAGCTGGTTGGGCGGGATGATCGAGCGTACGGTCTGCTCGATCTGTTCGAAGAGGCGCGCCGTCTCCTCGATCCGCGTGCCGGGCTGGGCGCGCACATGCATCAGGATCTGGCCGGAATCGACGGCGGGAAAGAAGTTCTCGCCGAGGTACGGCGCCAGGCCAAACGACAACAGCACGACAATGAGGAAGCTTGCGATGATCGTCTTGGGCGCCGCAAGCGCCCGCTTGAGCAGGGCGTGGTAGTGACCGCGCAGCCAGCTAAAGCCACGCTCGAAGGCCTGCTGGAACCGGGTGAAGGGGTTGCGCGACGGCGGCGCAGCC
>NZ_DAIDJE010000044.1 GCF_027451485.1 Bradyrhizobium sp.
GTCGAAAATCGGCCGACCGGCAGGCGCCCAGAGGCTGGCGATCCGGGGGCGGCTCTGATACATGAAAGCCGAGTTGACGCTTCACAGAAGCGAAATACTCCGGTCCCGTAGCTCAGCTGGATAGAGCGACGGTTTCCTAAACCGTAGGTCGCATGTTCGAGTCATGCCGGGATCGCCATTCTTTCAGCTGTTCGGATGAAAGCTGATAGCCCGCAGCAACTGACGTTCGAAGCCGGAAAGTCCGGGCCGCTCTCCGCGCTCGTGCTGCGTCCCGAGGCGTCACGCGCCTGCTTCGTCTTCGCCCATGGCGCGGGTGCCGGAATGGCCCATTCCTTCATGGCGACGTTTGCGGGAGGCCTTTGCGGGCGCGGGATTGCCAGCCTGCGCTATCAATTCCCCTACATGGAAAAGGGCAGCAAGCGGCCGGATGCGCCGGCCGTCGCGCAGGCAGCTGTGCGCGCCGCCGTCACGGAAGCCGGACGAATCTTCCCGCGTCTTCCATTGATCGCCGGCGGCAAATCCTTTGGCGGCCGCATGACCTCGCAGGCGCAGGCGGCGTCTCCCTTGCCGGGCGTGCGCGGCATCGCTTTTGTCGGCTTTCCCTTGCATCCGGCGGGAAAACCGTCGACTGACCGCGCCGATCACCTTGCCGGGATCGATATTCCCATGTTGTTCCTGCAGGGAACGCGTGACACCCTGGCCGAAGTGGCGCTGATCGGCCCGGTCGTGCAACACCTCGGTCCGCGCGCGACCTTGCATCTGGTCGAAGGCGCCGATCATTCCTTCCACGTGCTGGCGCGCTCGGGCCGCAATGACGTCGAGGTGATGAACCAGATGATCGATGCGTTCGCCCGCTGGATGGATTCGGTCGTCTGAATGCGGCAACCAGGCCTTCAACACCCGCGGCAGATGCCGTGGATCTGCCGGTCCAGCGCCTGGTCTTCCTGCTTCATCTGCTCGAGCGCTTCCATGGTCGCATCGCGACGCGGCTCAGGAGGCTTTCGTTTGGCGGCCAGTTCGGCCTCCTGCCGCTGATAGCAGGCTTCGCGCTCTGCCTTAGCCTGGATGAACCGGCATTGTTCCACTGCAGTCGCGGGAGCAACGCTCACCATCAGCCCGGCGCAAGTCACAAGGGCGGCGAGCGTGAAGGCGAGACCTTTCGTTCGGACGGAGATCATGCGCTGCTTTCATATTCGGCTGCGGTGCTGCCGACGGTGGTGATGCCGATCTTCGATAGCAAAAAATGTCAGCCCGGGGCATTATATTCCCCTGATCCACCGGAAATCCGACTTGAAATTCACATCCATCGAAAAACCTGCGTCCCGCCTGAAAAGCCGGATGAAGGCGTTTGAACTCTTTTTCCTGACTTTGGTGCTGACGCTGACCATCAGCGTGAGCGCGCGAGCCGATGATGCTCTCAAGGCGCGGGTCGGCGTCTTGAAATTGTCGTCATCGGCGCCGGTCTTCATCGCGCAGGACAAGGGATATTTTCGCGATGCGGGTCTCGACATCGACCTGAAATTCTTCGATGCGGCGCAGCCGATTGCGGTGGCGACGACCTCGGGCGATGTCGATATCGGTGTCACCGCCTTCACCGCCGGGCTTTATAACCTTGCCGGCAAGGGCACGCTGAAGGTGATCGGCGGCATGAGCCGCGCAAAGGCCGGCTATCCGCTGATCGGCTATTTCGCCAGCAACAAGGCCTATGCCAATGGCCTGAAGACGCCGAAGGATCTCGCCGGCAAGCGCGTCGCGGTGACGCAGATCGGCTCCAGCTTCCATTACTCGCTCGGGCTTCTGGCCGATCGCGACGGCTTCAGGCTTTCCGACATCCGGGTGGTGCCGCTGCAGTCGCTGTCGAATGTCGCCGCTGCGCTGAAGGGAGAGACCGTCGATGCCGCCTTGCTGCCGGTCTCGGCCGCGCGCAAATTGATGGACGACGGCGGGGCAAAACTGCTCGGCTGGGTCGGTGATGAGACGCCGTGGCAGGTGGGCGCAGTGTTCGCTTCGCCGAGGACGCTTGAGAAAAAAGCGCTCGTGACGAAATTTCTTGCGGCGATCGCCCGCGCCGACCGCGAATATCATGACGTCATCCTCGCAGCCGTCGCCGGCGGCAAGGCACCAATCAACGACAAGACCCGGCCGCTGCTCGAGATCATCGCCAAGTACACCAATCTGCCGCTCGAACAGGTGGTCGGCAATTGCGCCTATATCGATCCCGAGGGAAGGCTGGACGTCAAGAACGTCGCCCACCAGATCGCGTGGTTGCAGGGCGAGGGTTTTGTCGACAAGGGTGTCACGGTCGATGCGATCATCGCCAAGGATTTCGTGAAGCCGGATTGAGCGGCCGCGCGGCTTCGTCCTTGGAGACACCGCGTTGCGGCTCCTCAGGATGAGCAGATGGTGCTATCCCCGTCCGTGAAAATCTCTCCTCACGGGGAGAAGGGCGAAGCCCGCCTCGAACCATGAGGACCGACAACAGCAGGCTGAACCGAGTGGACCTGATCGCCAATCACATCTCGCATCGATTCGGCACGCTCAATGTGCTCGACGCCGTCTCGTTCACCGTTCGAGCCGGCGAAGTGGTCGCCGTCGTCGGTCCTTCCGGCTGCGGCAAGAGCACGCTGCTGTCGATCCTCGGCGGGCTGTTGCAGCCATCCTCAGGCGCGGCGGAATTGCGGGGCGCGGCTTCGCCGCAAAGTCTCAATCCGCTGACCTTCGTGTTTCAGGATTTCGCACTTCTGCCCTGGTGCACGGTTGCGGAAAATATCGAATTCCCGCTCTGCCATGCGATGTCGGATTCCGCCGCGCGGCGTGCCGTCGTCGACGATGTCCTGCGCCGCATCGGTCTGTCGGATTTTCGTACCGCCTATCCGAAGCAGCTTTCCGGCGGCATGCGTCAGCGTGTCGGCATTGCACGTGCGATCGCCGTGAGGCCTGCGATCCTGCTGATGGATGAGCCGCTGTCAGCGCTCGATTCGCAGACCCGCGAATTGCTGATGGAGGATTTCAGCCGGCTGCTGGCGGAGGCCGCGATGGGTGCGGTCTATGTCACCCACAATCTCGAAGAAGCGGTGCGGCTGGCGGATCGCATTGTCGTGCTGTCGCGCCGTCCCGGCCGTGTTCGCGAGGTCGTCAGCATTCCGTTGACGCGCGCCGAGCGTGGCGAGATCCGCGGGCGCGAAAAGCTCACGGCGTTGCAAGCCGAACTTTGGTCGCTGATCCGGAGCGAGGCGATCGACGCCGAACGCGAGGTCCAGGATGCTTGACCGCGCCGGAGAAAAGTCCCAGGCGCTGCAAGCTGGCGGCGATAACCTGCGCAAGGTTGCATTTCGCGGCGGCGGCTTCTCGCCGAAAACCTCGCGCTATGCCGGCCTGCTCGCGCTCGCCGTCGTCATCGTGCTTTGGCAAGCCGCCGGCAGCCTGTCGCTGGTCAATCCGATATTCCTGCCGAGCCCGCTTGCGATCGCGCGCGCCATCGTTCAACTCGCCTCGTCAGGCGCGCTCTGGCAGCATCTCGCTTATTCGATGATGCGGATCGGCACGGGCTGGCTGCTCGGCACCGTGGCCGGAATCATCGTCGGCTTTGCGATCGGGCTCTCGACGTTGGCGCGCAGCGTCGGCATCACCTTCATCTCGGCGCTGTTTCCGATCCCCAAGATCGCGCTGCTGCCGCTTCTGATCCTCTGGCTCGGCATCGGCGAGGAGCCGAAGATCGCGACCATTGCGCTCGGCGTTTTCTTCTCCACCGCGATCTCGGTCTATAGCGGCGTCGATGCCGTGCCGCGCAACCTCATTCGGATGGCGCAGAGCTTCAATGTCCCGTTCCTGACGATCGTTCGCCGCGTGGTCTGGCCCGGCGCCCTGCCGTCGATCCTTGCGGGCTTTCGTATTACCGCGTCGATCGCGCTGCTGCTCGTCGTCAGCGCCGAAATGATCGGCGCCGAATACGGCATCGGCGCATTCGTGCTACAGGCCGGCAATCTGATGCAGACCGATCAGCTGCTCGCCGGAGTGGTCATCCTGTCGCTGTTTGGCCTTTTGGTCGGATGGCTGATCAGCCGGCTCGAGAAGCGGCTGTTGCATTGGCGGTGACCGTGAGCCCCAACAATGGTCGTCAAGCGGCCTAGCCGTTCTTCAAACGGCTATGCCCGGCCATCAAAGGGTTGAGTGACGGCGGGTTGTTATGCGTTGCCGCGATCCTCGCGGAACAGGTCGAGCTTCTGCTGCACCGGGCGGTCGGAGAAGGAGAACAGCACCGAATCCGCGTCGGCCTCGTGGGTGACCCAGTGCCAGCTCGGCACCACGAACAGGTCGCGCGGCCCCCATTCAAAGGTCTGGTCACCGATCCTTGTGCGGCCCTTGCCTTCGATCGCGGCGAACACGGTCGCGTCTGTCGAGCGATAGCGCGCGGTCTTGAAGCCCTTCGGCAGCAGCTGAATGAAGGTGCCGATGGTCGGCATCGCGAAGTCGCCGGTTTCGGGGTTGGAGAACTTCAGCTTCAAGCCGTGGCAGGCGTCCCATTCGTCGCGCTGCCTGGCAGTCTCCAGCGCCTCGCGCGTGTAGGAATAGGGATAATTGAAGATCGGCGAAGTCTTCGATTTGCGCTTCTCGTCGACTGGCAGCAGGTTGCGGCCGTAACGCGCAAAGCTGTCGCCGGCGACGCGGGTGATCTTCTGCTGGTCTTCCTTCAGGCCTTCCGCGAAGGAGGCATCGAAGAATTTCACCATCGGAATGTCGAGGCCATCGAGCCAGAACATCGGCTCCTTGGTTTCGTTGGAATGATCGTGCCAGGTCCAGGCCGGCGTGATGACGAAATCGCCCGGCGACATCGCGGTGCGCTCGCCATCGACCGAGGTAAAGGCGCCCTTGCCTTCGAGCACGAAACGCAGCGCCGACTGGCTGTGCCGGTGTGCGGGGGCGATATCGCCCGGCACCACCATCTGCACGCCGGCAAACAGCGAGGTCGTGATCTTCGACTGGCCGCGCAGTCCCGGATTTTCCAGTACCAGCACGCGCCGCTCGGCTTCCTTGGCGGTGATCAGCTTGCCGGCCTCGTTCATGTAGGCGCGGATGGCGTCGAACTTCCACAAGTGAGGCTGGCAGGCGCTCTTCGGCTCCGGCGTGATCAGGTCACCGAGCACGTTCCACAGGGCGGAGAGATTTTCGCCGTCGATCTTCTTGTAGAACGCCTCGCGTTCCGGTGTTTTTTGCACCGCTTCCATGGCTCGACCTCCCATAATGTTATCTTGTTCTCAATTGACAGTATACTGCCAATATGGCTAGCGTCAATCGCGCCCCTAAAGGGTTACGCGATAAATAAAACGGGAGGTCGTCCATGAAGCTGCACGGCTATTTCCGCAGCAGCGCGTCATATCGGGTCAGAATTGCGTTGAACCTGAAGGGCTTGAGCGCGGAACACCTGAGCCATCATTTGCGCAGGGGCGAGCAGCACGCTCCCGGCTATCTCGCGATCAATCCGCAAGGGCTCGTTCCAACGCTGGAAGGGGACGGCGGCTCCGTTCTCACCCAATCGCTTGCGATCATCGAGTGGCTGGATGAGACACATCCCGCACCGCCGCTGTTGCCGAAGGAGCCGCTGCGGCGCGCGCTTGTGCGTGCCTTCGCGCAAGTGGTGGCCTGCGACATCCATCCGGTGCAGAACCTGAAAGTTCTGGCGCGGCTGCGCGAACTCGGCCTTGCCGAAGACAAGGTCACGGAATGGGCGGCGTGGGCCAACCGCGAAGGCCTCATGGCCTGCGAAAAGCTGATCGCCAGCGAAGCCGGGCCATTCTGCTTTGGCGATACGCCGACCCTCGCCGATCTCTGTCTGGTGCCGCAGCTTGCCAATGCGCGCCGGTTCGGCGTCGACGTTGCGGCCTTTCCCCGTTTGCTGAAAGCGGAATCGGCGGCGAAAGCCCTCAAGGCGTTCGCCGAGGCCGCACCGGAGCGGCAGGCTGATGCAGAATAGGCCCGACATAACGATGGACGCGGTCTACACCGCGCCAGGCTATCTGTTTCGCCGGATGCAGCAGATCGCGGTCGCCATCTTCATCGAGGAATGCCGCGATTTCGACCTGACGCCGGTGCAATACGCCGCGCTGATCGCGATCCGCACCCATCCCGGTATCGACGCGACGCGACTCTCTGCCGTGATCGCCTTCGACCGTTCGACGCTCGGCAGCGTGATCGAGCGGCTGGAAGCCAAGGGCTATATCGAACGCAAGCCGGCACCAGAGGACAAGCGCGTCAAGCTTCTGTACCTGACCAAGGCCGGCAGCAGCCTGCTTCGCGACATCATGCCTGCAGTCGATCGCGCACAGGTGCGGATGTTGCAGCCGCTGAAACCAGCCGATCGCAAGACGCTGCTGGTGCTGCTTGCGCAGCTCGTCGATCTTAACAACGAGGCCTCGCGCGTGCCGCTCCGGGCCGAGGATGCGTTGGAGCATTTGGGGAAGGTAGGCTGATGGCGGGTGCTGACAGACAACCGGTCCTGATCGCGGGCGGCGGCATCGGAGGCCTCGCGGTGGCGTTGGGCCTTGCGCAAAAGGGCATCCGATCAATCCTGCTCGAGAAGGCGTCAGTCCTCGGCGAGATCGGCGCCGGCATTCAGCTCGGGCCGAATGCATTTCACGCCTTCGACTATCTTGGCGTCGGCGAGGCCGCGCGCAACATGGCGGTCTATGTCGATCAGCTGCGGCTGATGGATGCAATGACGGCAAAGGAAATCTGTCACGTCGACCTTGGCGATGCGTTTCGCACGCGCTTCGGCAATCCCTATGCCGTGGTGCATCGCGGCGATTTGCATGGCGTATTCCTCAAGGCCTGCCGCGATTCCGATCTGATCGATCTGCGCGTCAGCTCGGAGATCACAGGCTATGACCAGGACGGCACGTCGGTGACCGCACGCCTCGCCTCCGGCGATCGCGTCACCGGTTCGCTCCTGGTCGGTGCAGACGGATTATGGTCGAACATCCGCAAGCAAGTGGTTGGCGACAGCAAGCCGCGCGTCTCCGGCCACACGACGTATCGCTCGGTGATTCCGACCGAGCAGATGCCGGAAGACCTGCGGTGGAACGCAGCGACGCTGTGGGCCGGACCGAAATGCCACCTCGTGCATTATCCGCTTTCGGGCTGGAAGGTGTTCAACCTCGTCGTCACCTGTCACAACGACGCCCCGGAGCCGGTCGCCGGCAAGCCGGTGCCCCATGACGAGGTGATGAGGGGGTTCGCGCACATCAATGAGCGTGCGCTCGAGATCATCCGCCACGGCACCAACTGGAAACTCTGGGTGCTCTGCGACCGCGACCCGACCGAGCGCTGGGTCGACGGCCGCGTCGTGCTGCTCGGCGATGCCGCCCATCCCATGCTGCAATATTTCGCGCAAGGCGCCTGCCAGGCGATGGAAGATGCTGTGTGTCTTTCTCACATGCTCGGCAGCCATGCCGGCGATCACGCCAACGCTCTGGAGAAATACCGCGCGCAGCGTTTCCCGCGCACGGCGCGGGTGCAGATGCTGTCGCGCGCCATCGGCGAGCACATCTATCACCCCTCGGGCGAACATGCCCGCTTGCGCAACGCCATCATGGGCGCGAAGTCGCAAGGCGAATGGTATGGCGATCTCGCCTGGCTCTACGGCGGCACGGGCCTGACGGCGTGAGATCGTGCCAGTCTTAAGCGGCCTTGGCCTGCACCGCGTCGCAGAACTCGGCGAGGCGCTCGGCAAGCCGCAGGGTCGCGGGGCTGGCGTCGGGCGATGCGACCAGTGCGACTTCGGTGCGGTCGATCGGAGAGAAGCCCTCCTTGGCCGTGAGCACGCGATGGTCAGCCTGGATCGACATTTCCGATAGAATCCCCAAACCCATGCCGGCGGCGATTGCGGCCTGAATGCCGGCAAGGCTGGAGCTCGAATAGGCCATGTGCCAGGTTCGGCCGGCGCTTTCCAGCGCGTGGATCGCGCCGGCGCGATAGAGACAGCCGAGCGGAAAGCCGATCAGCGGCACGGAGCCGGCTCTCGCATCGATCGGATGGCTCTTGCTGGTGACCCAGTGCACGCGCTCCGGCCACACGGCGATACCGCCCTTTTCGCCAGCCGTTCGCTTGAACAGCGCGAGGTCGAGATCGCCGCGCTCGAGATCGCGCTTCAAATTCACGCTTTGATCGGCGCGGACGTCGAGTCGCAGATTGGGGTGGGACCGCGAAAAGCTCGCCAGCAGCTTGGCCAGCCGATAGGCAGCGAAATCTTCCGGCACCCCGAGCCTCACCGCGCCTTCATTGCCCGGCCGCGCCAGCACGTCACGGGCCTCTTCTTCCAGGGCGAGAAGTCGCCGCGCATAGAACAACAGCCGCTCGCCGGTTTCAGTCGGCGTCACATCCTTGCCGCTGCGATTAAGAAGCGGCTGGCCGATATCGTCTTCCAGCCGCTTGATCTGCTGGCTCACGGTGGACTGGGTGCGATGGACGCGCTCCCCAGCGCGGGTGAAGCCGCCAGCGTCCACCACCGACACAAAACTGCGCAACAGCTCGAGGTCCAGCATGAGAGTAAGCCATTTATTTTTCCACTGGATAGTAGTTTATTATTTAATTTCCAAATAGCAAGGGGCGGACCTAGATCATGGGCAAGGAGAATGCCCCATGTCTCAGGCCACCTCATCGGTCGTCCCGTCGGTCGCGGGACCGCGAGCCGCCCTCAATTCGCTTCCGCTCCTGATCGCACTGTTCTGCCTGCTTTGGAGCTATGCCTTCGTCGCCGGCAAAATCGGCGTCACCTATTGTCCGCCGCTGATCCTGCTGGCGGCCCGCTTCTCGCTGGCCGGCATGCTGATTCACGGCACGGTTGCGCTGCGCGGCGACCGCTGGTCACTGTCGCTTCGGGATACGCTGGTGTTCGCCCTGATCGGCGTCGCCAACAACGCGCTCTATCTCGGCCTCGGCTATACCGGCCTGAAGAGCGTGTCCGCCGGTCTCGGCGGCCTGATCGTCAGCGCCAATCCGGTGTTCACGGCTGTGTTCGCGGCGCTCCTGCTCAACGAGCAACTTGCCTGGCGCAAGGTCTTTGGACTTCTGCTCGGCATTCTCGGCGTCGGGCTGATCGTCTGGCATCGCTTGTCGGTCGGCACCGACAGCCTGCACGGCATCCTCTTCACCTTTGCCTCGCTGGCGTCGATCGTCGCCGGAACCATTCTGTTCAAGCTTCTGGCGCCGAAAGGCTCGCTCTGGATCGGCAACGGCGTGCAAAACATGGCCGCCGGCATCGTCCTGACTCCGATTGCCTTCACATTTTCCAGCGTGAGCGACATTGTGCCGAACGTCCAGCTCCTCGGTGCGTTCGCGTTTCTCACGCTGGGCGGATCGATGCTGGCCTATGTGCTCTGGTTCCATCTGCTGCGGGCTTGCGGTGCGACGGCCGCAAGCGCCTATCACTTCCTGATGCCGCCGCTTGGCATGCTGTTCGCCTGGATTGTGCTGGGCGAGCATGTCGCGATCCGCGATCTCCTGGGGATTGTTCCGGTGGCGCTCGGTATCTATCTCGTGACACGTCCGGCCGCAGCCGCGACGTCTGCCGCTTCACGATAGGAGAGTTCGATGTCTTCGCTCACCCTCACCTTGATCGGTGGCCCGACTGCTCTGATCGAAATCGACGGCTTTCGCCTGCTCACCGATCCGACCTTCGATCTGCCCGGCACCTACCAACTGCCGCATGTCAAACTGGAAAAGCTCTCCGGACCGGCACTGGCGCTGGAAGCGATCGGGGAGATCGACGCGGTCCTGCTCAGTCACGATCAGCACGCCGATAACCTGGACGAATCCGGCAAGCACTTCCTGCCGAAGGCCAAGCGCGTGCTGACGACGGAGGCGGGAGCGAAAAGGCTCGGCGGCCATGCCGAAGGTCTCGCGCCCTGGACCAGCACAGAGTTGTCGAAAGGCGGGCGCTCGCTGACGGTCGTGGCGACGCCGGCGCGCCACGGCCCCCACGGGATTGAACCGTTGTCCGGTGACGTCATCGGCTTCGTGCTCGTCTCAAAGGAATTTCGTCCGATCTATATCAGCGGCGATACCGTCTGGTATGACGGCGTGGCGGAAGTGGCGCGACGCTTCAAGGCCGGCGTCGTGATGCCGTTCGCGGGCGCGGCGCAGACCCGCGGTCCGTTTCATCTGACGATGGACACCAACGACACGATCGAGACCGCGCGCGCCTTTCCCGATGCCGTGATCGTGCCGCTCCATACCGATGGATGGGCGCACTTCAGGCAAAACGCGGCCGATTTGCGCGCCTCTTTCGATGCGCTCGGATGCGGAGCGCGCCTGAAGCTGCTTGAGGCGGGTGTCGCGACCGCTATCGAGTTGCCACGCTAGCTGGTCAGGCCGGTTGCCTGTCCGGGATGCCGCCAATCGATTCGGCTAGCGCCGGCTGGATGGAGGGAGCCACAATATTGGCTTCAAGGCCGGTCTCATCCTCTCTCGCGCGGCCGGCTCCGCGGCTTACGGCAATCATGATGGCGCAGACCGCATAGAAGCCCACGCCGATCGCGTAGGTGTTGGCAATGCCGAAAGCGATCGACAAGGCCATGCCGAGCACGGACGCGAGCATCGACGTAATGCCGTTGGCGCTCCAAAAGAACGGAAGCAACTCCGATCGGTCGCGCCAGACGCTCAGTCCGAGCGGGAACATCATTCCCATGCAGAATGCCGGCGGTGCCAGCAACAGCACCGACAGCAGAATGCGGGCGTCGGTGGCCGCCGATCGCGCCACAGTGGTCAGTAAGGGAGTGAGCAGTCCTGCGACAGTGAGCGTTACCAACAGGGCAGCGGCCCTGACGATCACTGCGCCCGGCCGGGGGTAGCCGGCGGTAACAGTGGTGCTGCCGATTCCACTGAAAAGGAGGATCGTGAAAAGGACGACGGCGAGCCCATAGACGGGATGTCCGAGGAAGACCGCCAGCCGCTGCATCTGCGAGACCTCGATCAGCATGAAGCCCATGCCGATCGCGCAGAAATATGCCAACGGCGGCGTCAGTGCCGACGGCGGCATCCGCTTCGCCAGCCGGAGGAACGGAACGAAGATGTAGTAAACGCAGGCGCACAGCGCCACCAAGATCAATATCAGCGTCGTGCTGATCGCCGCATTGTTGTTGGAAAGCGTCGCCGAGGGCTTGGTGAAGAGATTGCGGAAGCGCTCGGTAAAAAAGAAGAACGGATTATCGTCGGTCGAAGGGGTGATGTTTTCGACCAGAGATGCGAAGAAGGCGCGGTCGGCCTTGCCGGACATCAGCGTCGAGGTAATTGCGTCGTAAGCGACGTCCGGTCCGATCAGGACCTTGAAACCTTGCGCTTCGAGTTTCGCCTGCGCCTTAAGCCATTCGGCGTTCGTCAGTGCGTCCGGGCGGGTTATCACGGTGACGATGTTGTCGACGTTCACAGCGATGACATGCTTCGACAACTCGGCGGCAGGCACACCTTGACGCTGCAGTGCGCTGGCTGCGATCGCAACAAGCCGGTGAAGCTCGACGCGATGGCTCTTGGGGTCAAACCAGCGCGATACCGACAGCATTCCGCCCGGTTTCAAAGACCGGTAAAAATCGTCCCATGCGTCCACCGTATAAAGCCGGTTCTCGGTCAGCGTCAGCCCGCCGGCCGCCGTAGCCGCCCAGGTGTCGATCAGTGAAATCTGCACAAGGTCGTAGCGCTCGGAGGAATGATTGATGTAGCTGCGCGCCTCGGCGTTGACCAGAGATACGCCAGGCTGACGATCGAGATGACCGGAGAAGTCGGCGAACTTATCCGTGAGGACTTCGAAGATCGCGGGGTTGATCTCAATCCCGCGGATATGCTTCGCGCCAAACAGCAGCCCGGAAAGAATGTCGCGCCCGCCGCCGACGCCGACGACCGCCACGTCGGTAACCGGCTCGACCAGATAAGCGGCATTGATGACGTCGTCCTTCAGGTAAGCCGCCTTGTCGAGATCGCCGTCGTTGCGCGTAATGACGGTGTTTGCACCGGCATCGATGTCGAGGATGTGCTGATCAATCCTCGTCTTGGGCGCACGGGCAAAGCCCCAACCGAACGGCTCGGACTCGCCGAGTGCAATCACCCGAATGCGGGAGTAGGTGTTCCAGCGTTCAAACAATGTGCCCGTCTGCCGAACGCCCTTGGCCCAGAACACGCCGAGATGGCTCTTGCCGGAAATATCCAGACCCGCGTGCATGGCCGTTACGATCGTCAAGATCAGTGCGACCGCGCCGCTCAGCCGCGCACTGCGGAGGTCCGCGCTACCGCGTGCCATGATCCAGCCCGCGCCCGCGGCAAAAGCGGCGATCCCCATCGTTGCGCTGACGGGGTCGACGACAAGCAGCAGCAGGATCACGCCAATGCATCCGAGCGCTGCCCCCGCAAGATCAGCCGCATAGAGCCAGCCGCCGCTGTAGGGCAGGCGAGTCAGCAAGAGCGTTATACAGACGCCGCTTTCGGTGAAGGGCTTCACAAATGCGATCGTCGCGATTCCCAGCGCCACCGTCACGTATGCGGCGGGAGCCACGAGGGGTACGCACAGAAAGGCTGCCATCGCGCTAACGCCGGTCATCGCAAACCAGGAGGCGTGCCTTGCGAACTCGATCCCAACGCGCTCCGGGGTGTAGCGGGCGGGATGGTTATAGACCTCCATCGCCCCGCGGGTCAGCCCGAGCATGGCGAGTGAAATGGCGGCGAATGCGAAATGGTAGTACAACATCACGCTGAAGAATCGCGTGATCAAAATCTGGTAAGACAGGGTTGCCGTCGCCAGGGCAAAAATCGCGAAATAGCAGCGGCCGGGAATTCGAACGGATGCTTGCAAGGTAGAATCCTTGATGGATTGCGGCCAGTCTGCGACGCAACCTGCTTCCTACGATACCTTGCATAATGTTTGCTTAAGAGCGCGGGCGGATTGTCGCGCCGTTCGGTAGCTTCGGTTTAGCGATAGACTGGGGCGCAATACAACGGTGCTGTCGGAGCGTTAATCCTTGCGGAACACGACCGAGGCCATCCAGCCGGCCATCAGCGCCATGAAGGCGGTGAACAGGCCGTACACCAGCCCGTCCTGACGGGCGGCCGTGGCGACGAATTGCTCGAAGCCGACCTTGACGATGTCGAAAGCGGTGTCGGTCCGCGTGATCAGGGCGCCATCGGCGAACAGCTTGATCTCGACCTTGTAGGTGCCGATCGGCACGGCGGCCGGCAGGGGAATGCCGGTGCGGAACAGCGTTGGCGTCAGGAAGGTCACGGCCGACGTCTCTTCGCGATAGAGGCCCTGTTCGCGGCGCAGTCGGACAAAGGCGCTGCGGAAGGCATCATTGGGTACGACGTCGGCATAATCGGTGCCCACCCGCTGGGTCAGCAGCACGTTGTTGAGACCGAGCTGCTGCCGCCGCTCCACGTCGGGCGAAGCGATCGCATCGAACGGGCGGTTCGAGAACAGTGCGAGATAAGTCGGCACCTGTATGAATTCGCGGTAGTCGGTATTGATCCAGATGCCGAATTTGCGTTCCTTGCGCCGCGTCACCATGTCGGCGCGGGGCCCGATGACCGTGACAACGAGATCGTAGTTGTTGCGGCCGGGCGGCGTGGAGGCGTCCTTCTCGACTGAGCCGAACAGCACCAACTCCTCGCCGGAATAGGCCGGCGTCACGGTCACGCGATGATTCGAGACCGAGACGATCAGCCGTTCTGCGCGCGCCGGCTGAGCGATGCCGGCTGCGCCGAGCGCGATCATCGCTGCAAAGACGGCGCAGAGGACGCGTCCGCTCATACGGCGCCTCCGGTTTGGCGGATGGTAAAGAGATCGTCCGGGCGGATGACAAGTTCGTAGGCAAAGCGAATGCCGACTGCCAGAATCAGAAGTCCGAGCAGGAGCCGCAGATGCTCGCCGCGAATCTTTTGGCCCGCGCGGGCGCCGAATTGGGCCCCGGTGACGCCGCCTGTCATCAGGACCAGTGCCAGCACGGCATCGACCAGATGGTTGGTGATCGCATGCAGGAGCGTGGCGAACACCATGGTGACCAGCGTCAGCACCATCGAGGTGCCGATCACCGTTGAGGTCGGCACGCGCAGGAAATAGATCATGATCGGCACGAGGATGAAGCCGCCGCCAATGCCCATGATGGCGCCGATGAATCCGATGATCAGTCCGACACCGATCACGGGAATGACGGACAGATAGATCTTGGAGCGCTTGAAGCGCATCTTGAACGGCAGGCCATGGACCCAGCCGTGGCTGCCGGACCGGCGCAGCGACACCGCCATGCCGCGGCGGACGCGGAGCATCGAGCGCAGGCCTTCCCAGAACATCAACCCGCCGACGGTGGTCAGCAGCACGACGTAGGAGAGGGCGATCATCAGGTCGAGCTGGCCGAGCGAACGCAGCAGCGTAAAGGTCCAGACGCCGAGCGCCGTACCAATCGTGCCGCCGCATAACAGCACGAGCGCGAGAGCCGGATCGATGGCGCGGCGTCGCCAGTAGGTAATCGCGCCGGAAAAGGACGAGGCTGCGATGTGGCTGGCGACGGAGGCGACCGCGACCGACGGCGCGATGCCGATGAAGATCAAAAGCGGCGTCATCAGGAATCCGCCGCCGATGCCGAACATGCCGGAGACAAAGCCGACCGCCGCGCCCATGGCGAGGATAAGAAAAATGTTGACCGGAATGTCAGCGATCGGGAGATAAAGCTGCACGCGCGTCGTTTCCGGATGGACCGTGAGGCCGGCGGAAACCGCCCCGGGGCCAGGTTTCTTGGGAGCGCGGAGAAAGCCGCATCCCTGCATAGCCGAAATCGGTAATTGGAGGGATTAAAGAATCCGCACGCAGCGCGTTTTTTTGCCGATCGCCGCCCGCAACTTTGGATGTGGTGAAAAATACCTGTTAACGGCGAGCCGCCTTCGTGACCTTCGCGATTGTGATCCGGCAACGCAAAGCCAGTTGATCGGTCGGATCAGCCGCCGATCGTCCAATCGAACTTGTCGGATCGGAATGGTTCGGCGGCGCCTCAAGCGCGCCGCTTGACTTCAGTGGGCCGACGCCGTGCGCTTGGCTCCGGCTGCCCTGGCGGCCGGCTTTGCCAGCGTCGGCGTTGCTTGGGCCGGTGCGGAATCCCATCCGCCAGCGGGGCTTGCCACATTGACGGCATCGTCGGGCTGAGGCTCGGCCGTAAAGGTCTGGATCGCGAGCTTGGCGGCGGCGAGCGACTGCGGGTCCAGCCGCTTGGCAATGTCGTCGCGCTTGCGGCCGGCGTCGACGTCGCCCTGCGCCGCGGCGAGGCTGAACCATTTGAAGGATTCTGCGAGGTTCTGGTCGACGCCGATGCCGCGGGCGTAGAGAATGCCGAGATTGTACTGGCTGTCGGCGATACCGCGGTCCGCAGCCTTGCGGAACCACTGCGCCGCGCTCTTGTAGTCGGCGCCCTTGCCGCCGCCGTCGGCATAGAGCACCGCGAGGTTGTGCATCGCCTTGGCGTTGCCGCGTTCAGCAGCCTGAGTGTAGTAGCGACGGGCGATGTCGACGTCCTTCGTTACGCTCAGGCCCTTCTCGTAGAAGGTTCCAAGGCGGAAGATTGCCGGTACCACGCCGGCCTGCGCCGCGCGATCGAACCATTTGGCCGCCTCGTCGTAGTTCACCGCGACGCCTTTGCCTTCGGCGAAGCGCACCGCGACCTCATATGCCGCGCTCGGATCGCCCTTGAGCACGGCGGCGCGTAGAACAGGACCGCCGATGGACTCCGGCAGCCTTTCGGTCGGCGGCACCGCGATCATCGCCAATTTCGGCGGGCTCGAAACATTCTTCGCAAGCGGGATTGTTCCGGTCACGTCGTCGTTTGCCGCGGCTGACGACGAGTCCTGCGGAAGAGGGCCTGAGGCGGCGCTGTCGGCTCTGTCAGGGGCGGCATTGAAGGACTGTCGTCCGATCGGAACCGGCGATGTCATCGAGGGCCCGGTCGGCGCCGGCGCCAGAGTTGCGCCGCTTCCGGCAGCAGCCGCTGGTGCTGAATCGCCCGATCTCTCCACAGCGGGCATCGCCGTCGGTTCGCCGCTGTCGAGCAGCGTCATGGCCATCTTGAACGTGCCGAGCACGATCACGACGACGCTGGCGCCGACGAGCAGCGAGCGGATCTTCGAGGTGATCGTCGAAGCTGCGGCCTGACCGTTGGCCGGTGCGGCCTTCGGTTGTTTTCCGGCCTTGTCGGACGGCGGCGCGGCGGCCGCGGCCTGCGCGGCGCGTCGCGCGGCGGCGATGAAGCTCGAGGTGCTGACTGGTTCCTTCGGTACGGCCGCGGGAATGCTGCTGATCGCGCTCTCCGAAGCCGCGATGCGCTCCGCCGGTGAAGCGGCTCGTCCCGATGGCCGGGTGCCCGGCTCAAGGGGGTGATCGGGCGGCAGCTCCGGGGCGATCGACACGCGGGATGGTGCAGTGTGCGGCTCGAGGATCTCGCCGATGGTGCGAGCGGCGGCCGGTTGTAATGGCTCAGCCGCACGGAAATCCCGCGGCGCAGCCGCAAAGGCTTCCTGCGGTGTGGCTGGACTCGGCGCCGGCGGAGGGTCTTCCGCGTAGCTTGGTCCAGCCTCCGGCTCGCCCATCGGCGGCGGCGAATAGGAAGGCTCGATCGCCGATGGAGGTACGGGCTGCGCCGCCATCGGCGGTGCCGGCTGAGTGCGTACCGCACGCAGGTCGCCCTCGATCGTTGAGAGGCGATCGACCACGTGGCCCAGCGTGTTGTGGACGGCTTCCAGCGAATCCTGGGTGTGACGATTGGTTTCCGCCTGGCTGAAGCGAATGTCGGACAATTCGCGCTTGACGAGGTCCGTCAGTTCGCTGTCCCGGCCGGTCGGCGGCTCGCTGCGGCTGTCGGCGACGAAGCTGGCAAAGCTGGCATTCTGGCGTTCGAGATGGTGCAGGATGTCCTGAAGGCCTTCCTCGACCCGTCCGAGGTTGCCGGAGCGGGAGTCGCTCGAGGCTTCCAGCCGTTCGAGCAGGTAGGAGACGCGCTGTTCCAGATGGGCAAAGGCAGCGGCGTTGTCATTGCCGACCGGGATGCGGTCGAGTCGATCGGACAGCGCCATCAGGGCTCGTTCGATCTGCTCGGTGTTTTCGCTTGCGGCCGGACGCTGTTCGCGGCTCTCGAGCGAGGACATCAATGCGGCGATGCGCTGTTCAAGTGCGGCGAGCGAGTCCGATCGGTCGTCCGGTCGGGCCAATTGATCGACCTTGGCAGACAACGTGTGCACGTCGTCGGAAAGTCGTGCCAGGGCGTCGTTGGAAGCGACGTTGGAGACGATGGCGCGAAGTGCTGCGATCGCACTTTCGAGCTGGTGAATGGTCGACGGATCGTCGTTGGCCCGAATGATCTGATCGAGCTTCGCGGTCAGGTTACGAATTGCCTGATCATAGCCTGCCAGCTGTTCGGCTGGCGTCAGCGAGCGCAAGACCTCGCGGATTTCGCCGAGGGCACGCTCGATGCTGGCGAGCGCCTGGCTGTCGCTGCCGTTCTGCTTGTTGTCGTCGATCCGGCGGGAAAGCGATCGGATGTCGCTTTCGATCGATTCGATTGCGCGGCGCGGCATCGCCTCGGTGATGGCTTGGCGGATTTCGCTCAATTCGCTGCGAAAGGCTTCAATCGATTGCTCGATGTGATCCGGCCGTCGCAGCGACTCGATCTCGCTCGTGATCTTGAGGAGATGCCGCTCCAGCGAAGAGAAATCCGGGCCCGGAGACGGCGGAGCGTGGGCGGCCGCGGGCGGCGCGAAACCGGGCGTCGGCGCAATGGGCGGCGCGCTGCGAAGCGTCGGGGTCGCCGCAACCTGGTCGAGTTCGTTCTGGCGAGCGGAAATTTCCGCAATCGCCGAGTCGAACGAGGCTGGATTGAGCGGAGGCGAGGGGCGGTAGACCTGCGCGGCGGCGCGTTCGACCATCTCGGTCTGGCGCTGCTTTTCCTGCGCCTCGCGCTGGCGCGCCGGGGCGGGATTGGAAATCTGTGACAGCCGCGCATCGAGTCGGGCGATGGCGTCGTTCAGTTGCTTGGCGACGGGCGGCTCGCCGCGTGGAGCTTCGCTCCGCGGGCGTCCTTGCGAAATCTGTTCGATCTGACGGGCGATCGCGTCGAGCCGCTGGTGGATATCGGCGACATCGCGGCTTTGCTGCGCCGGCGCTGGCGGCCGCTGATCGGCAGCACCGCGGAAGCTCGGCGGCGCAGCGTCGCCCAGGTTGAGGTTGAGCCAGTCGTTCAGCGACACCCCGGCGCGGCGAGCCGCGGCCTCGGCCCGCTCCCGGACGGCAGGATCGATGCCTTCATTACTCCACGATACGCGCGAATTCATGCTTCTGTCCGGTTCCGCTTTCGGCGCTCCACCTGGCGCCTCCGGCCTCCCCGCGCGTCCCGAAATACAGACAATCGAATTCGGCGCGGGTCGTCTGCCTCTGCAGGTCGACTTTTTCGCGTCACGGTAAATAACGGGTTAAGGAAAGGCGGCCGGGCGCTCGTAAACTTTACGATCGGCTTGATTTTTCTGCCGGCCGGCTCATTCGGTCGAGCCGGTCCGCTCCCGTGTCGCAGCGTCGAGCTGCACGACATTCGCCGTATCCTGGATAGCCGACAGCGCAGTGATCGCCTCTTCGCACCACTCGGCTACCATTCGCTCGTACCGCATGCCGATGCGAAGCCCGAGCAGCTTGCCCAGGTCGGCCGGCAGCGCCGTATTGAGCGGAAAACGCTTTTTCAGAATCCGCTCATAGCGTTCGTAGCGGTCGCGGTGATGCTCCAGCCGCGCCATGAGGTCGGCGCGAAGCGGTTCGACATCCACCGCATCGAGCGCATAGATCCGGATCAGGAGGTCGTCCTTGATCTGCGCCGGGGTCGAAGGGCGGGCCGCCCAATGCCTGAAGGCGGCCCTGCCTTCGGCCGTCAGCGTGTAGACCAGCTTATTGGGCTTGCCGGTCTGGACGACCTCGCGGCCGTGGATGTGGCCGCGCTCGCGCAGCTTGGACAGCTCGCGATAGATCTGCTGATGATCGGCTTTCCAGAAAAAGCCGATCGAGGAATCGAAGGTCTTGGCGAGCTCGTAGCCCGTCATGGGCCGCTCGGTCAGGCAGGCGAGGATGGCATCACCGAGGGCCAAAGGTCGGGCTCTCCTTCAGATATCGAACGATCCGGGCCGCAACACTTGACTTTATGCATATAAGCGCATATGCGTCAATATGCATATTGAGGAATGAGATGAACCGTGTGTCCGTTGGCTGTCGATGCGGCCAAGCATGGGAGGCGTCCTTTGAACACGACCGGCCTTCAGCGATGGCGCGACTTTGTCAGGTCCCACGATCCTGCAGTCCTTTGGGACTCGCTCCATCCGGACGTGGTATTCGAGAGCCCCGTCGTGCATACGCCGCAGCGCGGCCGCGACATCACATTCAAATATCTCACCAGCGTGGTCAAAATCCTGGGCGGGCCAACCTTCCGCTTTACCGGCGAATGGACCAACGATACCGGGGCGGTGCTTGAATTCGCAAATGACATTGACGGGATCACGATCAACGGCGTCGATATCATCACCTGCGACGCCGAGGGCCGCATCACGCGTTTCAAGGTGATGGTTCGTCCGCTGAAAGCCATCAATCTGCTGCATCGCCTGATGGCCGAGCAGCTGGGGAAGACGCCGTGACCTATCGAAAGACGGTGATGTAGCGGGATAGGTGCTGCCCTCGACCCAAGGAAATGGCTAAGGTTCCCTTTGAGCCTTTCCTAAGGAAACGCCAACACGACTTGCCGGGAGAACGTCATGCCGATCTACAAAGCGCCTGTCGAAGACGTCCAATTCCTGCTCAACGACGTCTTTCAGATTGATCGCTACGACAATCTTCCGGGCTTCAGCGACGCGTCGGCCGACGTTCGCGAGGCGATCCTAGGCGAGGCCGCCAAGCTCAGCGAAGAAGTGCTGCAGCCGCTCAATCGCGTCGGCGATCTCGAAGGCTGTATCCGTCACGACGACGGCAGCGTGACGACGCCGAAGGGATTTAGAGAGGCGTACAGGCAGGTCGCCGAAGGTGGCTGGCTCGGCCTTTCGGCGCCGACGGAATATGGCGGCCAGGGCCTCCCGATGACACTGAGCCAGAGCGTCACGGAATTTCTATCCTCGGCGAACATGGCCTTCTCCATGTATGGCGGCCTCACGATGGGGGCAACGGCGGCGCTGTTGGTCCATGGCAGCGCTGAACAGAAATCGACCTACGTGCCGAAAATGGTGGCCGGCGAATGGACCGGCACCATGAACCTTACCGAGCCGCAATGCGGCACCGATCTTGGTCTGATCCGCACCAAGGCGGTCAAGCAGGGCGACGGCAGCTACAAGATCTCCGGCACCAAGATTTTCATTTCGGCCGGCGAGCATGATCTGGCCTCCAATATCATCCATCTGGTGCTGGCGCGGATCGAAGGCGCCCCTAGCGGCATCAAGGGCATCTCGCTCTTCGTAGTGCCGAAATTCCTGGTCAATGCCGACGGTTCGCTGGGGCAGCGTAATGGCGTCAGCTGCGGCTCGATCGAGCACAAGATGGGCATTCACGGCAATTCGACCTGCGTCATGAACTACGACGGCGCCACCGGCTGGCTGGTGGGCGGCGAGAACAAGGGTATGCAGGCCATGTTCGTGATGATGAACGAGGCGCGGCTCGGTGTCGGTGTGCAGGGTCTGGCGCAGTCGGAAGTCGCCTATCAGAACGCCGCGGCCTATGCCCGCGACCGCTTGCAGGGGCGCGCGCTGTCCGGACCACAGGAAAAAGACAAGCCCGCCGATCCAATCATCGTGCATCCGGATGTGCGGCGTACTTTGCTCACAATCCGCGCCTTCAACGAAGCGGCACGCGCCATGGTGGTGTGGACCTCGCTGAAGAGCGACGTCGCCCACCGCTCCAGCGATCCCAAGGACCGCGAGGCCGCCGACGATCACATGGGTTTGATGACCCCGGTCCTGAAAGGCTATCTCACCGAAACCGGCTTCGCCAACGCGGTCCAGGCGCAGCAGATGTATGGCGGCCACGGCTATATTGCCGAGCAGGGGATGGAGCAGTTCGTGCGTGATGCGCGGATCGCCATGATCTACGAAGGCGCCAACGGCATTCAGGCGCTCGATCTGGTGGGGCGCAAATTGCCGCGTGACGGCGGCCGCGCCGTGATGGCGTTCTTCGGCGAGGTCGGCAGCTTCGCCAGGGAGCACGGCGGTGACGAGGCGATGAAGCCCTTTGTCGCGCCGCTGTCCACCGCGCTCGGTCACCTCCAGCAGGCCACCACCTGGCTGATGCAGAACGCCATGATGAAGCCTGACAATGCCGGCGCGGCCGCCACCGATTACATGCATTTGTTCGGCCTCGTGACGCTCGGCTATATGTGGGCCAAAATGGCCAAGGTCGCCCAGGACAAGATTGCAGGCGGCGGCGCGACGGCCTATCTCTCGACCAAGCTTGTGACCGGCCGCTTCTTCATGGAGCGGGTGCTGCCGGCGACATCGACACATCTGGCGCGGATCCAGAGCGGAAGCGCGACGATCATGGAACTGGCGGCGGACGCTTTCTGATCGAGGCTGTTTCGCCGATATCCTCGACCCGCTATCATATGACGACCATCATTCCGGGAGGGCATCATGCCTGAGGCTTATATCTACGATCACGTTCGCACGCCGCGCGGCAGAGGCAAGCCCGATGGCGCGCTTCATGAGGTGACGGCGCTCGCGCTTGCCACCGTGCCGCTGAAGGCGCTGAAGGAACGCAACAATCTCCCCGAGGATGTTGTCGATGACGTGATCCTCGGCGTGGTCGATCCGGTCGGCGAGGCCGGCTCCGACATTGCGCGCTTCGCATCGCTGCAAGCGGGTCTTGGCGAGGCGGTTCCGGGCATGCAGATCAGTCGCTTCTGCGCCTCGGGCCTTGACGCGGTGAATTTCGCCGCTGCGCAGATCATGAGCGGGCAGAACCAGCTCGTGATCGGCGGCGGCGCGGAGTCGATGAGTCGGGTCGGCATCGGCGCTTCCGGCGGGGCTTGGCCGATGGATCCTTCGATCGCGGTGCCTTCCTATTTCATGCCGCAGGGCATCTCGGCCGATCTGATCGCGACCAAATACGGTTTTTCGCGCGATGATGTCGATGCCTATGCGGTGCAGAGCCAGCAGCGCGCAGCAAAGGCCTGGGACGAGGGCCGCTTCAACAGGTCGGTGGTGCCTGTCAAGGACGTCAACGGGCTGACTATCCTCGCCAAGGACGAGCACATGCGGCCGTCGACGACCATGCAGTCGCTGGCGCAGCTCAAGCCGTCATTCGCCGATGCGGCGGCGATGGGCGGCTTCGACGGCGTGGCGATCCAGTCGCACCCGGAAATCGAACGCGTCAACTACGTGCATCATGCCGGCAACTCGTCCGGCATCGTCGATGGCGCCGGGGCTGTGCTGCTCGGCAGCAAGGAGGCCGGCAGCAAGTATGGCCTCAAGGCGCGTGCAAAGATTCGGGCCTTTGCCAATATCGGCTCGGAGCCAGCGATGATGCTGACCGGTCCGGTCGACGTCACCGAAAAGCTGTTCGGACGCTCCGGCATGAAGAAATCCGACATCGATCTGTTCGAGTTGAACGAGGCGTTCGCTTCCGTGGTGCTGCGCTATATGCAGGCCTTCGAGATCGATAGCGCCAAGATCAACGTCAATGGCGGCGCGATCGCGCTCGGCCATCCGCTGGGAGCAACCGGCGCGATGATTCTCGGCACCGTGCTCGACGAACTCGAACGCACCAACCAATCGACCGCGCTGGTGACGCTTTGCATCGGCGGCGGCATGGGAACCGCCACGATCATCGAGCGCGTTTAAGGGGACACCACATGGCCTTCAAGAATTTCACCGTTGAGACGGACGCCGACGGCATTGCGCTCGTGACCTGGAACATCCCCGGCCGTTCGATGAACGTGCTGGATCAGACCTCGACAGACGAACTCGAGGCAATTCTCAAGCAGACCACGGCCGATGCCGCGGTGAAAGGCGTGGTCATCACCTCCAGCAAGGAAGCGTTCTGCGCCGGCGCGGACCTTTCGATGCTCGAGGGCATGAACAAGGCCTATGCCAAGGCGCTCAAGGAGCAGGGCGAGACGGCCGCGAACCAGATGCTGTTCGACCAGAGCCGGCGCTTCTCGCTGGTGCTGCGTGGAATCGAGACATCGGGCAAGCCGTGGGCGGCTGCAATCAACGGCCTTGCTTTGGGCGGCGGCTTCGAGATCACGCTCTCCTGCCACTACCGGGTGGCCGCAGAGAATCCGAAAACGCGGCTTGGATTGCCGGAAGTGAAAGTCGGTCTGTTTCCGGGCGCCGGCGGCACGCAGCGCGTGCCGCGCCTGGTCCCCCCGCAGGATGCGATGACAATCCTGCTGAAGGGCGATCCGGTCACAGTCGAGAAGGCCAAGCAACTCAACCTCATCCATGCCATCGTGCCGGCTTCCGACCTGATCAAGGCCGCCAAGGACTGGATCAAAGGCGGCGGCAAAGCGGTCGCGCCCTGGGACGAGAAGGGATTCAAACTGCCGGCCGGCCCGGTCTATTCAAAAGCCGGCATGATGATGTTCCCGGCTGGCAATGCGATTTTCCGTCGCGAGACGTTCGACAATTATCCGGCGGCGCGCGCCATCATGCAGTGCGTCTACGAGGGCTTGCAGCTGCCGATCGACGCGGCGCTGCGGGTGGAATCGCGCTACTTCACCAAGATACTGCGTTCGAACGAAGCGGCTGCGATGATCCGCTCGCTGTTCATGTCGATGCAGGAACTGAACAAGGGCGCGCGGCGTCCGCAAAACGTTCCGCCGACCAGGGTCAAGAAGCTCGCCGTGATCGGTGCCGGCTTCATGGGGGCGAGCGTCGGCTATGTTTCGGCGCGTGCCGGCATCAACGTGGTGCTGATCGATCGCGACCAGGCCAGCGCCGACAAGGGCAAGGCGCACGCGCAATCGGTGATCGACGATCTGATCAAGAAGGGCCGCGCCAAGGAGAGCGACCGCGACGCGGTCCTCTCGCGGATCACCGCAACCGCCGACTATGCCGCGATTTCGGATTGCGATCTCGTCATCGAAGCCGTGTTCGAGGATCGTAAGGTGAAGGCGGAGACCTACGCGAAGGCACAGCCGCTGCTGCGAAAAGACGCGATCTTTGCCTCCAACACCTCGACGCTGCCGATCAACTCGCTGGCGGAAGAATTCAAGGACCAGGAGAAGTTCATCGGCATCCACTTCTTCTCGCCGGTCGAGAAGATGATGCTGGTAGAGGTCATCCTCGGCAAAAACACCGGCGACGTCGCGCTCGCCACCGCGCTCGACTATACGCGCCAGATCGGTAAGACGCCGATCGTCGTCAACGACTCCCGCGGCTTCTTCGCCAACCGCTGCGTCCTGCGCTTCACAGCCGAAGGGCTGGAAATGCTGATGGAAGGCGTGCCGCCGGCGATGATCGAGAACACGGCGAAGATGGCCGGCATGCCGGTCGGGCCGCTGTCGCTGTCGGATGAGGTCGCGCTCGACCTCGTGCTCAAGATCATGAAGGCGACGGAGGCCGATCTGGGTCCGAACGCCATCGACCAGGCGCAGAAGAAGCTCCTCGTCGAACTGGTCGAGAAGCAGGGCCGCTTCGGCCGCAAGAACGGCAAGGGCTTCTACGACTATCCCCAGAAGGGCAAGGGGCAGAAGAGCCTTTGGCCGAACCTCGGCGCCCTTCAGCCCAGGCATCTCGATCCCGATACGCTCGACGTCGAGGAACTGAAACAGCGGTTCCTGGTGGTGCAGGCGGTGGAAGCGGCCCGCACCGTCGAGGATCACGTCATCACCGATCCGCGTGAGGCTGATGTCGGTTCGATCCTCGGCTTCGGCTTTGCGCCGTTCACCGGCGGCACGCTGTCCTATATCGATTTCATGGGCACGAAAAAGTTTGTCGAGCTCTGCCACAAGCTCGAGGCCAAGTATGGCTCGCGCTTCGCGCCGCCGAAGCTTCTGGTCGACATGGCGCAGAAGGGCGAGACGTTCTACGGCCGCTTCCCGCCGAAAAAGCTCGCCGCGCAGGCGGCGGAGTAGTTGGGCGTCATTCCGGGATGGTGCGCTAGATCAGCACCAGACCCGGAATCAGGATTCTCAGATGCGCAACTGCGCATTGGGGTGCGATGCGGAGCCTGCCATCGGGCCGGCCAATAGGCCGACCCTGGCATCGCTCTGCAGTGACGATCAATCTTACGCCGCCTTGACGAGGCCTTCCTTGACGAGCGCCTCCTGGACCTTCGGTCGCGCGGCGACACGATCCCTGTAGGCGAGAAGGTTGTTCAATCCGGAGAGGTCGAACTTCATCCCCTCGGCCCAGCGCAGCATCACGTAAAGATAGCCGTCGGCCACCGTGAATTGTTTGCCCAGCAGGTAGTCGCCGCCGGCCAGCTGGCTGTCGACATATTTGAACTTGCCCATCGCGCGGTCCTTGAACACCCCCTTGGCCTCGTCCGAGAGCATGGGGTTGAACAGTGGACCGATGTTCTTGTGCAATTCGCCGTTGACGTAGGTCAGCCATTCCAGAAGCTTGTAGCGCTCGGCGCTGTCGCGGGCCGGCGCAAGGTTCTTGGCGGGGACCTTGTCGGCAATCATCTGCACGATTACGGGGCCCTCGGTGATCAGTTCGCCACTGTCCAGGGCCAGTGCCGGCACCTGGCCTTTGGGGTTGACCTTCAGGAAATCGTCACCGTTTTCGAGTTTCTTGGCACGCAGGTCGACCTTCACCAGATCGTAGGGAAGACCGGCTTCCAGGAGCGCGATATGAGGGGAGAGCGAGCAGGCTCCGGGCGAATAATAGAGTTTCATGGATTTCCTCCCTTTAAGACGGTGCCAAATGGCCCTCGCATGGTTAAATGCAAATGCATGAAGTAGTCAACATTGATGCACATGCATCGAGTGCGCTAGAATGCATACGAAGGTGTGGGCCAGGTCATGAAGCGTAAACCATCGACGGAAGCGACCGCCGCCTGGATTCGCCTGATGCGAGTTCAGAGCCGGGTGCTCAATGCCGTCGAGCAGGATCTGAAGAAGGCCGGCTTTCCGCCGCTGGCCTGGTATGACGCGCTGCTGGAATTGTCGCGTGCGCCTGCCGGCGAGCTTCGGCCGGTGGAATTGGAAAAGCAGATGCTGCTTCCGCAATACTCCACCTCCCGGCTGATCGACCGCCTGGTGGACGAGGGGCTTGCCGTCCGGCGTGAGTGCAAGATCGACAAACGCGGCCAGTTCGTCGAGATCACGGAAGCCGGGCGTGAGCTGCAAAGAAAGATGTGGAGCGCCTATTCGGCTGGAATCGAGAAGCACGTCGGCTCGAAACTCTCGGACGCCGATGCCGTCAAACTTTGCGGCCTCTTGGACCGGCTTGGCTGTTCCTGCGGGGAGGCCGCCTCGCTCGCTGTCAAAGACGGTGCGGCGGTCCGATGATGCCGTACATATCTGTGCTAGCCGCGGGCCGCCCGGTCCGCGGAGATCTTCGCCACCGCGCGCGTTCGGTCGCAGCGCCCCAAGTCAGGAATTTGCATGGCGCGTGACCAGCTCGATATGACCCCGCTCCAGTCGCGCGACGAACTGGTCGCGTGGCTCGAGGCCGGCGTAAAGCCCGCTTCCGAATTCCGTATCGGAACCGAGCACGAGAAAACCCCGTTCACGTTGAGCGGCCATGAGCCCGTGCCTTACGAAGGCGCGCGCGGCATCGGCGCTCTTCTCGATGGCATGAAGCTGCTGCTCGGCTGGGAGCCGATCATGGAGCGCGGCAACATCATCGGGCTTTACGACGTCACCGGCGGTGGAGCGATTTCGCTCGAGCCGGGCGGACAGTTCGAACTGTCCGGCGCGCCGGTGGAGACCGTGCATCAGACCCAGAGTGAGCTGATGGCGCACCTTGCGCAGGTACGGGAGGTCGCAACGCCTTTGGGCATCGGCTTCCTCGGGCTAGGCATGACGCCATCCTGGTCGCGGGCGCAGATTCCTGTGATGCCCAAGGGCCGCTACAAGATCATGACCAACTACATGCCAAAAGTCGGCCGGTACGGCATCGACATGATGTACCGGACCTGCACGGTACAGACCAATCTCGACTTCTCGTCCGAAGCCGACATGGTCAAGAAATTGCGGGTATCGCTGGCCTTGCAGCCGGTCGCCACCGCCCTGTTCGCGAATTCGCCCTTTACCGAAGGAAAGCCTAACGGCTTTCTCTCGTTCCGCTCGGAAATCTGGCGGGACACCGATAATGCGCGCTCGGGGATGCTGCCGTGGGCGTTCGAGGATGGCATGGGGTTTGAGCGCTGGGTCGACTATGCGCTCGATGTGCCGATGTATTTTGTCAAACGCGACGACGACTATATCGATGTGTCGGGCACGTCGTTTCGGGATTTTTTTGAGGGGAAAAATCCGGCGCTTCCCGGCGAACGGCCGATGCTGTCCGATTGGGCCAATCATCTTTCGACGATTTTCCCGGAAGTTCGCTTGAAGCGCTACCTGGAAATGCGCGGCGCCGATGGTGTGCCCTGGGGGCGCTTGCCGGCATTGCCGGCCTTCTGGGTCGGACTTTTGTATGATGACACCAGCCTCGACGCGGCCTGGGAGCTCGTCAAAGGCTGGAAGGCCTCGGAGCGGCAATCGTTGCGCGATGACGTCCCGCGTCTTGGCTTCAAGGCCAGGATCAAGGACCGCTACATCTTCGAAATTGCGAAGGACTGTCTGGCGCTGGCGCATGCGGGATTGCGGCGGCGCGCCCACGCCGACCAATCCGGGCGCGATGAAACGCGTTATCTGGAGCCGCTGGACCGGATCATCGACGCCGGACAGACCCCGGCGGAAGAGATGCTGGCCAAGTTCAACGGGGCATGGGGCGGCTCGGTTGCGCCCGCCTATGACGAATACGCCTTCTAGGTCAGATATCAGCGTGCCGGCGGGTCTCCGGCCGTTCATCAGCCGTACAGGTTCATGGCGATCAAATGGCGCAGCCGCAATCATTTCAATCGGTTGAAAGCATCTCGTATGTGGGGAGGCCGCCTGCTGCCAGGGCCCATCTTGCGAAGTTCGTGCGCCATCGCAGCAGCCATCTTCACGAACTTCGGAAGATCGCGGGCACAGGCAGACTTATCGAATCCAGTTCTGCTTTATCGATCTGAAGTCCCTGATCGAATCCGCCGCTCTTGGTGGAGGGATTGCAGGTCCGCGGTCCTGGCGTGTTTGGGAACGTTCGTTCTCCTCGCCGCCATGACCGTTCATCGACCGGCCGCGGCACAGGCCAATTTCGACCGGCCGGGCGGCGACTATCTGAGTTTGCCGGTGGCTTCGGGCGATCCGGCGGAGTGCGCGCTGGTTTGCGAGCGGGACCGCCGCTGCCGCGCCTGGAGCTTCAACTACCCGAACGAGACGTCTCACGCGGCGGTCTGCTGGCTCAAGAACAGTGTGCCCGCGCGCGTCGCGGATGACTGTTGCGTGTCAGGGGTGCGCGGCGCCGGCGTGCTGGAAACGCGTAATGGCGCAATCGAGACCTCGATCGATCGCGCAGGTGGCGATTACCGCACTTTCGAACTCAAGCGCGGCGACCGGGATGAGGTCTGCAAGGCAGCGTGCGCAGCCGACAACAAATGCCGAGCATGGACCTACGCGCGCGCGGGTTATGTCGGCCGAGAACCTCACTGTTATTTGAAGAAGGAGATCAAGCCACCGCGACGCAGGCCCGGCTTTATCTCCGGTGTGGTCAGGTAACATTGCGCTCCTCTGCGGCGTAACAACGCTAGCCGCTCAAGCCTCAAAGAGAAGGCAGGGCAAACCACGGAGCTGACGATGATCATCACGCGCAGGTTTTTGAACGGGGCATTGGTTGCAGGCGCCTTGGCGGTCGTTGCGCCCTTGGCGGCCTCCAGGGCGAATTCGGCGGTGCCGTTTTCCACCGATGCGTTCAAGGCCGCCCAGGCGGCCGGCAGTCCGATCCTGGTCGAAATCCACGCCGACTGGTGTCCGACCTGCAAAGCGCAGAAGCCCATTCTCGACAAGCTGACGGCTGAGCCGAAGTTCAGGGACCTGAAAATCTTCCGTGTCGATTTCGATGCCCAAAAACCGGCGGTCAAGGCGTTCGGCGCACGAATGCAGTCAACCTTGATCGTCTTCAAGGGCAACACGGAGCAGGGACGCTCTGTCGGCGACACCAAGGAAGCCTCAATCGCAGCCCTGCTCGACAAGAGCCTTTGATACCAGTGGAGCGGATTTGAAATTCGCTGCCCGCCGAGCCGCAAGCTCGTTAAGCCAATGTCACATCCTAAACTCCACCAGAAAAATATGGCTTGTGGTCCTTTGATTCTGACATTCGCAAAGCGACCGCTGAGAGGGGATGCGAATGTTGGAATCGGACCACTAGCGTGACCGCGCTTGCTCTGGCCTTCGCGGCGGGGATCCTGTCGATCCTGTCGCCATGTGTGTTGCCGCTCGTGCCGATCGTGCTTGGCGCGGCGGTGACTGCGCACCCCTTCGGCGCTGTGGCTTTGGCCGCGGGGCTGGCGTTATCGTTCACCGGGCTTGGCCTGATGCTCGCACTGGCGGGATTTGGGCTGGGCATCGATGCCGGCACGTTCCGCTTCGCAGCGGCTGCCGTGATGATCGCGCTGGGCGCGATCCTTGTGGTTCCCTCATGGCAGGCACGGCTTGCGAGCGCTGGCGGTCCGGTTTCGGCCTGGGCCGATCGCCGCCTCGGCGGATTTGCTTCGTCAAGCCTTGCGGGCCAGATCGCGATCGGCCTGTTGCTGGGTGCGGTGTGGTCGCCATGCGTCGGCCCCACGCTTGGAGCGGCGTCCCTTCTGGCTTCCCAGGGCCACGATCTGACGAGGGTTGGCCTCACGATGGGGGCGTTCGGCATCGGCGCCGGCATGCCGCTGGTTCTGCTTGGGCTTCTCTCCCGCGCAACCTTGATGCGAATGCGCGGCAATCTGATGTCGGCCGGCAAGCTCGGCAAGGCTCTGTTGGGCGCGGCGTTTATCGTCATTGGCCTTGCAATCGTCAGCGGCGCCGACAAGCGAGTCGAGGCAGCGCTGGTCGAGGCCTCGCCTCAATGGCTGACCGACTTGACGACATCTTTTTGAGCCCACGTGCGTCTGGATGAGCGACAATGCAACTGGAATCGAGGCTGACCTGCCCGAAATGCGGCTTTCAGGCCACCGAGCAAATGCCGCTCGATGCCTGCCAGTTCTTTTATGAGTGCAAGGGATGCGGCGAAAAGCTGAAGCCGAAAGCCGGCGATTGCTGCGTGTTCTGTTCTTACGGCTCAGCGCCGTGCCCGCCGGTCCAGCAGGACGGCGGGCGCAAATGCTGCGGCTAACCCCGCCCTCAATGCACCGATGTGAAGAATCGGGCGAGGCGGAAGCCGGACAACCACGTCCAGACCGGCTGCTCGCGGATGCCGAGATCCCATGAGCCGATCACGGCGTCAGCGCGGCCGACCAAATCGTCGATCGGCAACAGGCCGACGCCGCCATCGCGAAGCGGTACGCGGCTGTCGGCCGAATTGTCGCGGTTGTCGCCCATCACGAACAGACAGCCGGGCGGCACCGTGACCTCCTGTGTGTTATCGAGGCGGCCGTTGTCGCGAAGCTTGAAGATTGCATGGCTGACGCCGCCGGGCAGCGTCTCGATGTAGCGCCTTGCCGGTTCATATTCGCCGCGCTCGTCCTCCACCTGCCCGATTCCGTCCGGCTTGAGCGAAGCCGCACGGTCGTTGATGAACAGTTGGCCCTGGCGCATCTGGATGCGGTCGCCGGGAATTCCAACCACCCGCTTGACCCAGGCTTGCGAGCGATCGCCGGGCCAGCGAAACACCACGACATCGCCGCGCTTGGGCGGACTGCCGAACACGCGGCCGGTTTCCGGCAAATTGATCTGAATCGGCAGCGAAGCGGTGCCGTAGCCGTAAGGGAATTTCGAAGCCAGCAGCGCATCGCCGATCATCAGCGTCGGCTCCATGGAGCCCGACGGCACATAGAACGGTTCGGCGATCGCGCCCTTGGCCAGGAAAACCAGTCCGAGCGCTGCCGCGAATTGCAGCAGTTGAGCTCCCCAGCCCCGCGCACGCTTGGCGATCGTTTGCCGTTCCATCGTCATGAACCGGTTCCTCCAACAGTAATGCGTTCCATCCGCAGCGTCGGCTGGCCGACGCCGACCGGGACGCCTTGGCCGTTCTTGCCACAGGTGCCGATCCCTGTGTCGAGCGCGAGGTCGTTGCCGACCATCGTGATGCGATGCAGGTCGGTTGGTCCATTGCCGATCAGCATCGCGCCTTTCAAGGGCGCGCCAACCTTGCCGTTCTCAATGCGGTAGGCCTCGGTGCACTGAAATACGTATTTGCCGGAGGTGATATCGACCTGGCCGCCGCCGAAATTGGCGGCGAAAATGCCGTTCTTCACCGAGGCGAGGATTTCCGCCGGATCGCGGCCGCCGGACAGCATGTAGGTGTTGGTCATGCGCGGCATCGGCACGTGGGCATAGCCCTGGCGGCGTCCGTTGCCGGTCGGCTTCATGTTCATCAGGCGCGCGTTCTGGCGGTCCTGCATGTATCCGACGAGGATGCCGTCCTCGATCAGCACAGTGCGGTTGGTCGGCGTGCCCTCGTCATCGATCGAAAGCGAACCTCGGCGCGAAGCCATGGTGCCGTCATCGACCACGGTGACGCCCTTGGCCGCGACCTGCTGGCCCATCAGCCCGGCGAAGGCGCTCGTCTTCTTTCGGTTGAAGTCGCCTTCGAGCCCGTGGCCGACGGCTTCGTGCAGCATCACGCCGGGCCAGCCCGCCCCTAACACGACGTCCATTTCGCCAGCGGGGGCCGGCACCGATTCCAGATTAACCAGCGCCTCGCGGATCGCGCCATCGGCGGCCTCGCGCCAGGCCTTGGTGTCGATGAAGCGGGCATAGCCTTCGCGGCCACCATAGCCTCTCGAGCCGCTTTCCTGACGGTCGCCCTGGCCGGCTACGACAGAGATATTCACCCGGACCAGCGGGCGGATGTCGCGGTAGCTTTCACCATCGGGACGCAGGATCTCGACCACTTGCCACGTGGCGCCAAGGCTGACCGTCACCTGCCGCACCCGCGGCTCCTTGTCGCGGACGTAAGCATCGATTTCGGCGAGCAGCTTGACCTTGGCCTCAAATCCGGGGGCGTCCAGGGGGTTCTCATCGCCATAAAGCCGGACATTGGTGTGCGGCGGGGCTGCGGCAAACGTCCCGCTGTAGCCGCCGCGGACGGCGGCCACGGCGTCCGCGGCACGCATAAGGGCCGGCAGCGAGACGTCGGAAGAGTGCGCATAGCCGACCGCATCATCCTTCACGGCGCGCAAGCCGAACCCCTGGCTGGTGTCGTAAGTCGCCTGCTTCAGCCGCCCGTTGTCGAACATCAGGGCTTCGGTCTGGCTGTATTCCAGGAACAACTCGCCATCGTCGGCGCCTTTCAGGCCCCGCGTGATCTGCTGGCGGACAGAATCGCGGTCAAGATTGGCGCGATCGAGAAGCGAGGTGGGGGGCGTCATGCGTGCTCCAATTTTTCGATTCGTTCCGCTCGGTCTATCATCCGCCTTGCGTCCGGAGCCTGTAAGGCTCGCGCAGCTTCGGATTGCCAGCCGAGCTTATCAAAACCTGCGCAGTGGTCGCCTTACATCACCGTAACCCGGATGACGCGACTACTCCAAAATAGGCACGATAGCCTGCGAAGGGGAGGGGCGGGGGCATCCCGTCAAGCGGGGCACAACGTCTCACGGCAATTTGTCATAGCCCTCGCCGAGCCCGTTCAGGCTGAGCGGGAAGCCGATACCCTCCTCGGGCGTCTCGAAGATGATGAACGTGGCGGTCTTGGCGCTTCGCAGTTGTCCCAATAACTTGTCGTCCAACACGACCTCGGCCACGCAGCCGTTGGGCAGGCATCGGACAAAGCCGGCGCGGCCGACGTCGACATTGTCGAGCTTCAGCCCGAGTCCGGACGGCAGAAGGACCCCGAGCGGCGCAACCACCCTCATCAGCCGGCTCTTCTGGTCGGCGGTCTTGAGCACAATGACGGTCAAGCCGGCATTGGAACGGTCCTCGGCCACGACGCTCTGGATCAGCGCGCATTGCTCGGCTTTCGCGCCCGGCGGGGTATCGCAGCGGATTTGCCAGTCGCCGTGGACCGAACGCACCGCGCCCTGGGCGAGAGCCGGCGCCGTCAGGCCGAACCAGCAAAAAATGACCAGGCTGGCCGCCATTCCAACAATTGATCGCAGGGCGAACGCGTGATCTCCCGGCTCGCGGCTCGGCGTGGAACTGGCCGGGTGTTTCGAAGGCCCCATCAGGGTCGATTCCTTGATATTTCTTTGGCTTGAGTGGTTGGCAACTTGGCCGCGACCCGACTGATACGGCAAATGACGGCGCCATGAAGGCTGTCTTATTTCACCGGAGCCGAATCCACCAACGAATCAGGTCCCGCAAGAGGAACATTTCCGTGCCTACATCCGGTAATCCGCCTGTCAAGCCATCGCCCGTCTGAAGGCGGAAATTTCGGCGGATTTTCCGTAAAAATGCCACCTGCTCACATTTGCGGGTGATGCGCGCTGATAGGCCGCACTACTGCATTGCGATGCCCGTAGAATTATGGTTTGAGAAGCTGGAAATTGAATTATTCCAGCAAGCTGGCCCTATATGCTTCCAAAGTGCATGCCAAGGCCATCTGTCAGGGTCGGATTGCTCGCCCATTCTTTGCCTGCGGCGGAATGTACGAGGGTTTCATCGAAGGGAGCGGAAGCGACATGAATATGTCGAAGGGCAGGGTGGCCCGGTGCGGAGCGGGTCTGGCGGTCGCTGGCGCCGCGATGTTGGCGAGCGGCGCGGCATTGGCGGCAAAACTGGGGCAGCCCTCGCCGTGGGAGATCGGCCTTCAGCCGTCGGGCTCGCCGGTGATGGACAACATCACCTGGTTTCATAATTTCCTGTTGGTCCTGATCACCGCCATCACGCTCTTCGTGCTGGCGTTGCTTGTCATCGTCATCGTGAAGTTCAACGCTCGAGCAAATCCTGTGCCCTCCCGGACCACCCACAACACCCTGATCGAGGTGGCGTGGACGTTGGTCCCGGTGCTGATCCTGGTGGGTATCGCGGTGCCATCGTTCCGCTTGCTGTTCCAGGAACTCGACGTTCCGAAGGCGGACCTGACCGTCAAGGTGACCGGCAAGCAGTGGTACTGGAGCTACGCCTATCCCGACAACGGCAAGTTCGAATTCGATTCGCTCCTGTCGAAAGACAAGCAGCCGCGGCTGCTCGGGGTTGATAATGAAATGGTCGTGCCGGTAAACAAGGTCGTCCGGGTGCAAATCACCGGCGCCGATGTGATCCACTCCTTCGCGGTGCCGGCGTTCGGCATCAAGATCGACGCCATTCCCGGCCGCCTCAACGAAACCTGGTTCAAGGCCGAGAAGACCGGCATGTATTACGGCCAGTGCTCGCAGCTATGCGGCAAGGACCACGCCTTCATGCCGATTGCAGTGCACGTGCTGACCGACCAGGAGTTCGCGGCCTGGGTTGAGGGCGCCAAGAAGAAGTTTGCCGCCAATCCGGGCAATGAGTTCGCCTCGGCTGGCACGACAGCGCAGTGATCCGGACGGGCGGCCTTCTGAGGGCGGTCCGCAATTCATCTTCGGGGTGCGCTTCAAGGGGCGAGGGATCCGAAGGTCTTCTAAGAGCTTGCAAAGCAGGGTTTGAAAATGGCAACCACGGCAGCGACACACGATCACGCTCATGACGATCACGCTCACCACCATCCGACAGGGTGGCGGCGCTGGTTGTTTTCGACAAACCACAAGGACATCGGGACGATGTACCTCGTGTTCGCAATCATGGCCGGCATAATCGGCGCTGCAATGTCGATCGCGATCCGTGCCGAGCTGATGTTCCCGGGCGTTCAGATCTTCCACGACACCCATACCTACAACGTGTTCGCGACCTCGCATGGCCTGATCATGATCTTCTTCATGGTGATGCCGGCGATGATCGGCGGCTTCGGCAACTGGTTCGTGCCGTTGATGATCGGAGCGCCCGACATGGCGTTCCCGCGCATGAACAATATCTCGTTCTGGCTTCTGCCGGCTTCCTTCTCGCTGCTTCTCATCTCGACGATGGTCGAGGGCGAGCCCGGCACCCTCGGTGCCGGCACCGGCTGGACCATTTATGCGCCGCTGTCGACCGCGGGGCATCCTGGGCCGGCGGTCGATTTCGCGATCCTGGCGCTCCATCTGGCCGGTGCCTCGTCGATTCTGGGCGCCATCAACTTCATCACCACGATCTTCAACATGCGCGCTCCCGGCATGACCCTGCACAAGATGCCGCTGTTCGTATGGTCGATTCTGGTGACCGTGTTCCTGCTGCTCTTGTCGCTGCCTGTGCTGGCGGGCGGCATCACCATGCTGCTGACCGACCGTAATTTCGGCACGACGTTCTTTTCGCCCGAAGGCGGTGGCGATCCGTTGTTGTTCCAGCACCTGTTCTGGTTCTTCGGTCATCCCGAAGTGTACATCCTGATCCTGCCGGGCTTCGGCATGATCAGCCAGATCGTCTCCACCTTCTCCCGCAAGCCCGTGTTCGGCTATCTCGGCATGGCCTATGCGATGGTGGCGATCGGCGGTATCGGCTTCGTGGTGTGGGCGCACCACATGTACACGGTCGGAATGTCCTCGGCGACGCAGGCTTACTTCGTCGCGGCCACGATGGTTATTGCGGTGCCGACCGGCGTCAAAATCTTCTCGTGGATCGCCACGATGTGGGGCGGCTCCATTGAGTTTCGCACGCCGATGCTGTGGGCGATCGGCTTCATCTTCCTGTTCACGATTGGCGGCGTCACCGGCGTGGTGTTGGCCAATGCCGGCGTCGACCGCGTGTTGCACGATACCTATTACGTGATCGCGCACTTCCACTATGTGCTGTCACTCGGTGCAGTATTCGCGATCTTCGCCGGCTGGTACTACTGGTTCCCGAAGATGACCGGTTACATGTACAACGAGACCATCGCCAAAGTGCACTTCTGGGTTACCTTCATCGGCGTCAACCTGATCTTCTTCCCGCAGCACTTCCTCGGGCTGGCCGGCATGCCGCGGCGTACGGTCGACTACCCGGATGCCTTTGCCGGTTGGAACTTCATCTCCTCGATCGGCTCCTACATCGCCGGCTTCGGCGTGCTGATCTTCTTGTACTGCATGTTCGACGCCTTCTTCCTGCGTAAGGAGCGGGCTGTCGATAATCCGTGGGGAGCCGGTGCGACGACGCTGGAATGGACACTGTCGTCGCCGCCGCCGTTCCACCAGTTCGAGGTGCTGCCGCGCGTACAGTAATGAGACACGCGGCGCGTCAGGCGCCGCGTCCCTGCAAGGAAGAAAGTCGTCTTGTCGGTCGTTGATCACTCAGGCATCGAACTGTCACCGCGGATTTCGGAAGCCGACGTCGCCGATTACGTCGCACTTCTGAAGCCGCGGGTGATGTCCCTCGTCATTTTCACCGCGCTCGTCGGCCTCTTTATCGCACCGGTCCATGTGCACCCGGTGCTGGCTTTCACGTCCATTCTCTGCATTGCCGTCGGCGCAGGCGCGTCCGGCGCACTGAACATGTGGTACGAGGGCGACATCGATGCCCTGATGTCGCGCACAGCGAACCGGCCGATCCCGCGCGGCCGGATCACTCCGCCGGAAGCCGCCGCTTTCGGCATGACGCTCGCCTTCTTTTCGGTGATGACGCTGGGCATTCTCGTCAACTGGGTCGCCGGTGCGTTGCTCGCATTCACGATCTTCTTCTACGTCGTTATCTACACGATCGCGCTCAAGCGCTGGACCGCGCAGAACATCGTGATCGGCGGGGCGGCGGGCGCCCTTCCGCCGGTGGTGGCCTGGGCGGCGGCCACAGGTTCGCTCTCGGTGGAACCGCTATTGTTGTTCCTGATCATCTTTTTCTGGACTCCGCCGCATTTCTGGGCGCTGGCGTTGTTTCGCAGCGAGGATTACGCCCGTGCCGGCGTTCCGATGCTGCCGGTGGTCGCTGGACCCGATGCGACGCGCTTGCAGATCCTGCTCTACACAATCGTGCTGGTTGCGGTGGCGCTGGCGCCTTGGCCCCTCGGCTATTTCGATGCGCTCTATGGCATCACCTCGCTTATCCTGGGCGGCGTCATGCTGGCGCTTGCGGCCAACGTCTACCGCCTGCGGGAGGGCCGCGAAGCCGCGCGCGCCACGCGCAGGCTTTTCGCGTTCTCGATTCTTTATCTGTTTTCGCTGTTTGCGACCCTTTTGATCGAGGTCGTGGTCCGCGCCCTCGTCCCGTCGATCTGGTAAGGCGCATGTCAAGGCAATGGCCGGCAACGATAGACCAGACGGAATTGTTCTCACCGAGGCGCAGAAAAAAAGCCGCCGCCGCCGGTCGATCGCAATTGCGCTCGCGCTCGGCGTCCTGGTCGTCCTGTTTTTCGCGGTCACCATCGTCAAGGGGCCGGCCGTGCTAGTGCGGCCGTTGTAGGACATGGCGAACCAGCCCAACCAGTTCAATCAGCGTCAGCCTTTCCCCGGCGAGAAGATGACCTCGCCGCTCCGCGGCCTGCGGCGCGACGCCATGGTGGCGGCAACTTGCGGCTTCGTGGTGGCGCTGATGGTCGGGGCTGCTTACGCGGCGGTGCCATTCTATAACTGGTTCTGCCGCACCACCGGCTTTAATGGCACAACGCAGGTGGCAATCTCGGCCCCGAGCGGAGCGCCGCTCGATCGCAAAGTTACCGTTCGCTTCGATTCCAACGTCGCCGGCGGTCTGCCCTGGAAGTTCGAGCCGGAGCAGAACGAAGTCGAGGTCAGGATCGGCGAAGTCAAAACCGTATTCTACAGGGTGACGAACCGGTCCGCGCGCACCACCACCGGGCAGGCGGCCTACAACGTCGCGCCGCTGACGGTTGGCTCCTATTTCGAGAAGATCAACTGCTTCTGCTTCACCGAACAGACCATGGAGCCAGGCGAAACGCGCGACATGCCGGTCGTTTTCTATGTGGATCCCTCGATTGTCAAAGACAGCGAGAACGACACGCTGAACACCATTACACTGTCCTACACGTTCTATCCCCTCCGTGAGTCCGCGATGAAGCCACTGGCTTCCGGTGAGGCGAAAAACTCGGGCCGCGGCGAAGAGGGTGAACTTTGAGGAGAGTACGCCTTGGCCGGTAACTCCCGGCCGAACGCGAAGTTTTGAATTTGGACGTTGAGACGACGCGGCCGGGCAGGCCGCTCTAACGGAGAGACCGAAAATGGCTACGGCGCAAGTCAAGCATCACGATTACCACCTCGTCGATCCGAGCCCGTGGCCGGTCGTCGGCTCCATTGCGGCCTTCATCATGGCGGTCGGTGCCATCATGTGGATGCACCACATGACCGGCGCGGCACCGATCATCTTCTTCGTCGGTCTGCTCGGCGTGCTCTATACCATGGCCAGCTGGTGGACGGATGTGATCCGCGAGGCGCAGTACAAGGGTGACCACACCCGCGTCGTCCAGATCAGCCACCGCTATGGCATGATTCTGTTCATTGCCTCCGAGGTGATGTTCTTCGTGGCCTGGTTCTGGGCCTTCTTCAATTCGGCCCTGTTCCCGGCTGACGCGGTCCACGCCGCTCGTGATGCCATTTTCGGTTGCGGTGCGGGCACCCAGATGGGAGCTTGCTCCGTTCCCGGCACGTGGCCGCCGAAGGGGATCGAGGCGTTCGATCCCTGGCATCTGCCGCTCCTCAACACGCTTCTGTTGCTCACCTCGGGCACAACCGTCACCTGGGCGCACCATGCCCTGCTTGAGAACGACCGTCAGGGTCTGAAATACGGCCTCTGGCTGACCATTGCGCTCGGGGCGTGTTTCACCTGCGTGCAGGCTTATGAGTACAGCCACGCGCTGTTCGGCTTCTCCGGCAATATTTACGGCGCGACCTTCTTCATGGCGACCGGCTTCCACGGCTTCCATGTGCTGGTCGGCACCATCTTCCTGATCGTCTGCCTCGTCCGCGCCTACGCCGGACACTTCTCGCCGACCCAGCATCTCGGCTTTGAGTTCGCGGCTTGGTATTGGCATTTCGTCGACGTGGTGTGGCTGTTCCTGTTCGCCTGCATCTACGTGTGGGGCACTGGCGGCGGCCGCCTGGTGGGCGCCGAATAATTTGGCCGTCACGGATTGGCAAAAGGGCGGCCGCGGGGCCGCCCTTTTTGTTTTGCGTCAAAGCGCACCGATGGTGTTCCATGCTAGAGGAGTTCTATGAAGGCTTCTTCGGATACCCCGGCCCTCTACCAGACTGTGCTGCGCGGGCTTGCCTGCAAATGTCCGCGTTGCGGCGACGGCAAGTTGTTCGCGGGCTTTCTGTCGCTCCGGCCAAGGTGCGAGTCCTGCGGGCTGGACTACACCTTTATCGACACGGGCGACGGCCCGGCCATCTTCATCATCATGCTGGCGGGCGCGATCGTGGTGGCCTGCGCGCTGGTCGTCGAAGTGAAGTATCAACCGCCATTCTGGTTGCATGCGGTGCTTTGGCTGCCATTGATACTCGCGACCACGCTGCTGCCCTTGCGTTCGATGAAATCGCTCCTGATTGCGCTGCAATTCCATCACAAGGCTGCGCCGGGTCGTTTAATTGACCGCGAGCCGAAATGAACGAAATCGCGGGACGGCGATCCCTTGGCTTCGGCCTTTTCACGCTGGCCATGACCGCCATCTTCATCGGCCTCGGCGTCTGGCAGCTCGAACGGCGGGTGGAAAAGCACGCGCTGATTGCGATGTTGACGGAGCGGCTGGCGGCAGAGCCGGGTCCATTGCCCCCGCCTTCCGATTGGAACAAGCTCGCCCCGCAAAGCGATGAATTCCGCCGCGTCCGCTTCACTGCGAGCTATACGGCGGAGCCTGATGCCATGGTTTTCAGCTCCGGGTCGGCCGTCCGCGGTGACGTGTCCGGGCCCGGCACCTGGGCGTTCATGCCGGCGCGCCTACCGGGCGGTCAGATCGTCGTCATCAACGCTGGTTTCGTGCAGAACACGATGCAGGACCGGGCGCAGCAGAATCGGGCAGTGTCGCCCCTTGTGACCGGCAAGCCGGCGGAACTCACCGGTTACATTCGGTTTCCTGCGAAGGCGGGCATGCTGACGCCCGCTGCCGATCCGGCAAAGCGGCTGTGGTTTACGCGCGATCACCTTGAGATGGCGCACCTGCTCGGCTGGGGCCAAGTTGCGCCGTTCTATGTCGATCTGGAGCAGCCAGTACCGCCGAACGGTGTTCCCTTGCCCGGCCCCCTCCAGGTCCACCTCAACGACGATCACATGCAATACGCCATCACCTGGTTCGCGCTCGCCGCTGCCGTCGTGATCGCGTTTTTGGTTTCGTTGCGGGGGAAACGCCGCAGCGCCGGCTGATCCGGCAAGTTGGCCGGTCTCCGATAAAAACGTAGCCGTCAGGACAGCTGCTTGTTCTCGCGGCTGACGAGCGAAAGCTGCTCGGTCTGGACGGCCTCCAGGCGCGCTATCATCAAAATGCCGGCAACGAAAGTCAGGCCGTGATCCTCAGCCTGTTCGATAGCGTCGTCGATTTTTTCAATCAGCACCCTCAGCTTTTTATTCTCTCGGAACATGAGATATCCTCTGGCTTGCTCGGACGTCGCGTCGGCAGCGCGCGCAATCACAGTTCAATCTTGCCGAATTTCCACCAATATGAACCGACTAGAGGGCCGCGAAAGGCTCGCGCAGCGCGGACCGTTCGATGACGGGCAGGTCCTGCCAGACGAGCACAGGCCCCGGCACTGATCGGCGGAGGCAGATCTCCGCCCACGCCCGTTCATTGACCTCGACGGTGACGGCGACCGTCGACATCGAATCAATCTCGATGGGCAGGCCGAGCGGGCGTGCGACCCAGCCTTGATCGAGCAGGCGCGGCAACCACCAGCTCTCCAGCACGATCGTGAAGGCCGACAGGCCGATGGAAAGGCCGTACTCCATTGCTGCGGCCTGAATCACCGCCTCAGCGCGTGGCCCGGCATGTTCGCCGCGCCGGTTCTTCACAACGAAAATCCGCGACAATTCGTAGACGTCGGTTCGCCGCACGGGGCCGTTCAGGGACAGCCCCGGAAATAATTCGCTAAGCAGCGTCGGTGCCGTGGTCGGTACCAATCGCATGCCGGCGATGATGGAGCGGCCTTCCAGACCAAGGAGGTAGACCGTCTCTTCGGTGTCGAACTGGTCTACCTCGCGCTTATCGGGACGCTCGAGCTCGGCCCATTTGCGCTCGACCACGTAAATCTGGTGCCGGAGACGGAAATAGTCCTCGAGGATTTGCGAGTACAAATGCCGGTTATCATGACGGATGACGTGAACGTCCATGGACCTCTCTCCAAACCGCGCGGCCTTGCACGTATCGGAGAGAGTGTTTTTTCGTTCGCCAGCCGGCTACTGTCCGAAAGGACAGGGCGGTGGTGCCTCTGGCCAAGGAACTTCAAGTTCGCCGCACTAGAGCTTGATCAGCCCCCAAGCGAGGGCCTTGGCGACCGCCGAGGTCCGGTTGACAGCGTTCAGCTTGCGTGAAGCTTCGACCAGGTGGAACTTCACCGTGCGCTCGGAGATCTTCAGGATCATCGAAATTTCCCAGGAGGTCTTGCCGCCGGCGACCCAGCGCAGGACTTCGCGTTCGCGGGCGGTCAGCGGATCGCGTTTTCCCCGTCGCGGCTTTGCCAGCGAACGAATGCGATTATGGGCGTAGACTCCGATCAGCTGGAGCGCGCTCTTGGATACCGGATCGAGGTACAGATGCTCGGTGGCGAGGCTGATCACGGCGCCGCCTTCGTCGTAATGCAGCGGAATGCAATAACCATCCCGCAGCTGGAATTCGGTAGCCCGGGTCATCACCCGATGCGCAGCGGGATCGTCGTCTTTGTCATAGCGCGCCTCCGACCATTCGAACGGCTGGACCGTCGAGGCGCCGTATCGCGGCACCGGATCGAGCGCGCTGAAATTTTCGCGCGTATAGAGCTCAAACCACTCGTCCGGCCAGCCGTTGGCGAGAGTCAAATCGGCAAGCGCAGTCCCCGGCGCCGGAAGACCTGCCATGATGTAGGCGTGGAATCCGCACGCCTTGATTTCGGACTCGAATAACCTGACGACGCCGGGCGCATTCAGCCGCTCGACCGCATCGACAAAATCGAGAGCTCGCCTACCCCACTGCCGGGCTGCGTTCGCCATCGTATCCCCTCAAGGCCCCCCCAAGATTGCAACCGCACCATGCCCGCGTCAATTACCGATAGCTCGCCGGGCTGGGTTACGCCGCAAGAGAAGCCCTCGGTCGAATGACGCGGCAGTCCCGGCCACAGCGTCGCGGAGGGACCGGTGCGCTGTGGCACTTCATGCTGCATTTCGCTCCGATCTGGGCTCGAAGATGCAGGTAAGAAGCGGTTCCCACTTCCTTCCAAAACGCTTATGGTGCCTCACTTTGCTCCCCGTTGGTGATTTTATGTATAAAAATCATATTGTTAATGGAATGTCGGCCATTGGAAGTGCGCGTCGTCCGCTTGAAGTCCCTGCTCCGCCCATCGTTAATCCGGTTCAGGAACTGCAGCCTTAAAACGGCACTAATCCAAATTCTCCAGTGCCCATAAGTTTCTGAACTTCGTAAAAGGGGTGCTGCAATGAAGACGAATTTCGAAAAGTGGGCACCGGTTTGACGCGGTACATTTCGACGCGGGGGGAAGCTCCCATCCTGGGTTTCTGTGACGTGATGCTGGCCGGGCTCGCCCGCGACGGCGGTCTTTACGTGCCCGAGGTCTGGCCGCAGTTTGCGCCTGAGGTGATTGCCTCCTTTTTCGGTAAGCCCTATTGGGAAGTCGCTGTTGAAGTGATTCGTCCCTTCATGGGCGGCGAGATTTCTGATGCCGATCTCGGCCGCATGGCCAATGAGGCCTACGCCACGTTTCGCCACCCCGCGGTGGTGCCGCTCGACCAGGTCGGCCCTAATCAATTCCTGCTGGAGCTGTTTCACGGTCCGACGCTGGCGTTCAAGGATGTCGCCATGCAGCTGCTTTCGCGGCTGATGGATCACGTGCTGGCCAAGCGGGCGGAGCGCACGACGATCGTGGTGGCGACGTCCGGCGATACCGGCGGCGCCGCGGTCGATGCATTTGCAGGCCTCGACAACGTCGACCTCGTCGTTCTGTATCCGCATAACCGTGTCTCGGACGTGCAGCGGCGGATGATGACGACCGTTGATGCCCGCAACGTGCATGCCTTGGCGATCGAAGGCACCTTCGACGACTGTCAGGCCATCGTGAAGGAATTGTTCAACGATCACGCGTTTCGCGACGCCGTCGCGCTGTCGGGCGTCAATTCCATCAACTGGGCGCGCATCGTGGCGCAGGTCGTGTACTACTTCACGTCGGCCACAGCTCTTGGTGCGCCGGCCCGTAGCGTCGATTTCACGGTGCCGACGGGCAATTTCGGCGACATCTTCGCCGGCTTCGTCGCCAAGCGGATGGGACTGCCGATCCGCTGGTTGCGCATCGCTTCCAACGTCAACGATATCCTGCCGCGCACGCTGAAGACCGGCATCTACGAGACCCGTGAGGTCCATGCCTCATCATCCCCGTCGATGGACATTCAGGTGTCGTCGAATTTCGAACGCCTGCTGTTTGAAGCCAGCCGCCGCGACGCCGCGCTCGTTCGCCGCCTGATGGCCTCGCTCAAGCAATCGGGGCGCTTCGTCCTGCCTGATGCCGTACTGGCCGCGGTGCGCAGCGAGTTCGATGCCGGACGCGCCGACGAAACGGAAACCAGCGCCGTCATTCGCGCGGCCTGGCGCGAGGCCGGCGATCTGGTTGACCCGCATACCGCCGTGGCGCTGGCCGTTGCAGATCGCGACAGCCCGGATTCCAGCCTGCCCAACATCGTGTTGTCGACCGCGCACGCCGCGAAGTTTCCCGATGCTGTGGAAGCGGCCTGCGGTATGAGGCCGGAACTGCCGCCTTGGCTCGAAGGTTTGATGACGAGGCCCGAGCGCGTCGAAGTGATGAAAAACGACACGGCCGAAATCGCGCGGTTTGTCCGCTCGGCCAGCCGTGCCGCGAAACCGGCGTCCCGGTTCTGACATTCGTATCAAATTCAGGAGGAGCGCCGGATGAGCGTCGAAGTCACCAAGCTGCCGTCTGGCCTCACCGTCATCACGGATACCATGCCGCATCTCCAGACGGCTGCGCTCGGGGTATGGGCCGGAGTCGGTGGCCGCGACGAAAAGCCCAATGAACACGGTATCTCGCATCTATTGGAGCATATGGCGTTCAAAGGGACGACGCGACGCACCTCGCGCGAGATCGTTGAGGAAATCGAGGCGGTCGGCGGCGATCTCAACGCGGGCACCTCGACGGAAACCACGGCGTATTATGCCCGCGTGATGAAGGCCGACGTGCCGCTGGCGCTCGACGTGTTGTCCGACATTCTCGCCAATCCCTCCTTCGTGCCCGATGAACTTGAGCGCGAAAAGAGCGTGATCGTGCAGGAGATCGGCGCCGCACAGGATACGCCCGACGACGTCGTGTTCGAGCACCTCAACGAGCTGTGCTATCCGGATCAGCCGATGGGGCGATCACTGCTTGGAACGGCGAAGACGCTGCAGTCGTTCAACCGCGACATGCTGCGCGGCTATCTTTCCACGCATTATCGCGGTCCCGACATGGTGGTCGCCGCCGCAGGCGCCATCGATCACCACCAAGTGGTGGACGAGGCGGCACGGCGTTTTGCGAGCTTCGACGGCACACCTGCACCGAAGCCCGAGCCCGCGATGTTTGGCAAGGGAGGTTCGCGCGTGGTGCATCGCGAGCTGGAGCAGGCGCATTTGACGCTGGCGCTCGAGGGAGTTCCGCAGACCGACCAGTCGCTGTTCTCACTTCAGGTCTTTACCAACGTTCTCGGCGGCGGCATGTCGTCGCGTCTGTTTCAGGAGGTGCGGGAAAAACGCGGGCTCTGCTATTCGATCTACGCCTTTCACGCGCCCTATATAGATACCGGATTTTTCGGCCTTTATACCGGCACCGATCCGGGCGATGCGCCGGAGATGATGGAAGTGATCGTCGACGTCATCAACGAGGCCGTGGAGACGCTGACGGAATCCGAGATTGCCCGCGCCAAGGCGCAGATGAAGGCCGGCCTGTTGATGGCGCTGGAAAGCTGCAGCTCGCGCGCCGAGCAATTGGCGCGGCACATCCTTGCCTATGGGCGACCGCTGGCGGTCGAGGAGCTGGTGGCGCGGATCGACGCGGTTAGCGTGGAAACTGCGCAGGACGCTGCGCGCGCGCTGTTGTCGCGCAGCCGGCCCGCGGTTGTCGCGCTCGGCAGCGGCAGGGGGCTGGACACAGCGGTCGCTTTTGCGGAAGGATTGACCAAGTCGAAGGCCAAGGAGCGCCTTCACTGAATGCTGCGGGTAACGAGCGTGATTTTCATCCGGTCATGATTCCTGTTTGAAGGATCGGGGGAGTTTGAAGCATGGCCCTGTTTCGGTTGCCTTCAAGCGGTCCGGCTGCGCTTGTTCCGCGCGGTCACGGCCTCTTGCTGCGCGCGCCTCAGATGTCGGATTTTCTGCAATGGGCACACCTGCGGGAAATCAGCCGGAGCTATCTCACTCCTTGGGAGCCGATCTGGCCGTCCGATGACCTGACCCGTTCCGGGTTCCGGAGGCGGCTGCGCCGTTATGCCGAGGACGTTGCGGCAGACAGGTCATATCCCTTCCTCGTCTTTCGCGAGGCCGATGGTGTCATGGTGGGCGGAATAACGCTCGCCAATGTCCGGCGTGGCATCGTCCAGGCCGGTACGATCGGCTATTGGGTCGGGCAGCCCTTTGCGCATCGCGGCTACATGACGACCGCCCTGCGCGTGCTGCTGCCATCGCTGTTCGGCGAGCTCAATTTGCACCGCATCGAAGCCGCCTGCATCCCGACCAACACGCCCTCGATTCGGGTGCTCGAGAAGTGCGGCTTTACCCGCGAGGGCATGGCGCGGCGGTATCTCTGCATCAACGGCGTCTGGCAGGATCATCTGCTATACGGTCTGTTGCATGAGGATTTCCGCGGTTAGGCGGCGACTGCGGGAATCGAACCACGTGTTTCCAGATTATGACGGACGCCTTGGGTTTGCCGCCATTGCGCTGCTATAAGCGCCGGGCCATCGTTTAGTGGCGGGTTTCATTGGGGATTTTCGACTGATGCGGCATGGGCGGATCTGGCAGGTGGGGGCCGCCGTGACGGGCCACAAGCGCACCGCGCTGGCTTTTGCGGCCGCCGCAGCTTTGCTGACGGGATGTGGCGGCACCACTTTCAACAACCCCTTCAGCACGACGACCGTTCCCCAGGAGGATCTCCCGACGATCAGCGATCGCTTCGATCAGCTGTTCGGCGGACGCGGAAAGGTTTCCGAAGTCGCGCCGGACGGCACCGAACTCGACTGTCCTCCGGTGAAGATTCGCGCCGGCGCGTCCACCTACGGGGTGGCGCCGCCCGGCCATCAGCCGGTCGCGACCGAGTTGAACTATCAAGCGACCATCACGCGGACCGCGCGCGATTGCCGGCGCATGGGCAACGGCCAGATTTCGGCGCGGATCGGCATTCAGGGCCGCGTCATTGCCGGCCCCGCCGGGGCGCCCGAAACGGTCGAAGTCCCGGTGCGTGTTGCAGTCGTCCAGACCGGCGTTCAGGAGAAGGTGCTGACCACGAAGGTTTATCGGACCACGGTCGCGATGAACGGGGAAGGCGGCATGTTCAGCGTGGTTGGCGAGGACCTCGTTTACAACATGCCGGCAAACCTCACGAGCGACTCCTTTGTTTTCTACGTCGGCTTCGACCCGCAGGCGATCACGCCACCGGCGCCGGCCAAGCCGTCGCGGCGTCGATAGGATCGGTTCCGAGGAATGAAAACGAAAACAAAAGGCCGGCGCGAGGCTGTCGCGCCGGCTTTTTGTTGTGACTGGAATCGTCAGTTCAGCTTTTCGCGGACTTCGGTGATGCCCTTGGCGAGAAGGTCGTCAGCCAGCTGACCCTTGACCGTCTGCGACAGGATGGTGGAAGCAGCGGTTACGGCCGCATCGGCCGCCGCCGCACGCACATCGGCGAGCGCCTGGGCTTCGGCCAGTGCGATCTTGCCCTCGGCGGCCTTGGTTCGCCGCGCCACAAAATCTTCCATCTTTGTCTTGGCTTCGGCGGCGATCCTCTCCGCATCGACCTTCGCTGCGGCGACGATGTCCTGCGCTTCACGCTCCGCGCTGGCGCGCCGTGCCCTGTACTCTTCAAGCAGGCTTGCTGCTTCCTGTTTGAGGCGGCGGGCGTCATCGAGTTCGGCCTTGATGCGGTCGCTGCGATGATCAAGCGCCGTCAGCACGGTGCGATGGACACCGAGATAGGCGAATATGCCCATCAGGATGATGAAGCCAACGGCGACCCAGAACTCCGGTTCGGCGAACATCGAACTTATCCTTTCAAGGACGCATCGACGGCGCGTCCTACCGACGTGCCGTCGGGGGCGACGCCGGTCAGTCGCTGGACGATCGCGGCAGCTGTGTCGGCAGCGATGCCGCGCACGTTGCTCATCGCAGCCGCGCGGGTCGAAGCTATGGTCTTCTCTGCGTCCGCCAGCTTTTGCGACAGCCGCTCTTCAAGCGTCTTGCGTTCGGCTTCCGACTGCGCGTTCAGCTTCTCGCGGTTTTCCGCGCCGATCGCCTGTGCACGGGAGCGTGCAGCGGCCAGCTCGCTCTCATAGGCCTTGATCGCGCTGTCGGATTGCTCCTTCAGCTTCTGGGCTTCTGCGAGGTCGCCATCGATCTTGTTCTGACGCGCGTCGAGCACGCCGCCGACGCGCGGCAGCGCAAACTTCGAGACGATCAGATACAGCGCGACGAATGCGATCGCCAGCGACACCAGCTGCGAGGCGAAGGTGTTCTTTTCAAACGGCGGAAACTCCTTGTGGCCGCCGTCGGCCTCAGTGTGGGCGGTGGTGCCCTTCGGCTCGCCATGACTTTCAGCCACGAACCTTCTCCTGTTCGGCTAACCGAGATTCGATCCCGGCCTCTTGAAAGTGAGGCGGGACCGGCGAGGGATCAGAGCGCAAACAGCAGGAGCAGTGCGATCAGCAGCGAGAAAATGCCGAGCGCTTCGGTCACTGCGAAACCGAAAATCAGGTTGCCGAACTGGCCCTGGGCGGCTGAGGGGTTGCGCACCGCGGCAGCGAGGTAGTTGCCGAAAATGATGCCGACGCCGGCGCCGGCGCCACCCATGCCGATGCAGGCAATACCTGCGCCAATGTACTTCGCGGCAATCGGATCCATGAAACGAACTCCTTCTTGAGGTTTGGTTGGGGGGCCTTCTCTAGTGGCCCGGATGGATAGCGTCGTTGATGTAGATGACGGTGAGGATGGTGAAGACGTAGGCCTGGAGGAAGGCGACGAGAATCTCCAGCGCATAGAGCGCAATCACCATGGCGAGCGGCAATGCCGCGCCGAAATAGCCGGCGATGCCGATCCCGGCGAGCATTGGGATGAACCCCGCGAACACCGCAAGCGCGATGTGGCCGGCCAGCATATTGGCAAACAGACGAACCGAGTGCGAGATCGGCCGCAGGAAGAACGAGAAAACCTCGATGAAGACGACCAGCGGGAGAATGAAGATCGGGATGCCCGAAGGAACGAAAAGCTTGAGGAATTTCAGGCCATTTTTATAGAAGCCGTAGATCAATACGGTCAGGAACACCAGCACGGCCAGCGACGCCGTGACGATGATGTGGCTCGCGATCGTGAAGCTGTAGGGAATGACCCCGATCATGTTGGAGACGGTCAGCAACATGAAAATGGTGAACACCAGCGGAAAGAACTTCATGCCGTCCTTGCCGGCGTTCGATCGAATGGTGTTGGCGACGAACTCGTAGGTGATTTCCGCGACCGATTGCAGGCGGCCCGGCACCAGATTCCGGCCGGGCCCGAGCATCAACAGCGCAGTCAAGGCTACCGCGCCGAACATGTAGGCGGAGGAATTGGTAAAGGCGATCTCCTGATTGCCGATATGGCCAATCGTGAAGAGCTTCTCGATATGGAATTGTTCGATCGGATCGATCATCCGCGCAGCATCTCTAGGCTATTGCCGGCCTTGCCGGCATTTCTAATCACGTCGTCCGCCACTTCCTTAACGGCCGGTCTTGTTTGGAGCAACACCCGCCGATCTGATCACGTTCAGAACGCCGGCCGAAAAGCCGACCAGCACGAACACGATGAGCCCGAAAGGTGACGTCGAAAGCAGACGGTCGAAACCCCAGCCCATCAGTGCTCCGAGACCAACACCGGCAATCAACTCCGATGAGAGGCGGAAACCCATTGCCATGGCCGACGCCCTGGCATTGCTGTCTCCGCTTCCAGCTTCGGGTTGGTCAGTTCTGATGTTTCGGCTGTCCCGAAGTGCGGACAACCGGTGCTCCAGACTTCCGAGCCTTGCGGAAAGCGCGGCCTCATCGGAGGACGACTTGCTTTCATCTTCGCGGTCATTCGTGCCTTGCGCCATGCTTAAGACCCGAAACGATGATGCGATGGATGAAAACGACGCCCCGTCACCCCTCAAAAGCCGCGCGGACCATACTGACCGCGTTTAATCAAGTCAAGATTGCGTCACAGCTATATATTATATTGATATCATTTGACTATTTTGTTTATCCAGAGTCGGATTGAACGCTCGGTCGCCGCACTGCAATAGCTCCCGGCCGGATCGGGGGTGAATCGAGGTCCGAAACCGTTCTTGCCCGCCCGGAAGTCGAACTGAACAGGCCGATCTGCAACGCCTGCCTCTGTCTGACACGGCGCTGATGCAGCGGTCGGCGGCATCCCGCTTTTCGAAGTTCGTGCTCAGATCGGCAGTACGAGGTGCTGGACGGCAAGATTTTCCGGGGTCAGGATCAGACCGTACTGCTGTCGGACGCACGAATTCGGGCCGTGCGCCCAATGGAAATCGAGGGCGGGGACGATCAAGAGCTAGACAAGGCTGCGGAGCATCCCATGACCAGATCAGTATTTGCGGCATCAAGCATTGTCCTCGTCTCGCTTCTGGTTGCAGCAAGCAGCGCTGCGGCCGAACCCATGCCCGACAACGAAAACGGCCGCTTTGCAATGTCGCAGGTCGGCGATGGCGTGATCCGGCTCGACACGCGCACCGGCGCGGTTTCGAACTGCAACAACAGCGGTCCGGGTTGGGCCTGTTACGCCGTTCCGGACGAGCGGGCGGCATATGACGCGGAGATCGGCCGGCTGCAGGCGGAGAATGAAAAGTCCAAGGCGGAAATCGAAAAACTGAAGGCCGAACTGGCGTCGCTGGCGCCGACCGTCGAAGGCAAGACCGAAGAGGCGTTGCCGAAATCTGACTCGCTGAAGAAGGCAGAGCCGAAGGCTGCTGAGAACCCGCGCAAGATCGAAATACCCTTGCCCAGTGATCAGGACATGGACCGCGTGATGTCGCTTCTCGAACGCGCCTGGCGACGGCTGGTCGAAATGGCCAGCCGCATGCAGAAAGACGTTAGCGGCAAGATATGAGGCCGCGTTGATTCATGGCGAGATCACCGTCCATTTCCCGATCGGCGCTATCGGCCGTTTCCGCCGGTTCAATCGTGTCGTCGCTGCTCACCGTGCAGACATCGGGCCGCGGTTTTCTCGATCTTACCGGCGACGTCGCGCAATTCGTCCACGACGCGAATGCAGTCGAGGGCCAGGTGACGCTGTTCATCCGACACACCTCGGCCTCGCTGACGGTCGAGGAAAATGCCGATCCGACCGTGCTTGAGGATTTGACTGCCGCACTCGATCGCCTCGCGCCGGAGAATTTTGGATGGAGCCACGATGCCGAAGGCCCAGACGACATGCCGGCGCACGTCAAGACGATGTTGACGGCAACCTCGCTGCAGATTCCGGTCATCAAGAACAGGCTGATGCTTGGAACATGGCAGGCGATCTACTTGATCGAGCATCGGCGGCAACCGCATCGGCGTGAGATCGTCTTGCAGTTTGCCGGCGCGGTCGACACGCAATAGACGGCACAAGCAAAACCGGCCGCGGATTGCCCCGCGGCCGGCTTGTCAGCCTTGTATCGAGACGAATCAGGTGCTGGTTATGTCGACATCCTTGGTCTCGGGCAGGAACAGGAAGCCGATCACCAGACTCATGAGCGCAATGACGACCGGGTACCACAGGCCTGAATAGATGTTTCCGGTGTAGGCCACGATGGCGAACACGGTCGCCGGCAGGAAACCGCCGAACCAGCCGTTGCCAATGTGATAAGGCAACGACATGCCGCTGTAGCGGATACGGCTGGGGAACAGTTCGACCAGCCACGCCGCGATCGGAGCATAGACCAGCGTCACATAGATCACGAGCAGCCACAGCAGGATTACCGTCGCCACTTGGTTGATTTCGGCCGGATCGGCCGAAGCCGGATAACCATGGGCCTTGATCGCAGCAGGCAGCGCCTTGGCAAAATCCGCCGCGCTGACGTCCAGCGTCTGCTCGCCGATCTTCACCTTCGCCGGCGTTCCCTTCGGCGCATCTTGGCTCTGGTAATTCACCGACAGATTGACCAGCGCCGCCTTGGCCGTGTCGCAACTCGTTGTGTATTTCTCGGTGCCCGTCGCCTTGAACTGGAACGAGCACTCCGCCGGGTCGGCGATCACGGTGACCGGGGCGGAAGCGAGGGCGGCTTCGAGCTTCGGATTGGCGAAGTGCGTAATACCCTTGAATATCGGGAAATACGTCAACGCTGCCAGCAGAAAGCCAGCCAGGATGATGGGCTTGCGGCCGATCTTGTCGGACAGCCAGCCGAACAAGATGAAGCCGGGAGTGCCGAGCGTGAGCGCGATGACGATCATGATCTGCGCGGTGACGCCGGGCACCTTGAGTGTCTGGGTCAGGAAGAACAACGCATAGAACTGTCCGCCGTACCACACCACGGCTTCGCCGGCGGTGGCGCCGAGCAGGGCGAGAAGCGCGATCTTGGCGTTGTTCCATTCGGCGAAAGCCTCGCTCAACGGGCGCTTCGAGGTTTTGCCTTCTTCCTTCATTCTCTGAAAGACGGGCGACTCGCTCAGGCTCAGGCGGATCCAGACGGAAACCGCGAGCAGGACGCCGGAGAGCAGGAAGGGAATCCGCCAGCCCCAATCGCCGAACGATCCTTCGCCCATGGCGTTGCGCACACCGAGAATAAGCAACAGCGCGAGAAAAAGACCCAGCGTTGCGGTGGTCTGAATCCATGAGGTGTAATAACCGCGTTTGCCCGGGGGAGCGTGCTCGGCGACATAGGTCGCTGCCCCGCCATATTCGCCGCCGAGCGCCAGGCCCTGGATCAGCCGCAGCAGGATCAGCACGACCGGCGCTGCGATGCCCCAGCTCGCATAGCCGGGCAACAGGCCGATGAAGAATGTGCCGATGCCCATGAGGGTCATGGTGATCAGGAAGGTGTATTTGCGTCCGATCATGTCGCCGAGCCGGCCGAAGATCAGCGCGCCGAAAGGGCGTACCGCAAAACCCGCGGCAAAGGCGAGCAGCGTGAAGATGAAGGCCACGTTCGGCGGGACGTTGGAGAAAAAGTATTTAGCCAGGAAGGAGCCGAGCGTGCCGTATATGTAGAAGTCGTACCACTCGAAGACCGTGCCCAATGAGGAAGCGAAAATGACCTTTCGCTCTTCGGCCGTCATCCCCCGGCCGCGGACACCCTCACCCGCTGCTGCTGCCATTGCCATTGCCCGCACTCCCCGGATTGCTGTTGCAAACGTTCACACCGATGCGCCATCTGACCACAAGGTTTCCAGTACGGTAACATCGACGTGAACTGTCGTAATCTACAACTTTGGAACTAAATTAGGAACGTGCATCTGTGGGAGCGGCATTGTTTGGAGAGGCCTCACAGCGTCGTGGTGCGATGCACAAAGGGCCATAATTAACCGCCAGTTCGGATGGCACGACTGATATCTTGCATGCGGTCCTACGCCGCAGGACAATTGATCCACAAAACCGGCTATGCCGGGATCGCTCTCGAGTAACCGTTGCAAAGCAATAGATGACGACCGCTCCCGCCACCCGTCTTGTGATCGCCGACGACCATCCGCTATTCCGCGACGCGCTGCGTCAGGCGGTAGCCAGCGTCGTGACATCGGCCAGGATCGATGAGGCCGGCAGTTTTGAAGAACTGACCGCGCTGCTCGATCACGATCCCGATGTCGATCTTGTCTTGCTCGATCTGACCATGCCCGGGATATCCGGCTTCTCCGGGCTGATTTACCTGCGCGCCCAGTTCCCGGCGATTCCTGTCGTCATCGTGTCCGCCAGCGACGATGGCGGCACCATTCGCCAGTCGCTGGATTTCGGTGCTTCCGGGTTCATCCCGAAGCGATTTGGCGTCGACACGTTGCGCGATGCCATCATGAAGGTGCTTGATGGCGACGTCTGGGTGCCCGCGGACACCGACCTGTCGTCGGCGACCGACCCGGAAATGGCCCGCCTGCGCGACCGGTTGGTGACGCTGACGCCGCAGCAGGTGCGCGTGCTGATGATGCTGTCGGAAGGCTTGCTCAACAAGCAGATCGCCTATGAGCTCGGAGTTTCGGAAGCGACCATCAAGGCGCACGTATCGGCGATCTTGCAGAAGCTTGGCGTCGAAAGCCGGACGCAGGCGGTGATCGCCGCGGCCAAAATTGCCGGCGGCCAATGGCGGCAGAGCGCGCCGCAACCGTAAAGCTACTCCGCCGCGACCATCTGCTGAGCGCGCCACTGACCCAGAAGTGCGCGCAAGGAGGCCGGCTTCACCGGCTTGTTCAGCACCGCGATATGTTCTCCCCGCGCCGCAGCGCGAACATGCGGGCTGCGATCGGCGGTGATCAGAATGGCTGGAATCGTCTCGCCGAATTTCTTCCTGATATCGCGGATCGCGGCAATGCCGTTGCCACGATCGAGATGATAATCGACCAGAAGTCCGGTGAGCGGCTTGCCTGCGGCCTCGATCGCCTCGATCGCGGATTCCGGATCGCTCACGGCAATCACCTGGGCGTCCCAGCCTCCGAGCAATGTTTTCATGCCGTCGAGAATGGCGGCATCGTTTTCGATGCAGGCGATCAGGGCACCCGACATCGGCGCCCGCGACAACGGTGTCGCGCTGGTGACGGCCGCCGTATAGTTGACGGCTTTCGCGGTCGGCACCGTTACCGAAAAGGTTGAACCTCCGCTCGCGACCGAATCGAGCGCAATGCCATGCCCGAGAACCCGGGCAAGCCGTTCGACGATGGACAGTCCGAGCCCCAGGCCGCGGGCAATGCGCGCGCCCTGTTCGAGCCGATGAAATTCCTTGAAGATCTCGCCGCGCTTGAGCACGGGAATGCCGACGCCGGTGTCGAAAATGCCGATTCTGAGCGATTCGCCGCGCCGGCGGCAGCCGACCAGAACCCGGCCGCGCGGGGTGTATTTGATCGCGTTGGAGATCAGGTTCTGCAACAGCCGCCGAAGCAGCAGGCGGTCGGATTGCACGGGCAGTGAGCAGGGTACGAAGGTCAGCTTCAATCCCTTGGCACGTGCAATCGGCGCGAACTCGATTTCAAGCGAGCGCATCAGGTCGCCGATCTTGAAACTCGTCACCGAGGTCGTCATCGCGCCGGCGTCCAGCCGCGAGATGTCCAGAAGTGCCCCGAGGATTTCTTCGATCGCCTCCAGCGAATCGTCGATGTTCTCGACCAGCCTTGAGTCCTCGCCGCCGCTCTGGCGTTCCACCAGGCTAGTCACATAGAGCCGCGCCGCATTGAGCGGCTGAAGGATGTCGTGGCTCGCAGCGGCGAGGAAGCGCGTCTTGGAGATGCTGGCGTCTTCGGCCGTGCTCTTGGCGAGCGCCAGTTCCGAGTTCAGCCGTGTCAGCTCCTCGGTGCGGTCGCGGACGCGCTTTTCCAGCGTGGCGTTGGCACGCTCCAGCGCTTCGGCGGCTTCGAACGACGGCGTGACGTCCGAGAAAGTGATGACAAGGCCGCCGCCGGGCATTTGGTTGGAGCGGACCTCGATCACCATCTGCCGGTCGGGCAGGCGCTCGAGATAGGGCTCACCCTCGGCAGTATAGGCTTTCAGGCGCCGCTCGACGAGAACCTCCTTGTCCGCAGATTCCGAAGGCGTGCTCGCCGCCGTGACGGTCGTGATGTATTCGAGGATCTCGCGCAGCGGAATGCCGATCTGCACGAGGTGTGGCGCCAGTCCCAGAATGTCTCCGAACTGGCGGTTCGAGCAGATCAGTTGCAGGTCGGCGTCGAACACCGCGATGCCCTGGCGCACGTGATTGAGCGCCGTCTGAAGGATCTCGCGGTTGAAATGCAACGCCGCGTGGGAATCGTCGAGCAGTTTCAGCGCAGCCTTGGCCGAGACGGTGCGCTTGCGCAACAGCAGCGACATCACCAGGCGCGAGGAGGCCGCGCCGATCGATGAGGCGATCAGGTGCTCGGCATGCTGAAGCAGTTCGAAATCAGCGGGCGCCGACGGCGCGAGACGAAGGTTGCGCGACGCCGCAAAGGCTTCAAAGGAATCCCTGGCACGATCCGGCCCCAGATACTGCGCAACCGTGCTCTGGATGTCCTGCACGGTCACCGTCGTCCGCCAGCGGCGGAAGGTCGGCGCCATCGGCGTCAATACGCTAGGGGTGAACAGATCCGCCTGCATCCGTTCGATCGACGACGGCTGACGCGACAGCGACAGCAGCACATAGGTCAGGATGTTGAGCGACAGCGACCACAGCACGCCATGGATGAGTTGCGGCAGATCGGAGCCGAACAGCGCCTGCGGCCTGAGCGGTCCGATCCCGAGCGGGCCGTTTTGCAGGAATGCCAGCCCGGCGGGGGTGCCGTCCAGAAAACTCGGCAGGAACAGCGTGTAAGCCCACATCAGAAAGCCGACAAGCATCCCGCCCATGGCGCCCCGTGCCGTCGCGCGCTGCCAGAACAGTCCGCCGAAAAAGGCGGGCGCGAGCTGCGCAATCGCCGCAAACGACAGTAGCCCGATCGAGACCAGTTCAGCATCGCCCAGCGCGCGATAATAGAAGTAGGCCATTGCCATGATGGCGAAGATCGCGAAGCGCCGCGTGCCGAGCAGGAAACGGCCGAAATCCTGCTGACCATCGGGCGTTTCGCGGCGGCGCTGCAATACCAGCGGCATGATGATGTCGTTCGAGACCATGACCGAAAGCGCGACGCATTCCACGATCACCATGGCCGTCGCTGCCGACAGCCCTCCGACGAAGACAGCGATGCTGAGCAGCGGTGCATTGCCCTCCACCGGCAGCGCCAGCACGAACATGTCCGGATCGACTGCGCCGAATGGAAACGTGATGAGGCCGGCCAGCGCGATCGGGACCACGAACAGGTTGATCGCCACGAGATAGAGCGGAAACAGCCAGCGCGCGCGGCTGACTTCCGAAGGTGTCGAATTCTCCACCACGCTGACATGGAACTGCCGTGGCAGCAGCATGATCGCGCAGAACGACAGCACGATCATGGTCAGAAAGTTGCCGACCGATGGCTCATATCCGATGGCGCGTACGGCTTCCGGCGTCTTCATCGCGCGCTCGATCAATTCGTGCGGCGAAAACATCCAGAAGGTGACGAAGGCGCCAGCGGCGATAAAGGCAACGAGCTTGACGATGGATTCGGTCGCCACCGCCAGCATCAGGCCATGCTGGTGCTCGGTCGCATCGGTCTGGCGGGTTCCGAACAACACGGCGAAGGCGGCCATCGCGAGCGTCGCGGTCAGTGCAATGTCGCCAAGTACCGGGATCGAGGAAATCGCCTGGTCCTCGCTCAGGATCGTTTCAAGCGAGGACGCGACGGCCTTGAGCTGCAGCGCGATATAGGGAATCGAGCCGATGAGCGCGATCAGCGCCACGGTCGCTGCGACCGCCTGGCTCTTGCCGTAGCGCGCGGCGATGAAGTCGGCGATCGAGGTGATGTTCTGCGATTTGGCGAGCTTGATCACCCGGCGCAGCAGCGGCGTGCAAATTCCGATCATCAGGATCGGGCCGATATAGATCGCCAGGAAGTCGATGCTGGTGCGGGTGGCAAAGCCGACCGAGCCGAAGAAGGTCCAGGAGGTGCAATAGATCGCCAGTGACAGCGGATAGATCAGCGCGCTGGCGCGGCCGCGCTGCGTCGGTGCGGGACGGTCGCCGTAGCTCGCCACGAAAAACAGGAGGCCGATGTAGCCGAAAGCGGCTGCGATCACGCCCCAGTCATGCAGCATTGCTGCTCACTCCCTAAGGTTTTTGCGCGTTCGGCGCCATCGCTCGAGGCGATCAATCAGGGAGGTATTATAGACGGACTAGGCCGGCAACGCACCGCCGATCATGGTTGCGGGGCAGCCAGAGGCGGCGATCGGCGGATTAACGTTATTCCGCCGCCAGCGACTTCTGCTTGAGCGGCAGCCCAAGCTGATCCCAGACCTGCAACAGGGCTTCGGCCAACTGATCGATCAGCGCGTCCTCGTGGTAGGGTGAGGGCGTGATCCGCAGACGTTCGGTGCCCTTGGCCACGGTCGGATAGTTGATCGGCTGGATGTAGATCCCGTGTTCCTCCAGCAGCAGGTCCGAGGCCCGCTTGCACTTTTCGGGATCGCCGACGAACAACGGAACGATGTGAGTGTCGCTCGACATCACCGGCAGGCCTGCGGCGTTCAGAATCGCCTTGGTGCGGGCCGCGCGTTCCTGATGGCGCTCGCGTTCCCAGTTCGACGCCTTCAGATGGCGGATCGCGGCGGTCGCGGCGGAGCAGATCGCCGGCGGCAGCGCTGTCGTGAAGATGAAGCCGGGCGCATAGGAGCGGACCGCGTCGATCATTTCCGCCGAGCCGGCAATGTAGCCGCCGAGGCAGCCGAAAGCCTTGGCAAGCGTGCCCTCCAGAATATCGATGCGGTCCATGACGCCGTCGCGCTCGGCGATGCCGCCGCCACGCGGGCCATACATGCCGACCGCGTGCACCTCGTCGACATAGGTCATGGCGCCATATTTTTCGGCGAGATCGCAGATTTTCGACAGCGGCGCGATATCGCCGTCCATCGAATAAAGGCTCTCGCAAACGATCAGCTTCGGCCGGTCGGGGTCCGCGGCCCGCAGCAACCCCTCCAGATGCGCCAGGTCGCTATGACGGAAGATCTGCCGCTCGCAGCCGGCCTGGCGAACGCCCTCGATCATCGAATTGTGGTTCAGCGAATCCGACAGGATCAGGCAGTTCGGAATGAGCTTGGCGATGGTCGCAATGCCGGTCTGGTTCGAGACATAACCGGACGTGAAGAGCAGTGCGGCCTCCTTGCCATGCAAATCGGCGAGTTCCTGTTCAAGCTGCACCAGCGGATGATGGGTGCCGGCAATGTTGCGCGTGCCGCCGGCGCCGGTGCCGACGCGGGTCGCGGTCTCGACCATTGCGCCGACCACCTTCGGATGCTGGCCCATGCCGAGGTAATCGTTGGAGCACCAGATCACCACGTTGCGCACGCCTTCCGGCGAATGCCACAGCGCATGAGGAAAACGACCGGCCACCCGTTCCAGATCGGCGAAAACCCGGTATCGCCGTTCGTCATGGAGGCGATCGAGGGCGGTGCGAAAAAATTGGCTGTAATCCATCGCGGAACCTGGAACTGGGGCTGGGCCGAAGATGAGAGTAACCTTTTTAGAGGGTTTCTATAACCCGTGTCGAGCCGCAATCGAATGCCACCTTCGGCGCCGGAAGGTTTTGATTTCGGTCAAGTTTCGGTGTGCCGCCGCCCGGGGCCGCCAAGCACTGCCGTCAAGCCACGGCGCTTCCTCAAGCTTTTCCAAGGACGATCGTTGTGGACGGTGATCCAATTGAATTGGAGTGGCAGAACTTGAAACGATTGTTGCAAAGGCCGCCGGGGGGAGCCTAGGATTGGTCATGGATCGGGGCCCGCTGACCGAACGCATCATCCAGACGTTCGACGACATGCCCACGCAGTTGCAGGCAGGCGCGCGCTATGTGCTCGACCGCCCGCGTGACGTGGCGCTGCTGTCGATGCGCGAGCAGGCACGGCAGGCTGGCGTGCAGCCGGCGACCATGACCCGGCTGGCCAAGCGTCTCGGCATGGACGGTTACGACGAGGTGCGCGAGCTATATGCCGCGGCCGTGCGCGATGGCGGGCTCGGTTTTGCCGGCAAGGCCGGCGTCCAGGTCATCAGTCAGAAACTGAAGGGCGACAAGGCGCTCGCCGCCGATATGCTGGCGTCGATCGGTCATCAAATTCAGAAGCTCGCCACGCCTGCCGGTCTGGAGCGGCTGGCGAATGCGGCCCGCGCGCTCGCATCAGCCCGCCGCATCTATTGCCTCGGATTGCGATCGAGCCATTCGATTGCCTGGCATCTCCATTACGTGCTCAGCCTTGTTGGCGACCGTTCGGTTCACATCGAGGGCATTGGCGCCACCGGTTCCGATGTGCTCGCGCGCGCAACGCCCAAGGATGTGCTGCTGGTCGCAAGCGTCATGCCTTATACGCGCCTGACCATCGAGCTTTCTGAATATGCCGTCACGCAAGGTATTCCGGTGGTGGCGGTCACCGACAGCGAGGTCGCGCCGTTGGCGCAGATCGCGCAGCACGCGGTCATCGTTTCGACCGAGAGCCCGTCGTTCTTCCATGCGATGTCGCCCGCCTTTGCCGTGGCCGAGGTGCTTGGCGCGATTATCGCCGGCCGCGGCGGCGATGCCGCGCTGGCTTCGCTGCGGCACTCCGACGGGCACCTTGCCGCGCTGAATACCCACCTGAAATCGAGAAGCAACAAGAAGCCGTCATGACCCACATCCTTCATCGCTCCGCCAACGCCAAGATGCCGGTCGCCGTCGGCGGCAAAGGCATCGAATTGTTCGACAAGGACGGCAAGAGCTATATCGACGCGTCCGGCGGCGCCGCAGTGTCTTGTCTCGGCCACGGTCATCCCGATGTGATCGAGGCGCTTCACAAGCAACTCGACAAGCTGGCCTACGCCCATACCGGTTTTTTCACCACCGAAGCTGCCGAACAACTCGCCGATCGGCTGGTCGAGACCGCGCCATCCGGAATCGATCATGTCTATCTGGTCAGCGGAGGCTCGGAGGCGATCGAAGCCGCGCTGAAAATGGCGCGGCAATATTTCGTCGAGAAGGGTGAGCCGCAGCGGCGGCACATCATCGGCCGCCGCCAGAGCTATCATGGCAATACGCTTGGGGCGCTCGCGACCGGCGGCAATGAATGGCGCCGCTCGCAATTCCGGCCGCTTCTGATCGAGACCCATCATATCGATCCCTGCTACGCCTATCGCTGGCAGAAGCCGGGCGAGAGCGACGTCGATTACGCGGCGCGCGCGGCACAGGCGCTCGAAGACAAGATCCTCGAGCTCGGGTCAGATCAGGTGATGGCCTTTGTCGCCGAGACCGTGGTCGGTGCGACCAGCGGCGCCGTGCCGCCGGTTGCCGATTATTTCAAGCGCATCCGCGCGATCTGCGACCGCTACGGCGTGCTGCTCATTCTCGATGAAGTCATGTGCGGCATGGGCCGCACCGGAACGCTGCATGCGTGCGAGCAGGACGGCATCGCGCCCGATCTGATGGCGATCGCCAAGGGCCTCGGCGGCGGCTACCAGCCGATCGGCGCCACGCTCCTGAGCGGCAAGATTTTCGAAGCCTTCTCCGAAGGCTCCGGCTTTTTCCAGCATGGTCACACCTATATGGGCCATCCGATGGCGGCCGCAGCCGGCCTTGCGGTGCAGGACGTCATCCGTCGCGATCATCTGCTGGACAACGTGATGGCGATGGGAAGCCACCTGCAACGCCGCCTTGAAGAGCGTTTTGCCAACCATCACCACGTCGGCGACATTCGTGGCCGCGGCCTGTTCCGCTGCGTGGAGCTGGTATCGGAAGTCGATTCCAAAAAACCCTTTGCGTCGGAATTGAAGCTCAACGCGTTGGTCAAGCGCGAAGCCATGGCGCGCGGGCTTTGCGTCTATCCGATGGGCGGCACCATCGATGGCGTGAATGGCGATCACGTACTGATCGCACCGCCCTTCATCATCGATAAGCCCCAGGTCGACACGGTCGTCGAACGGCTGGGCGATGCGGTCGATGCCGCGATCGCAGCGGTCAGGTAAGGATTGCGGAACGCATTTTTTGAGGAGGGGAGTACATCATGACGAGATTAGCCATTGGCCTTGTGGCGCTGTCCTTGCTGGCTTTCGCGCCGACAACGGCATCGGCCCAGAGCCTCAGTCCGACATTACAGAAGATCAAGGACGCCGGCACGATCACGATCGGCCACCGCGACTCCTCGGTGCCGTTCTCCTATCTCGATAACAATCAGAAGCCGATCGGCTTCTCGCTGGAGTTGTGCGATCTGGTCGTCACCAAGGTCAAGGCGAAGCTGAACAAACCTGATCTCAAGGTCGCCTATCAGGCCGTCAATTCTTCCAACCGCATTCCGCTGGTCAAGAACGGCACCGTCGATATCGAGTGCGGTTCGACCGCCAACACCATCGCGCGACAGCAGGAGGTCGCCTACTCCGTGATCTTCTACGCGCCGCAATTCAAATGGCTCGCGCTGAAATCCTCCAACCTGAAGACGACAGACGATCTGAAAGGCAAGGCGGTGGTCGTCACACAAGGCACCAACACCGCGCAATTCGTCGCCAAGCTCAATGCCGAGAAGCACCTCGGCATGAAGATCCTGCAAGGCAAGGACCACGCCGAATCGATCCTGCTGGTTGAGACCGGCCGTGCCTCCGCCTTCATGGAAGACGATATTCTGCTTGCGGGGCTGAAAGCCAACGCGCCTTCGCCGGACAATTTCGTCTTTCTAGGCGATGCCTATCCGAGCGATCCCTACGGCATCATGATGGCGAAGGGGGACACTGAATTCAAAAAGCTGGTCGACGACGCGCTGGTCGAGGCGATGAAGTCCGGTCTTTACGACAAGCTCTATACCAAGTGGTTCCAAAGCCCGATCCCTCCGAAGAACATCAATCTGAACTTCCCGCAATCGGCCGAGCTGAAGGCGCTGATCAAGAATCCGAGCGACAAGGCCATCGGGCAGTGACACAGGGCGCGAAGAGCGCCGACAGCTCCCTTCCCCGTCTCGTCGCAGCTTGCGGAGAGATGGTTTGTGTGAGGGGCTTTTTCGACTCATTCAATTCCACGGAGAATCTTCCTCATCCGGATTGCTTCGCAATCCGACCTCTCCCCGCAACGGGGGCGAGGTAATCGAAGGCCCGGGAGGCGGTTGGCGATGTCGTTGCTGTTCGAGACCACGCCTGATGGTGCCAGCCGTTATATCGACTGGATCCTGAGCGGTCTCGCCTGGACGGTGTCGCTGGCGTTCGGCGCCTGGGCCATCTCGCTGGTCGTCGGAACGATGATCGGCGTAGCCCGGACGCTGCCGGGCGGCATCTGGCCGAGGCTGGGCCGGGTCTATGTCGAGGCCTTCCGCAACATCCCGCTGCTCGTGCAGATGTTCTTCTGGTACTTCGTGCTCCCCGAGCTTCTGCCCGAACGCCTGGGATTGGCAATCAAGCAGATGGATCCGCCGTGGAGCAGCTTTGTTCCGGCGCTGGTTTGCCTCGGCCTGTTCACGGCGGCACGAATCGCCGAACAGGTCCGCGCCGGCGTGCAGGCGCTCCCGGCGGGCCAAAGCCAGGCGGCTGCCGCCCTGGGTTTCGGTCGGGTCGGCCTCTACCGGCAGATCCTGCTGCCGCAGGCCTTTCGTATCATCCTGCCGACACTCACCAACGAGTTCATGACGATTTTCAAGAACACGTCGGTGGCCCTGACGATCGGGCTCGTCGAATTGACTGCGACAGCGCGCGAGATCAACGAGAACACCTTCCGCACCTTTGAAGCCTATGGCGTCGTGACGCTCGTCTATCTCGTGATCGCGCTGCTCGCGTGGTCGTTGATGTACTGGATCGAGCGTGCGACGCAGCTGCCGAGCCTTGCGAGCGGGGGCGGGCGCAAATGAGTGTCGATTTTTCCACAATCGTCTCCGCCGCGCCGTTCCTGCTGACCGGACTATGGTTCACGATCCAGATCACGCTGGTCGGGGTCGGCGGCGGCATCGTCCTTGGCAGCCTGCTTGCGGTGGCACGATTGTCGCGCAATCGATTTATCTCCGGCCTGGCCACGGCGTACGTCAACGTCATGCGTTCGATCCCGCTGATCCTCGTGATCTTCTGGATCTTCTTCCTTGTGCCCTGGGCGATCGGCTGGCTTGTCAACGGCGGGCGGCCGGTCGCGGTCGGCGCGACGCTGACGATTTTTATCACGTTCATCCTGTTTGAGGCGGCCTATTACGCGGAGATCGTGCGCGCCGGCTTCCGTTCAATTTCGACCGGCCAATACGAGGCTTGCGAGGCGCTCGGCCTCCCCAAATTCCACGCCTATGTCTACATTCTTTTCCCGCAAGCGATCCGCAACGTACTGCCGATCCTGCTGACGCAAACCATCATCCTGTGTCAGGACACCTCGCCGGTTTACGTCATTTCCGCAACCGATCTGCTTGGCGCGGCGTCCAAGATTGCCCAGCGCGACGGCCGCCTGGTCGAGATGTATCTGACGGTCGGTGTCGTCTATTTCCTGTTCAGTTACACCGCCTCGCAGTTCGTCAAAAGCCTGCAAAGCCGTCTTGCCTATGGAGGGCGTTGATGATCTCGATCAGCCATGTGTCGAAGTCATACGGTTCGTTTCAGGCTCTTAAGGATTGCAGCGCCGAGATCGCGCGTGGCGAAGTCGTGGTGATCTGCGGTCCGTCTGGCTCGGGCAAAAGCACGCTGATCAAAACCGTGAACGGACTTGAGAGTTTTGATGTCGGGCAGATAAAGGTCGGCGACTTCCGCCTCGCGCCCGGCGTGACCCATATGGCTGCGCTGCGTCGCTCGGTCGGCATGGTGTTCCAGAGCTTTGAACTTTTTCCGCACCTGTCCGTGCTGAGCAATGTGACGATAGCGCAAACCAAGGTTTTGAAACGGCCAAAGGCCGCGGCCGAAGATAAGGCGCATGCGTTGCTGGCGCGGGTCGGGCTCTCCGCCCACGTCACGAAATATCCGGCGCAGCTATCCGGCGGACAGCAGCAGCGTGTGGCGATTGCACGGGCGCTGGCGCTTGACCCGGAAGTGATGCTGTTCGACGAGCCGACGTCGGCGCTCGATCCGGAAATGGTCAACGAGGTGCTGGATGTGATGACGTCGCTCGCCAGGCAGGGCATGACGATGCTCTGCGTTACCCATGAGATGGGCTTTGCCCGCAATGTCGCCAATCGCGTGCTGTTCATGGATGGCGGCGAAATCGTCGAAACATCCGAAGCGGCCACTTTTTTCAGCGCGCCGGCTTCCGCGCGCGCGAAGGCCTTCCTCGCCCGCATCCTCAGGCACTGATCTCCAGCGGTCCGCTTCTGCCATTCGCAACCTTCGCGGCAGGCATGCAAATCCTCTCTCCTAGCAGTGACGATGTGAAAACCGCGCGCCTTGCCCATGCGTCGCTGTTTGTTTTACCCTGTCAGCCCAAACAACCGCCGATTCACGGCGGACAAACAGGCGAGCACGGCACGCCGATAAGAACTGTGGGGGGTGTCATGACAACGCGCCGCGATTTTCTCAAAGCGGGCACGCATGCCGCAACCGGCATTTTCTTTTGCGGCTGCGGTCTCTCGCACGGCGCGCACGCGCAACAGCCGGCGCGGCAAAAGCTCCCGGTCACGGTGAACGGGAAGCGGGTCAAGACCATCGATGTGCATGCCCATTGCAATTTCCACGAGGCAGGCAGCCTGCTCGGCGAAGAGGGCCGCAGGCGCCAGGCCGGCCCCGTCAACGGGGCCGAGGAGACGTTCATTGATCTCAGGCAGCGGCTTGCGGCGATGGACGCGCAGGCGGTGGACATGGAAATCCTGTCGATCAACCCGTTCTGGTATGACAAGGAGCGCGATCTCGCGGCGCAGATCGTGAAAATCCAGAACGAGAAGCTCGCCGAATTCTGCGCCGCGCATTCGGACCGCTTCGCCGCCTTTGCCTCGCTGACGTTGCAGGCGCCTGATCTTGCCGTGCAGGAACTGGAGATCGCGATCAAGAAGCAGGGCTTGAAGGGTGCCGCCATCGGCGGCTCCGTCAACGGCGTCGATTTCTCCGATCCGAAATTCGATCCCGTCTGGGCCAAGGCCGAAGATCTCGGCGCGCCCTTGTTCATTCATCCGCGCGGCATTCCCGAACTCAGGAAGAACAGGCTGGCCGGCAACGGCTGGCTCGACAACACCATCGGCAATCCGCTGGACACCACGATTGCGCTGTCGCATCTGATCTTCGAAGGAACGCTCGATCGGTTCCCCCGCCTGAAGATCATCGCCGCGCATGGCGGCGGCTATCTCGCGTCGTATGCCGATCGATCCGATCATGCCTGCCTGGTCGGACCCAAGGGCTGCAATCCCGAGATCAAGCTGAAGAAGAAGCCGACGGAATATCTGAGGCAGATCTATTTCGATTCACTGGTCTTCACGCCGGAGGCGATCCGTCATCTCGCCGCGCAGGTCGGTGCGGGACAGATCATCCTCGGCAGCGATTATCCCTATCCCTGGCAGCTCAGCCCGGTGGACCATATCTTTGCGTGCACTTCGCTGAGCGATGAGGAGAAGGCCGGCATTCTCGGCCGGACCGCGGCAAAACTGTTCAATCTGCTCGCGTAAATTCAGGCGTCGCGTCGCGCCGCCGATGAACCGGGCGGCGTTGCGTGGCTCATGTCGTCCGATAGCAGAGCATGCCGTCGGTCTCCTCGACGGTGAGACGGCCCTCGACCAGCATGTAGTTGACATGCGCGACCAGTTCGCCGGCGGCAAATCCCATCTGATGTGCATCCAGCACGTGCTTGTGGAATACGATGGGCACCAGCTCCGCCGACGTCCTGGGCGTTTCGCGACACGCGTCCGCGATCAGCCGGCATCGTTCTTCATGGTGATCGGCGAGCTGTTTGATCCGCGTCTTCAAGCCGTAGAACGGCACGCCGTGGCCGGGCAGCACCAGGAGATCATAGGGCAGGGTGGTGGTGAGGCTTGCCAGCGAAGCCAGATATTCGCCGAGCGAGTTCTGTTCGGGTTCGACCGCCCAGACGCTGACGTTCGGAGAAATCTTGCTCAGCACCTGGTCGGCCGACAGAAACAGCTTGTCGGCGGCGCAATAGAGCATCACCTGATCGAGCGCATGGCCGCCGCCGGTGATAACCTTGAAGCGGCGCGTGCCGATCGAAATCTCGTCGCCATGCGAGATGCGGCGATAGGAGGCCGGCAAGGTCGAGACCCGTGTCAGATACTCCTGACCGCGCCCGAGCAGCTTGTCGGTCAGGTTCTCGTCCATGCCGTGGCGGCGGAAGAACAGGCGCTGCGCCTGCTTGCGTTCTTCGGTGCCGCGGTTCTGGTGATAAACCGACTGCAGATATTCGACCTGAGACATGTAGAGCGGGCAACCGAATCGCTCGACCACCCAGCCGGCGAGGCCCACGTGATCGGGATGTGAGTGCGTGACGATCAACCGGCTGATCTTGACTCCGGCGAGCGGTCCCTCGAACAAGCTTGTCCAGGCGGCGATCGTTTCCTCATTGCCGAAGCCGGAATCCACCATCACCCAGCTCTCGCCATCGGCGAGCAGGTAGATGTTCACATGGTTGAGCCGGAACGGCAGTTTCAGCCGCACCCAGAGCAGGCCGGGCATGATCTCAACCACCTGATCGGGGCCGGGGTGGTTTTCCCAGGGATAGCGCAATGCCTCTGCTGAGGACTGAACTGCGTCTTGCTTCATCGTCTCGGGTCTTGTTGGCCTGTCATCATCGGCTTAGCCGTACTGACGGCGGGGCGCCAGCCGAAAACGGGATGCGGGCCGGGCAAAACTGGAGGAACTCCCCGGCGCCAGCAAGTCCACGACCGCAAGGTCTTCGCCCCGCGGAAAGCCGAACCGTATGCCGCCAGGATCATTGGCGAGGAACGCATCCGCCTTTCGTGGCCTGGCAAAAGCAAAAAGGCCGGCGCGAGGCCGGCCTTTTCTAACCGCGTGATCTTGCGAAGGGATCAGTACCTCGCGACCACCGGACCTCCCCAGTTGAAGCGGTAATTGATGCCCGCCTTCACGACGTGATCGTCGGTGCGGAAGTTGCCGTACGACGGCAGCGGGGCCGGCGTGGTGAAGCTCGAATCGCCGAAGTTGTAGTACTGGTACTCGATCTTGGCCGACCAGTTCTGGGTCAGCATGTATTCAAGACCAGCGCCGACGGTCCAGCCGTTGCTCTGGTTGCCGCTGAGGGCGAACGGGGTCGCCGCGCCGCCGACAATCAGCGATTGGTTGTTATCGGCAAAGGCATAACCGCCCTTCACGTAGAGCAGGCCCGGACCCCAGGTGTATCCAATGCGGCCGGTGACGGAGCCGAGGCCACGCTGGCTATTGGTGTAGATGCTGCCATTCGGGAAGACGATGCTGCCGTTGTTGCCGGCGATCCAGGAATATTCGGCTTCCGCACCGATCACCCAGTTCGGCGCGAACTGGTAATCAGCGCCGCCCTGAAGGCCGCCGAGAAAACGGCCGTTGCCGTCGTTGCCGGTGGCGAGGCCGCCGAAATTGTTGTTGCCCGAGAAAACGCCACCAAGATGGCCGCCGATATAGAAGCCGGTCCAGTTGTAGAGCGGCGCGGCATAGGGCGGGGCCTTGGTATATGCCGGCGCGCGCTGGCGCGCGGGAAGGTCGGCAGCGAGTGCTGGCACGGTCGCGCCGAGGGCGACGAGGGCCACAGTTGCAAGCAGAAACTTCTTCATTGTTGGTCTCCAGAGATGAGTCCGCGTTTCAGATCGTGCGCCTTCTGCGCCCGTCCATGGCGCGCACTTAGACACGTTTTGAGTAAAAAGCTGTCACTGATCGGCCACAGTCGCCGATAACCCAACATACTGGGGAGCAACACGAATTTGTGCTTAAGGGCAGCTTAACAAAGCCCTAATGAAGCCTTAATCTCGAACCACGGCGCAGCCGGAACGCCACTGCCGGACCCCGCGCAATCCTGCATATTTGCGAGGTCTGGTGCTGCCGGACAGGATTGAACTGTCGACCTCTCCATTACCAATGGAGTGCTCTACCACTGAGCTACGGCAGCGTACGCTGGTCAGAACCGGGGCACTGGATCAACGGAATCGGCCAAAAAGGGCTCCACAGCGCGGGCGATCCTTGCCACAAGGTCAGGGGGCACGCAAGCGCGGGGAATCCACGCCATCGCCGAAATAGCCGCAATTGAGGCCCACAGCGGCACACTGCCTTCTTTCTGCGGCGGATGCAGTCAGGGCGGGCCGAACGCAGGTCGACCATGAACGAGGACGGAAGCGGCCGGCCGGTCAGTCAAGCTGCCCGAGCCAATCGCCAGGATCGCTTGAAGCTAGCATTGCGGGAAAATCTCAAGCGGCGAAAGTTGCAAGCCCGCGAGCGGGCGGATTTCACGTCGCCGCCTTCCGATGAGGAGCCTGGCGATCGGGCCGAGGAAGTCCCGGGCAAATAGCCGGCTATCTGCCGTGCGCCCGGTGGGCGATATCGACCGTCGCGGTTTTTCCGGACGAGGTGATGGGAAATGTCAGAGCAGGCCATCATGGGACAAGAAGCGAACGGGAGCGTCAGCCTCGCCAACGCCTTCCCGCGCTTTGAGGAGACCTTCCCGACCTTGACTGCCCAGGAAATCGCGCGCATCCGCCGGTTCGGCGAGGAACGCATCTACGAGAGCGGCGATGCCCTGTTCCTGACCGGCAAGCCCGGACCGGGCATGTTTGTCGTGCTGTCCGGCCACGTCGCCATCACCCATCGCGACGGCCTTGGCCGTGTCACGCCGATCATCGACCAGGGACCGGGCCAGTTCCTGGCCGAGATCGGCCAACTATCGGAGCGGGCGGCGCTGGTCGACGGCCATGCCGAAGGCGAGGTCCGCACGCTGTTGATTCCGCCGGAGCGGTTGCGCGCGCTGATGGTTGCCGAAGCGGATCTTGGCGAGCGCATCATGCGCGCGCTGATCCTGCGCCGCGTCAGCCTGATCCGGGGTGGCGCCGGCGGACCGGTGCTGATCGGGCCTGCGAATTCCGCCGGCGTCGTTCGCCTTCAGGGATTCCTCGCCCGCAACGGCTATCCGCATCATCTGCTTTGTCCGCACGTCGATCCAGATGCCGCCGAGGTGATCGCGCGCTACTCGCCCTCGCCCGCCGATCTGCCGCTGGTGGTGACGCCCGATGGCGCCGTGCTGCGCAATCCGGGCGAAGCCGAACTCGCCCGCGCCATCGGCATGGTGCGCGCGGTCCCGAAAGACAAGATTTACGACGTGGTGGTGGTCGGTTCGGGCCCGGCGGGCATGTCGACCGCTGTTTATGCCGCTTCGGAAGGTCTGGCGGTCGCGGTATGCGATACCCGCGCCTTCGGCGGACAGGCGGGCGCCAGCGCCCGAATCGAAAACTACCTCGGTTTCCCGACCGGCATCTCAGGACACGCGCTGATGGCGCGCGCCTTCAACCAGGCGCAGAAGTTCGGTGCCGACATCATGATCCCGGTCGAGGTCAAATCGCTCGATTGTTCGCGCGCCGACGGCGCATTTGCCCTGACGCTCGACAACGGTGATGTGGTACGGGCGCGCGCGGTCGTGATCGCCAGCGGCGCGCGCTACCGCCGGCCCGACATCGCACGCCTCGCCGAGTTTGAGGGCCGCGGCGTCTGGTATTGGGCGTCTCCGATCGAGGCCCGCCTGTGCACAGAACAGCAGGTTGTTCTGGTCGGCGGCGGCAATTCCGCCGGCCAGGCCGCAGTGTTTCTCTCCGGTCATGCCCGCAAGGTTCAGATGGTGATCCGCGGCGGCGGCCTTGGCGCGAGCATGTCGCGCTATCTCATCGAGCGGATCGAGGCGTCGGCCAATATCGAACTGATCTTCAATGCAGAGGTCACGGGACTTGAAGGCACCCCGGAAGGTGCGCTCGAAGGCGTTCGCTGGCAGAGCCGCCTCGCGCCCGGTGAGAACAGATTCGCTGCCGGCAATCTGTTCCTGTTCGTTGGCGCCGATCCGGCGACCGGATGGCTCGGGGGATGTGGCGTGACGGTCGATCGCGCCGGCTTCGTCGTCACGGGCGCGCAAAACGGCGGAGCTATTCCGGCCTCCGTGCTGGAAACCTCGGTGCCCGGCGTCTTCGCCGTCGGCGACGTCCGTTCGGGTTCGGTCAAGCGCGTGGGTGGCGCAATCGGCGAGGGAGCCCAGGTCGTTGCCGCCTTGCATGGCTATCTCAACGATTCGGCGAGGCCGGCCCTGTAGCGTCGGCCGCCTACCTTAGCAATTGCCGCCGGTCCGAGCCGGTCAGGCTATTCTTTCGCCGTGATTCGCCCGGCAGAGCCTTCATCGCCGTCCTTTCCCATCAATTCGCCGCAAAGGTGAAGGCGTTTGGCTGCTGGTGGTTTGAACGATTTGCTTCGGGCTCAGCATTGGCCCTATAGCTCGCCTCATTAAACAACAGGCATTTGGAATGGATCGCATTCGTATCATCGGTGGTCGCGCGCTTAACGGCACCATCCAGATTTCCGGCGCCAAGAATGCCGCCTTGCCGCTGATGATTGCCGGTCTCTTGACCGACGAGACGCTGATCCTGGACAACGTTCCTCGGCTTGCCGACGTCGCGCAGCTACAACGGATTCTCGGCAATCATGGCGTCGACATCATGTCCGTCGGGAAGCGGCCCGGTGACCGCGAATACCAGGGTCAGACGCTGCACATCTCCGCCGCTGACATCATCGACACGACAGCGCCTTACGAACTGGTATCGCGGATGCGTGCAAGCTTCTGGGTTATCGCACCGCTGGTGGCGCGGATGCACGAAGCGAGAGTTTCGCTGCCCGGCGGCTGCGCCATCGGCACGCGTCCGGTCGATCTCTTGATCATGGCCCTGCAAAGGCTCGGCGCCGACATCGCGATCGACGGCGGCTATGTCGTTGCGAAAGCGCCCGGTGGACTGAGCGGGGCAGAAATCGATTTTCCGAAGGTGACGGTTTCGGGGACCCATGTCGCGCTGATGGCGGCAACGCTGGCGAAAGGGGCGACCGTCATCACCAATGCCGCCTGCGAGCCGGAAATTGTCGATGTCGCCGATTGCCTCAACAAGATGGGAGCGCGCGTCACCGGCGCCGGCACGCCGCGCATCGTTATCGAAGGCGTGACCAAACTTCACGGCGCCCGGCACACCGTGCTGCCCGACCGCATCGAGGCCGGAACCTACGCGATGGCGGTGGCGATGGCCGGCGGCGATGTTCTCCTGAGCGGCGCGCGGCCGGGCCTTTTGCAGGCCGCGCTCGATGTATTGTCGGAGGCCGGGGCGGTGGTGACGGCCAACGGCGAAGGCATTCGCATCGCCCGCAACGGCGCTGGCATTAAACCGGTAACGGTCTCGACCGCACCGTTCCCGGGTTTCCCGACCGACCTCCAGGCCCAGCTGATGGCGCTGATGACCCGCGCCAGCGGCGCTTCCCGGATCACCGAGACGATTTTCGAGAATCGCTTCATGCATGTGCAGGAACTGGCGCGGTTTGGCGCGCGCATCCAGCTCGACGGCGAGACCGCAACGGTCCACGGCATCGGCGAGTTGCGCGGCGCGCCGGTCATGGCAACCGACCTGCGCGCCTCTGTCTCGCTGGTGATCGCGGGGCTGGCCGCCGAGGGCGAGACCATGGTGAACCGCGTCTACCATCTCGACCGTGGGTTTGAGCGGCTGGAGGAAAAACTCTCTGCCTGCGGCGCTCGCATCGAGCGCATCAGCGATTAGGTTCTTCCTGCTTCGTGAGGAACCGGCTTATTCCAAAGGCGGTCGGGAGGACCGGCCCTCTTCGAGGGTTGACGGCGATTTGGCCTCGCGCCATGGAGCAGAAGCCTTTACGTTGAGACCTTGCGACCCCGGAAACCCGTGATGCCCGTTCTCCTCGATACCTCCAGCGCCGATTTTGCGTCCCGATTCGCCGCTTTCCTCGCGATCAAACGCGAGGTCGCCGCCGACGTCGAGGCGGCCTGCCGCCGGATCGTCGACGACGTGGCGAGCCGCGGCGACACCGCGTTGATCGAGGCGACAAGCCGGTTCGACCGGCTCGACCTCACCGCCTCGAAACTTCGGATCGGCGCTGACGAGATCGCGCAGGCGGTCAAGGCTTGCGATCGCGAAACGGTCGCGGCGCTCGAACTGGCGCGCGACCGCATTGAAAGTTTCCATCGCCGGCAGTTGCCGAAGGACGAGCGCTTTACCGACGCGCTCGGTGTCGAACTCGGCTGGCGCTGGAGCGCGATCGAATCGGTCGGGCTCTATGTTCCCGGCGGCACCGCTGCCTATCCGTCCTCGGTCCTCATGAACGCGGTGCCGGCGAAGGTGGCCGGGGTCGACCGCTTGGTGATGGTGGTGCCCTCGCCCGACGGCAGGCTCAATCCGCTGGTGCTGGCGGCCGCGCATCTTGCCGGCGTTTCGGAAATCTACCGCGTCGGCGGTGCGCAGGCCGTGGCGGCTTTGGCGTACGGCACCGCGACCATCGCGCCGGTTGCCAAGATCGTCGGGCCCGGCAACGCCTATGTCGCGGCCGCCAAGCGGCTGGTCTTCGGCAAGGTCGGCATCGACATGATCGCGGGGCCGTCCGAGGTACTGGTCATCGCAGACCAATCGGCGAATCCCGCCTGGATCGCCGCCGATCTGCTCGCCCAGGCCGAGCATGACGCCAGCGCGCAGTCGATCCTGATCACCGATGACGCCGGTCTGGCCGACGATGTTGTGCGCGCGGTCGAGACGCAGCTTTCGACACTGCCGCGGGCGGAGATCGCGCGCGCCTCCTGGCGGGATTTCGGCGGCATCATCAAGGTAAAGGCGCTGGACGAGTCGGTCCGGCTTGCGGACGCGCTCGCCGCCGAGCACCTGGAAATCATGACGGAGGATCCGGAAAACCTGGCGGTGAAAATCCGCAATGCCGGCGCGGTATTTCTCGGGCCGCACACGCCGGAAGCGATCGGCGACTATGTCGGGGGCTCCAACCACGTGCTGCCGACGGCGCGCTCGGCGCGATTCTCGTCCGGTCTCGGCGTGCTCGACTTCATGAAGCGGACGTCGGTGCTCAAATGCGGGCCGGACCAGTTGCGTCAGCTCGGCCCGGCGGCGATGACGCTCGGCCAGGCCGAAGGCCTCGAGGCCCATTCGCGCTCGGTCGGGATACGCCTCAACCTGTCATGAACACGCCGCCAGCAGACGATTCCAAGAACCGCATCGTCGGGGTCACGCTCGATGAGGAATCGATCGGCCGCTCGGGGCCGGACATCGAGCACGAGCGCGCGATCGCGATCTACGACCTGATCGAGCAGAACCTGTTCGCGCCGGAGGGTGTCCAAGAGGGACCCTTTACGCTGCATCTGAGCATCACCGGCAATCGTCTCGCTTTCGACATTCGCCGCGAGGACGGCACGCCGGTGGTGGCGCATTTGTTGTCGCTGACCCCGTTCCGGCGAATCGTCAAAGATTATTTCATGATCTGCGACAGCTACTATCAGGCGATCCGCACCGCCACGCCGGATAGGATCGAGGCGATCGACATGGGCCGCCGCGGCATCCACGATGAAGGATCGCGCACGCTGCAGGAGCGGCTGAAGGGCAAGGTGCGGGTGGATTTCGAAACCGCCCGCCGCCTGTTCACGCTGATCTGCGTCCTGCACTGGAAGGGGTAGCGCATGACCCCGAAGAAAGCCGGGCACCGGTTTCCTGTCGCGACGAACGCAAGATGCGGTTGCGCGAAAGTCATGCGCCAACCGAAAAAGTCCTGATATGGCGGCGCCGCCCTCGCGCGCTCCGCAAGCCGTGCTGTTTGCCTGCGCCCTCAACAGTGTCCGCTCGCCGATGGCGGAAAGCCTGCTGCAGCAGATGTTCCCGCAGGCCCTGTATGTTCGCTCTGCCGGCGTCCGGAAGGGCGAGCTGGATCCCTTCGCGGTCGCCGTGATGGCTGAACTCGGCCAGGACATCTCCCAGCACAAGCCGATGACCTTCGAGGAGCTGGACGACTGGGAAGGCCTCAATTTCGATCTCATCATCACGTTGTCGCCGGAGGCGCATCACAAGGCGCTGGAGCTGACGCGGACGCTCGCGGCCGATGTCGAATACTGGCCCACGCCGGACCCTACCGGAACAGACGGCAGCCGCGAACAGAAACTCAATGCCTATCGCGAGGTATGCGACGGCCTCTTGCGGCGCATTCGCAAGCGGTTTTCGAAAGTCGGCGCAGCGAACGGCTGACGGGGCGGTTACAAAGCGGGACGAACCGGTTCCGCGAGCCGTTGCCGCGCGACGAACTGCGAGGTGGTGCTGCATCTTCGTGACGGCGGGATGTCAGCGCCGCGAGGCATGTCCGCAGACGAATGCATGGTTGTCTCGGGGTGAGCCTTCCGATAGGTTCCGCGCGCATTCAGCGCTTTCCTCGAATCCGCCGACCTCACCCCGCATGCTTGGCCGCCCCAAACTGGTTCTCGCTTCAGGTTCGCCGCGACGTCTCAGCCTGCTCAACCAGGCCGGCATCGAGCCGGATGCGCTGCGCCCCGCGGATGTCGATGAGACGCCGCGGCGCGGCGAGTTGCCGCGCGCCTGCGCCAACCGCCTCGCCCGCGCCAAGGCCGACGCTGCGCTGAAATCGGTGCAACTCGACGATGAACTGCGCGGTTCTTTCATTCTCGCCGCCGACACCGTGGTCGCGGTCGGGCGGCGCATCCTGCCGAAGGCCAATCTGGTTGACGAGGCCGCGCAATGCCTGCGGCTGCTGTCGGGCCGCAATCACCGCGTCTACACCGCGATCTGCCTGGTGACCCCGAAGGAAGCCTTCCGCCAGCGCCTGATTGAAAGCCGCGTGCGCTTCAAGCGGCTCTCCGAAGACGATATCCAGGCCTATATCGGCTCCGGCGAATGGCGCGGCAAAGCCGGCGGCTACGCCGTGCAGGGCATCGCCGGATCGTTCGTGGTCAAGTTGGTCGGCTCCTACACCAATGTCGTCGGGCTGCCCCTTTACGAGACGGTGACGCTGCTCGGCGGCGAGGGGTTCCCGATTCGCTTCGGCTGGCTGAATGCCGGCTAGGTCGCCCGGCCACGCCTCGCCGGAGGGGACGAAGGCAAAGCCGTGCCCGATCTGCGGCAAGCCTTCGACCAAAGAAAGCCGCCCGTTCTGCTCGACCCGCTGCCGCGACGTCGATCTCAATCGCTGGCTGTCGGGCTCCTATGTGATCCCCACGCGCCCCGATGAAGACGACGACAACGATTGATCGAATCGGAAATCCTTCATTGGTTTCATTGATTTACCAAATCGTCCGGCGCCGTCTTCTGGGCCCTGGCGGACACGATTCGCCGCCCCGTTTGCGCGTGGCCGCGCCGCGCGAAGCCGTTTCGGACAGGCAGGCGAAGCGTGGTGGACAGAGCCGCGTTGCCTGACTATAAACCGCCGCTCCCTCCGGCCTTTTGGGCCGGCCGGGAACGCCCAGGTAGCTCAGTTGGTAGAGCATGCGACTGAAAATCGCAGTGTCGGTGGTTCGATCCCGCCCCTGGGCACCATCCTGCTTCGCGCCGGCCGCCGAGGCCCGTGCGATCGTTTCCTGATCTACTTGTCAAACAACTCGTTTTGTCGCTCCGGGAGGCGCCGTCGCGATAAAATAGCGAAGCTATTTTGCGCTGAAGGCGCAGGCTTTGATGTGCAGTTGCACATCAGAGAATCCATTCCTCCCAGCAACAGGGCGCCATTATGGATTCCCGGTTCGCGCTCACGCGCGCCCGGGAATGACGTAAACCATTTGGTCACACCCTCGCATTCTCGCGGCATGGTTTGCCCGAGCTTTGCGAGATCGCGTGAC
>NZ_DAIDJE010000045.1 GCF_027451485.1 Bradyrhizobium sp.
CAAGCGGGCTGCCCAGTACAAGATAAGCGGCAATTCCGGTCACAGCCGCAGTGATGACAACCCCGACGGTCGCGATCACCACAATCGTGATCCAGACCCGCTTCAAGACCTCGAGCCGCAGGGATGCGCCGCCGTCAAACAGAATGTAGCTCGCCCCGAAAAGCAGGACGATCTGGTTCAAAGCCGAATCCGCCTCGATGTTCACCAGACCGAGGCCCGCCGGTCCGACGCCCATGCCGACGATCAGAAACAGTGCGACGTCGGGAATTCTGATCTTTTGAGCCAGAAAGCCGGTGAGGATGCCGATGGTCAGGATAAGTCCGAATTGAAGCAGGGTGTGTTTGGCAATCTCAACCGAATTCACCCCGCCCTCCAACCCATTGGTGTGAACTCCCGACGCCTCTCGCGTCAGGACCTTCTCTGGCGGGGCGCCACCTTGTCGATGATGGCGCCGCCGCGCATCAGCGCTCCAGCCGCGCCAACAGGCTCGACGTATCCCAGCGCTTGCCGCCCATCTTCTCCACTTCAGAGTAGAACTGGTCGACCAGCGCGGTGACCGGCAGATGCGCGCCGTTGCGGCGGGCTTCCGAGATGCAGATCGACAGGTCCTTGCGCATCCATTCCACTGCAAAGCCGAAGTCGTACTTGCTCTCGTTCATGGTCTTGTAGCGGTTCTCCATCTGCCAGGACTGCGCCGCGCCCTTGGAAATGGTTTCGATCACGGAAGCGATGTCCAGGCCCGACTTCTTCGCAAAATGGATGCCTTCCGAGAGCCCCTGCACGAGGCCGGCGATGCAGATCTGATTGACCATCTTGGTGAGCTGTCCGGCGCCGGCCGGACCGAGCCGTTTGCACATCCTGGCATAGGCGGCGATGATCGGCTCAGCACCGGCATAGGCATCTTCATTGCCGCCGCACATCACCGTGAGCACGCCGTTCTCGGCGCCGGCCTGTCCGCCCGACACCGGCGCATCGACGAATTTGAAGCCGCCCTTGGCGGCAGCCGCATCGAGTTCGCGCGCAACCTCGGCCGACGCGGTCGTATGATCGACAAAGGTCGCGCCCTTCTTCATTCCGGCGAACGCCCCGTCAGGGCCGATCGTGATGGCGCGCAGGTCGTTGTCGTTGCCGACGCAGGCCATAACGAAATCCTGACCTTCGGCAGCGGCCTTGGGCGTGGCTGCGGTCTTGCCCTTGAACTTCTCGGCCCAGGCTTTGGCCTTGGCCGGCGTCCGGTTGTACACCGTCACCTCGTGGCCGCCCTTGACGACGAGATGTCCTGCCATGGGAAAGCCCATGACGCCGAGACCGAGAAAAGCGACTTTAGCCATTTGTGCAATCCTGGGGTTCTGCCGGCGCATTGATCAGGCCGGGCATGTTCGTGAAGGGAGCGGTAAACTGGTTCGGCGCGCGAAACAGGCTCCGCCTTACCCGCCGCCACAGCGCATCACCTCGAGGGGTGGGCCGCTATTTGGCGGGCGGGCTGGGTTTTATGCTAGCATGACCTGATAGTCGAGTTTCAAAACAAAAAAGGGGAGAGAGATCATATGGGCATGAGCGTAGGCGTGCTTGATCACTTCAATATCCGGACCCGCAAGCTCGCCGATACCGTTCGGTTCTACGAGGACGTTCTGGGCCTTGAAAAGGGCGATCGGCCGAATTTCGCCTTTCCGGGCGCCTGGATGTACAGCGAGGGCAAGGCGGTGGTTCACCTGGTCGATATTTCGCCGACCGAAGAGGCACAAAAGCCGGATTCCGGCGTAGTCCATCATGTCGCCTTCGTGAGCCGGGGTTTCGACGCGATGAAATCGCGGCTCAAGTCGAAGAACATGCCATTCGATGCGCGGCAGGTTCCTGGCGGTGACCTCTGGCAGATCTTCGTCAACGACCCCAACGGCGTCATGATCGAATTGAACTATGAGGCCGCCAAGGAGCAGGGCACTTCGGCTCCTTCGATGCGGGCGGACGACGTCGGCAGGAAGTAGCCTTCGCGGGACCGCTCCAGACCATGAACCGGAGCGCTGGATCAAGCTTGGTGCAGCATATTTGCCTTGCGACAAAGACGACGTGCTGGCACGAGTTCATGCTGAAACAGGCGAAGGCATGATCGCTCTTTGATGAAAATCGAAGGCGTTCGTGCCTCATTGTATCGCCGACAAGAGTCAGGAGATGCCCGTGGGCGTGACGCAACAACAGGTTCAGGACGCCCTTGCCAAGGTGGCCACGCCGCGCGGCGTGGCCCTCACGAATGCCGGCGTGCTGTCACCGATCTCGGCCAGTGACGGCAAGGTGTTCTTTTCCATTAATGTCGAGGCGAGTGAAGCGCGCGCCTGGGAAAGCGTGCGTGCGGCTGCGGAGGCCGCTGTGCGCGCCATTCCCGGCGTCGAGGTTGCGATGGTCGCGCTGACGGCCGAACGAAAAGCTGGTTCGGCTGCTCCACCCCCGCAGCATCGCCATGCTCAGGGCGTACAGAACGTTGCCAGCCATCGGCCGCCGGGCGGGGCTTCGCCGATGGCCAAGCAGGCGGAAATTCCGGGCGTTGCAGCCATCATTGCGGTGGCTTCCGGAAAGGGCGGCGTCGGCAAATCCACCACCGCGCTAAATCTGGCGCTCGGCTTGCGCGATCTCGGCCTGCGCGTCGGCCTGCTCGATGCCGACATCTATGGGCCGTCCGTACCGCGTTTGACCGGGCTGCGCGAGAAGCCGCAGCTTAGCGACGACCGCAAGATGATTCCGCTTCAGCGCTTCGGCCTGTCGATCATGTCGATCGGTTTCCTCGTGGAGGAGGAGACCGCGATGATCTGGCGGGGGCCGATGGTGATGTCCGCTGTGACGCAGATGCTGCGCGATGTCGTATGGGGCAAGCTGGACGTGCTGGTGGTCGACATGCCGCCAGGCACCGGCGATGCGCAGCTCACGCTGGCGCAGACCGTGCCGCTCAAGGGCGCCATCATCATCTCGACGCCTCAGGATCTGTCGCTGATCGATGCGCGGCGCGGGCTGGCGATGTTCAGGAAGGTCAATGTGCCGGTGCTCGGCATCATCGAGAACATGAGCTATTTCCAGTGCCCGCATTGCGGCACGAAGTCCGATATCTTCGGCCATGGCGGGGCGCGGCACGAGGCCGAGCGCCTTGGAGTACCGTTCCTCGGAGAAATTCCACTGCATATTTCGATCCGCACCACCTCGGATGCCGGGACCCCCGTGGTCGAGAGCGAGCCCAGCGGGCCACATGCGGCAATCTATCGCGCGATCGCAGCCAAGGTCCGCGATCAGCTTCAAGGTGCGATTGCTGCGGCTTAGCAGGGGGAAAGAAGACCCATCAGACTTTCGTTTAATCGGTCGCCTGCCGGGCTTGCCTGGTTTTCGCGCGACCGGCATCCGTGTTAAAGCCAGCCGAAAGAGTTTCGATGATATCGGGACACGCTTACCCAAGGAGAAGCATTAGATGAAGCGCCGCGATTTTTTGAAGGTTTCAGCCGTGGGAGCTGCGGCAAGTGCCGTTGCCGCGCCCGCGATCGCGCAGTCCTCGCCTGAAATCAAATGGCGTATGACGTCAAGTTTCCCGAAATCGCTCGACACGATCTATGGCGGTGCGGTGGAGTTCGCCAAGTACGTCGCCGAGATGACGGACAACAAGTTTCAGATTCAGGTCTTTGCCGCCGGCGAAATCATTCCCGGCCTGCAAGCCCTTGACGCCACCTCGAACGGCACCGTCGAGATGAGCCACACCGTCTCTTATTATTACGTGGGCAAGGATCCGACCTTCGCGATCTATGCTTCCGTGCCGTTTGGCCTCAATGCGCGGATGCAGAATTCGTGGTGGTACCAGGGCGGAGGCGAGCAGCTCGGCAACGAGTTTTTCAAGAAGTTCGGCGTGATCGGTTTTCCCTGCGGCAATACCGGCACCCAGATGGGCGGCTGGTTCCGTAGAGAGATCAAGACGGTTGCCGATCTCTCCGGCCTGAAATTCCGCATTGGCGGCATCGCCGGCCAGGTCCTGCAAAAGCTCGGCGTCGTGCCGCAGCAGCTGGCAGGTGGCGACATCTATCCGGCCCTGGAAAAGGGTACGATCGACGGCGCCGAATGGGTCGGCCCGTATGATGACGAGAAGCTCGGCTTCCAGAAGGTCGCCAAGTATTACTACTATCCCGGATTCTGGGAAGGTGGTCCGACCGTTCACGCCTTCTGCAATCTCGAGAAGTGGAATTCGCTGCCGAAGAACTATCAGGCGATCCTCTCCAGCGCGGCGACCTACGCCAACACCTGGATGGCTGCGCGCTACGACATGGAGAATCCGGCCGCGCTGAAACGGCTGGTTGCCGGCGGCACCCAGCTTCGGCCCTTCACAAACGAAGTGCTGGAAGCCTGCCTGAAGGCGACGAACGAACTCTGGGCGGAAATCTCGGCCAAGAATGCCGACTTCAAGAAATCGATCGACGCGATGCAGGCCTATCGCTCCGATGAATATCTCTGGTGGCAGGTTGCCGAATACACTTTCGACAGCTTCATGATCCGCTCGCGCACTCGCGGCTAATCGTCACCTCAGTGCTCCTCACGAGCCCGGCATCGCAAGACGCCGGGCTTTTTGCGTTGCGGGAAGAGATGATCGGCTGGAAATCCGGGCCCGGATGTTTCATGCTCGCCGGCGCCAAAGGCCTCGCCACGAAGGCCGGCACACAACATCAACGGGAGGAAGTTTGATGAAGCGTCGAGATTTTATCAAGGTCACGGGCCTGGGCGTCGCGGGTGCCGCGAGCCTTGCTGCGCCCGCGATCGCTCAGTCCATGCCGGAGCTCAAATGGCGGATGCCGACGAGCTGGCCGAAATCGCTCGACACGCTGTATGGCGCAGCCGAGATGATGGCCAGGATGGTCGGCGAGGCAACCGACAATAAATTCCAGATCCAGACGTTTGCGGCGGGCGAAATCGTACCGGGCTTGCAGGTTCTCGATGCCGTGCAGAACGGCACGGTCGAGATAGGGCACACCGCCTCGTACTACTATTTCGGCAAGGACCCGACCTTCACCTTCGGCTCGTCGGTGCCGTTCGGCCCCAACATGCGGATCAACCAGGCCTGGTACATGCTTGGAGGTGGCAAGGAAATCCTGAACGAGTTCTATAAGAAATACAACGTCACCTCGCTTGTTGCCGGCAATACCGGCTGCCAGATGGGCGGCTGGTTCCGCAAGGAGGTCAAGACCGTCGAAGACCTGAAGGGCATGAAATTCCGCATTGGCGGTTTTGCCGGTCGCGTCATGCAAAAGCTCGGCTGCGTGCCGCAGCAGCTTGCGGGCGGCGACATCTATCCCGCGCTGGAAAAGGGCACGATCGACGCGGCCGAGTGGGTCGGTCCCTATGACGACGAGAAGCTCGGCTTCTACAAGGTCGCTCCGCACTATTACTATCCCGGCTGGTGGGAGGGCGGGCCGATGCTGATCGCCTTCGTCAATCTCGACAAATGGAACGCGCTGCCGAAATATTATCAGAGCGTTCTCGAGCAGGCCGGCCACTATGCCAACAACTGGATGATGGCGAAGTATGATCAGGCCAATCCTCCGGCGCTGCGCCGGCTGCTCGCCGGAGGCGCGAAACTGCACGCCTTCTCGCCGGAGATCATGGAAGCCTCGCACAAGGCGGCTAAGGAATTGCACAGCGAGGTCGCCGCAAGCAACGCGGACTTCAAGAAGGTCTATGAATCGCTGACCAGCTTCTCCAATACCGACTATTCGTGGTTCCAGGTCGCCGAGCTCAGCTACGACTACTTCATGGCACGCCATGCACAGAGCTGATCAGCGCTGACGAAAAAGGGAGCCCCGGTGCGCAGGCTCCGGGGCTTTCTGTTGGTGCGCCCGGCATGGGCATTGACTTGGAGGTGGAAGTCCTCCGGTGAGCTGCTAACTCCCTTTGATAAGGAGATGAGGCGACAAGGGTATAGGCTCACGCGATGGGCGGATGACTGGGTAGTGAGCTGTCGGACTCAGGCGGAGGCGGAGCACGCCTTGGCGCGAGCGGTGAAGATACTCGAACAGCTCGGCGTAGCGCTCAATCGGGCGAAGACCCGGATTGTGCACATTGCGCACGGCTTCGAGTTTCTCGGATTCAAGATCCAACGTGGGAAAGGCAAGTTACGCCTAACCTCCAGTCGGATCAGATCCAAACTGAACCGGCAGAATCTCTATGCCATTCCCACACAGAAGTCGTTGGACCGATTCAAGGATCAGATCAGGACCCTAACGCAGAGGAAGATACCTCTGCGTTTGGGCGAGGTGATCAAAACGATCAACCCGGTCGTCCGAGGATGGGGAAACTACTACTGTCGCTCCCATGTCAGAAAGCGCTTCAATCAGCTGGATCGATGGATAATCCGAAGGCTGTGGTCGCATCGCACCAAGCGGTGGCGTAACGCAGCGTGGAGGGAATATCCCACCAAACGGTTGCGCGCGGAGTTCAAGCTGGTCAGCCTTGTCTCGCTCATACCTTCGCTTCGGATCGCGCAAGCCCCTCCATGAAAGCCGGATACGGGAAAACTGTACGTCCGGTTTGGGCGGCGGACGGAGGCC
>NZ_DAIDJE010000046.1 GCF_027451485.1 Bradyrhizobium sp.
CTCGGGCGTCGCATCGATGATCCCAAAAAACTCGCAAAACACATCGCCGCATGGCAACGAGCGCGAAATAAAAGCAAAGCCCGCATCAAATGGATGTTCACAACCGACAAAGCACGAGCCAAACTCGGCCGCGCCTACCCAGTGCAGCCCAAAGATTCAAAATCAATGTGATGAACCACTAGCTGCTTGCGGCGTAGGAACTTCAAATGGGCGGCACTAATGCTCATCCTCCGAGCGTAGCACTGATCTGCTGGCCGCCACGCACCAGCTTGATCCGCCAGAACCTTGAGTTCTCGTGCGTCGCCCTTTCGAGATCGCTGGTCTTGGCGATGTTCTCGCCGTTCACGGCAACAATAATGTCGCCCTTCTGGAAACCGTAATTGGCCGCGATGCTGTCGTCGGCAACGTCGGTCACGACCACCCCTTCGCTATCCATATCCAGGTGCATCTCGTCGGCGACAGCCGGCGAAATATTGGCGACCTTTGCGCCCTGGAACGGCGAGCGCGTGGTCAGCACGATTTCATGGCGGCCACCGTCGGGCGCAGTCTCGAGCGGAACTGTCAATTTCATCGGCCTGCCGGCGCGCTGAACGTCGATCTCGGCGGCTCCGCCAAGTGGCCGCGTCGCAAAGCGGTAGTCGAAGGCGTTGGGATCGTCGATCGGCTGCCCTTCGATGGCGACGATCAGATCGGACGGCTTAAGGCCGGCGCGGGCCGCCGGACTGCCCGAAACGATACTGGCGACGAGCGCGCCGGTCGGGCGGCGCAGGCCCAAGGTCTCGGCGATTTCAGGCGTTACCGCCTGCAACCGCGCGCCGAGCCAGGGGCGCTTGACCGCTTTGCCGCCGTTACGGGCCGAGGCGACCACCACCCGCACCATGTTGGCGGGAATCGCAAAGCCGATGCCTTGCGAGCCGCCGGAGCGCGAGAAGATCGCGGTGTTGATGCCGGCAAGCTTGCCGGTCATGTCGACCAGCGCGCCGCCGGAATTGCCGGGATTGATCGCCGCATCGGTCTGGATGAAAAACTGATAGTCGGTGATGCCGACCTGCGTGCGCGCGAGCGCCGAGATGATGCCGTGGGTGACGGTCTGTCCGACGCCAAAGGGATTGCCGATAGCAAGCACGACGTCGCCGACCTGCAGCTCATCGGAATTGGCGAAATCGAGCGTCGGGAATTTCTCGTGAACGTCCTTGAGGCGCAGAACGGCCAGATCGCTTCTTGTGTCCTTCAGCACGATCTCAGCCTCGAACTCGCGCTTGTCGGACAGCGATACCTTGACCTGATCGGCGCCCTCGATGACATGGTTGTTGGTCACGACGAGGCCGGACGGATCGACCATCACTCCCGATCCGAGCGAGCGCTGCATCTGCTCGGGCTGCTGGCCCGGCACGCCGAAGAAGCGACGGAAGATCGGGTCATCCAGCAGCGGGTTGTGGTTCTGAATGACCTTGGCAGCGTAGACGTTGACGACGGCCGGCCGCACCCGCTGCACGATCGGAGCATAGGAAAGCCGCAACTCCGCCTGGGAAGACGGAACGCGCCGGTCCTGTGCGAAGACCGATGTCACGGCGAGTGCAGAGATCAAGAAAGCAGCCAGCAAACGAGTCGAGACCATGCAAGAATCCTGAATGTCGTGGGCAACAAGGGTCAGCGGTGGGTTTCAAAGAATGGAACGACGGAGGCCATCAGGCCACCGCTTCCGCAAGTTTCGACTCCGGGGCACAGGACAGCCGCTCCTGATGTCGCTCGCCCCAGGCTTTCAGCGTGTCGATCACGGGCCGCAAACTCTCCCCGATCTCGGACAACCGGTAGTCAACGCGCGGCGGCACTTCGGCGTATACTTTGCGAATAATCAGCCCGTCTTCCTCCAGCGCACGGAGCTGTTTGGTCAGCATGCGCTGCGTAATGCCTGGCATCCGCCGCCGCAACTCACCAAATCGTTGCGTGCCGTTTTGCAGGTGAAAGAGGATGACGCCCTTCCATTTGCCGTCGATCAGGTCGAGGGTTGCCTCGACTGCGCACCCGGGCCGGTGAGCAAAATTGCGCCGTTTCATGCCAGTGCCCACTTTCCGAAATTCGCGATCCATCGCAGCACCCGCCTTCAGGGCGCTCAGATCGGCCGTACTCACGATAGTATCCGAATGGGGACTATATCCCCAAAATAACCGTACTTGCCAAGCCTGCGCGTACGCGACTACTAGGGGCAAAGGCACCACCAGGAGAGCCCCGAATATGAAAGCCGTCGGATACAAGAAGTCCCTGCCGATCGAATCGCCGGATGCCTTGATCGATTTCGAGGCCGCCAAGCCGGAACCCCAGGGCCGCGATATCCGCGTGGCGGTCAAGGCGGTCTCTGCCAATCCGGTGGACTACAAGGTCCGCAAGCGCGCAGCGCCGCCGGAAGGCGAGGTTAAGATTCTCGGCTTTGACGCCGCCGGCGTCGTGGATGCGGTGGGGCCAGAGGTCACGCTGTTCAAGCCGGGCGACGAGGTCTTCTACGCCGGCTCCATTCTGCGTCAGGGCACCAATTCCGAGTTGCATCTGGTGGATGAACGCATCGTCGGCCGAAAACCGAAAACGCTCTCGTTTGCGCAAGCGGCCGCCCTGCCGCTAACCTCGATCACCGCTTGGGAGCTTCTGTTCGACCGGCTCGGTGCGGTTCCCGGCAAAAGCGTCGATCCGCGCACGCTCCTGATCGTCGGCGGCGCCGGGGGTGTCGGCTCGATCCTGATCCAGCTCGCCCGCCGGCTGACGGGCCTTACGATCGTCGCGACGGCCTCACGACCGGAATCGCAGACGTGGTGCCGCGACCTCGGTGCCCATGCCGTCATCAATCACGCCGCTCCGATGAAAGAGCAGATCGAGAAGTTGAAAGCGCCGCCGGTTGCGCTGGTCGCCAGTCTCACAAATACCGACCAGCACTACAAGGCGATCGCGGAGTTCATGGCCCCGCAAGGCGCATTTGGATTGATCGACGACCCGTCGGAATTCACGGCGAGCGCATTCAAGGGCAAGTCGATCTCGATCCATTGGGAATCGATGTTCACACGCTCGTCGTTCCAGACCGCGGATATGATCGGCCAGCACAATCTCCTCAATGACGTCGCCGACCTCGTCGACAAGAGCGTATTGAAAACGACTCTCGGCGAGAGCTTTGGCACGATCAATGCGGCTAACCTCAAGCGAGCCCATGCGCTGCTGGAGAGCGGCAAGTCGCGCGGCAAGATCGTGTTGGAGGGGTGGTAGCAGGCACCATCTGCCTCTCGGCCGCCCCTCGCGAAAGCGAGGAGGCTTAACCAACGCCGCACATGGCCTGGAATGCGTTCAGCCAGATACCGTCGCGCGGTATGGGTCCCTGCCTTGGCAGGGACGATGCCGAATGGTTTTCCAAGCCTGCGCTACTTGCTCTTCGCCGCCGCCTGAATCGCTTTCCAGTCGAACTTTTCGGCGAGCGCCAGCGCTTCGTCTTCGGTAAGGCCGTTATAGGAGAAGCTGAACATCGCATCCTTATCGAGCGCCACCAGTAAGGCGCCGGCCTTCTTCGCCGTGGTGTAGGTCTTCAGAACCTTCATGCCGTTGATGGTATCGGTGAGCATATGACCTTCGCTGCTGTTGATGTTCGTCCCGGTCACCATCGGCGTCAGGGCGCCGACCGCAGTCTGGCCGACCACGACCATCGCCGTGGCTCGTGCCGACCCCTTCTGATATTCGCGGCTCGCCGTGGTCATGCTCCCGCCCGGCATGTCCATCGACATGCCGTCGGGCTTCTTGCCTTGCCATCCGTCGAGATCGATCAGAAGAGGCATCAGGTGTTGATACGGCTGCTCGGCACGCGCGGACGAAATGGTCAGCAGCACCGGTAAAATCAGCAGCAAAGCGAGGATAACCGAACGCGTTTTCACCATGGCCCGCTCCCCCTACTTTTCCCGTCACCATAGCCGCTCCCCGCAATGGCGAAAGACGAAAAACGGCGCCTCAGGGGCGCCGCTTTGAAGCAAATCCGGATCTGAAGCGTTATGCCGCCTCGGCTTCCTTCTCGGCCACGGGACCGGAATCCTGACCCTTGGCGTCGACGTCGCGATCGACGAACTCGATCACCGCCATTGCCGCGTTGTCGCCGTAGCGGAAGCCGGCCTTGATGATGCGGGTGTAGCCGCCGTGGCGGTCCTTGTAGCGGGGCGCCAGCACATCGAACAGCTTCTTGACCTGGTCGACGTCGCGCATTTCCGAAACGGCCTGGCGGCGCATGGCGAGGCCGCCCTTCTTGCCAAGCGTCACGAGCTTCTCGACGATCGGCCGCAGTTCCTTGGCCTTCGGCAGCGTAGTGACGATCTGCTCGTGCTTGATCAGCGCTGCCGCCATGTTGGCGAACATCGCGCGACGATGCTCGGCGGTGCGGTTGAGCTTGCGGTGAACCTTGCCGTGACGCATTTGACTATTCCTTACATTCCATTGTCGCGACGGTTCGTCCGACATCTGCTCAGGTGGGCTGCCTGCGTTCGCCCGGGTCATTCCGGGACGGTGCGCCAACACCGTCCCGAGTGACAAAAATCAGTAATGATCCTCGAAGCGCTTGGCGAGCTCGTCGATATTCTCCGGCGGCCAGCCCGGCACTTCCATGCCGAGGTGCAGACCCATCTGGGCCAGCACTTCCTTGATTTCGTTCAGCGACTTGCGGCCGAAGTTCGGGGTGCGGAGCATTTCCGCTTCCGACTTCTGCACGAGATCGCCGATATAGACGATGTTGTCGTTCTTCAGGCAGTTGGCCGAACGAACCGACAGCTCTAGCTCGTCCACCTTCTTGAGGAAGGCCGGATTGAAGGCGAGATCCGGGATGATCTCCTGGGTGACTTCCTTGCGCGGCTCTTCGAAGTTGACGAAGACGTTGAGCTGGTCCTGCAGGATGCGCGCGGCGAAGGCCACCGCATCATCCGGCGTGATTGCGCCGTTGGTCTCGATCGTCATGGTGAGCTTGTCGTAGTCGAGGATCTGGCCCTCACGGGTGTTCTCGACCTTGTAGGAGACCTTGCGCACCGGGGAATAGAGGCTGTCGACCGGGATCAAGCCGATCGGCGCATCTTCGGGACGGTTGCGTTCGGCAGCGACATAGCCCTTGCCCGAGGAGACCGTGAATTCCATGCGAATTTCCGCACCCTCGTCGAGGGTGCAGAGCTGAAGCTCGGGGTTGAGCACGGTGATGTCGCCGACCGTCTGGATGTCGCCGGCAGTGACGACGCCCGGACCCTGCTTCTTCACGACCATGCGCTTGGGACCTTCGCCCTGCATCTTGATCGAGATGTCCTTGATGTTCAGCACGATGTCAGTGACGTCCTCGCGGACGCCCGCAATCGAGGAGAACTCGTGCAGCACGCCGTCGATATGCACCGACTGCACGGCCGCGCCCTGGAGCGAGGACAAAAGGATGCGGCGCAGCGCATTGCCGAGCGTCTGGCCGAAGCCGCGCTCGAGCGGCTCGGCCACCAGCGTCGCAAAGCGCGTTGCATCATGCCCCGGAGTTACCTGGAGCTTGTTGGGCCGGATCAATTCTTGCCAATTTTTCTGGATCGTCACTGTTTTCACCCATGGGCCAGTCGACTGGGGGGACGAAGTCACTGGCGTTGGAGGCCTCGCGGAACACTCCGCGGCTTCAAAATCTTCTCAAAAACCTCAAGTGCCGGCGGACAATGTCCGCCAGCCCAATCAAGGCATCAAACCCGCCGGCGCTTGCGCGGGCGGCAGCCATTGTGCGGGATCGTCGTCACATCGCGGATCGAGGTGACTGTGAAGCCCGCCGCTTGCAGCGCGCGAAGCGCCGATTCGCGGCCCGAACCGGGGCCGGCAACTTCAACTTCCAGCGTGCGCATGCCGTGTTCCTGCGCCTTCTTGGAGACGTCTTCGGCGGCGACCTGCGCGGCATAGGGCGTCGACTTGCGCGAGCCCTTGAAACCCATCGTGCCTGCCGACGACCAGGCAATCGTGTTGCCCTGTGCATCGGTGATGGTGATGGTGGTGTTGTTGAACGACGAATTCACGTGCGCGACGCCCGAGGCGATATTCTTGCGCTCACGGCGGCGTACGCGGGTGGCATCCTTGCCCATTTAAGAACCTTTCTCTGCGATCTCAACGCCGCCGTAACGCCAGCGGCTACACCTGTGAGGCGAGTAGTGAGGAGCGGATGGCGAATAGAACTACTCGGCAATCCGTGTTCGCTATTCGCCCGCTTACTTCTTCTTGCCGGCGATCGACTTGGCCGGCCCCTTGCGCGTGCGCGCGTTGGTATGCGTGCGCTGACCACGCACCGGCAGTCCGCGGCGATGGCGCAGACCGCGATAGCAGCCGAGATCCATCAGACGCTTGATGTTCATGCCGACTTCGCGACGAAGATCGCCCTCGACCATGTAGTCGCGGTCGATCACTTCGCGGATTTGCAACACTTCCTGGTCGGTCAGTTGATTGACGCGACGATCAACGGGAATCTTGACCTTCTCCATGATGTCGGCCGCATTCTTCTGACCGATGCCATGGATGTATTGGAGCGCGATCAGCACGCGCTTGTTGGTCGGGATATTCACACCGGCAATACGGGCCACGAACTTCTCTCCTGTTGCCGATCCCTCGCCACCGGGGAAACGGCCATTTGTCCTTGTATCTCGGGCAGGTGTTCACAAACGCGAACACGACGCCCACCCCCATGCCAAATCTGGGGCCCGGCATCGTTTGAAACTATCCGACTTGGATGCGGGCTTATTAAAGGATGGAAGCGGGTTTCGTCAACCGCTCCCAAGCTTTAGCTCACCTTTTCTTGGCCTTTTTTGCTGCTTTCTTGGCAGCCTTCTGCCCCCTGATGGCGGACCACTTCCGGGAGCTTGGGACCGCCTTGCGGGGCGCTTTTTTGGCTGCTTTCCTGGCGCCCCCCTTCTTGGGGGCCTTGCTCGATGCCTTGGAAGCCGCTTTCTTGGCCTTTCTGGCCGCTCCGGGCGCTTTTTGGGCCGCTTTGGAGGCCTTCCGGCTGGCGGCCCTTGCCGCCGGTCTGGCCGCCTTTTTCGGCGTCTGGGGCTCGGAGGCCCCGATCGCCGCCAGGATGCGGCCAATCTCATGGGTGACATGCTCGATGGTCATCATGCCATCGACGGTAAGCAGCTTGCGGCGCTCCGAGTAGTAGTGAATCAGGGGCTCCGTCATCGCCCGGTAGCTCGCCAGCCGCTTGATCAGGACCTCGGCAGTATCGTCGACCCGAACCTCTTCGCCCCGCGCACGCGTCTCGGCCGCGCGCCTTTCGACCCTCTCGAGCAGCGCGCTTTCATTGACGCGCAGCTCGATCACGGCGTCGAGCTTGAGGCGCTTCTTCTTCAACAGCGCATCCAGCGCTTCTGCCTGCGGCACGGTGCGCGGAAAGCCGTCGAGGATAAAGCCATTCGCTGCATCCGGCTGGTCCAGCCGGTCGGAAATGATGCCGATGACGACATCGTCCGGCACAAGACCGCCGCTGGCCATGATGTCCTTGGCCTTCAGGCCGACAGGCGTCTGCGCCGCAACCGCCGCGCGCAACATCTCGCCGGTCGAAAGCTGGACGATGCCATAGCGATGAATCAGCCGCTGGGCCTGGGTGCCTTTGCCCGAGCCCGGCGGGCCAAGAAGAATCAGTCTCATTTCTCGTTTCGCCCCCCTGGAATGCGCAGGATTCCGGATGAATCACGGCCGCGCTCACGTCCTGTTTGAGCATACCCCGCACAAACGCCGCTAGCCCATCTATCCCAAGGAATACCAGCGTCCACTTTGCGCTGGCGCAAACCTTCAGTTCCTGATCAGACTTCCAGCAAACCGATCAGCGCACACCGCGGCTCGCGCGTGCGATGCACCGCAAGAAGGAATTAGCGGCGGCGCCCGCGCAGTTTCGACTTTCGAATTAGCCCTTCATATTGATGGGCGAGCAGATAACCCTGGACCTGAGCCACTGTATCCATGGTCACGCTGACGACGATCAGAAGCGAGGTGCCGCCGAAGTAGAACGGCACCGCAGCATAGGAAATCAGGATTTCGGGAATGAGGCACACCACCGCGAGGTAGATCGCCCCGAGCACCGTAATCCGCGACAGCACGTAATCGATATATTCGGCGGTCCGCTCGCCGGGCCGGATGCCCGGAATGAAACCGCCGTGCTTCTTGAGATTGTCAGCGGTCTCGGTCGGATTGAACACGATCGCCGTGTAGAAGAAGGCGAAGAAGACGATCAACGCAAGGTAGAGGATCAGAAACAGCGGGCGGCCGTGACCGAGCTCGGTCGTGATCCATTGCAGCCATGCCGGGCCGTGGCCGGCGTTGAAGTTGGCCACGGTGGTGGGCAGCAGCAAAAGCGAGGACGCAAAGATCGGCGGGATCACGCCCGAGGTGTTCAGCTTGAGCGGCAGATGCGAGGACTGGCCCTCGAACATCTTGTTGCCGACCTGACGCTTCGGATACTGGATCAGCAGCCGCCGCTGCGCGCGCTCCATGAACACGATAAAGGCGATCACGACGACGGCCATGACGATCACGAGAAGGATCACCCCGGTCGACATGCCGCCGGTACGGCCGAGTTCCAGCATGTTGTAGATCGCCGAAGGCAGTTGCGCCACGATGCCCGACATGATGATGAGGGAAACGCCGTTACCGATGCCGCGCGAGGTGACCTGTTCACCCAGCCACATCAGGAACATGGTGCCGCCGGTCAGCGTGATCGCGGTCGACACCCGGAAAAACAGGCCGGGATCGACGACGACGTTGCTCGCGCCTTCCAGGCCTACCGCGATGCCGTAAGACTGGAAGATCGCCAGAATCACCGTGAGATAGCGCGTGTACTGGTTCAGCGTCTTGCGGCCCGCCTCGCCTTCCTTCTTCAGCGCTTCGAGCTGTGGGGAGACCGTGGTCAGGAGCTGGATGATGATCGACGCGGAGATGTACGGCATGATGTTCAGCGCAAAGATCGCCATGCGGTGAATGCCGCCGCCCGCGAACATGTTGAACATGCCGAGAATACCGCCGGCCTGCGAGTTGAACACCTGCTCCCAGATCTGGGGATCGATGCCGGGCAGCGGGATATAGGTGCCGAGCCGGTAGATCAGCAGCGCACCGAGGGTAAACCAGATGCGCTTCTTCAGCTCATCGGCCTTGGCGAAGGCGCCGAAGTTGATATTGGCCGCTAATTGTTCTGCTGCTGAGGCCATCTTCCAGTGCTCACTTTTGAAGTTCGTGTCCCGCCGCAGCACCCACCTTTCACGAACTCCGGAAAGTCATGAGCACCAGCAAACCTTTTGATTTCCAGTGCCGCTTTCCATCCGAAGTTCCTGAACGAATTTGCCGCCTGCAGGACAGGAACTTCAAATGGGCGGCACCAGCTTCTCTCCCGCCGCGCCCCTCGCGTTGCGCCCGCAACGCGCTGTCGCCATGCATTATCTGGTGCCCGACGGGGATAAGTCCATCGTTTGCCCGGCAATTTGCCGGCGCCGGCGCAAACGATGACGCAGATGTTACGCCGCCTCGCCTTCGTCCTTCTCAGCCGGCGCCAGAATCTTGACCGAGCCGCCCGCCTTCTCGACCGCCGCCACCGCGGATTTGGAGGCGCCATGCACCTCGATGTTCAGCTTGGCCTTGATCTCGCCGCGGCCGAGCAGCCGCACGCCATCCCTGGCGCGCCGCAGCACGCCGGCCTTCACCAGCGTCTCCGCCGTCACCGTATCCTTGGTGTCGAGCAGCTTGGCATCGATCGCCTGCTGGATCCGGTCGAGATTGATCTCGACGAAATCGAGACGAAAGATGTTGTTGAAGCCGCGCTTCGGCAGGCGACGATGCAAGGGCATCTGGCCGCCCTCGAAGCCCTTGATGCGTACGCCCGAGCGCGCGGTCTGGCCTTTGCCGCCGCGGCCGGAGGTCTTGCCCTTGCCCGAGCCAATGCCCCGGCCGACGCGCATCCGCTTTTTTCGCGAGCCGGCGTTATCGGCGATATCGCTGAGCTTCATCGTTCGATTCCTTATCTATCCTACTTCCCGTCGACGACGCGGACGAGATGCTGAACCTTGGCGATCATGCCGCGAATTTCCGGCGTGTCGCTCAATTCAGCGACGCGGCCGATCTTGTTGAGCTTCAGTCCGATCAGCGTCGATCGCTGCGAATGGTGGCGGCGGATCGGGCTGCCGGTCTGTTCGACCTTGATCGTCTTTGCGGCCTTGGCCATCGTCTTGAACTCCGTAACGCGCGAATGAAGCGCGGGATGTTGTTAATCAGCTGCCGCTTCGGCGTCGCCCCCGACCCGGCGCGACTGCAACGTCGACACCTTGATGTTGCGGCGGGCCGCAACCGAACGCGGGCTGTCCTGATGTTTCAGCGCGTTGAAGGTGGCGCGCACCATGTTGTACGGATTCGACGAGCCGATCGACTTGGCCACCACGTCCTGAACACCGAGCGTTTCAAACACTGCGCGCATCGGGCCGCCGGCGATAATGCCGGTACCGGCCGGCGCGGCGCGCAGGTAAACGCGTCCGGCGCCATGACGGCCGAAGATATCGTGATGCAGCGTGCGCCCCTCCCGCAAAGCGACGCGCGTCAGGTTGCGCTTGGCCGCGTCGGTGGCTTTCCGGATCGCTTCCGGCACTTCGCGTGCCTTGCCGTGGCCGAAGCCGGCCCGGCCCTTCTGGTCGCCGATCACGACCAGCGCCGCAAAGCCGAAGCGCTTGCCGCCCTTGACCACCTTCGCCACTCGGTTGATGTGGACGAGCTTGTCGACGAACTCGCTGTCGCGCTCCTCGCGATCCCTGCTCCGTTCGCGTCCGCCGCGTTCGCGTTCACCTGCCATGGTGTTTTCCAATCCTTGGGGGCTTAAGAAGCCCCTGTCCTCGTGTCCGTTGAACCTAAACCCTTAGAAGCTCAGTCCGCTTTCGCGCGCGGCATCCGCGAGCGCCTTGACGCGGCCGTGATAGAGATAGCCGCCGCGATCGAACACCACTTCCTTGACGCCGTTCTTGACGGCGCGCTCCGCAAGCAGCTTGCCGACCGCCTTCGCCGCATCGATGTTTGCACCCGTTTTGCCGCCGTCGCGCATCGCCTTTTCCAGCGACGAGGCCGAAGCCAGCGTCTCGCCCTTCAGGTCGTCGATGACCTGGGCGTAGATGTGCTTCGACGAACGGAACACCGACAGGCGCGGACGGCCGCCGGCGGAACGGCGCAACGCAAGCCTCACGCGTTGCTTGCGCCGGGCATTCGTAGCTTTCATTCTCGACATGACCGGCTCCGTTACTTCTTCTTGCCTTCCTTGCGGAAGATGAATTCATCGACGTACTTGACGCCCTTGCCTTTGTAGGGCTCCGGCGGACGATAAGCGCGGATCTCGGCGGCGACCTGGCCGACTCGCTGGCTGTCGTTGCCAGTGATCGTGATTTCGGTCGGCTTCGCCACGGTGATCGAGATGCCTTCCGGGATCGGATAGATCACGTCATGGCTGTAGCCGAGCGCGAGCTGAAGGTTCTTGCCCTGCAAGGCGGCGCGATAACCGACGCCATTGATCTCGAGCTTTTTCTCGAAACCCTTGGTGACACCCACCACAAGATTGGCGACCTGCGCGCGAGCCGTGCCGTACATCGCCTGCGCGCGGTTGGTCTCGTGGCGCGGCGCCACCTTTACCTGACCGTTTTCGAATTTCACCTCGACATCGTCGTGCGCGACGAAGGAAAGCTGGCCCTTGGGCCCCTTCATCTTCACCGTCTGTCCTTCGACGGTCGCGGTGACACCCGACGGGATCGTCACAGGCTTCTTGCCAACACGTGACATGGCCTTCTCCTTAGAACACCGTGAAGAGAATCTCGCCGCCCACGTTCGCGTCGCGCGCGTCGTGGTCAGCCATGATTCCCTTCGGCGTCGACAATACCGAAATGCCAAGCCCGTTATTGACGCGCGGCAGGTTCTTCACCGAGGCGTAAACCCGGCGTCCGGGCTTCGACACGCGCTCGATCTCGCGGATCACGGGCTCCCCGTCAAAATACTTCAGCTCGATCTCGAGCTCGTTGCGTCCCGAGGGATGCTCGACGCTGGCGTAGCCGCGGATGTAGCCTTCTGCCTTCAGCACTTCGAGCACGCTGGCGCGCATCTTCGAACCCGGGCTGGAAACCTTGGACTTGGAACGCATCTGCGCATTGCGGATGCGGGTGATGAGATCGCTGATCGGATCGTGAGTGGACATGCGCGCTCCCTCCTTACCAGCTCGACTTCACGAGGCCGGGAATCAGGCCCTTGGAGCCGAGTTCGCGCAGCGCGATGCGGGAAAGCTTGTTCTTGCGATAGTTCGCGCGCGGGCGCCCGGTCAGTTCGCAGCGGTTGCGAATCCGGGTCGGCGACGAGTTGCGCGGCATCTCGGCGAGCTTCAGCGTCGCCGCAAACCGTTCTTCCATCGGCTTGGTCTTGTCGGCGATGATAGCCTTCAGCTTCTCGCGCCGGGGAGCGGCGTTCTTCGCCATCCGCCTGCGCCGGTTGTTCTTCTCGACTGAACTCTTCTTTGCCATGACTGGCTCCTTCTGGTTCCGCGTTTGAGAGGCGTCTATCCGCGTCTCACTGCCGGAACGGGAAATTGAATGCGGCCAACAATGCCCTTGCTTCGTCGTCGGTCTTCGCGGTGGTGCACACCGTGACGTCCATGCCCCATGCCTCGCCCTGCACCTTGTCGAAGTCGATCTCGGGGAAAATGATGTGCTCCTTGATGCCGAGCGAATAGTTGCCGCGGCCGTCGAAGCTCTTCGGATTGAGGCCTCGGAAGTCACGCACACGCGGCAGAGCCACATTCACCAGGCGATCGATGAACTCGTACATGCGAGCCTTGCGCAGCGTGACCTTGCAGCCGATCGGCTGATTCTCGCGCAGCTTGAAGGTCGAAATTGCTATTCGCGAATACGTCACCACCGCCTTCTGTCCCGCGATCAGCGACAGGTCGGCCGCAGCCAGTTCCGCCTTCTTGCGGTCGTTGACTGCCTCGCCAATGCCCATGTTGAGCACGACCTTGTCCAGCCGCGGCACCTGCATGGCGTTGGCATAGCCGAACTGCTCGGTCAGCTTGCCGCGAATCTTCTTGTCATATTCCGCGCGCAGGCGCGGGATGTATGCGGTCTCAGCCATCGATCTCTGCTCCCGAGCGTTTGGCGATGCGTACCTTGGTGCCATCCGCCTGAATCTTGAAACCTACGCGGGTCGGCTTGCCGTCCTTGCCGACCACCGCGATGTTGGACAGGTGGATCGGCGCCTCTTTCGAGATGATGCCGCCCTCCTGATTCTGCGTCTGCTTCTGGTGGCGCTTCACGAGATTGATGCCGCGCACCAGCGCCTTGCTCTCGTCGGGACGCACCTCGAACACCTCGCCGGTGCGACCCTTGTCGCGGCCGGACAGCACGATGACCTTATCGCCCTTGCGGATCTTGGCAGCCATCACAGCACCTCCGGCGCAAGCGAGATGATCTTCATGTGGTTCTTGGCGCGCAGCTCGCGCGGCACCGGCCCGAAGATACGGGTGCCGACCGGCTCGGCCTGGTTGTTGATCAGGACGGCCGCATTGCGGTCGAAACGGATGACAGAACCGTCGGGCCGGCGGATGTCCTTGCGGACCCGCACCACCACGGCCTTCATCACGTCGCCCTTCTTCACCTTGCCTCGCGGGATGGCTTCCTTGATCGACACGACTATGATGTCGCCGACGGTGGCGTAGCGGCGCTTGGAGCCCCCGAGCACCTTGATACACATGACACGGCGTGCGCCTGAATTGTCGGCCACGTCGAGGTTGGTCTGCATCTGAATCATTGATGCACCTCGTCCTCTCATCTAGCTTGCGCGAAGTCGCGCTTAAAAAATTTCCCGAAAGTCTCAAGCCGGGCCAAAGACCCTTCGCGAAAGCTCTCAGGCCGTTTTCTGATGCTCGCCCCGGACCACCGTCCAGCGCTTCAATTTGGAGATCGGCTTGCTTTCTTCGATCCACACGGTGTCGCCCGGCTTGAACTGATTATTCTCGTCGTGCGCGTGATAGTTCTTCGAGCGGCGGATCGTCTTCTTGTAGATCGGGTGGGTAAAGCGGCGATCGACGCGCACCACCACGGTCTTGGACTGCTTGTCGCTGACGACCACGCCTTGAAGCTGACGTTTCGGCATTGGCCTGTTCCTTACTTCTTCTTGGCGCGCGCTTGCGCGGCGACCGTCTTGATGCGGGCGATGTCGCGGCGGGCTTCACGCAGCCGCGAGGTGTTTTCCAGCTGCCCGGTGGCGCGCTGGAAGCGCAGGTTGAACCGCTCCTTCTTCAGATTGAGGACGGCGTCATCCATCTGATCGGGGCTCATCGCGCGGATATCGGCAATTTTCATCTGGGCCATGGCCGTCTTCCCTATTCCGCAATGCGCGCAACGAAGCGCGTCTTGATCGGCAGCTTGGCGGCGGCAAGCGCGAGCGCTTCCTTGGCCGTCTGCACCGGCACGCCGTCGATTTCGAACATCACGCGGCCGGGCTTGATCCGCGCCACCCACAATTCAGGTGTGCCCTTGCCGGAGCCCATTCGCACTTCGGCGGGCTTCTTGGACACCGGGACGTCCGGGAACACGCGGATCCAGACGCGGCCGGCGCGCTTCATGTGGCGGGTCAGTGCGCGGCGCGCCGCCTCGATCTGACGCGCGGTGACGCGGTCGGGCTCCATCGCCTTCAGGCCGTACTGGCCGAACGACAACGTCGCGCCTGAAGTCGCGGTACCGTGGATTCGGCCCTTATGCGCCTTCCGGAACTTCGTTTTCTTTGGTTGCATCATGGCGTTAAGCCCTCAAACCTTCTGTAACTTCTTAGGCCGCATCACGCCGGGACGGCCGTCCGCCGTCGCCTTCGGCCATCTTCTTGTCCTGGGCCATCGGATCGTGCTCGAGGATCTCGCCCTTGAAGATCCAGACCTTGACGCCGCAGGTGCCGAAGGTCGTGAACGCGGTCGCAACGCCGTAGTCAATGTCGGCGCGCAGCGTGTGCAGCGGCACGCGCCCTTCGCGATACCACTCCATGCGGGCGATTTCGGCGCCGCCCAGACGCCCCGAGCAATTGATGCGGATGCCTTCGGCGCCCAAACGCATCGCCGACTGCACGGCACGCTTCATAGCGCGGCGAAACGCAACGCGTCGCTCGAGCTGTTGCGCGATCGATTCGGCAACCAACGTGGCATCGAGTTCGGGCTTGCGGATTTCGACGATGTTGATGACGACGTCGGACGCGGTGATATCGGCGACCTTCTTCCGCAGCTTGTCGATGTCGGCGCCCTTCTTGCCGATCACGACGCCCGGACGCGCCGAATGGATCGTCACGCGGCACTTCTTATGCGGCCGTTCGATCACGATCTTGGCGACAGCCGCCTGCTTGAGCTCCTTGTGGAGGATCTCGCGGATCTTGACGTCTTCGTGCAAGAGCTTGCCGTACTCGTTCTTGCCGGCGAACCAGCGGGAATCCCAGGTCCGGTTGATGCCGAGACGCAGCCCGATCGGATTGATTTTTTGACCCATCGTATTCTCCCAGCGCCGCTTTAAGCGCTCGCCTCGACCTGACGAACCACGATCGTCAGTTGCGAGAACGGTTTGAAAACCCGACCCGAACGGCCGCGGCCGCGCGGGGCAAAACGCTTCATGACAATGCCGTTGCCGACATGTGCCTCGGCGACGACGAGATCGTCGACATCGAGGTCATGATTGTTCTCGGCATTGGCGATCGCCGACTCCAGGCACTTCTTGACGTCGACCGCGATCCGCTTGCGCGAAAACTGCAGATCGGCCAGCGCCGCCGAGGCCTTCCGGCCGCGGATCAGCTGCGCGACAAGGTTGAGCTTCTGCGGGCTCACCCGCAGCATCCGGGCGACCGCCTTGGCCTCATTGTCCGAAAGGGCGCGTTGGCGCTTTGGTTTGCTCATCGCTTAATCCTCAAGCCTTCTTGGCTTTCTTGTCGCCCGAATGGCCGTGGAAGGTCCGCGTCGGCGAGAACTCGCCGAACTTGTGCCCGACCATTTCCTCGTTCACCGACACCGGCACGTGCTTCTGGCCGTTGTAGACGCCGAACACGAGGCCCACAAATTGCGGCAGGATGGTCGAGCGACGGCTCCATATCTTGATCACGTCGTGACGGCCGGATGCACGTGCAGCATCCGCCTTCTTGAGCAGCGATCCCTCGACAAACGGGCCTTTCCAGACTGAACGAACCATGTCCGGCGTTCCTTACTTCTTCCGCTTGTGGCGGCTAATGAGAATGAATCGGTTGGTCGACTTGTTCGACCGGGTCTTCTTGCCCTTGGTCGGCTTGCCCCACGGGGTGACCGGGTGACGGCCGCCCGAGGTGCGGCCTTCTCCGCCGCCGTGCGGGTGGTCGATAGGGTTCATCGCGACGCCGCGGTTATGCGGACGGCGGCCGAGCCAGCGCTTGCGGCCGGCCTTGCCGATCGAGATGTTCATGTGATCGGGATTCGACACCGCGCCGATAGTGCCGGTGCAACGACCGTGAACCAGACGCTGTTCGCCCGAGTTCAGGCGGATGATGACGTAGTCCTGGTCGCGGCCGACGATCTGGGCGTAGGTGCCGGCGGAGCGCGCCAGCTGGCCGCCCTTGCCGATCTTCAGCTCCACATTGTGGACGATAGTGCCGACCGGCATGTTACCGAGCGGCATGACGTTGCCTGGCTTGACGTCGACATAGTTGCCGGCGACGACAGTATCACCGACGGCAAGCCGCTGCGGCGCCAGGATGTAGGCCTGGGTACCATCGGTATACTTTACCAGCGCAATGAAGGCGGTGCGGTTCGGATCGTATTCCAGCCGCTCGACAGTCGCCGGCATATCGATCTTGGTGCGCTTGAAGTCGACGACGCGGTAAGCCTTCTTATGGCCGCCGCCGCGAAAGCGCACAGTGATGCGGCCCGTAGCATTGCGACCGCCAGTGGACTGCTTGCCCTCAGTCAAAGTCTTGACCGGCTTGCCCTTGTAGAGGCTTGAGCGATCGACCATCACCAGCTGGCGCTGGCCCGGTGTCGTGGGGTTGTATGTTTTCAGTGCCATGACTGCGCCGCCTTATAGCCCGGTGGTGACATCGATGCGGTGGCCCTCTTCGAGGGTCACGACCGCCCGCTTCACGTCCGACTGCGAACCGAAATTGCCGCGGAACACTTTGGTCTTGCCCTTGCGGACCAGCGTGTTGACGCTCTTGACCTTGACGTCGAACAGCTTCTCGACGGCTTCCTTGATCTGCGGCTTGGTAGCCTTGCTCGCGACCTTGAACACCACCTTGTTGTGCTCGGAGGCCATCGTCGCCTTTTCGGTGACGACGGGAGCGACGATAACGTCGTAATGGCGCGGATCGATCGTCTTCATTTGAACCGCGCCTCCAACGCATCGAGCGCCGCCTTGGTCAGCACGAGCTTCTCGCGGCGGAGAATGTCGTAGACGTTGATGCCCTGGATCGGCAGCACGTCGATGTTGGGAATGTTGCGCGCGGCGCTGGCAAAGCTCGTGTTGAGCTCGGCGCCGTCGATGATCAGGGCGTTGGTGACGCCGAGGCCGGAGAAGTGGCCGACCAGCGCCTTGGTCTTGGCGGCTTCAAGTGCGGCTTTCTCGATCACGATCAGGCTGCCGTCCTTGGCCTTGGCCGAAAGCGCATGGCGAAGAGCGAGCGCCCGGACCTTCTTCGGCAGATCGGTCGCGTGCGAGCGCACAACCGGTCCGAACGCACGGCCGCCGCCGCGGAACTGCGGCACGCGGGCCGAGCCGTGGCGGGCACCGCCGGTGCCCTTCTGCTTGTACATCTTCTTGCCGGTCCGCCAGATCTCGGCGCGGCCCTTGGCCTTGTGGGTCCCGGCCTGGCGCTTGTTGAGCTGCCACTGCACGCAGCGCTGGATGATGTCCTTGCGCGGCTCAAGCCCGAAAATGCCGTCGGAAAGCTCGACCGAACCCGCCGCCTTGCCCTCGATCGTTATGACTTTCAGTTCCATTACGCGCCCTCCCCTTGGACCGGCGCATCGGCCGCCTGCTCGCCTGCGACCTTGAACTTGCCGGGCTTGGGAGCTTCCTTCGGCAGCGGCTTCTTGATGGCGTCGCGTACCGCGATCCATCCGCCCTTCGAGCCGGGAACGGCGCCTTCGACCAGGATCAGTCCGCGCTCGACATCGGTCTGGACGACGCGAAGGTTGAGCGTGGTGATGCGGTCGACGCCCATGTGGCCGGGCATCTTCTTGTTCTTCCAGGTCTTGCCCGGGTCCTGACGACCGCCGGTCGAACCGATCGAACGGTGCGAGATCGACACACCGTGGGTGGCGCGCAGACCGCCGAAATTCCAGCGCTTCATGCCGCCGGCAAAACCCTTACCGACGGAGGTGCCGGTGACATCGACGAACTGGCCGACGACGAAGTGGTCGGCCTGGATTTCGGCGCCGACCGGGATCAGCGCGTCTTCCGACACGCGGAATTCGGCAACCTTGCGCTTGGGCTCGACCTTGGCGACCGCGAACTGGCCGCGCTCCGCCTTCGGCATATAGACGGTCTTGCGCGAGCCCGAACCGAGCTGAAGCGCGACATACCCGTTCTTCTCGGTCGTGCGGTGACCGACCACCTGGCAATTGCCGAGCTTGAGCACGGTCACAGGGACGTGCTCGCCGGCCTCTGTAAAGACCCGCGTCATCCCGACCTTTTGTGCGATCACTCCGGAGCGCATCTTCGTGCTTCCTGTTCTTTCTGTCCGCCTAAAGAAGCGGACGGCCTAAAGGGTTAGAGCTTGATCTCGACATCGACGCCGGCGGCGAGATCGAGCTTCATCAGCGCATCCACCGTCTGCGGGGTTGGATCGACAATGTCGAGAAGGCGCTTGTGCGTGCGCATCTCGAATTGCTCGCGGCTCTTCTTGTCGACGTGCGGCGAACGGTTGACGGTGAACTTCTCCAGCCGCGTAGGCAGCGGAATGGGTCCGCGCACCTGGGCTCCGGTCCGTTTCGCCGTGTTCACGATCTCACGCGTCGACGTATCGAGAATCCGATGGTCGAACGCCTTGAGGCGAATGCGAATATTCTGGCCGTTCATTGCCGTAATCTTTCTTGGTCAGTGGCGAGTAGCGAATAGCGAATGGATTTACGCCCACTCGCTACTCGCCATTCTCTATTCGCTTCTTACTCGATGATGCTTGCGACGACGCCGGCGCCGACGGTGCGGCCGCCTTCACGGATCGCGAAGCGGAGCTTCTCTTCCATCGCGATCGGCACGATCAGGTGCACTTCCATCGCGATGTTGTCGCCCGGCATCACCATTTCGGTGCCTTCCGGCAGGTGCACGACACCGGTCACGTCGGTGGTGCGGAAGTAGAACTGCGGCCGGTAGTTCGTGAAGAACGGGGTGTGGCGCCCACCCTCTTCCTTGGTGAGGATGTAGGCTTCGGCCTTGAACTTGGTGTGCGGCTTGACCGAACCCGGCTTGCAGAGCACCTGACCGCGCTCGACTTCCTCGCGCTTGGTGCCACGGAGCAGCGCGCCGATGTTGTCGCCTGCCTGACCCTGATCGAGCAGCTTGCGGAACATTTCGACGCCGGTAACGGTGGTCTTCTGCGTGGCGCGCAGACCGACGATCTCGATTTCATCGCCGACCTTGATGATGCCGCGCTCGACACGGCCGGTCACCACGGTGCCGCGGCCGGAGATCGAGAACACGTCTTCCACCGGCATCAGGAACGGCTGGTCGATCGGACGCTCCGGCTGCGGAATGTACTCATCGACATTGCGCATCAGTTCGAGGATCGCATCGTGACCGAGCTTCTTGTCCTTGTCTTCAAGGGCGGCGAGCGCCGAGCCCTTGATGATCGGAATCTTGTCGCCCGGGAAGTCGTACTTCGAGAGCAATTCGCGCACCTCGAGCTCGACAAGCTCAAGAAGCTCCGGATCGTCGACCATGTCGCACTTGTTGAGGAACACGACCATCGCGGGCACGCCGACCTGCTTGGCGAGCAGGATGTGCTCGCGGGTCTGCGGCATCGGGCCGTCGGCAGCCGACACGACGAGGATCGCGCCGTCCATCTGGGCGGCGCCGGTGATCATGTTCTTCACATAGTCGGCATGGCCGGGGCAGTCGACGTGGGCGTAGTGGCGCTTCTGCGTCTCGTACTCGACGTGAGCGGTCGAGATCGTGATGCCGCGCGCCTTCTCTTCCGGCGCCTTGTCGATCTGGTCGTATGCCGTGAACGTCGCGCCGCCGGTTTCGGCCAGGATCTTGGTGATCGCCGCCGTCAACGAGGTCTTGCCGTGGTCGACGTGACCGATGGTGCCGATGTTGCAGTGCGGTTTGTTACGTTCAAATTTTGCTTTGGCCATTTGACTCTCCGTTCAATCGTTAGCTGCCGCCAACGATAATCAGGCAAACTTCTTCTGGACTTCCGCCGACACGTTTGCCGGCGCTTCTGCGTAGTGGTCGAACTGCATGGTAAAGGTCGCGCGCCCCTGGCTCATCGAGCGCAGGTTATTCACGTAACCGAACATGTTCATGAGCGGCACCATCGCGTTGATCACGTTGGCATTGCCGCGCATGTCCTGGCCCTGGATCTGGCCGCGCCGCGAATTCAGGTCGCCGATGACCGAACCGGTGTAATCTTCCGGCGTCACCACCTCGACCTTCATGATCGGCTCGAGCAGGACCGACTTGCCCCTCTGCAACGCCTCGCGGAAGCATGCGCGGGTTGCGATTTCGAAGGCCAGCGCCGACGAGTCGACGTCGTGATACTTGCCGTCGATGAGCTGAACCTTGACGTCAACCACGGGGAAGCCCGCGACCACGCCAGAGGACAGGACGCTCTCGAGGCCCTTTTCGACGCCGGGGATATATTCCTTCGGCACCGCGCCGCCAACGATCTTGGACTCGAATTCGTAGCCTTTGCCGGGCTCGTTGGGCTCGACGACGATCGTGACCGCGGCGAACTGGCCGGTACCGCCAGTCTGCTTCTTATGCGTGTAGCTGTGCTCGACTCGCTGGGTGATACGCTCACGGAACGCCACCTGCGGCGCACCGATGTTGGCGTCGACCTTGTAGGTACGCTTGAGGATGTCGACCTTGATGTCGAGATGCAGTTCGCCCATGCCCTTGAGGATGGTCTGTCCCGACTCCTGATCGGTCGACACGCGGAACGACGGATCTTCCGCAGCAAGCTTCGCCAGCGCGACGCCCAGCTTTTCCTGGTCGGCCTTGGACTTCGGCTCGATCGCGATCTCGATGACCGGCTCCGGAAATTCCATCTTTTCCAGAATCACCGGGTTGCTCGCATCGCACAGCGTGTCACCGGTGCGCGCTTCCTTCAGACCAGCCAGCGCGACGATGTCGCCGGCATAGGCCTCCTTGATGTCTTCGCGGTTGTTGGCATGCATCAAGAGCATGCGGCCGATACGCTCTTTGCGGTCACGAGTCGAGTTGACGACGCCGGTGCCCGATACGAGCGTACCGGAATAGATGCGACAGAAGGTGATGGTGCCGACGAACGGGTCGTCCATGATCTTGAACGCGAGCAGCGCGAGCGGCTCCTTGTCATCGGCCTTGCGCACCACCTCGTTGCCGTCCTCGTCGGTACCCTTGATTGCGGGCACGTCGACCGGCGATGGCAGGTAGTCGACAACGGCGTCGAGCAGCGGCTGCACGCCCTTGTTCTTGAAGGCCGACCCGCAGAGCACGGGATAGAAGGCGCCGGTCAGAACGGCCTTGCGGATCAGCCGCTTCAGGGTCGCCTCATCCGGCTCCTTGCCATCGAGGTAGGCGGTCATGGCATCGTCGTCGAGCTCGACGGCGGCCTCCACCATCTTCTCGCGGTATTCCTTGGCCTGATCGACGAGGTCGGCAGGAATGTCGACATAGTCGAACTTCGCGCCGAGCGATTCGTCGTTCCAGATGATGCCCTTCATCTTCACGAGGTCGACGAGACCCTTGAAATTGTTCTCGGCGCCGATCGGCAGCTGGATCGCGATCGGCTTGGCGCCAAGGCGATCAACGATATCCGAAAGGCACTTGAAGAAGTCGGCGCCGGTCTTGTCCATCTTGTTGGCAAAGACGATGCGCGGAACCTTGTACTTGTCGCCCTGGCGCCAGACAGTCTCGGTCTGCGGCTCAACACCCTGGTTGGAATCGAGCACGCACACCGCGCCGTCGAGCACGCGAAGCGAGCGTTCGACCTCGATGGTGAAGTCGACATGGCCGGGAGTGTCGATGATGTTCAGCCGCTTGCCGTTCCAGAACGCTGTCGTCGCGGCCGAGGTGATGGTGATGCCGCGCTCCTGCTCCTGCTCCATCCAGTCCATCGTCGCGGCACCTTCGTGCACTTCGCCGATCTTGTGGCTCTTGCCGGTGTAATAAAGGATGCGCTCGGTGGTCGTAGTCTTGCCGGCGTCGATATGCGCCATGATACCGAAGTTGCGGTAGTCTTCGATGGCATGTTGGCGGGGCATGGTCTGTTCCTTCGGGTCCTGACGTTTCGCCGTTACCAGCGATAGTGCGAGAAGGCACGGTTGGCTTCCGCCATCCGGTGCACGTCTTCACGCTTCTTGACGGCGTTCCCCCGGTTATTCGATGCGTCGAGCAGCTCGGCCGACAGCCGCTCCGTCATCGTCTTCTCATTGCGATCGCGCGCGGCCGCGATCAGCCAGCGGATGCCCAGCGCCTGGCGGCGGACCGAACGGACTTCAACCGGCACCTGATAGGTGGCGCCGCCAACGCGCCGCGACCGGACCTCGATGGTCGGCATCACGTTTTCCAACGCCTGCTCGAATACCGTGAGCGGGCTCTGCTTGGTCTTGGCCTCGATCATGCCGAGCGCGCCGTAAACGATGCTTTCGGCAACCGACTTCTTCCCGGCATACATTACCGAGTTCATGAACTTCGTAATGACAATGTTTCCGAACTTCGGGTCCGGAAGCACTTCACGTTTTTCAGCGGAATGGCGGCGCGACATTTAATCTGTTCCCGATTATTTCGGACGCTTTATTTGGGACGCTTGGCGCCGTACTTCGAACGGCGCTGCTTGCGGTTCTTGACGCCCTGGGTATCGAGGACGCCGCGGAGGATGTGGTAGCGCACGCCCGGCAAGTCCTTGACGCGGCCGCCGCGGATCATCACCACCGAGTGCTCCTGAAGGTTATGGCCCTCGCCCGGAATGTAACCGATGACCTCGAAGCCGTTGGTCAGGCGCACCTTCGCGACCTTGCGGAGCGCCGAGTTCGGCTTCTTCGGAGTCGTGGTGTAGACGCGGGTGCAAACGCCGCGCTTCTGCGGCGACTGCTGGAGCGCCGGCACCTTCTTGCGCGACTTCTGTACGACGCGCGGACTTGCGATCAGCTGGTTGATCGTCGGCATGTCAGCCTTCACCCTTCATTCGCACGGAACCCAAGAGATTCCGTAAATTCGTTCGGGACCTCACGGCCCCCCTTCACTTCTGGCCTTTCCGCGAAAACATCCGCGCAAAGCGAAATCGCGCCAACCGCTCATCTCTGAGCAGAAAGCGCTTCGACGCCACAGAGGACCGCAAGCTCCGATTCGATCGGATTAAACCGCTCGAACCTCCCTTGAGGTCATGCACCCGATCAATTCCGAGGGAACGTGCCCACGAAAACTGAAATCGTTACGGCATTGCCTAGCTATATTCGACAGCGTTTGAGCGACATCCGTCGAGGTTGGTGCCCGTCGCGAGCCTTATTTAAAGGCTCCAAGGGTGGCCCGTTCCGACGCAAGCGAAGCTCACCGCCTGTCGTTGAGTGCGCGGGTTCTATCGGCGCAGGACGGCCAAGTCAAGGCAAAACGACACCAGATGAAGCACTTCTGCGACTTACCGCATGCAACTCATCAGGTTCTTCGAGGACGATCAAAGTCGGGCTTCGATGCGATCTTTCAAGGGCGATCCAAGTTGCATTACGGTATAAAAATACCTTTTTCTTACTTGGGCTCATTCAACTTGAGGAAAGCGGCCCTCCAATGAGGTCGCCGGTCTATTCCTCGTCCTCGTCTTCATCATCTTCTTCGGCAACCAGATGCGGTTTGGCGCTCTGGTCGTCCCAGAGTTGGCGGTACATGCCGTTTGCCGCGAGCAACTGCTGGTGCGAGCCGCGTTCGACCACCCTTCCCCCGGAAATGACGATGATTTCGTCCATGTCGACCACCGAGGTCAGGCGATGGGTCGAAAAAATCATCGTTCGGCCCCTGGCGAGTTTCATCAGCGTCTTGTTGATGGCCGCTTCCGTGGTCTGGTCGAGCGCCGACGTCGCCTCATCCAGCAGAAGAATCGACGGGTCGCGCACGATCGCTCGCGCGATCGCAATCCGCTGGCGCTGGCCGCCCGATAAAGTGTCCCCGCGCTCGCCGACCTGCGTGTCGTATTTTCGCGGAAGGCTCATGATGTAGCGGTGGATTTCCGCCTTGCGCGCCGCCTCCTCCACTTCCTTATCGGTCGCGCCTTCCTTGCCGAGGCGGATGTTCTCGCGGATCGACATGTTGAACAGCATGTTTTCCTGGAACACCACCGCCATGTTCCGGCGCAAGGAATCACGCGTCACCTTTCGAACATCGATACCATCGATGGTGACCCTTCCTTCGTCCGGCACGTAGAGGCGCAGGATCAGGTTGAGCAGCGTGCTCTTGCCCGAACCACTCGGACCGACGATCGCGATGGTCTTGCCGACATCGAGCTTAAGGCTGAGATTGTCGAGAACCGGCGTCTCGCTGCCCTCATACTTGAAAGTCACGTGCTCGAAGGAGATGTCGTGGCTGATCCGCGGCAGGTCAGGCGCGCCGGGTCGGTCTGCGCCGCGGATCGGCTCATCGATCAATTCCTGGATATGGCGCACGGCGGCTGCCGATTGGATCGAAACCGGAATGAAGTGCATGACGTGCGCGATGTTATAGGACACCTCCCAGAAAGCGCTTTCGAACGTCACGAAGGTTCCGACCGTGATCTGCCCCTTGGTGGCGAGATAGGCGCCGATCGCGAGCACCACGAGGTGCAGTAATAAAACCGCGACGGTCACGGTCCGCTCGACCATGGTCGACAGGAAAGCTGCCGAAGCGATCTTGATCCGCGCTTCGCTGTTGCGCATCGTGAACCAGCCGAGCATCTTGCTCTGGAGCATGAACGCTTTGACGACCGCTTGCGTCGCGATGTTCTCCTGCACCACGCCCAGCAGCGAGGCCTCGTTCAGCTTCTGCTCGTAGTTGGCCTGCACGGCCTTGGGCGTGATGATACGCGGACCGATCAGCGTGATCGGAAACACCAGCAGCGAAATGGCGGCGAGCTGCCAATTCAATGCCAGCATCAGAATGATTCCCGCGATCAGTTCGAGGAACGGCAGCGCGGCATAGCTGGAAAACCCCTTGACCGATCCCTCGAAGGCCGAGAGGTCGACGGAGAACCGCGACAGGATTTCACCGCGCTTGGTGCGCTGAAAAAACGCCGCCGGCAAATTCTGGACATGCTCGAATATTCGCGTCCGCACATCGGAGATCAGCGATGCTGCAAGTCGGGCATCCCACCACTCGTACCAGATGGCGACAATCGAAGTGATGATGCCGGCGACGGCCAGCACCGAGAGAATGCGGATCAACGCCTCGAAGTCCTCCTCGCCGAGCGCATCGTCGATCAGAAACTTCAGGCTGAGCGGCATGATCACGTTGAACAGCGTCTCGACCAGGACGCCGAGGCCAACGAACGCAATCAGCTTCCGGTAATTTTTCAGGAACGGTTTGACGAAACCGTAGATCGTCGCCAGCGCGCCGGCGGCTTCCTTGGCGGTATAGACGGCGAGCTCCTCATCGTCCTCGTCGTCCAACTCAAGTTCGTCGTCTTCGCCTTCTTCGTCGTCATCAACCGGCAATGCCTCGTCACTGTCCGCGCGGACACCGGGCGCAAGCTTCCTCTTGATCTCCACGGTGTCCGAGCCGTCAGCGGACGCTGCGACAGGTTCGACCGGCGATGAAGGTTTGAAAGCCATGGAGCCAACAAATGATTCACGGCCGGCGCGACCGCAAAAACAAAAAGGGGGCAGCCTCTGCTGCCCCTCTATTCTATGCGATCAGAGCAAGCTCAGCAAAAGCAATTCGGCGCCTTGCTACTCTTCTTCATCCTCGACCTTGTCGAAGAATGAATAGCGCAGGCTGTCGGCGTCGACATACCAATTGCCGGGTCCCTTGTTCGCTGCCAGCGTCGCGGCCCACAGCGCTTCCGTGCAATCGTGACGATGCATCGAAAGGTCAAAACCGTTGTTGAAGAAGAGCTCCGACCATTCCCACCAGGTGCCGAGCTTCTTGACCCCCCGCAGAAGGTCGTAACGGTCGATCATGGCTGCCGGCATATCCGATGTCACCGAACCGAATACAAGGCCGGTTTTAACGACGCGATTGAGCTCGCGGATGGCCTTCACAACGCGGCTTTCGGCGACATGGCAAAGGCTGGTCTCGAAGACGAAGTCGAACTCGCCGTCGGCGAACGGCATGTCGACGATCGAGCCGAGCTTGTTGAACTGTCTGAGATCCTGCGGCGTCCGGGCGTGAATGGCACGGTTGTTCTCGATGCCCCAGGCATCGACCCCGCGGGCGCGCAATGCGCCGACCAGCTCGCCGCTCGCCGAGCCCGCGACCAAGAGCTTGATGCCGTTCACCGGTTTCCAAACGGTTCTGATGAGATCCATCAGATAATCGGGATCGGTGAACTGGCTCCAAACCTCACGATAAGGACCGACCCCGCGGTAATTCTCGAAATAGTCGCGATCGATCTTGTCGGACAACGGCTTACCGTTCGAAGCGCGCGCACGACGCAGCCGCATCGTTTCGGTGACGATGATGTCGGTGGCGGCGTCCGAGGAATCGAGCAATCCGTTCAGCGTGGAATCGAACAGATAGTCGCCGACCAGAACAAGCCCCGGATGCTGTTTGGGGTCGGGCTGGTGATTGGTCATCACGTCGCGCGCCGGCAGCCCGCCCGGCAGCGCGTTGACTGATGACAGCCAGCGGTGGATCTTGCCCTCGATGAAATGGGCGCGCGCATTGCCTAGTGAGGCCGGCAGCGACTTGAGCGCAGCGTCGATCAGCGCCTTGTCGTCCAGATTGGCAAAGGCAAGCGCGTCGGATCCCGCGATCAGCCAGTTGAGCACGCCATGGCGGCCGACGTCGTGGCGAGCACCTTCGTTGTAGACACAGCAGCCGCCGAAGGCTTCCGACATGAACCAGGCGCCCGGGATCTTGTCGCCCCAGAACGGGGAATCGAACAGGATCGAAATCCGCAGGTAATGCGCGGGACGATCAAAATACGCGACGTGCTTGACCATCGATTTGCGGAGGTCCTCGCCGTCCCAGTCCATCGTCGCCAGCCAGGAATGCGGCAGACACATCAGCACGAGATCGAAATCCCGCGTCTCCGGACCCTTGCCGTTCATCATCCTGAGCTGGTAACGGCCGCTTGTGGTCTTGCCGACCTTCAGAACGCGATGGTTGAGCTGGATATCAGCCTCCACTTCCTCCTTGAGGCATTCGATCAGCTGCTCATTGCCGTTCTGGATCGAATAGAGGCCAATATAGCCGTCGATATCCATCACGAAGTTCTTCAGCGCGTTGAGGCCGTTGGTGTTGTGGCTCTCGGTCGCAATGTCCGAACGCGCCATCACCTTGAAGAAGCGTTTGGCGGTTGCGTCGTCGACCTCGCGGTCAAGCAGTTCTTCGCCTGTGATGTAGGCCCAGGGATGTTCATTGTCGTGGGAGCCGATGCCTTCGTAGTATTCGATCGGCGAGACCATCTCGGCACAGCGCTTGCGGAACGCTTCGATCGCCTCGGCGGTCTTTGCCCCGTATTTGCGGCGCATGCCTGCAACGTCATTGAGCAGTTCGCCGTCAAGGTGGACCTGTTCCGCATCCATCGGAATGGTTTGCAGGCCGAAATGCTGGATCAGTTCGCGAAGCGGGTCGGGGCCGGTCATCGAGTAGTCGTAGATTTCGGCTACACCGGCCTCATAGATCGCGGGCGCAGAATCGAAACGGCTGGTCAGGATCTTGCCTCCCAACCGATCCGAGGCTTCAAAAATCGTGATGCGACACTGATCGCCCAGCTTCTTCTTGAGATGCCACGCGCTCATGAGGCCGCCAGGCCCGCCGCCTACAATTGCTAGATCCAACATTTGTTTCCGGTGATTTCCGGCCCCCGCCGTTCTCGGTCGCCTGCTCCCAAGCGTCCGGCTTAAGTTATTTGAGAAGAAGCGCTTTTTTCCCTGAAGGGAAGATGAACGGACGCGCCGCAATCGGCAGAACAGACAAGCAACAGCAAAAAAAGACCGGCTTTCGCCGGTCTTTCCGTAGTCTTGCGGGTCGCGCCGCGGCCTATTCGGCCGGCGGCAGTGCCAATGGCTCGACCTCCGGGGCAGCCGGCACGATCGCCGCCTGCTTTTCGCGCTCATCGAGGATCAGCTTGTCGCGCTTCATAGCGACTTCGCGGATCTTTGCCATCGAGGCCCCGGTGCCGGCCGGGATCAGGCGGCCGACGATGACATTCTCCTTGAGGCCCTCCAGCGGGTCCACCTTGCCGTTGACGGCAGCTTCGGTGAGCACACGGGTGGTCTCCTGGAACGAGGCAGCCGAGAAGAACGAGCGGGTCTGCAAGCTCGCCTTGGTGATGCCGAGCAGAACCGGCGTTCCCGTGGCGGGCTTCTTGCCCTCTTCCTTCGCCTTGACGTTGAGTGCGTCGAACTCGATCTTGTCGACCTGCTCGCCCGCGATCATGTCGGTCTCGCCCTGATCGGTGATTTCCACCTTCTGCAGCATCTGACGGACAATCACCTCGATGTGCTTGTCGTTGATGAGCACGCCTTGCAGCCGGTAGACCTCCTGGATTTCGTTGACCAGATAGGCCGCGAGTTCCTCGATGCCCTTGATCGCCAGGATGTCGTGCGGAGCCGGATTGCCCTCGACGATGAAATCGCCCTTTTCGACGATATCGCCGTCCTGCAAGTGGATGTGCTTGCCCTTCGGGATCAGGTATTCGCGCGGCTCCTCGGTCTTGTCCATCGGCTCGATCGAGATGCGGCGCTTGTTCTTGTAGTCCCGGCCGAAGCGAATGGTGCCGGCGATCTCGGCAATGATCGCCGCATCCTTCGGCTTGCGCGCCTCGAACAGTTCGGCCACGCGCGGCAGACCGCCCGTGATGTCGCGGGTCTTGGCGCTCTCGGTCGAAATACGCGCCAGGATGTCGCCCGGCTTGACCTTGGCCCCGACGTCCACCGAGAGAATGGCGTCGACCGACAGCATGTAGCGGGCGTCTCCGCCGCGCGGCAGCTTGAGGATCTTGCCGTCCTTGCCCTTAATGACGATGGCAGGCCGCAGATCGGCCCCGCCCCGCGTCGAGCGCCAATCGATGACGACGCGCTTGGCGATACCGGTGGATTCGTCGAGCGTTTCCGAAATTGACTGGCCTTCGACCAGATCCTCGAAACCGATCGTGCCTTCCACTTCGGTCAGCACCGGGCGAGTATAGGGGTCCCACTCGGCGATACGCTGGCCACGCTTGACCGTGTCGCCTTCATCGACGTGCATGCGGGCACCGTACTGGATCCGGTGGGTTGCACGCTCCGTGCCGTCGGCATCCGAGATCGCAACGACCATGTTGCGGACCATCGCGATCAGGTGGCCTTCGCTGTTTTTGGCGATCGCCTTGTTCTTGATCGTCACCTTGCCGTCGAAGTTCGACTCCACGAACGACTGCTCGTTGATCTGCGCCGCACCGCCGATGTGGAAGGTGCGCATCGTCAGCTGCGTGCCGGGCTCGCCGATCGACTGCGCCGCGATGACGCCAACGGCCTCGCCGTGGTTGACCGGCGTGCCGCGGGCCAGATCGCGGCCGTAGCACTTGCCGCAGATGCCGTTGACAAGTTCGCAGGTCAGCGCCGAGCGGATCTTCACCTCCTGGATGCCGGCCTGGTGGATGGCTTCCACATGGGCTTCTTCCATCAGCGTGCCGCGCTTGACGATCACCTTATTGGACGCAGGATCGCGCACGTCTTCGCCCGCGGTGCGGCCGAGGATGCGGGAGCCGAGCGAGGCCACCACGGTGCCCGCATCGATGATGGCACGCATCTTGATGCCGAGCTTGGTGCCGCAGTCATCGGAATTGATGATGCAGTCCTGTGCGACGTCGACGAGACGGCGGGTCAGATAACCGGAGTTGGCGGTCTTCAACGCGGTATCCGCGAGACCCTTGCGGGCGCCGTGGGTCGAGTTGAAGTATTCCAGCACCGACAGGCCTTCCTTGAAGTTGGAAATGATCGGCGTCTCGATGATTTCGCCTGACGGCTTGGCCATCAGACCGCGCATACCGGCGAGCTGACGCATCTGCGCCGGCGAGCCGCGCGCACCGGAATGCGCCATCATGTAGATCGAGTTGATGTCGGCTTCCGCGCCCTTGGCGTTCTTCTTGGTCGAGGAGATCTCCTTCATCATCTCCTTGGCGATTTCTTCGGTAGCCTTCGACCAGGCGTCGACCACCTTGTTGTACTTTTCGCCATGGGTGATCAGACCGTCATTGTACTGCTGCTCGAAATCCTTCGCCAGCGTACGCGTGGTCTCCACGATCTTCCACTTGCCGTGCGGCACGACCATGTCGTCCTTGCCGAACGAAATACCGGCCTTGAACGCATTGTAGAAGCCGAGCGCCATGATGCGGTCGCAGAAGATCACTGTCTCCTTCTGACCGCAGTGACGATACACCTGATCGATCACGCCGGAGATTTCGCGCTTGGTCATCAGCTTGTTGATGACGTCGTAGGAAATCTTCGGGTTCTTCGGCAACACGTTGCCGAGCATGACACGGCCGGCCGTGGTTTCGATCCAGCGCTTGACCGGCTTGCCCTCCTCGTCGGTACCCTCCCAGCGATACTTGATCTTGGTATGCAGGTGGATGACCTTCGAGTGCAGCGCGTGCTCGATCTCGGCCATGTCGCCGTAGAGCTTGCCCTCGCCGGGCAGCCCCTCGCGCATGATCGAGAGATAATAGAGGCCGAGCACGATGTCCTGCGACGGCACGATGATCGGCTGGCCGTTCGCCGGGTGCAGGATGTTGTTGGTCGACATCATCAGGACGCGCGCTTCGAGCTGCGCTTCGAGCGACAGCGGAACGTGCACGGCCATCTGGTCGCCGTCGAAATCGGCATTGAACGCGGCGCAGACCAGCGGATGAAGCTGGATCGCCTTGCCTTCGATCAGGACCGGCTCGAACGCCTGGATGCCGAGGCGGTGCAGCGTCGGTGCGCGGTTCAGCAGCACCGGATGCTCGCGGATCACCTCGTCCAGGATATCCCAGACCTCCGGACGCTCCTTCTCGACCAGCTTCTTGGCCTGCTTCACCGTGGTCGACAGACCCTTGGCATCGAGCCGCGAATAGATGAACGGCTTGAACAGCTCTAGCGCCATCTTCTTCGGCAGGCCGCACTGATGCAAACGCAACTCGGGACCCACCACGATCACCGATCGGCCGGAATAGTCGACGCGCTTGCCGAGCAGGTTCTGGCGGAAACGGCCCTGCTTGCCCTTGAGCATGTCGGCGAGCGACTTCAAAGGCCTCTTGTTGGCGCCGGTGATGACGCGACCGCGCCGGCCGTTGTCGAACAGCGCGTCAACCGCCTCCTGCAGCATGCGCTTTTCGTTGCGGATGATGATGTCGGGCGCGCGCAGCTCCATCAGCCGCTTCAGACGGTTGTTGCGGTTGATGACGCGGCGGTAAAGGTCGTTGAGGTCCGAGGTCGCAAAGCGGCCGCCATCGAGCGGCACCAGAGGCCGCAGGTCCGGCGGAATCACCGGCACCACGGTCAGGATCATCCACTCCGGCTTGTTGCCGGAATAACGGAACGCCTCGACGATCTTGAGCCGCTTGGCGAGCTTCTTGTGCTTGATGTCGGAGTCGGTCTCATGCATCTCGGCACGCAGGGAGACTTCGAGCTTCTCGAGATCGAGACCCTTCAAAAGCTCGCGGATCGCCTCGGCGCCGATCATGGCGGTGAAGGAATCCTGGCCGAACTCGTCCTGCGCCTTCAAGTACTCGTCTTCCGACAGCAACTGACGGTCCTTGAGCGAGGTCAGGCCCGGCTCGAGCACGACGTAATACTCAAAGTACAGGATCCGCTCGAGATCCTTCAGCGTCATGTCGAGCAGAAGGCCGATACGGGACGGCAGCGACTTCAGGAACCAGATGTGAGCGACCGGCGCGGCCAGTTCGATATGGCCCATGCGCTCGCGCCGGACTCGCGAGAGAGTCACCTCGACAGAGCACTTTTCGCAGATGATGCCCTTGTACTTCATCCGCTTGTACTTGCCGCACAGGCACTCGTAGTCCTTGATCGGCCCGAAGATGCGGGCGCAGAACAGGCCGTCGCGCTCCGGCTTGAAGGTGCGGTAGTTGATGGTCTCCGGCTTCTTGATTTCGCCGTACGACCACGACAGAATCTTTTCCGGCGACGCGATCGATATCCGGATCTGGTCAAAGACCTGAGCCGGCGTCGTCGGATTGAACAGATTCATAATTTCCTGGTTCATCGTCTTCTCCTCGCGTGCCGGTCGTCACCGGCAGCAAATTCGAAATTCCTCATTCAGCCACACGCGCCTTCAAACGAAAGCGCGGACTGCGAATACCCGGCGCGGTTCACGCGCCGGGTACGATACCGTGCTTACTCGGCAGCCTCCGAGGTCGGCGCCGCGCCCACCTTCGAATTGTGCAGGTCGACGTTGAGACCGAGCGAACGCATCTCCTTGACCAGCACGTTGAAGGACTCGGGGATACCCGCCTCGAACGTGTCGTCGCCGCGAACGATCGCCTCGTACACCTTGGTGCGGCCGGCGACGTCGTCCGACTTCACCGTCAGCATTTCCTGCAAGGTGTAGGCTGCGCCGTAGGCTTCCAGCGCCCAGACCTCCATTTCGCCGAAGCGCTGGCCGCCGAACTGTGCCTTGCCGCCCAGCGGCTGCTGGGTGACGAGCGAGTACGGACCGATCGAACGCGCATGAATCTTGTCGTCGACGAGATGGTGCAGCTTGAGCATGTAGATGTAGCCCACGGTCACCTTGCGATCGAAGGCATCGCCGGTGCGGCCGTCATAGACGGTCGACTGACCCGAAGCGTCGAGGCCCGCCAGCTTCAGCATCTCCTCGATATCGGTTTCCTTGGCTCCATCGAACACCGGCGTCGCGATCGGCACGCCGTGGCTCAAGTTACGGCCGAGTTCGAGCAGTTCGCCGTCATTGAGCGACTTGATCGTCTCCTCGTCGCCGTAGATCTTCTTCAAGGTCTCCTTCAGCGGCTTGCTGTCCTGCTTGCTGAGGTAGGCGTCGACCGTCTGGCCGATACGCCTGCCGAGACCGGCACAGGCCCAGCCGAGATGGGTTTCGAGAATCTGCCCGACGTTCATGCGCGAAGGCACGCCAAGCGGATTGAGCACGATATCGGCGTGGGTGCCGTCCTCGAGGAATGGCATGTCCTCGATCGGCACGATCTTGGACACCACACCCTTGTTGCCATGACGGCCGGCCATCTTGTCGCCCGGCTGGATCTTGCGCTTCACCGCGACGAAGACCTTGACCATCTTCATCACGCCGGGCGGCAACTCGTCGCCACGCTGCAACTTTTCAACCTTGTCGAGGAAGCGCTGTTCAAGCCCCTTCTTCGACTCGTCGTACTGCTTCCGCATGGCCTCGATTTCGGCCATCAGCTTGTCGTTGGGCGACGCAAACAGCCACCACTGCGAGCGCGGATACTCTTCGAGCACGGCGCGCGTGATCTTGGTATCCTTCTTGAAGCCCTTCGGACCGGCGATGCCCTGGCGGTTTTCCAGAAGCTCGGCGAGGCGGCTATAGACGTTACGGTCGAGGATCGCCTGTTCGTCGTCGCGGTCCTTGGCCAGACGCTCAATCTCCTCCCGCTCGATCGCCAGCGCACGCTCGTCCTTGTCGACGCCGTGGCGATTGAAGACGCGAACTTCCACGATCGTGCCCTGCACGCCCGGGGGCACGCGCAGTGAGGTATCGCGGACATCGGATGCCTTTTCGCCGAAGATGGCGCGCAGGAGCTTTTCTTCCGGCGTCATCGGGCTTTCGCCCTTGGGCGTGATCTTGCCGACCAGGATGTCGCCAGCGCGCACTTCGGCACCGATATACACGATGCCGGCTTCGTCGAGGTTCTTCAGCGCTTCTTCCGAAACGTTCGGAATGTCGCGGGTGATTTCCTCAGGCCCCAGCTTGGTGTCGCGGGCCATCACCTCGAACTCCTCGATGTGGATCGAGGTGAAGACGTCATCCTTCACGATCCGCTCGGAGAGCAGGATCGAGTCTTCGAAGTTGTAGCCGTTCCACGGCATGAACGCGACCAGCACGTTGCGGCCGAGCGCGAGTTCGCCGAGATCGGTCGACGGACCATCGGCAATGATGTCGCCCTTCTTGACGACGTCACCCACCTTCACCAGCGGACGCTGGTTGATGCAGGTCGACTGGTTGGAGCGCTGGTACTTCATCAGCCGGTAGATATCGACGCCCGACTTGGTCGGGTCGAGATCCTCGGTGGCGCGGATCACGATACGAGTGGCGTCGATCTGGTCGATCACGCCGGTGCGGCGCGCGGCGATTGCCGCGCCCGAGTCACGGGCGACCACGCCTTCCATTCCGGTGCCGACAAACGGCGCTTCTGCGCGCACCAGCGGCACGGCCTGCCGCTGCATGTTCGAGCCCATCAGCGCGCGGTTGGCGTCGTCGTTCTCCAGGAACGGGATCAGGGCAGCGGCGACCGAAACGAGCTGCTTCGGCGACACGTCCATGTAGTCGACCTTGTCCGGCGTGATCATGACGACGTCGCCGGCATGACGGCAGACCACGAGATCGTCGGTGAAACGGCCGCGGTTATCGAGCGCGACGTTGGCCTGAGCGACGTGATGACGTCCCTCCTCCATCGCCGAGAGATACACCACCTCGTCGGTGACGCGGCCGTCCTTGACCTTGCGATAAGGCGTTTCGACGAAGCCGTATTTGTTGACGCGTGCGAAGGTCGCCAGCGAGTTGATCAGGCCGATGTTCGGACCTTCCGGCGTTTCGATCGGGCAGATGCGGCCGTAATGCGTCGGATGCACGTCGCGCACCTCGAAGCCGGCGCGCTCTCGGGTCAGACCTCCCGGGCCAAGCGCCGACAGGCGCCGCTTGTGGGTGATCTCCGAGAGCGGGTTGGTCTGGTCCATGAACTGCGAGAGCTGCGAAGACCCGAAGAACTCGCGCACAGCGGCAGCCGCCGGCTTCGCGTTGATCAAATCCTGCGGCATCACGGTATCGATATCGACACTCGACATGCGCTCCTTGATCGCGCGCTCCATCCGAAGCAGGCCGATGCGGTACTGGTTTTCCATGAGTTCGCCGACCGAACGCACCCGGCGGTTGCCGAGATGGTCGATGTCGTCGATCTCGCCCTTGCCGTCGCGCAGGTCGACCAGCGTCTTGATGACGGAAAGGATGTCCTCCTTGCGCAACGTGCGCTGGGTGTCCGGCGCGTCGAGATCGAGGCGCATGTTCATCTTCACGCGGCCGACGGCCGAAAGGTCATAACGCTCGGAGTCAAAGAACAGCGACTGGAACATCGCCTGCGCCGAATCCAAGGTCGGCGGCTCGCCGGGACGCATCACGCGATAGATGTCGAACAGCGCATCCTCGCGCGTCATGTTCTTGTCGGCATGCAGCGTATTGCGGATGTAGGGACCGACATTGACGTGGTCGATATCGAGGATCGGCAGCTCCTTGTAGCCCTGCTCGTTCAGCGCCTTCATCAGCTTGTCAGTGATCTCCTCACCGGCCTCGGCATGGATCTCGCCGGTCTTCGGATTGACGAGGTCCTCGGCGAGGTAGTTGCCGACCAGTTCCTCATCCGACATCCGCAGCGCTTTCAGCCCCTTCTCCTGGAGCTGGCGTGCGGCGCGCACGGTGAGCTTCTTACCGGCCTCCAGCACCACCTTGCCGGTGTCGGCGTCGATCAGGTCGTTGACTGTCGAGTAGCCGCGGAAACGGGCGGCGTCGAACGGCACGCGCCAGCCTTCCTTGCCGCGCTTGTAGGTGATCTTTTTGTAGAAGGTCGACAGGATTTGCTCGCCGTCCAGGCCAAGGGCGAACATCAGCGACGTCACCGGAATCTTGCGACGGCGGTCGATGCGCGCATAGACGATATCCTTGGCATCGAACTCGATGTCGAGCCAGGAGCCGCGATATGGAATGACGCGCGCGGCAAACAATAGCTTGCCAGAGGAGTGCGTCTTGCCCTTGTCGTGGTCGAAGAACACGCCCGGCGAACGGTGCATCTGGGAGACAATGACGCGCTCGGTGCCGTTGACGATGAAGGTGCCGTTCATCGTCATGAGCGGGATGTCGCCCATGTAGACGTCCTGCTCCTTGATGTCCTTCACCGATTTCGCGCCGGTTTCCTCATCAATATCGAACACGATCAGGCGCAGCGTCACCTTCAAGGGCGCAGCGAAGGTCATGCCGCGCTGGCGGCACTCGTCGACGTCATATTTCGGCGGCTCGAATTCATAGCGCACGAATTCCAGCATCGAGGTGCCGGAGAAATCGGAAATCGGAAACACCGAGCGGAAGACCGCCTGCAAGCCCTCGTCGAGCCGCCCGCCGGGCGGCTCGTCCACCATGAGGAACTGGTCGTAGGACGCCTTCTGAACCTCAATGAGGTTCGGCATCTCTGCGACTTCCTTGATGTGACCGAAAAACTTGCGAACGCGTTTGCGACCGGTGAACGTCTGTTGCGCCATCGTGGCCTCTCGTTTCGCCGCGCCCTTAAGGAGCGGACCTTTCCGAAAGCGCGGGGTCGCCTTCGGAGTTGAATGTAAATTCGTCCTTCGCCCAGTTCGCCCTCATCAGGAAAAAGGTCCTGAATCGAAGTATCCGGTACTCAAAGAACGCAAAGCGACGCGCGGGGCGCTTTAACGCACCCGCACGTCTAAAACCGCATCGTTACGGACTGCAAAGCCCGAAATTGCCTATCTCCCAACGGCTTGCGCTGGGAACTTGCGATCCCTCCCGCCTGCCGTGTTTTCGTGCTGCCGCCCCGATATGGGGTAGCAATCGTGGAAATTCGAGGGGCACGCCCGCCAATCCCCACACTTTCTCGTGTAGGACGCCCGCCGGATGGAACCGGCGGGGTCCCGCAACGGCCAGAATGGCCGCCGCTGCTCATTTTCTTCGAAATCCCGGCGTCTCGCTTCGCCTGCCCGGGATTCGCCCAAGTAACCTGCGGTTACTTGAGTTCGACCTTCGCGCCAGCCTTTTCGAGCTGGGCCTTGATCTTGTCGGCTTCTTCCTTGTTGACGCCTTCCTTCAGCGGCTTGGGAGCGCCTTCGACCATATCCTTGGCCTCCTTGAGGCCAAGACCGGTAATTGCGCGGACTTCCTTGATGACCTCGATCTTCTTGTCCCCAGCGGCGGCCAGAACGACCGTGAATTCGGTCTTCTCTTCCGCCGGTGCCGCAGCAGCGCCGCCAGCCGCGGGCCCGGCAACCGCCACGGCCGCGGCCGCGGAGACGCCCCACTTTTCTTCGAGGAGCTTGGCGAGTTCGGCCGCTTCGAGCACGGTCAGGCTCGAGAGGTCGTCTACAATCTTCTGCAAGTCAGCCATTGATCTGTTCCTTAAAACGTATCGGTTCGAACCAGGGTTATTTGTTTTGCGAGAGCCGTCAGGCCGCTTCGCCCTTAGAGGCATGAGCCTGAATGACGCGCGCGAGCTTGGCCGCGGGCGCATTCGAGAGCTGAGCAAGCTTGGTCGCGGGCGCCACCAGGAGGCCGACGATCTTGCCGCGCAGTTCATCGAGCGAGGGCAGCGAGGCAAGCGCCTTCACGCCGTCGACATTCAGGACGGTTTTACCCATCGAACCGCCGAGAATGACGAACTTCTCGTTCGCCTTGGCGAATTCGATGGCAACCTTCGGCGCCGCTACCGGATCGTTGGAAGTCGCGATCACGGTCGGCCCCTTCAACAGGGGACCGATGGCAACGACGTCAGTGCCTTCAAGAGCAATTTTGGCGAGACGGTTCTTCGCGACCTTCACCGAGGCACCCGCCTGCTTCATCTGCATACGCAGCTTCTGCATCTGGGCAACGGTGAGGCCGGAATAATGAGCAACGATCGCGACGCCCGTGGTCTTGAACAGACCGTTCAGCTCCTCGACCGCGCCCTTTTTTGCCGCTCTTTCCACAGCAAGCTCTCTCCGGTTGGCGGTCTTTAAAGCCTGAGGCCGGACCGCCGGGTTGCACCCATCGTCCCACCCTTCACCAGACCTCAAAAGACGCAAAAGCCTCTAAGGACCGTCGGGCAGAACGACATTGAAACGCCTGCCCTCCCGAGCCGCCTTACAGGCCGCGGGACGTCGAGGTTCGAACCAAATACTCCCCGAGGATCGCGGTCAGCCGCGATTTCGAGATACAAAATCTGGTCTTCACCCATCTGTACAGGCTGAACTATTAAGCCGTTGAAAAACTTACGCTTATCTCGGGCGCCTGTAGTCTTGGACAGGATCGGGATGCGCCAGTAAACTGGCTCAGCCCTACCCGCCTTCCTTTCAAACGACGGCTTTCCCTTCCTTTCGAGCACCCACGTGGAATGTCCTGAAAGGAAAAGTCTCCTATTCGTTCTCTTTTGGAATGCGAGCACAGACGTGCCAGCAATTCGCCAGCACGTCCGGAAGCGCGGTGTTTAACGGGTCTTTTCGGTCTTGCCAAGGGCAAATTTCGATCGCGTGCCGCCTATTTGGCGTTCCTCCGCCGCAAGCGGCTAATTCGATCCAGGAACTCAAATAGAAAGCGGCACCACAATCAGACGTTTTCTAGTGCCCATAACCCTTTCGAATTTCATGAAAGGCGCGTGCTGAGACGCCGCACGAACTTCGGAAAGTGGGGCACCAGCGAAAATCGGCCAAAAATCGTCTTCGCCTGTCACATCGAGCCGACCTCCTTCGTCTGGATGAGAGGAGGCCCCCTATGCGACGCGTGTTAGCGACAATTTTGGCGGTTTTGAATGTCGCGAACGGTCTGACGATGCTGTTCGCTGGCCGGTTCTGGTTCCAAAGCGTGCCCGGCGCGGCGCAAACCGGCCCGTTCAATCCGCACTTTGTGCAGGACGTCGGTGCAGCCTTCCTGATTGCCGGGCTCTCGCTGGCTGCGCGAGCGTTGCAGCCGGCCCTTTGGCCGGCAGCGGTCGCGGGCGCCGGCTTCTTGGCCGTCCATGGCCTCATACATCTCGCGAGTATCGTCGCGGGCCACGACCATGACGCCCCGTTCGATGTTGTTGCCGTGGTGCTTCCGTCGGCACTCGCGCTTTATTCCACCCTGCCAGACAAGGAGAAGATCATGCGCAGCTTTTTCGCCCGCCGCCTGTTGCGTCAGTTCAGGCAGCGCTACGGTTACGACGCAAGCTATCTCGAAATGCTGCTGCGTGAATCGCCCGCCGCCTTCTTCAAGTTCGCGCCTCTGATGAAGGCCTCCCGCCACCGCGAAGTGGTTCCCATCGAGGCCAGCTTTGCCGCCGGCCTCGTCGGCGCCAAGGCAGAGGATTGCGGGCCCTGCGCGCAACTCGTCGTCGACACGGCCCTTGAGGCCGGCATCCCCAAAGACCAGATCGAGGCGGTCGTGCGCCGCGATGTTCGAGCAATGAACGACAGCACTGTCCTTGCGTTCCGGTTTGCCGACGCAATCGTCCGGCGATCCGCCGACGAGGATGAGCATCGCGACGCCGTCCGCGCCAAATGGGGCGAGAAAGGCGTGATTGACCTCGCCTTCGCGCTTCAGATGGGCCGAATGTATCCGATGATGAAGGCAGCCCTTGGCTATGCCAAGGAGTGCCGTCGCCTTTCGATTGGCGGAAAGCAGATCGATGTCGTCAAACAGGCAGCGTGAGAACGACCCGATTGCGCCGTACCGGCGGCGGCTGCTCGGCCTTGCCTATCGCATGCTCGGCAGCCGCAGCGATGCCGAAGATGTCGTGCAGGACGCCTATCTGCGGTTCATAGGCACCGAAAATGTCCGCAATCCCGAAGCCTTCCTGGTCACCGTCGTCACGCGCCTGTGCCTCGACCGGCTGAAGAGCGCCAGGGCGCAACGGGAAATCTACGTCGGCCCCTGGCTTCCCGAGCCGGTCTTCGACACCGACGGCCTTTCGACGGAAGTTGCGACAGAACTCGCCGACGATCTTTCCTTTGCGCTGCTGCTTGCGCTCGACCGGTTGTCGCCGCAGGAGCGTGCCGCGTTCCTGCTGCACGATGTCTTCGACATTTCGTTTTCCGAGATCGCCGCGATGATCGGCCGCAGCGAGCCGGCGTGCCGGCAACTGGCGGCGCGGGCCCGTCGCGCGGTGCGTGACGAGCGCCCGCCGCAGGCAGCGGCAGACAGCCACGCGCATCTGTTGCAGGCATTCCTGGTCGCCGTCACCAGCGGTGATCTGTCGCGATTGACCGGCTTGTTGCGCGACGACGCGGTCGCCGTGACTGATGGCGGCGGACGCAAAACCGCCGCGCTCAATCCGATTTACGGTGCCGACAAGATTGCGCGCTTCTTTATCAGCGTGGCCGGCAAGGCAGCCGGACGTGATATTCGTATCGAAGCCGCCGTGATCAACGGCAGCGCCGGCGCCCTGCTCTATATGGACGGCGAACTCGATCACAGCTTGAGCATCAGCATCGACGGCGAGAGGATCGCGGCGATCTACCTCGTGCGCAATCCCGACAAACTGCGCCACGCACCGGGCCAGCCTCGCTCTTGAATCTTCCCGATAATCTGGAATTTAGCGCACCGGAAAGGCCAATGGCCTGCCGGCAAAAAACGCCTCGAGATTGGCAATCACGCAGTCCTGCATCGCGGTGTGCGAGTCGGTCGTATGGCCGCCGATATGCGGAGTGAGCACGACGTTCGGCAGTGCGGCCAAAGCGCCCGGTGGATGCGGCTCCTCCTCGAACACATCAAGTCCGGCCCCAGCGATAACATTATTCTGTAAAGCCGCGGCAAGCGCCGCCTCGTCGATGACGGAGCCGCGCGCGATGTTGATGACATAACCGTCAGTCCCGAGCCTTTTCAGGATATCGGCACTGACGACATGGCGGGTATCGGCACTGGCGCGCACCGCGATCATCAAAACGTTGCACCACTCGCTGAGCGCTTCCAGGCTTTCGAAATAGCGATACGGCAGATCATATTTCGTTCGGCTGAAATAGCCGATCTCGGTCTCAAATGCGGCCATCCGGAAGGCGATCTTGCGGCCGATCTCGCCCATGCCGTAGATGCCGATCCTGCGACCGGGATTGCCCGGCAACGCGCGGAGCAACGGCGAAGGTTTCGACGCGGCCCAACTGCCGTCGCGCACAAAGCGGTCGGCTGGAATGATCCGCCGCGTCGCAGCCAGCGTCAAGGTCACTGCGAGATCCGCGACGCTGGCGGCATTCGCCCCCGGACTGTTGCCGACTGCGATGTGGCGTTCCCTGGCTGCCTTAAGATCGACGCCATCATAGCCGGTGCCGTAGCAGATGATTGCCTGCAAGGACGGCAGCGTATCCATGACGCGGCCCGGCAGCGATGTGCCGCCGGCTGTGATCATGGCGCGAACGGTGGAAAGCTGTTCAGCAGAGAAGACCTCGCCGGGCGGCTTGCCGGCGGCGTCCAGCAACTCAAAGCGTTCGCCTATCCGCACCATCAGCGCTTTTGGAAAGCGCGAATAGATCAACACTTTCTCGGGCATGCTTCCACTCAACTCATGCGATTATAGACAAAGAGCGGAACCGGTTGCCCGATCCCGCTCTTTTCTCGATCCGCCTTGTAAAACCTTAGCCGAGAATGCTTCCCGGCTCGACCTTCACGCCCGGTCCCATGGTCGAGGACACCGCAATGCGCTGGATGTAGGTACCCTTCGAGCCTGCGGGCTTGGCCTTGGCGACCGCATCCGTCAGGGCCTTGACGTTCTCGACGAGCTTTTCCGCCGAAAACGAAGCCTTGCCGATGCCGGCCTGGACGATACCCGCCTTCTCGACGCGGAATTCGACCGAGCCGCCCTTGGCGCCCTTCACCGCACTGGTGACATCCATGGTCACCGTGCCGATCTTCGGGTTCGGCATCATGCCGCGCGGGCCGAGCACCTTACCGAGACGGCCGACCAGCGGCATCATGTCGGGGGTGGCGATGCAGCGATCGAAATCGATCGTACCGCCCTGCACCTTCTCGACGAGATCTTCCGCGCCGACAACGTCAGCGCCGGCAGCCTTGGCTTCATCCGCCTTGGCGCCGCGCGCGAACACGCCGACACGCAGGGTGCGGCCGGTGCCGTTCGGCAGCGTCACAACGCCGCGCACCATCTGGTCGGCGTGACGGGGATCGACGCCGAGATTGATCGCAATCTCGACGGTTTCGTCGAACTTCGCCTTCGCGCGTTCCTTGACCATCTTGATGGCATCCGCGAGCGGATACAGCTTCTCGCGATCGACACCCTCGCGGGCCTTCTTGATGCGTTTTCCGATTGCCATGACCGATTACCCCGCAACTTCCAGACCCATTGAACGGGCCGAGCCCTCGACCATCTTCATGGCCGATTCAACGGTGTCGCAATTGAGATCCTTCATCTTCTTCTCGGCGATCTCGCGAACCTGCGCTTTGGTCACCTTGCCGGCCTTGTCGCGGCCCGGAGCTTTCGAGCCCGAGTCGATCTTGGCGGCCTTCTTGAGGAAGTAGGACATCGGCGGCGTCTTCATCTCGAAGGTGAAGGAACGGTCCGCGTAAATGGTGATGATCACCGGGATCGGGGTGTTCTTTTCTTCTTTCTGCGTCTGGGCGTTGAACGCCTTGCAGAATTCCATGATGTTGAGACCGCGCTGACCAAGCGCGGGACCGATCGGAGGCGACGGATTGGCCGCTCCCGCCGGCACCTGCAATTTCAGGTATCCGGTCACTTTCTTTGCCATATCTCACTCCTGTTGTGCCGATCCCTCAAAAGCGATCGACGGTTTCAGGTTCGTGGTTCGGCTCGAGCGGCTGGCGACCGCTCCTCTCCTCCCACGTCCTCACCTGGAGGCTTTGCCGCCTCCCTCTCCAATCAGGCCACTTTCTCGACCTGACCGAACTCCAATTCCACCGGCGTGGCGCGGCCGAAGATCGAGACGGCGACCTTCACGCGCGAACGCGCCTCGTCGATTTCCTCGATGACGCCCGAGAACGAGGCGAACGGGCCGTCGGCCACGCGCACATTCTCGCCGATCTCGAACGACACGGATGCCTTCGGGCGCTCCACGCCTTCCTGCACCTGGTGCAGGATGCGCATGGCTTCGGCTTCCGAAATGGGCATCGGCTTGTTTTCCGCGCCGAGGAAGCCCGTCACCTTCGGGGTGTTCTTGATCAGATGAAAGGCCTCGTCGGTCAGTTTCATCTTCACCAGAACGTAGCCCGGGAAAAACTTGCGCTCGGCGTCGATCTTGCGGCCGCGGCGGACTTCCGTAACCTTTTCGATCGGCACAAGCACCTGCTCGAACAGATCTTCGAGCCCGCGCTGCTTGGCTTGCTCACGGATCGATTCGGCGACCTTTTTTTCGAAATTCGAATAGGCGTGGACGATGTACCAGCGCTTATCCATCGTTTGCATTGCCGTGCTTGCCATCAGTGGATGCCCAGAACCAATGTGACCAAATAACGGATGATCTGATCGGCGAAGAAGAAGAAGATCGACGCGAGCGCGACCATCACGAACACCATCATGGTGGTGATCATGGTTTCGCGGCGCGTGGGCCAGGTGACCTTGGCGGTCTCCGAGCGCACTTCCTGCAAGAATTTAAACGGGCTTGCCGCCATGGTGAGAGATCCGCATCCGTCGTCTGACGAATCAAAACTGTTGAACTTATGGAATCCAAACAGCCCGCTATCGCCCAGCCCTCTTTCTGAAGGTTGAGCCGGCTCGCGGGCTCGATTGTTCGGGGATTTCAAAGCCGCGCCGGATATCCGCGACTAACGGGCCGGCAGCAGGTGGCCGGCTATGTACTGCGGCAGGGGCAAAAGGTCAAGACAGGGCGGCAACGACAAGGTCAGGCGCCCTGCCAAGCGAAGCGGGGAAGCCATTGATCTTGCTGGCGGAGTGGATTTGCCCCACTGGCTGCGAATTCGAAAAGCGAATATCAAATCCCAACAAGTCAGAGTTGCCGGGGCTGAGCGCAGCGCGGTGGCTGGCCCAGCCCAGAACTACCTCAACTTAGTTTCCATAATAGACGACCGGCGCGCGGCCGACCACGACCGGCGGTAGGGCACGCTGCCAGACGCGGCCGTCGTCGAACTGAATACGCATCCCATCAGGCGAATAGACGGCGCTCTCGTTCTTGGCGTCGATCCAGAGCCGGCTCGCGGGTGCGTTCCAGTCCGGCCAAGCGTGATATGTCGCCCCCGTTTCTGTCGTCAGGTTCACGGAATCACCGTTCTGCGTGACGAAGACCGGTGCACCGATCATGCCGTCCCGGCACATCTGGATACAGCGGTACGTACCGGTCAGGTTGACCGTTTCGGCCGACGCGGCGGTCGCGAAGCAAGCCGCCGCGATACCCAAAGCCAGTGCTATTCGTTTCATCAGGATTGCTCCCTCATTTGCATGAAGACGAACCCGACAGAGCGGGTGCAGAACAATCACCGACGAAAGCCCTTCGTTCCCGGTTTCCCGAGGTTCCAGGGCGGCGGATGGAACTGCAGCACTGTTGGCGGTTCGAGTTTGTGGGACAAAGATGCGGCCACCTCTCGACGTGAGAAAGCCGGCGGGCGTTACGCCGCCGACTTTCTCATGCGGCTGTCGGCTCCGGCCTCCGATTCCACCGCCTCCAAGCCAAAGCATCCGCCCGGAATGGTTAATGATTGGTTACGAAGGTTTCGTTGACCCGCTGCCGCCGGCATAGGCCCGCTCAACGGCGCAAAGGGCGAATTGCCGACAGACGAAGACCGGGACCTTGGTGCGCCTACTTTTGATGGGGCGCGGCATCGGCGGAGCGCACGATCCGGCAGTTTTGTCACGCCCCCGCGGGGCTTAAACATTGATCTAGCTGGCAGGAGTGGAGAGGCTCGAACTCCCAACCCCCGGTTTTGGAGACCGGTGCTCTACCAGTTGAGCTACACTCCTGTGCGGATCGCGCGTTGCCGCCTGATCCGCGCCGTTTGAAGCATAGCGCGGGGGCGAATGGCAAGGGCGAAGCGGCCTGATCTCGTCAGGCACGCTCTTGTTTTCCAATCCGACCGGGTCAAAGAATAATCAAGAGACGAAAATAACAAAGATAAAGGGAGAGCATCATGTCCGCACAAACCGCCACGAAGCCAGCCTCGGGGCCGCAAACCCCGCCGTTGCCCGAGGCCAAGCCGGAATCGCTGGGACTGTCACCTTTGCGCTTGCGGCAGATGTCGGATGTTTTTCGTCGCGAGATCGACAAGGGAACCCTGCCCGGCGCAACCATCCTGGTCGCAAGAGGCGGCCAGGTTGGCTGGTTCGAAGCGCTTGGCAAGCAAAGCCCGGTGGAAAGTCGTCCGATGGCGCTGGATTCGATTTTCCGAATCTTTTCCATGACCAAGCCGATCGTTTCCATTGGCGTGATGATGCTGCTCGAAGATGGGCATTTCCTGCTCGACGATCCGCTTGCCAAGTTCATCCCTGAATTTGCCGACCAGAAGGTCGGCGTGGAGAACAACGGCAAGCTCGATCTCGTGCCGCTGAAGCGGGCGATCACCATTCAGGATCTGCTGCGCCACACGTCCGGCATCACCTACGAACATACCGGCAACGGCCTGGTGCAGCAGCTTTACCAGCAGTCACGGGTGCGCAGCCGCAAGATCACCAATGCGGAGCATGCGGCCCTGGTTGCGAGCATGCCGCTGATCTGCCAGCCTGGAGCGGAGTGGAATTATAGCCGCTCGACCGACATTCTCGGCCGTCTGATCGAAATCGTCAGCGGCAAGTCACTTGGCGCGTTCCTCACGGAGCGGATTCTGGCGCCGCTGCAGATGGGAGAAACCGCCTTCCATACTGCGGCGGAAAACGCCCCTCGCCTCGCCGAACCGTTCGCAGACGATCCGTGGAACGGCGACAAGATCCAGCTCTTCAACATGCTGGAAAAGCCGGTGATGGAATCCGGCGGCGGCGGTCTCGTCTCCACCACGATGGACTATGCGCGCTTTGCCCAGATGCTGCTCAACGGCGGCACACTCGACGGGGTCAGGATCATCGGCCGCAAGACGCTGGAATTAATGGCCTCCGATCATCTTGATCCGTCGGTCGAGATCAAGGGCACGCTGACGCAGCCCGGGCACAGCTTTGGCCTGGGATTTGGCGTGCGCACCGAAATCGGCATCGCACCGTTCTCGGGCTCGGTCGGCCAGTTCTTCTGGAGCGGCATGGGCGGCACCTTCTTCTGGATCGATCCGAAGGAGGATCTGTTCACCGTGTTCATGTCGCAGGCGCCCGGCCAGCGCGTCTATACCCGCACGCTGGTGCGCAATCTTGTGTATGCGGCGTTGGAATAAGACCTGCATCGCGGCGCGACATCCTCAGCCGCGCAATTTCGCAGCATAGCGCTAATGCGCGCCTCCGGATGACGCTCTTTCGCGTCAGCTGATCGTCGCGCCGCCGTCGATCACGATGGTTTGGCCGGTGGTGAACGAACCGGCTCGCGAGGCGAGAAAGACGGCCGCGCCAGCTATCTCATCCGGCTCACCGATCCGCAAGAGCGGCGAGCGCGCGGTCGAGGCCTTCAGCGTTTCCGGATTTTCCCACAGCGCGCGCGCAAAGTCGGTCTTGATCAGGCCGGGGGCGATGCAGTTCACGCGAATGTTGTACTGGCCATATTCGCAGGCGAGATTGCGCGCGAGCTGCATGTCGGCAGCCTTGGAAATCGCATAGGCGCCGAGCACGGTCGACCCCTTCAATCCGCCGATCGAGGAGATGATGGTGATCGAGCCGTCCTTGCGCTCGATCATCTGCGGCACGATCAGTGAGATCAGCCAGTGATTGGCGACGATGTTGTTGTCGAGGATCTTGCGGAATTGGTCGTCCGAAATGCCGCCCTGCGGACCATAGTAAGGATTCGAAGCAGCATTGCAGACCAGCGTATCGATGTGTCCGAACGCACGGTTGGTCTCCTCGACGAGATTCTTCAGATCGTCCTTGGTCGAAATGTTCGCGGCAACCGGCAGCGCAACCTGTTTGCCGGCCTTGTCGTTGATCGCGGTCGCAACTTCATCACAGGCCGCCTTCTTGCGCGAGGAGATGACGACCTTGGCGCCGTGCGCGGCCATGTGCTCGGCGATCGCCCGGCCAATGCCGCGCGAGGAGCCGGTGATGACGGCGACTTTTCCCGATAGATCGAACAGGTTCATGTCGTTTCTCCCCTTGGTCCGGCGCCGCCGGCTCTCTCATGATCGAGTTCATTCCGGTCGGAAGGACCGTTCCGGAATGCCAGGCTTGCTTATGCGAGCTTGCTCGTTTTCACCTCCGGCCCCGCCGGTTGATGCATCGCCCGGTGTGCCGCATCGGCAATCCAGGGCTGCTGATTGACCATGGGCAGCCGCCAGACGCTGATCGTTTCGCTCTTGATGTGGTCAAGGCGCGTCACCGAGCAATTGTCGATGTCGAAGCCAAGACCCTTTTCCGGTTGTCCGCCAAGCGCAAGGCCGATCGCCGCCTTGATTGTGCCGCCGTGGCCGACGGCAATGACGTCCTCTCCTGCGTGCTCGACATTGATCCGGTCGATTGCGCGACAGACGCGATCGTAGAGATCCATGAAGCTTTCGCCGCCCGGCGCGGGTTCAGCGATGTCGGCAAACCAATGACTGCCGACGGGCCGGCTGGCGAGAAAGGCGGCGCGGTTCATGCCCTGCCATCGGCCAAGATGCTGTTCGGCGAAGGCCGCTTCCTTTGCCATCGTCGCGGGCCTCGGAAAGCCGGCATCCCAGATCGCCTCAGCGGTCTGATGCGTGCGCATCAAGCTGCTGGCAACCCATACGGCCCGACGCGGCAACACTTTCGCCACTGCCTCGAACACGTAACGATCGCCGGTGTCACACGCGATGTCGGTCTGGCCGTAGATGTTGCCGCCGTCGCAACGAACCGGCGCGTGGCGTACCCACCACCACCGCGTTGTGACGACTCCGGCTTTGCTAGAGTTGGACATCGCGAAAACCCTTACATAATGTTGGTGCTAGTTCTCAAGTCACGTCGACGTTTGAAACTTTGTTAGAAATTCCGCAAGACGAAAACGTCACTCAAACCTCAAGCAGGGAGAAACCGATGGGCCGGCTCGAAGGCAAATCCGTCATTATTACTGGCGCCGGCAGCGGCATCGGTCGTGCGGCATCGCTTCTCTTCACCAAGGAGGGCGCCCGACTGATTGCCGTTGATCGCACCGAGGGCGTGAAAGAGACGGTCGATCAGGTGCGTCGAGGCGGTGGCACAGCGGATGCCATCATAGCGGATGCAGGTTCCGAAAAGGATGTGATCGGATTCATCGACAAGGCGATTGCCACCTATGGCAAACTGGATGCGATCTGGGCCAACGCCGGCGTTAGCGGTGGGCTGGTCCCGCTTTCCGAACAAACGGTTGAACATTGGCAAGAAATCCTGCGCATCAATCTGATCGGTCCGTTCCTGGCCATCAAGCATTCGATGCCGCATATGATCAAGCAGGGATCGGGGGCGATCGTCTGCACGGCTTCGGTTGCGGGGCTGAAATCGGGTGCAAGCGGTCATCCTTACGCGGCGAGCAAGGCCGGCGTCATCAGTCTCGTGCAGACCACCGCCTATTCGCTCTCCGGAACCGGCGTGCGGATCAACGCAGTCTGTCCCGGCCTGATCGAAACCGGCATGACAAAGCCGGTATTCGATCGCGCCAGGGAGCGAGGCACGCAGGACAAGATCGGTCAGCTCAATCCCCTAAAGCGCGCCGGCCAGCCGCACGAGCTCGCGGCCATGGGCCTGTTCCTGCTGAGCGACGAGGCGTCCTACGTGAACGGACAGGCGTTTCCGGTGGACGGCGGCCTCACCGCCTCCATGCCCTACACGGGCAAACCGATTTGAGCCGCAAATTAGCAACGCTGAGGCCCTGTGGGGCTCGACAAAAGCGAGCTCGGTGGCAAACGATGACGCTTGACGGCAGGCTGATCGATGCTGTCGACTCACGAGCTGTTGGTACCTGCGAAATGCCCGCATCGCGGCCATTGATCCGATGTCCTCGCGTTCTATTATTTCCGCCCGCATACAGATAGCCTTCTTCGCAGTGCTGGTTCTGCTCACCATGGCCGCTTCCCTGTCGGTCGATCTGAGCAAGTTCCAGGAGCGAGGTCCGACGCGAGGCAGTCTGGCGGTGTTGCAAGGGATCAGCAGCCCCGGCGAACTCGAGGGCGCACTCAAACAGCACCCTTCGGATAATGTGCTTCAGTTGATGGCGAAGGCCACCAAGGTGGTTGACAACACCAAGGCTGCGATCAACCAGCTGTCCGCGCGGATCGAGCCGGCGGGGCTTTCGAAGGACTTGAACTTTGGCTCGGCCAGCCTTGACGAGATCGGCTCCTTTCGCCGTGATCTGAAGACGGCGGAAGCTAATGCGGCGGCCTTTCTTCCGCGCTATGCCGCGATCCTGACCTCTGAGCAGGAGCAGATCAAAATCGCGGCCGTTTCATCCCACGTACCCAAGGAACTCTCCGATCAGTTGCTGGATGGTGTCAGGCAACGCCACGCCAAGATGCTGAACGCCATTTCAAAGGTTTTGACCGCACGCACCGACTACTATCGCGCCTACGACAACTACGTTGCATTTCTGTCGAGCGAACTAGGCTCCTTCAAGGTGGTTGCCGGACAATTGATCTTTGCCAATCAAGGGGCGGTCGAGCGCTACAACGCTGCGGCGCAGGCCATGACCTCGGCCGGAAGGCGGGTCAACGAACTGGAAACGGACCTGAAAAAGCACGACCAATCGCTGCCGGAAGAATGGCTGCGGCTGACCGCCGCCAAGTAACCGGTCACAGAAAAAGAAACACGGAGCCAGAAAATTTATGCGTCGCAGCAATGATCGTATCCTCGTCACGCATACCGGCAGCCTACCGCGACCGCCTGCGCTGACGAAGCTCTATGCCGCGCGTTCGCGTGGTGAACCGGTTGATCCGGTCGAGGTTGAGCGGGCCGGCCACGCCGCGTTGCAGGAAATCGTCCCCAAGCAGATCGAGGCCGGCATCGATGTCGGCAACAACGGCGAACAGCAGCGAGAAGGTTTCTTCCTTCACGTCCGCCACCGCATGACCGGATTCGGCGGGTCATGGAAACGCTGGCCGCGAGCAGATGTCGAGGCCTATCCGAAGTTCAAGCGCGCGCTGGAACAGCAATTCGCCAGCAGGGAGATGGTCAGCAATTTTGCGCCTCCGAAAGTCGTGGGTGACATCAAATATATCGGCGCCGCCGAGGCCACGCGCGAATGCACGGATTTTCGCGACCTGATGGAGGCGCGAAAGCGCGCCGGCTCAAAGGGGTTTGCCGAAGCATTTCTCACCGCACCATCGCCCGGTATCGTGGTCGCAGCAATCCGCAACGAGCATTACGACACCGAAGATGCCTATCTTGCCGCAGTCGGCCGCGCGCTTCAGGTCGAATATGAGGCGATCGCGAGCCATGGCTTTCTGCTTCAGCTCGACTGCCCGGACCTCGCGCTTGAGCACCACATCTCGTTTCAGGACCGCCCGATTGGCGATTTCCTGGACTTCGTCGAGCGCGTGGTCGCGACCATCAACGATGCGCTGCGCAACATCCCGCGCGAAAAGGTCCGCATGCACGTGTGCTGGGGCAACTACGAGGGGCCGCACGACCGCGACGTGGCGCTGGAGACAATCTTGCCGCTGATTGCGCGGATGAATGTCGGGGCACTTGTGTTGCCCTTCGCCAATCCCCGCCATGCACACGAGGTGCGTTGCCTTGCGGGAAAGCCGATCGCCGACGATCAGATCATCGTCGCCGGCGTCATTGATTCCACGACAAACTTCGTCGAGCACCCGGAAGTCGTGGCGGAGCGGATTGAACGCGTCGCCAGAACCATTGGCGATCCGACGCGCGTCATCGCCGGCACCGACTGTGGCTTTGATACTTCGGCCGGCGCCGGCCGCGTGGCGGACGATGTGGTGTGGGCGAAATTGCGCGCGTTGAGCGAAGGCGCCCGCATTGCCTCGGACAGGCTGCTTTAGGCAGCCTGCCGCTGCTCTGTCGGAATAGTCAATCGTAAAGCGCTAGCGCTCGTTGGCAACGTTTCGGAGCACGATCTCCGAGAGGCGGACCACGAGTTTTCTCAAGCGAGCATTTTCTTCAAGCAATGAGACGACATCGTCGTCCGCGTAATCGCAATCGGTAAAATCATCCGGCCCAAATGCCGATCCATCAAGTTCTTCAAGTGCGCTGTGGTGCGGTTGTGCGGGTACCATGGCCAATTCCCCAATACTTTTATTAGCCGAACATGACCCCAGTTCTTCCACCCGACGTCAGACTGCCGTGAGTCGAGGGCGGTTTTGAGACGAAAGTGAGAATCTGTTGCGGCGATTGAAGTGGAAGCTGCGATCTCACCGCCGTGAAATGCGGCGCTGCCCGGATTAGACCGCATTTGCGCCGCGGCGCTGGCGGATTGCTTGAAGAATTCTGAAGAAACACGTCCGCTTGGTAACCTATGTTATCCGGATGTGCAGTTTCAGAATGCGGCCTGCTGAATCAACGCCGCGCGCGCGGCCGGCAAGTTTACACGTTCTCAGATTCCGAAGTTCGCAACTACGGTGCCGCAAGACGATGCGAACCTCGAAAATCACGACACGACGAGACGGCCTTCAACCGCGTAGAACACGCATAGCGCCAGGCTGGCCCAGACGGCCGCGCTGAAATAAAGCGACATCCAGGCGATTTCTTCCCTCCATTCGGAAAGATCGTGAGTAACGACCCAGCGCGTGCTCACATCGCGTAATCCCTCAAGCGGTGGCAAACGCCTGCTGCCGAGCGCAACGTCAGTCCGCCACCGCTTCAGGTACATCGGCACGTCCACGGTCATCAAAAACGCGAGATAGACCACGATGCCGACAGCCGAGACCGCGAGAACGAAACGGACCGCGCCGTCGAATTCCGGCAGCATCCGGCACAGCCCGACGCCTGCAATGAAAAAGGCGACCGCCCAGAGCGAATTCTCGATGGCATTGAAAAGATAATTCGTGGTGATGACCGCATACCAGGAGAAGCATTCAGCAATCAGAATCAGCGGCACGATCGTCCACGCGGCGTTCACCGCGGTTTCGGCGCCCGTCGTCGTCCCCAACTGCAGAAGGATCATCGTCCATTGCGCGGCGAAACAAACCTCCGCAACGGTTGCCACCGAGCGCCCGACCGCAACGCTCGACAGCCAGGTATCGAACAAGCAGATTCGCTGCACGTCTGCGCGCGGTAATAGTGAGCGAAAAGCGCAGCCGAATACATAGGCCGCGCTGAGCAGCAGCATGATTTCCATGCCCGGCACGCGGCCCGAAGCGCCTGCCATATGAAGCTGCCGGTACATCAAGATCCATGCGACGACGTTGAAGCCGCTGACCAGCGTCAGCATCGCCCACCACCAGGACACCGGATTTGACCAGGCCAGGGAAGTTGGCCGCGCCTGAAATTCCGACTGCATCGACATCTCCGCGTCACCCAACAGACATCCGGTCATATTAATTCTGTCATAAAATATGGCGAATCACGACTCGGAAATTTCTCGCTTCCCGCTCACGCCCGTGGGCGGCTGCAAGGCCCTGGCGCAGCGCCAAACCGCGCAGACCGGTCGCCACGGCCGCCAATTTGTGCAAGAAGCACCCAGCGGACACACTCGGTTACCAATGATCCGCCAGCAGATGGTCGGCGAAACGCCGATGCGGGAGAGGAAACAAATGTGTGAAGTTTGCAGGCGGGATTTTATCAGCGGCGCGGCCGCACTCGGCACGGCGGGACTGCTTTCGTCATCGCTGATGGCACAGCCTCCGAGCGGCGATACCGGCTCAACGCGATTGCCCGCGCGCGGCGAGTTCACCATCAGCAATGCTTACGTGATGACGATGGAGCACGATTTCGGCGACCTGCCGGGCGCGTCCGTGCATGTGCGCAATGGCGAGATTGTCGCCGTAGGCAAAGCTGCCACCAGCGGCGGCGAGCAGATCGACGGCACAGGCATGATCGTGATGCCGGGTCTCGTCGAGACCCACTGGCATATGTGGAATACGATTTTCCGCAGTTTTGCGGGAGACAAGCCTGAAGAGGGCTATTTCCCGACGGTCGCACGCTTCGGCCAACAGATGACGCCGGACGACATTTTCCAGAGCACGCGCCTTGCGGCGGCCGAAGCCATCAACTCGGGCATGACCTTCGTGCATTCCTGGTGTCACAATGTGCGAAGCACGGCCCATGCGGAAGCCGACATCCGCGCGCTGAGCCAGGCCGGCATCCGTGCGCGCCACTCCTGCGGATGGCCGCAGGGCCTGCCTGATACGCAGTCGGCCGATCAGACGCCGATCGAAACCCTCGCCAGGAACTGGAAGGACTATTCGAACGAAGGCCTGTTGACGCTTGGCATGGGTTGGCGCGGACAATTCCGCGCCGGTCCCATCAAGCCCGAGGTGTATCAGCCGGAGTTCGACAATGCCCGCAAGCTCGGCTTGCCGATCACGGTGCATGTCGCTTCCGCCGCGCATCGTGCGGTCGGCCAGGTCGAACTGCTCCATAAGTCGAACCTCATGGGCAAGGACGTTCAACTGATTCACGCGCTGGCCATCACGCCGGCAGAACTTGAGATGATCGACAAATCGGGCGCCTCGATTTCAACGTCGCCGGGATCCGAACTGCGCATCGGCTACGGCTTCCCGATGATCTCGGAAATACTGGCAACACGCATTCCAATCGGGATCTCGATTGACACATCAGCGTTGACCGGAAACTCCAATCTGTTCGGCGTGCTCAAGCTCGCGCGCGATTGCGAAAACGCCCGCGCCGAGAGCGAATTCAAGATGACGGCGCGAAGAGCGCTCGAACTCGGCACCATCGAAGGCGCCCGTTCCATGGGGATCGACGATCAGGTCGGCTCGCTCAGGCCGGGAAAGCGCGCAGACCTGATCATGATCAGCCCGAACGCGCTCAACATGGCCGTCGTCACCGATCCGGCGCACCTCGTGCTGGAAGCAACCACACCGGAAAATGTCGACACCGTCGTGGTCGACGGCCGCATCCTCAAGCGCGGCGGCAAGCTCACCGCCATCGACACGGCAGAAGTCATCACCGGCGCACGGACTGCTCTCGCCGGCATTCGCGAACGCACCAAATGGCGGTAAGACGCAATCCGGCAGGCGCTAAACAGCGCCCGCCTTTTGCGCGTAATCCCAGGACGCTTTTGAGAGCGGCACGGTCCGTGCCGCCGATTCCATCGCTTTGGCGCTTGCGGCGGTACCGTCGCGGATGCGTCCGGCAATGCCCTGCGTGATGCAGGCAAGCCGAAACAGGTTGTAGGAAAAGTACCAGTTCAACTCCGGCACCGCACTGCCGGTGACGCGGCAATAGATTTGCGCGGCCTCTTCCAGCGTCGGGATGTTGAGTGCGGCAAGGTCGGCGTTGGCAAGACCCGGCATCGTCCACTGCATCAACAGGTAGGTGAAATCCGCCATTGGATCGCCGAGCGTCGAGAGCTCCCAGTCCAGAACCGCGATCACCCGCGGCTCGACGGGGTGGAAGATCATGTTGTCGAGCCGATAGTCGCCATGGACAATGGAAACGCGCTCCTGGCTCGGCACGGTGCGCGGCAGCCATTCGATCAGTTTCTCGACCTCGGGAATGTGCTTGGTCTCGGAAGCGCGGTATTGCTTGGTCCAGCGATCGACCTGGCGCGCGAAATAGTTGCCTGGTCTGCCGAAGTCTGCCAGCCCGATCGCCTGCGGATCATAGGTGTGGAGTTTGGCGAGCGTCTCGATCTTGTCGGTGAAGATCGCGCGCCGCATCTCCCGCGTCTGGCTCGGCAGCGTCGGATCCCAGAACACGCGCCCTTCTTCCATCGACATGATGTAGAAGGCGGCACCGATCACCGCATCGTCGGAGCAAAGCGCGTAAGCCTTGGCGACGGGAAAACCCTGCTTGCCGAGCGCGGAAATCACGCGGAACTCGCGGTCCACCGCATGTGCCGACGGCAGCAGCTTTCCGAACGGCTTGCGACGCATCACGTAGGAACGCGCCGGGGTGTCGAGCCGGTAGGTCGGGTTCGACTGGCCGCCCTTGAATTGCAGAACGGTCAGCGGGCCCTGGTAGCCCTCGACGTGCTGGCGCATCCAGGCGTCGAGGCTGATCTCGTCGATCCGGTGCCGCTCCTCGACCGGCTTGGTGCCGGAAAATTCCTCGTCGCTTCTGACGCCTTCGGCCACTGCGTTTTCCTCGACTCGATCTTCCGTGATTCCAGGATGGTGCGACGCGACAAAATTGTTATTCAATTTTGCGCCGGGCACCAGACCTCAGATGCGCAATTGCGCATCCGAGAATCGAAATTCCGGATTCGACGCAGGGCCGGCCGACAGGCCGACCCGTTGGCATCGCTCCGGAATGACAGTGACGAGAACCCCGTCGGGCCTCTTACTTTGCCGGAGCGTTGGCATACTTCCGAAGCTCGAGCCTGGCAATGGCACGGTTGTGGACCTCGTCCGGACCGTCGGCAAGTCGCATCGTGCGCATCGAGGCGTAGTCGCGCGCCAGACCCGCATCGTCGGAAACGCCGGCAGCGCCGAACGCCTGAATGGCCTGGTCGATGATCTTCAGCGCCATGTTGGGCGCGGCGACCTTGATCATGGCGATCTCGAGCTGCGCGGTCTTGTTGCCGACCTTGTCCATCATATCGGCCGCCTTCAGGCACAACAGACGGTTCATCTCGATTTCGGTGCGGGCTTCCGCGATCCGCTGCTCCCAAATCGAATATTCGATGATCTTCTTGCCGAAAGCGGTGCGCGAGGACAGCCGCTTCACCATCTTCTCCAGTGCCTCCTCGGCCTTGCCGATGGTGCGCATGCAGTGATGGATGCGGCCGGGACCCAGACGACCTTGCGCGATCTCGAACCCCCTCCCCTCGCCGAGCAGGATGTTGCTGGCGGGAACGCGCACGTTCTCAAGCAACACCTGGGCATGGCCATGCGGAGCATCGTCGAAGCCAAACACCGGCAGCAGCTTTTCGATGGTGATGCCGGGCGTGTCGAGCGGCACCAGGATTTGAGACTGCTGCTGATGGCGCGGCGCCTTCGGATCGGTCTTGCCCATCAGGATCGCGATCTTGCAGCGGGGATCGCCCACGCCCGACGACCACCATTTGCGGCCATTGATGACGTAGTGATCGCCGTCGCGTTCAATGCGCGTCTCGATATTGGTGGCATCTGAGGAAGCCACCGCCGGTTCCGTCATCAGGAAGGCGGAGCGGATTTCGCCGTCCATCAGCGGCCGTAGCCACTTGCGCTTCTGCTCCTTGGTGCCATAGCGCATGAACACTTCCATGTTGCCGGTGTCCGGCGCCGAGCAATTGAAGACTTCCGAAGCCCAGCCGATATGGCCCATTTCTTCCGCCAGCGGCGCATATTCGAGGTTGGTCAATCCCGCCCCACGGAATTCATCGTCCTCGTGGGAGGAAGGCGGCAGGAACATGTTCCAGAGGCCCTCGGCACGGGCCTTCTTCTTCAGCTCCTCGACAATCGGAATTACTTTCCAGCGCGGACCCTTCTCGTCTTGCTCGCGGTAGATCGGCACCGCAGGGCGGACATGATTTTTCATGAATGACCGCACCCGGCCTAGCCATTCCTGCTGGCGTTCCGACATCGTGAAGTCCATGGGCGTTCCTCATCGTTGGATTAAATTGATTGGCGGCGACTTTCTCGCCACCGGCGGTCGTCTGCAAGTCCATTTCGAGAAGCCCGGCAATGCCTGGATTCGATCGCCCTGGCGAAGCGCCCGTCGGATCAACCCCGCATTGACATCGCGGCGTTCAAACCATAGTTTCATACAACTGTTTGAATTGCAATACGGCCCTCCCCATGCCGTCAGACCGGACCCGCGCCCTGATACTGGATGCCGCCGAACGGCTTTATGCCGAACGCGGCTTCGGCGACGTCACGCTGCGCGACATTGTCGCCTCCGCCGGCGTCAATCTTGCGGCCGTGAACTATCATTTCGGTTCCAAGGATGAACTGATCGCGGAACTATTCGTCACCCGCGGCATCGCCACCAATCGTGAGCGGCTCGCTGAACTGAAAGCCGCGGAATTGGCCGGCGGCGGTCGCGCAGACGTGAAGGCGGTCCTGCGCGCGCTGGTCGGCCCTACCCTGCGCGCGTGCCTCGGGCCGGAGACCGAGCGGTCGACGGCATCCCGCTTCATGATCCGCGCCTCGATCGAATCCGTGCCGCCGATCCGCCGCATCAAGAACCGCGAAGTCGACCACTTGCGGAAATTTGCCGGGGCGCTGCACCGCGCGCTGCCCGATTGCGACGAGGCGGACATCTATTGGGGCCTGCATTTCGCGCTGGCCATGGCGCATCAGACCACCCGGGACACCGAGCGCCTGGCCAAGCTGTCGGAAGGAAAATGCAACGTCGATGATGTCGAGGCGGTGATCGACCGCATCGTCGATGCCGCGGCGATGACGCTGACGACGCGCACGGGTGCGAGCACAAACCCGGCCCGAAACGACGCGAAGACCATGGCGGCGCGTCGCACGGAGAAGCTGAAGGGCTGAGCGCTCGAAGCATGCTTCCACTTTCTCGCGGCGCCGCTCGCACCCGAGTTTTGCTGATGCCCTCGTCAAAAGGGCGCAGGGAATGCCGGGTGTAAGGCTCACCCGCGGCCTCGTGTGCAGCAAAGAAAGCATACGAGTGTAGTCACCACAGGTTCGCCGGAACATCCCGGGATTCCCGCACGCGAATGGTTTTAACGGTTTCCTTCGTGCTCGCCTCGGAGACCGGGCTTTGTTGTCTCCGTCGTCGGCGCGTCTGCCGAAGCATCCATGCCGATTTGATATCAGCGTCGAGGCAACAGGACCACACGCTTTCGCCGTCCGCGCGTTCGCCGTTCGTCTGTCGACAAGCCCGCGTCCACATGGGGTACATCCTCGACCCAACGTTTCGTGACGATCGCGAAGCGCCCCTTGAAGCAAGGCGGGACGGCAAGCTGCAGCGGGCAAATGCTTTCCGTGGAGCTTTCGTGTTCCGGACGCGATGCTACATCAAATGATGCGACGCATATCCGGGACTTCTGTTTGGGCGTGAGAACGACGCGCCCTGGATCAGCAACGCAGCGCTAAAGCGCTGCGTCCGGCGACGACGATACGAATCAGGAGAGTCTGAGCATCGCTCGCGCCTCGGTGGGCGTGGCGACGGCAGCGCCGAGATCTTTCAATATCTGCGCGGCATGCGCGACGAGTTCGGCGTTGCTTTTCGCCAGCACGCCCTTGGACATATAGAGGTTGTCTTCCATGCCGACACGCACATGACCGCCGAGCAGCCAGGACTGTGCCACCATCGGAAATTCAGACCGGCCGATACCGAAGCCGGCCCAGATCGAGCCTGCCGGCAACAGATTGCGCGCGTACATCATCGTTTCCGGCGACGGATCAAAACCGTATTTGACGCCGAGCACCAGCGTGCAGAGCGGCGGCCCTTGCAACGTTCCGTCAGCGATGAGGTCGCGCGCGAGGTGAATGTCACCGGAATCAAACAGCTCCAGTTCCGGCAGCACGCCGGCCGCGCGCATCCGCGCCGCCATCTTCCGGACGTTGGGCGGGGTGTTGATCACGACCTGCCCGCCGGAATTCATGGTATTGAGATCAAGGGTGCATATTTCGGGCCTGAGGATTTCAACGTGCTCTACCCTCTTTTCCGGCGCCATCAGCGTCGTGCCGGGGCCCGCGACCTTCGGATCTTCTTCCGACGGCACGAACCGCCCGCCCGGCCCTGTCGTCAGGTTGATGATCAATTTCGGATTCTTGGCGCGAATGCGGTCGATCACGTCGCGATAGAGATCGATCGACATCGAGGGACGGCCCGTTTCGGGATCGCGCACGTGGATGTGGGCGATCGAGGCCCCGGCTTCCGCAGCCTCGAGCGCGCTGTCGGCGATCTGCTGCGGGGTGATCGGCAGATAAGGCGACTGGTCCGGCCGGGTGATATTGCCCGTGATCGCGCAGGTGATGATGACTTTAGGGTGCGGTTGATACGCCATGGCGCGCTGCCTTCGTCGGCTTGGTTGAGCTTGTCGATTTGAATTAGCGCAAGGAGGCACCTCAGGCGAGCCGTTCCCCGGGCTCGACCCCATCAGCCTTTCTTTTCGGCAGCCTTTTTCTTTGCGGTCAGCGCCTTCGTCTCGCCTGCCTTTAGCTCTTCGAGGGCATTCCTCATCGCTCGCGCATAGCTGTCGGCGGCGTTTTCGGCGGTGATCTGCAAGCGCCGCGCGGCGGCGCCGGCCAGCAACATCATGTCCTTGGCGGTTTGCTTGAGACGTGCCTTGCTCTCTTTGGTCTTGGCCTTGGCGGCCAGACCCATCAACCGGGCCTGGCGCTTCTTCGCCTCCCCCATCAGCGCCTTGTGTTGGGTCTTTCCGATGGAGCGGATCACACCATCAAGATCTGTTTCGGCCATTTCTGATTCCTGAAAATGTGACGCGATCTCTTCGCGGGCCTTCGCCGCGGCCGATTTCAACCATAGCGGATTTTGGTCCGTCAACAGCATTTCGCGGCAGCGCCGATTTTAATGCCGTTTTATCGATGTCGCGCAGACAACATGTCCGGTCAGGCGCGCCCTCGGCGAGCACGGCCTCCACGCAGGATCAAAGGACGGCGCATACCGTGACCATTGTCTCACCCCTGATCGGGCGTGACGCGAAAAAATACCCCGCTCCATCTGTGGGATGAAGCGGGGCTTTGTCTTCTGGAATGCTGCTTCTATCTAGAATGACGCAGATGCATAGGCGTTACGGAAGGCAATGGCGCCGGCCAAGGATCGCGGCCGTGTCCGCACCGCATGGCCATCATTGCCGCTCTGAACGATCCATTGTCCGTTCTCGCGTCCGACAATCTTGCCAACGTGATGGCTCCAGACCACGATCGTGCCGACCGACGGGCCGCCGGCGTTGGTGCCATAGTGCGCCCACGCGCGCGCGAGGTTGTATTGAGGTCCCGGATCGGAGCCGACCAGTTGACGCATGTACCATCCACACCAGGCAGCCGGCCGGCCTCCCAAACGCGCGCGCCTGTAGCTCGAGTGCTCATAGCCCGAACTTCCGAATCCGGAAGCTGAGCTCGAGTATCCGTACCCCTCAGCTTGTTGCCGCTCGTGGCGATGGGCATGGTGTGAATAATGGTGTCGGGCATAGTGTCGATAGTGGTGATGCTGGGTTCGCGCCTCCGCACTCGTTGCAAATGCAAATAGCAATGCACTCGCCGCAACGAATCTACGCATACTGTCTTCCTTCGTGCTGTTGAGGAGAAAAGGATCGCTTTGCGATCCAAGGCCGCGTGACCCGGGGATGGTCACTTCGATGCGGCCCGAACGATGAGGCCGAAATTGATTCGACCTGACCGCCTTTAAAGAACGGGGTGTGGCCTGAATGTGGCGGAGGAATGCAGCAGGAACAATGGGATATGCGCTCGTGCATGGAACGCTTTGAGCGCATTTGCACGCCTCGGACCGGGCCCAGGGTGAGCTTCAGGGGCGGCTCGGGGGTTTACCAAACATCGGCAATGCCAATCCCCAAAAAGGCCCCGCGTTCGCGCAATGCCACCAGGCACGGCCAAAGCGGACTAATGATGCTAAAACCGCATTATTTGATGGTTGACACATCAATATGAGGAGATTAGACCAAACCGAATCTGCAATCTCAGCGAGTCTGCCGAATGATCACCGCCGCCCAACTGCGCGCCGCGCGTGCATTGCTTGGCATTGATCAGCGCGAACTCGCGCTACGCTCCAGTCTTTCATTGCCGACGATCCAGCGGATGGAGGCATCCGATGGGGTGATCCGAGGCAATGTCGACTCCTTGATGAAGCTGGTCGAGGCGCTGTCAACGTCCGGCATCGAGTTGATCGGGGACGGCGCGACGAGCATCGGTGGCGGTCGGGGCGTGCGGCTAAAATGACGAATGATCGGCATCACGACCCTAGAGAGACGGGCATGCTTTCGGCGCAGGGGATGCGAAAGCGGTGATGATGGTCGGGGCACTTTATGCAGTCGCCGTTCTTCTGGCGCTAGCGCCGGCTTCGATAGCGCTGTCCAAATATGCCCGAGCATCCAACATCATTTACGGCGCGAGCCTCGTGGCATCGGCAGCCCTATGCAGCATGGGCACCGTCCAACTGCTCAGTCGATCGCGTGCAGCCGTTGCGCTGGTGCTTCCAATCGGATTGCCGTGGCTGGGGGCGCATTTTCGTATCGACGCGCTCGCGGCATTCTTTCTCGCCGCAATCAATTTCGGAGGCGTGGCCGCGAGCCTGTTCGCCCTCGGCTACGGACGCCACGAACACGCTCCCGGGCGCATATTGCCCTTCTACCCGGCCTTTCTTGCCGGCATGAACCTGGTGGTGATCGCGGGCGACGCCTTCAGTTTTCTCGTCGCCTGGGAGTTCATGTCGCTGTCGTCCTGGGCGCTTGTCGTTGCCCATCACCGCGAACAGGAAAATGTCCGCGCCGGTTACATCTATCTTTTGATGGCGAGCTTCGGCACCCTGGCGCTGCTGCTCGCCTTCGGTTTCCTTGCCGGCAGCAGCGGCCACTACGATTTCGACAGCATCCGTGCCATCCACCTGCCGAACGGGCTGGCGGCAATTGTCCTTTTGCTTGCCCTGATCGGTACCGGATCCAAAGCCGGCCTTGTACCGCTTCATGTCTGGCTGCCGCTGGCGCATCCGGCAGCGCCAAGCCATGTCTCGGCGCTGATGAGCGGCGTGATGACCAAGGTTGCGGTCTACGCGTTCATCCGCATCGTGTTCGACCTGCTCGGACCGCCGGCGTGGTGGTGGAGCGTGACCGTGCTGGCGGTCGCCGGACCGACCGCAACGCTGGGCGTACTCTATGCGCTCATGCAGCGGGATTTAAAGCGCCTCCTCGCCTACAGCACCATCGAGAATATCGGCATCATCTTTTCGGGTCTCGGGCTTGCGCTCGCCTTCAAGGCCCAGGGACTGGATTGGATCGCGGCGCTCGCCTTCACGGCGGCACTCTTGCATGTCGTCAATCATTTGCTTTTCAAGAGCCTGTTGTTCTTCGGCGCAGGAGCGGTGCTGAATGCGACCGGCGAACGCGACATGGAAAAGCTTGGCGGTCTCATTCATCGCATGCCGAAAACCGCGGCCGCGGTGCTGGTCGGCTGTGCGGCGATTTCCGCTCTGCCACCCTTCAACGGCTTCGTCTCGGAATGGCTGACGTTTCAGGCCATCCTGCTCAGTCCTCAACTGCCATCCTGGGCACTCAAATTGTTGATCCCGGCGGTCGGCGGCCTGTTGGCGCTGGCCGCGGCTCTTGCAGCGGCGTCTTTCGTCAAGGCCTTCGGGGTGAGCTTCCTGGGGCGTCCCAGAACGCCCGAAGCCGCTGCGGCGAAAGAAACCGACGCGCTATCGCTTGCCGCCATGGGCGCGCTCGCCGTCCTGTGTCTGGTCGCCGGCATTCTGCCCGGGCTGCTGATCGATTCCCTGGCCCCCGTCACCACCGCGATGGTCGGTCACAGCATGCCGCATCAGGCCGATCTGGCCTGGCTTACGATCGTGCCGATAGCCGAAAGCCGCAGCTCGTATAACGGCTTGCTCGTGCTCGCCTTCGTGACGCTGTCCGGCTCGCTTGCAGCGCTTGCGATACATCGCCTTGCGTCCGATCGGCTGCGGCGCGCACCGGCCTGGGATTGCGGTTTTCCTGACTCCAATCCTGCCATTCAGTACACCGCTTCGAGCTTCTCGCAGCCGATCCGCCGCGCCTTCGGCAGCGTCGTGTTCGCAGCGCGGGAGATCGGCGAAATGCCTCCGCCGGGCGCGTTGAGCATTGCGCGATTGACTGTCCGACAGCGCGACCTGATCTGGGACTTTTTATACGCACCGCTCGCCGACGGCATAGCGACAGTTACCGAACGAATCAACGTCCTGCAATTCCAGACCATTCGCCGCTATCTCAGTCTCGTTTTCATCGCTCTCGTACTCCTGCTTCTGGTGCTTGCGCTATGAACCTCGTGTACGGTCTGCTGCTGCAGGGTGCGCAGATGGCGCTGGTGTTGGCCCTGGCGCCGCTGCTCACGGGTTTCGTCCGCAAGATCAAAGCCCGCCTGCTTCGTCGGCGCGGAGCGCCTCTGCTACAGCCCTATCGCGATCTCGTCCGCTTGCTGCGCAAGGATGTCGTGCTGGCGGAGAACGCCTCCTGGCTGTTTCGCGTCACGCCCTACGTCATCTTTGCCGGAAGCTGGGTCGCTGCGTCGCTGGTGCCGACCTTCGGCACAGGCCTGTTGTTCTCCTGGACGGCTGACCTCATCGCGATCACGGCGCTGCTCGGCAGCGTGCGGTTCTTTTTGGCGCTCGCAGGCATGGATGTCGGCACAAGCTTCGGCGGAATCGGCTCGAGCCGCGAAGTGATGATCGCCTCGTTCGCCGAACCGGCAATGCTGATCACCGTGTTTGCGGTCGCAATGATTGCCGGATCGACGCAGCTTTCGACGATCTCGGAATTCATGAGTTCGCCCGCTGTCGGCTTGCGTGTGTCGCTTGGCCTTGGCTTGTTTGCGTTGATCATGGTCGCGCTGGCGGAGAACGCCCGCATTCCGATCGACAATCCCGCAACCCATCTAGAGCTGACGATGGTCCACGAAGCCATGGTGCTGGAATATTCGGGCCGCCATCTCGCGCTGATCGATCTCTGCTCCGAACTGAAGCTCCTGCTCTATATTTCCCTCATCTCCTGCTTGTTCTTTTCCTGGGGCGAAGCCCCGCCCGGTGCCGGTCTGACGGCGCTCGCTGTCGGCGCAGCCGCGTATGCTGCCAAGCTTGCCCTGGGTGGACTACTGCTCGCGGTATTCGAGACATCGATCGCGAAAATGCGGGTGTTTCGCGTGCCGGAATTCCTCGGAATCGCGCTGATGCTGGCCCTGCTCGCGACGCTGTTGCGATTTGTATCGGGGAGCCTCTGACGATGGGCCGGCTGGAATTCGATATCGCGCATCTGCTCGCCGGGTCTCTGGTGCTGATCAGCTTCATGATGCTTTATCAGGATCGGCTTTATGCACTTCTGAACACCTACGCCCTGCACGCCGGAGTCCTCGCTCTGTCGGTCGCCTGGCAGGCCTTCGTTCAGCAGGCGCCGCATCTGTACATCACGGCGCTTATCGCGCTGGGCTTCAAGGCCATCATTATCCCGCTCGCCCTGCACCGGATCATCGTTCGACTTGGCATTCACCGGGAAGTCGAAACCGCCGTCGGCTTCGGCCTGACCATGCTCACCGGCATCGGGCTCGTCGCACTTGCAATGGTGCTGATGCTTCGAATCACGCCCGGTGCCGATCCGTTGGCGCGCGAGGACCTCGCGTTTTCGCTTTCCGTTGTCTTGCTGGGACTTCTGGTCATGGTGACGCGGCGCAATGCAGTGAGCCAGGTCGTCGGTTTCATGTCGCTGGAAAACGGTCTGGTTCTGGCGGCGACTGCCGCGAAAGGCATGCCTCTGGTCGTCGAAATCAGCATCGCTTTCTCGGTGCTGATCGCATTCATCGTCATCGGAATATTCCTGTTCCGGATCCGTGAACGGTTCGACACGGTTGACCTTCAGGCGCTCGATCGCTTTCGGGGAGAACGGCGATGAGACTGGACGCGCTCGAAGCCATCCTGCTGATCCCGGCGGCCGCGGCCGGCGTTCTGGCTGTGTTTCCGAGCTACAAGCTTACCGCGCGGCTCAACGTGCTCGCGGCATTCTTGACCTTCGCCACGGCGCTGTCGTTGTTTGCAGTCGAACCAAGCTCCGGGCAGTATCTTCTTCTCGATGACTTGAACCGGGTATTCATCGCACTGACCACGCTCATCGGTTTCACAACGAGCTTGTTCAGCGCCAGCTATATCGGTCACGAGATCGCGATTGGCCGGCTCACGCCGATCCTCATCCGCTTCTACCACGCGATGTACCAGGTGCTGATGTTTGCGATGAACCTTGCTCTCGTCGCAAACAATATCGGGCTGATGTGGGTCGCAATCGAGCTCGCCACGCTGACGACCGTATTGATGGTCGGAATGTACCGCACGCATGAGGCGCTCGAAGCCGCCTGGAAATATTTCATCCTCGGCAGCGTCGGCATTGCGCTCGCGCTGTTCGGCACCATCCTGGTCTATATGGCTGCACGGCCGGTCGTCGGGGAAGGGTTGGACGCAATGGTGTGGACCGTCCTCATCACGCGCGCCTCGCAGTTCGATCCCGCGCTGCTTAATGTCGCGTTTGTGTTCCTGTTACTTGGCTATGGCACCAAGGTCGGGCTTGCGCCCTTGCATGCCTGGCTTCCCGATGCCCACGCGGAAGGACCGACCCCGATCTCGGCGGTTCTGTCCGGTCTCCTGCTCAATGTCGCCCTTTACGCGCTGCTTCGCTTCAAGCTCCTTCTGGCCGTAAACACGGGCGCGATTGCGCCCGGGCCGCTGATGGTGATCATGGGCCTGATCTCCGTGATATTCGCCGCGCTGATGCTGTACAGGCGGCGCGACATCAAGCGGATGTTCGCCTATTCCTCGATCGAGCATATGGGCATTATCGTCTTTGCGTTCGGCATGGGCGGCCCGCTCGCCAACTTCGCCGGTCTGTTGCACATGACGATGCATTCGCTGACCAAGTCGGCAATCTTCTTCGCCGTCGGGCACATCGCTCAGGTCAAAGGTACACAGAAACTTGCCGATCTTGGCGGTCTTACCGTCAGCAATCCGGTGCTTGGCTGGGGGCTGGCGCTGGGGGTCGTCGCAATCGCCGGCCTGCCGCCGCTCGGCATTTTCATGAGCGAGTTCCTGGTGGTGAGTTCGACCTTCGCCCGCGCTCCCTGGCTCGCCATCCTTCTCGGTATCGGAATTCTGATCGCCCTGGGCGGGCTGTTTCTCCGGTTGAATACCGTCCTGTTTGGTGATCCGCGAGGGCCGACCGCACCGACTGAGGCTTCCTATGTGCCGATGTTCGTGCATCTGGCTATCGTGCTTGCCGCGGGCATCTATCTGCCGCCGACATTCGTGAGCGGCTTCCAGAACGTAGCCAATCTTCTGGGGTGAGTCATGGCGTTGCTTGACGGCATTCCCTGCAGTTCCGCCGTTACCTCTCATCGACCCTGGCCGCGCGTGGTCGTCGATGCCGACGGCTGGCAGAAGGCGATTGACCGCCTTGTCGCCAACGAGATCGTGCTGCTTGGTCTATGGGGCGATGCCGACGTCGTCCACATGGCACTCGCCTGCCCCGAAGGCGATGCGATCGCCGTTATCAGCCTGGAGTGCCGCGGCGGCACTTTTCCGAGCGTCGGCGCGCGGCATGCCCCGGCGCGGCGTTTGGAGCGCGCGATCAGCGATCTTTTCGGGCTGGAGGCTGCCGGCACCCCCGACGACCGGCCCTGGCTCGATCATCAGCGGTGGGATTGCGCCCATCCGCTCGGCAAAGGCGGACGCCCGAAGCAAGCCATCCCCTATCGCTTCCTGCCAAGCGAAGGCGAGGGTCTGCATCAGGTCGCCGTCGGCCCTGTCCACGCCGGCATCATCGAGCCCGGCCATTTCCGTTTCGCCGCCAATGGCGAATTCGTGGTGCGGCTGGAAGGACGGCTCGGCTACGTTCACAAGGGTATCGAAGCCCTGATGAGCGGCGCGACGCTGGACGGCGCCGCGCGGCTCGCGTGCCGCACATCGGGAGACAGCGCCGTCGCCTACTCCTACGCATTCGTTTCAGCGGTCGAATCGGCGCTGCAGATCGAGGTACCGGCCCGCGCCGTCTATCTGCGTGCATTGGCGGCCGAGTTGGAGCGGCTCGGCAACCATTTCGGCGATATCGGAGCGATCTGCAACGACGCATCGTTCGCATTGATGCATGCACAAACCGGAATTTTGCGCGAGCGATGCCTGCGCGTGGCGGAGACCTGTTTCGGCCATCGGTTGATGATGGATCTCATCTTGCCCGGCGGCTTGGCGCGCGACCTCGCCGTTGATGGGCATGCAGCCGTCACGGGCCTGCTCGCCGAAATCGACCGGGCATTTCCGCGCCTGATCGAACTCTACGACAAGACGGCCTCGCTCCAGGACCGTACGGTCGGAACCGGCGTGGTGAAGCCGGCCTATGCGCGCCTGTTCGGGGCCGGCGGTTACGTCGGCCGCGCGTCCGGCCGTCCATTGGATGCCCGCCGCTCTCCTGGCTACGCACCCTATCGCGATCTTTCTTTCGAAGTGCCGACGCTCCAGGAGGGCGACGTCAATGCCCGCGTGTGGATTCGAATCAGGGAAGTCGAGCAGAGCGTGCAGCTGATCCGGCAAATCCTCGCTCAGCTTCCCGCCGGCGCCATCCGGGCCGCGCTCCCCTCAAGCGGCGAACCGGCCGAGGGACTGGCGCTGGTGGAAGCTTTTCGCGGCGACGTGCTGGTCTGGGTCCGGCTTGACGAAGATCGCCGGATAGCGCGCTGTCATCTCCGCGATGCGTCATGGTTCCAGTGGCCGCTGGTCGAAGCGGCCATTGAAGGCAATATCATCGCCGACTTCCCCCTCTGTAACAAATCCTTCAACTGCTCCTATTCGGGGCACGATCTGTAAGAGGCAAAAGATGCGCAGGACTCTTTTGCAAAGCATTGTCCGGGGGCCGCTCACCGAAGCTACTCCAGAGCCGGACGAAGCCGCGCTCGCCGAGCTCGCATGCAGCGTCGATCATGCCGCCCGGACGCGGCTTGGGCGCTCACTCGCGATCCGTCAGGTCGACGCGGGCTCCTGCAACGGGTGCGAATTGGAAATCCATGCCCTGAACAATGCGTTCTATGACATCGAACGCTTCGGCTTCCGCTTCGTGGCATCTCCGCGCCATGCCGACGTCCTCCTGGTTACCGGCCCTGTGACGAAGAACATGCGTGAGGCCCTCAATCGCGCCTATAACGCGGCTCCAGACCCGAAATGGGTTGTTGCCGTTGGCGGCTGCGCGCGCGATGGCGGTCTATTCGCCGGAAGCTATGCCTGTCTCGGGGGCGTCTCGCAGGTGATCCCGGTCGATCTTCATATCCCCGGCTGTCCCCCTTCTCCGACGCAGCTCCTTAAGGGGCTGCTGGCGCTGTTGCAGCATGCAGGAGCGAACCTTCCTTCATCATAGGGAACGACGATTGATCTCGACGTGAGAACACCCCGAGCGGGGCTGCCATCCGGAAGGCATTTTCGTCGAACCGTTCGAGCCTAGCAGAATCTGACCGCGTCTCTTCCGCACTGCCATGTCGGGCTTCCGCCATGCATCCCGGCGTCTTCGGTATCGGCTTTTTTGAGACGCCACTTTGCGCACGCGGCAGAACACTCCGCTCACTCCGTTTGATCCACATCAAGCCGGTTTGCTTCCGATCCTGCTTGGCTTTGTTTCCCAACGCGATGGAGCCGTCATGAATACGACAGGGGTCACCGTTCTGGATCACACCGTGCAACAGACCAACGTCTGGCTGAAGGGCGTTGAGGACGAATTGGCGCTCGATAGTCGTCAACAGGCCTACAACGCGCTTCGGGCTGTCCTGCACGCATTGCGGGATCGACTTCCTCCGGAAGTCGCGATCAAACTTGGCGCCCAACTGCCGATCCTGGTGCGCGGCTTCTACTACGAAGGCTGGCACGCAGCGGGAACACCGACGCGGGAGCGTCATCTCGAAGATTTTGGCGACCATGTCGCATCAGAGCTTCCGAAGGACTTTCCGGTCAGCGCCCTAACGACCGCGCGCGCCGTGTTCGAAATACTCTGGGAAAAGCTCGACCCCGGTGAGTTCGAGAAGGTGCTGAACCATTTGCCGGCGTCGCTCAGAGCCATGAGGCGCGGCGCCACATGAGCAGGTACGGAATTCTTCCCTCGAGTTCCGTGACTTCCCGCAATGTCGCAATCCCTCCTGTCGGCCTTGCGGGTATTTTGACCGTGCCGATGGGGACGGCAGGGCTCGTCGTCTTCGCCCATGGCAGCGGCTCAAGCCGCTTCAGCCCTCGCAATACGGCTGTGGCGCAGGCTTTGAATGATCGACGTTTCGCTACCCTGCTGTTTGACCTTTTGACCCCATGGGAAGAAGCCGATCGAGCCAAGGTGTTCGACATTTCCCTGCTTGCGGAGCGTCTCGTCGATGTCGTGCAGTGGCTCGGGGGCCAGGAACAGATGATCGCCAAACTTCCCCTCGGCCTGTTCGGCGCCAGCACAGGTGCCGCGGCAGCGCTGGTCGCCGCCGCCCGGTTGCCGGCGCGGATCGGCGCAGTCGTCTCACGCGGCGGTCGCCCGGATCTCGCCGGCGACACGCTTCCGCTGGTCCGCGCGCCGACCCTTCTCATCGTCGGCGGCGCCGACGAGGCAGTCATTGAACTGAACGAAGCGGCATTGGCCCGGCTGCACGGGCCAAAGGCGCTCGAGATTGTCGAGGGCGCGACGCATCTTTTTCCCGAAGCGGGAGCAATGGATGTCGTGATTGATCATGCCTCTCGATGGTTCGATCGATATCTTGCGAAGTCGACCGGCCTCTAGCGCCCAGGCTGGATCAAACACCTCAAGACTACCGCTTCAGCAGTTTCTTTAGTCGTGCGAGTGGTAGCGTATTGATGACGTCATCGGCTTCGAGCCAGCCGCGGCGCGCCTGATCGATCCCGAACCGAATGTTGTCCATCCCGCCGGTTGAATGCGCATCCGTCGAGATCGCGATTTTCACTCCCGCTTCCTTGGCCGCATGGACCTGCATGTCGTTCAAATCAAGCCGATCCGGATCGGCATTGAGCTCGAGATGGCAGCCGCGTTCGCCGGCGGCCGCGATCACCGCCTCCATATCGATATCGTAAGCATCCCGCTCGCCGATCAATCGTCCGGTCGGATGTGCGATAATCGAGACGTGACGATTATCCATGGCATTGATGACGCGCTCGGTCTGTGCCTTGCGGGTAAGGTCGAATTTATAATGAACCGCGGCGACGACCAGATCGAGACGGGACAGAACCCTGTCGGGAAGGTCGAGGCTGCCATCGGCGAGAATGTCGACTTCCGCACCCTTGAGCACCGTGAAGCCATCAAGCCTGTCGTTCAACCGATCGACCTGATCGAGCTGACGCCCTAACCGTTCTGCGTCCAATCCGTGAGCAATCGTGACATGCCGACTGTGATCGGTGAGCGCCATGTAGACATACCCCCTCGCCTTCGCCGCAGCAGCCATCTCGGCGATCTCGGCCCTGCCGTCGCTCCAGTTTGAATGAACGTGCAGGTCACCGCGAATATCAGCGAGCGTGATCAGCCTCGGCAATCGTCCGGTCCGGGCGAGCTTGATCTCCCCGCGATCCTCGCGCATCTCGGGCGGAATAAATTCAAGTCCGAGCTTGCGGTAAATCTCCTCTTCGCTGGCGCCGGCTAGCCGTCGCTGGCCGGCAAACAAGCCATATTCGTTGAGTTTCCAGGCGTGATCGTTCGCCAGAGCGCGCAGCGCGATGTTGTGCGACTTTGAACCCGTGAAATACATCAGGGCTGCCCCATAGCTCGCTTTCGGCACCACGCGCAGGTCGACGTGCAGCCCCGAGCGAAGCCTGACCGTGGTCCGCGTCGGACCATGGGCGAGTACGTCGGCGACATTCTCGTATTTGGCCAGCCTGTTGCCCGCTGCAGCTCCGTGGGGTGCGACCATCAACACATCAAGGTCGCCGACCGTATCGCGTCGGCGGCGGTAGCTGCCTGCGACGATCACCTGCCCCCCACTCGCACTGGAACGCAGATGGCTGAGCAACGCTTCCGCTTCGGCCTCGGCTTCGGACAATTTGAAGCGCTTTTCGGCCTGGGGCTTGCCGAGCGCGGCCGCAAGCTTCTGCTCGCTCTTGGCGCCAAATCCACGCAACTCGCGCAGGCGTCCCGATTTGACCACGCGGCGCAGGTCTTCAAGCGAGCGAACCCGCAACTTGTCATAAAGCAGCTTGACGCGTTTCGGCCCGAGGCCCGGTAACGCGGCAATCTCACCGAGATCGCCGGGCAATTCGCGTTTCAGCTTGTCCAGCACGTCAAAGTGACGTGTCGCGATAATTGCGGCAATCTTTCCGGCGAGATCCTTGCCGATGCCCGGCAATTCGGAAAGGTCCTCGCCCGCCTTCAAAAGGGTGCCGATACTCTTCGGCAACCGCTCGATCACACGGGCCGCGTTGCGATAGGCCCGGGAACGAAACGGATTATCACCCTTGATTTCGAGAAGTTCGGCGGTCTGGTCGAACATCTGAGCGATTTCGGCGTTCTGAACCGGCATCGATGCACCTCCGTCTTGGTCAGACTAGAGGCACCGCCTGGATTCGCCTTGATACAGATCAGAAGGATGGTCCCTCCATCTGCCCTGTCCTGCGGTCCACTGCGGCCGCCAGTTGCTCCAGAGATGCCGAAACCTGCACCGGATAGGGTACGGGTGAGTTGATCTCTCCTTTGGGCCGCCGCGCAAGTTCGCGGCGGGCGTGCACCCTGATGTCGTCAAGGGTGGGCTGCCGGCCGATGCGACGGCCGCCTGCCATGACGCAGCGGATCAGGGCTTCGCCCTCGTGAGGGTCGTCCTCGATCGACAAAGTATCTGACATCATGCGCCCTTCTCCGTCATAACGGCGCCAAACCTGCTTGCGGCCGGGCCAGGTCGCCTTTCCCGTCGAGCGCTTGCGACGTGGCAGGCCGGCGTATTCCTGCAATTTGTACGCACAGTCGAACGCAGGCGCGTCGGACGACGTGACGAGACTTGTACCGATGCCGATGCCGTCGATCGGCGCACCTTCCCGCTCAAACGCGGTGAGCAGTTCCTCGTCGATCCCGCCGCTCACAAAAACTCCGGTTTTCGTCAGACCGCCTGCATCGAGGATGGCGCGTACCATCTTCGACAGCGCCGTAAGGTCGCCGCTATCAATCCTGACCGCTTGTATGTCGATTCCCAGTTCCTTCAATCGCGGCGCGAGCGCAACCACCGTTCTGGCAGCAGCTTCGGTGTCGTAGGTATCGATCAACAGCGTCAGGTTCTGAGGCCTGGTGCGGGCAAAGGCCTCGAAAGCCGCCGCTTCATTATCGAAGGATTGGATAAACGAGTGGGCCATCGTGCCGTAGGTCGGGATACCGAAGACCTTCTGCGCGAGGAGGGTTGCGGTCCCTGCGAAACCGGCGATGTAGGCGGCGCGGGCTGCCATCAACCCGGCATCGGATCCATGCGCACGTCGTAAGCCGAAATCGACCAATAATTTTCCCTGCGCGAGCAGGACCATGCGGGCGGCCTTCGAGGCGATCAGCGACTGGTAATGCAGGATATTGATGAGGCGGGTCTCGACCAACTGGGCCTGAGGCAAGGGGGCAGTCACCCGCAAAATGGGTTCATGCTGGAAGAACAGCGTGCCCTCCGGCATCGCGTGAACCTCGCCGCTAAAGCGGAAATTGGCGAGATAGTCGATCAGACGCGCGTTAAAGCGGCCCGTCTTCTCAAGCCAGTCGAGTTCCTCCTGCGAGAAGCGCAAGGCGTCCAAAAAATCCAGCGCCTGTTCGAGCCCTGCAGCCATGAGAAATGAGCGCTTCGGCGGCAGCTTGCGAACAAAGAACTCAAAGACCGCCGTATCAGTCTGGCCTGACTCCAGGTAAGCCTGGATCATGGTCAGCTGGTAAAGATCAGTCAGCAAAGCGCCCTGGAAGGGATCCATCGATTAGGTCCGCCTTTGCGCTAAGAAGCACTGTCCGGCGTATTCACCGGCCTGTCCGCCGGAAATCGCTTCAACGTAGCGATGACCTTTTCGTCATCGACCTGACAAAAATCTTCGTAAAAGTAGCCGATCGCGCCGAGGTCACGAGGTGTGTCCAGACAGACGATTGCGTCCACCTCTGAATGCAGCCTCCTGATGGAATCAAATGGCGCCACGGGCACTGCAAGTACCAGTTCCCTCGGCTTTCGGCTGCGAACGGCTTTGATAGCGGCCAGTGTCGTTGCTCCGGTCGCAATGCCATCGTCGACGATGATCGCGACCTTTCCTTCCACTTCGGCTCTTGGCCGATCGCGGATATAGCGCTGGCGTCGCCGTTCGATTTCAGCAAGTTCCTCTCGGCAGACGCTATCGAAACTCTGATCGCTGATACCGCATAGTTCAATGATATCATTGTTGCGAACCACTGCCGGCACCTTGCCATCAGTAACCGCACCCATCGCAAGCTCCGGCTGATTCGGCACTCCGATCTTGCGCACCAGCACGAGGTCCAGAGGGGCATCGAGTACAGAAGCGACCTCCGCCGCAACCGGAACTCCGCCTCGCGGAAGCGCCAGGATAACTGGATGCTGACCCTTGTACTTCAACAACGCCCTGGCCAGTTGTCGGCCGGCGTCGGTTCGGTCGTGAAACACCATTTCGAGCGGCCTCTCGATGGCTTTCGATCCTATGGACCCCCGGGGGCAATTCCTTGATCCGTATCAAGCCGCGACTGGGAGCGATGGACGATAGGTTGGCATGCTCGACCGGAAAGCCAGCACCTTTGATCCCGATGCGGCGGCTGAAGCGAACGCTGTTGCCCGCAAAGTCGATTGGCTCAGCGGTGCCCAGCACTACGATTCTGCGCCTGATACGGTTACCGTGCGAGAGACGCACATGTCGTGGGTCTTCATGGCCGGCGATCGCGTCTACAAGCTCAAGAAGCCCGTAAGATTCCCCTACCTTGATTTTTCGACCCTTGAGCGCCGCGCCGCCGCCTGTCGGGCGGAGGTCTCACTTAACGGAAGGTTGGCAGCGGGCGTCTATCTCGGCGTGCTGCCTCTGACCACGGCCGCAGGCGGTTACGAGATCGGAGGCGGCGGACCGATTGCCGATTGGCTGGTCGTGATGCGCCGGCTCGATGAAGGCCAGACACTTGAGCAATTGCTCAGGGCCCGCAAGGTCTCGCCAACTCAAGCTCAGACGCTTGCGGATAAGTTACATCACTTCTATCGCCATGCCCCGCGCATCATGCTCCATCCGGAAAGCTATCTGCTATCGCTCCAGCGTGCCTCCGCCCTCGATCACCGCGTGCTGCTTGATCCGTCCTTCAGCCTGAATCGCGGGACGATAGAGCGGATTTCCCGGATCCGACATCGGTTTCTGCGCCAATGCCGAAAAGTGCTTAACGAGCGTGTCCATCGACGGCTCATCGTCGACGCTCACGGTGATCTCAGGCCTGAACATATCTGGCTGAGCGCGCCTTATCCGATCATCGACTGCCTGGAGTTCAATGCCAGCCTGCGGGCCCTCGATGCCCTGGACGAACTGGCGTTCCTGCATCTGGAATGCGAACGGCTCGGAGGAAGATGGGTTGGCGAGTTGCTCCGGAGGCGGCTTGCGATCTTGCTTGGCGACGATCCGTCAACCGGCTTGTTCCTGTTCTACCGGATCAGCCGGGCAATGCTGCGCGCCCGGCTCTCCATCGCGCATCTCTTTGACGCAAAGCCACGCACGCCCGAGAAGTGGCCACGCCTCGCACGCGCATATCTTGCAATCGCAGCCTCGGACGCCGGGGAGCTTGAACGGCTACGCGCCTGCTAGCGCCGCGAGTTTGACGCTCCCATCAATTTTGCCGCCAGCACGTTATCGGTACTTCAGATTCCAAGCCGCACCAGATTCAATACGTTGCTGGAGTTCCTTCGATTCCAACGTTCGCATCAGAGGTCGCCGCGATATGCGGGCTTCGAAATCGGAGCTCTAGGCCTGATATGGCAGCAGATCGGCGAGCGGCTCCGCTTGATGCAAACGACGGATGGTCTGTGCAAGAAGGGGCGCCGCGGAAATGACCTCGAGCTTGGCGCGGACCGGTCCAGGCGGAAGCCTGAACGGCGGCACGCTGTCGGTTGCAATGATGCGATCGATGGAGGTATCCGTCAGCGCGCCCTCCGAACCGGGCATAAAGAGAGCGTGAGCCACGCAGGCAATAACTTCTCCGGCTCCATGAGCGCGCGCCGCCTTTGCCGCGCGCACCAGGGTGCCCCCGGTGCTGACCAGATCGTCAAAGACAACGCAAACCGAATTTGCGACATCACCTGCAAACAGGTCGCCCGACACGACACCCGAACTGCGGTGCTTTTCAACGAACGCCGTGCCGATCCGACGGCCGGCGGCCTTTTCCAACGCTTCCCGCAGCACGTCAGCCCGCTTGCCGCCGCCGAGGTCCGGTGACACCACACAAATATCCCGGCCTTTCGCGATGTCCATGATCTTACCGATCAAGAGCGGGGCCGCGCTCAGCGCCACGGAGGGACAGCGGAATGCGTTTTCAAATGCTGCCTCGTTGTGAACTTCCAGCGTAACGATGCCGTCGACCCCGGCCGCCTCGAACAAAGTCGCGAGATAGCGGATGGTGACGGGATCCTGCGCCTTGGTCCGGCGATCTTTCCGGGCATAGCAAAGATAGGGCGTGACCGCCGTCACCCGGCTTGCGCCCGCATCCTTCAGGGCGCTGATGAAGAACAGCAACCGGCAGAGCTTGTCGTTGGGACTTCCGTCCGGGCCGCCATACAGGCTATGCACGATGTACACGTCACGCCCTGCTACAGCGCCAAGTGGACGGGACTTATGCTCGCCATCCTCGAAACTGCGCTCTTCGAGCGCAGCAAGATCGCAGCCAAGAATTCCTGCGATCCTGGCGCCGAGTTCCTCGGTGCCATGCAGGGCAAACAAGTTTAGCCGTTCCAGAGCCGGGTGCACCGGCGACCAGGTCCTGAAATAGGCTGTCATATCGACCTCCGGCTTTCAGACGCGAAGACCGTGTTTGCCGAGAACCTTGACCGTGCTTGCCTGAGCCCCCTTGGCGCCGATTTCTTCCACGTAATGGACGCGTGTGCCCGGCGTGATGCTCGACGAGCCGCCGTTCAGGACGCTGTTAAAGTTGAAGTAAACCTCGTGACCGTCGGCGCTTTCGAGAAAGCCAAACTCGCCGCTTGGGTCGATCCGCACCACCGTGCCGACAAGTTGACCCTCGTGAACCTTGGTTTGGCCGCGCATCAACCGTGCCTGGTCCTGCAGCCGCCTGCGGGCGCGTTTGAAGGCGTTATCGATGGCAAACGTCAGGTCTGCATAACGTTCATCCTGCTTCGGCGTACGTCCAACATTAACCTCACGGCCGTCCGGCAACGCCAGCCGGACGCTGACCTGGTGCTGGCCGCCCGTCTGATGGCGCTCGCCAGGCCCCTTCACCACGATGCGGCAGGCCGTAATCCGGCCAAACAGGCGTTCAAGCTCCGCGATGGACCCATCGATCGCTGCCTGCAACTCGGGGGTTTTCCTGACACCTTCAAGTTCGATTTGAGTTGGCGTCTGCATGGTCATCTCCAGACTAACTAACATCGTTGGAATGCCGATCAGTGGAACCTCATCGGGCAACACTGCGCCGACATACGCCATCACTGCCGCGATCCGCGTCGGCATGGACTTTCCACAGTGTTTGAACCTTTTTCTTACAAGGCTTCATCGATGCAATTGATGCAGGTCAAGTCGCGACATGTCCTTTTGCGTCTAATCGCCCCCGTTCAACGAGCAAGATCCGAAAGTGACGGTGAGGAGCTTCCCTCTTTCCAGGGTTTACCAATTGCTTGAACCCGGCCCGGTCGTTTTGCTGACGACGGCTAGCAAAGGTCAAGCCAACGTAATGACCATGTCCTGGCACATGATGGTGGACTTCGAGCCAGCCCTTCTTGCCTGTGTTGTCAGTCAGGCCAACTTCAGCTTTCCTGGCCCTGCGTTCGACAAGAGAAGCGGTGATTGCGATCCCGGCGCGTGGTCTCGCCGACAAAGTTGTGAAAGTAGGCAATTGCTCCGGCAGCGAAATCGATAAATTCAAGCGCTTTGGCCTGTCACCATTGGCGGCTCGTCATATTTCCCCGCCTCTCATCGCAGAATGTTTCTGCAATCTCGAATGCCGCGTGACAGATACAAGCCTGGTCAGGCGCTACAATCTTTTCATCCTGCAAATCGTGAAGGCCTGGATTGATCCGGCGCAGAAGAACCCCAAAACCCTTCATCATCGCGGGTACGGCGCCTTTGTCGTGGATGGCGCAATGATCAAGTTGAAGTCGAAGATGAGATAAGGGGGTCAGCGTCATCAGCTACGCACAGACAGGCGTAAGCGCCGAAATCATCCGCCCTCACGCTGCGTTAGGTGCGTCCCTCGTCCGCCGAATGGACGCAAGTCTTCAATACATCGAGCCGCTATCCAGTTCACGCAGAGGCAGGTCCCTATATGCTTCGCATGCGCGCCTCTCACATGAATTCTGGCACCCGCCTTACCGATCTGAACTCCCCGAGCAAAATCGCCGCTTGCGGCCCAGGGACTTCAGATCTGCGGTACGAGGCAGCGCCTGTCAGCCAGTGATACCGGGATTGCCATCGACGTTCTTGAGACGCGGCAGGTTGAGTTCAGGCGCCGCAATCGTCTTCTTCGTCCGCAGATGGCGCGCGACCAGCTCCCATATCGGCTCGCCGCCGGCATCGCGCGCGGCTTCGGAAACCGGGGCCCAACCCGCCACTTTGTAGGTCTTCCCGGCCTCGATGCGATTTCCGTTGAGGCTCATATCGCCGATACGGCTGCCTATCTTTGCCGTCGGATCGCAGGAATAACTCATACCTCCCACGCGCACCATGTCGCCACCCTGCTGATGATATGGGTCGGCATTGAAGAGATTGTCACAGACGTCTTCGAGGATGTCCTTGATTTGCGAGCCGCTCATCTGCGTGACCGTCACGTATGGATAGGTAATGGCGGTCTGGTCGAGGAGGTTCTCCATTGTGATAGGCTCTCCAGGCAGGACCGTCGTGCCCCATCGAAAACCGGGCGAGAAGGAAATCTCGGCGTCCTTTTCCGCCATCAGCGCGTCAAGAATGATCTGATCGAAACTGCCGTTGAAATTGCCACGCCGGTAAAGCAGCCCTTCGCTGACGGCCAGCTTCTCGCCAAGCTTGCTCTCGTATGGCGTTCGGGTCCTGGCAATGAGCGCCTCCATTTCGGCATCCGCCGGCAGCAGATTGGCAAAGACCGGAAGAAGCCGATAGCGGTAATCGGCAACGCGACCGCCCTTCACGTCGAGATCAAGCACGCCGATAAATTTGCCGGCGCTTCCACCGTTCATCACGATGGTCTTGCCACCGGCATTGTCGACGACGCTTGGTGTCGGCACGCCATCATGGGTATGACCGCCGAGTATGGCGTCGATCCCGCGGACGCGCGAGGCCATCTTCAAATCGACATCCATGCCGTTGTGCGAAAGAAGAACGACCGCTTGGGCGCCTTCGGCCCGCGCCGCATCGACCGTCTTTTGCATGTTGTCTTCCTGGATGCCGAAGGTCCAGTCTGGAACGAAATAGCGCGGATGGGCTATCGGCGTGTAGGGCATGGCCTGGCCGATGATGGCGACCTTCACCCCGTTCACGGTTCGCATGACATAGGGCTTGAAAACCGGATCACCGAAATCGGCGGTCTTGATGTTTTGCGCAATGATCTCGATACGACCGGCGAAATCCTTGTCGGCAACCTCCTTCACGCGATCTGCGCCCAGGGTGCTTTCCCAATGCAGCGTCATGAGGTCGACGCCGAGCAGCTTCTGGGCGTCGACCATGTCTTGCCCCTTCGACCACAAGGCCGAACCCGAACCCTGCCACGAGTCGCCACCGTCGAGCAGCAGCGCGCCTGGCCGGGTGGCGCGAAGCCGCTTGATCAGTGTCGCGATATGGGCGAAGCCGCCGACCTTGCCATAGATCGGCGCTGCGCGCTCGAAATCAAGGTAAGTGAAGGCGTGAGAAAGCCGCGTGTTCGGCGCGATCCCGAACTGTTTGAGAAACGCCTCGCCGACGATGTGTGGAGGACGTCCTGCCATGCTGCCGACGCCAAGATTGACACTGGGTTCGCGGAAATAGATTGGCCGCAGTTGCGCATGACTATCGGTAAGGTGCAGAAGTGAAACGTTACCGAAGGCCGCCGCGTCATAGAGCTCCTCTGCCGCTTGTTCGGCGCGCGCCACGGACAAGGGCAGCTGCATGCCCGCTACACTCGCGATGCCAAGAAGGTGCAGAAATTCCCGACGATCCATGGAGCAGCCCCTAATTTTCGCTTATTGATTGACAAGTGAATCGAAATAGAAAGGCAGATTGCCGATTTGAGCCTCGGTCGGGATGGCAGAGGGCCTGCTGCCGCGTTGCCGGCGAGTCGCTGCACGTCCTCGAATTGTGAACCCTGTCCAGCTGCCGCACGGCTACCGCGTATCGCCGATCGAAGGACCCAGCGGTGCGTTGCCGCCGAGGTAATGTCTGCTCAACTTACCGTCGCCTCGTCCGTGCGAGTGTCACCTGAACTGTCCTTCCACGAGATGCTCACTTTGTCGCCCGACTTGCCGCCTTTGACTTTGAAGGCGAGGTACGGGTTTCTCGCCACCGCCTGGCCCCACTGCGCCTGCATCACCACCTTGTCATTGAGCTTCGCGGTCACCTCGGTGATGAACAAGGCGGGAACGAGCTGGCCGGAAGCATCCTTGCGCAATCCCGTTTCCATCACGTGGTTCATCAACACCTTAATTTCGGTCACGCCGTCCTTGTTGGTGGCGCGGATTTTCATTGGAAGGCCCATGCGATTTCTCCTCTGACTTCGAATTGGGATGATTTACGGCGGGTACCGACGACCCGCGCGAAGGCTTCCGCGATGTCAGCCGCCGCAGCCGCCGAGCGTCACCTTGATTTCCTTGCTCGCCGTGTAGAATTTTCCGTCCGCCTTCACGAGTGCGATGACATTGGAGGTCTCGGCCATTTTCACGCGCGTGCTGATCTCGGGCAGCATATCCGGTCCGAGGTCGAATTGGGCAGTGAGCGTGGTCGGATTCTTCTCGATCAGGAACGATATCTGAGTGGTGTTGGGAATCTTGCTGATTGCCTCAACTGGCACCACCGCGCCGTTTTCGGCGATGTCCGAGGCATTGATCTGAACATCGCCGCTGGCAACCGGCGACACGACGCCAAGCGTTTTATAGACGTCGGCGAGCCCCTTTGTTTCGAAAGCGGATTTATTCCAGGCCGCGAGTGCCAGCCGTGGCGCAAGCGCCAGGGCAGAGGTCGCAAGGCCGAGCAGCCCGGTCAGACGCAGAAATCCGCGACGGGTAGCTTGGTGTCCGGGATTCATGAGCTTCTCCATGGAGTGATGATCAAAGCGGTAATGTCGTCTCACAGAACGGACGATGCCGGGAGCAGCAGGTCGGACGCGGGAATTCGCGATCGCACCGCCACGTGGGCTTGACGACGGTCAGCGGATGACGGCGTTGCGCCAAACTGTCTTCTGTTCATTAGACTGTTCCACTGAAAGTTTCGCCTGCGCAGTCGCCTCATCGGCGGCCGCTTTCGCCTCGTCCCACTTCGCGGCAGCGAACGCCTTCCGGGCATTGGACAAGGCGGTCTCGGTCGAGGTCCAGGCCGCCTTGGCGGCGATCGCCTCCGATTCAGCCGCCTGCGCCGCTGCGAGTGCCGCTTCGGCTTCCGCCTGTGTGGCTGCAAAAGCGGGTTGGCTCAGAAACGCGAGACCCGCAGCAAGGATGATTGCACGTATCATGGACGAGTCCCCGGACCGACGATCGGAATTCCGTTGCTCATGTAAGAGAGGAAGTATTCGAGATTGCGATAGTCCTCGTCGTCAGCCTTCAGGGGCAGAGCGCGGGTCTGCGACGAACAGGTAGAGATGCGGCGAATTGAGGTGCCCATGCTCCCCCAATCCGAGCGGTAGATCGGCATCGCCGCGAGTATGCCCAACGCGGGCGCCAGAATGTCGCCGCGCATCCGTTCACCCGCCGGCGACATATGACATGACGCGCAGGAAACGCCGAGCTGACCCTTGCGTGAATAGAAGAATTCCTTGCCGCGCTCATAGGCCGCCAGCGCGCGAGGATCATCCGGAATGGTAATCGCAAACGGCTTGCCACGCGAGGACTCGGCCATCGCGGCAGTCAGCGACGCCATCGTGCCCGTCATTGGATCAAGTGGCTTTTCACCATTCTCGACCCTGCAACGATTGATCGCGCCTTCCAGTGTCTCGACCTGCCCGGTCTCGGCAACGAAGCGCGGATAGGTCTGCCGGACGCCCTCGCCCTTGTTATCGAAACAATCGGCGTAATGCTTGCCGTTGGCAAACGGCTTCTCCCATTCGGCGTGGCCTTCGTCGAGCGCGATTTCGTAGGGAGGAAATTCCATGATTTCCTTCCACTGCTTGCGCATCGCCTCGTTGACCGCATAGGGACCATTACCGAAATCGTCCTTCGCCACGTGAGGGAATTTGGCAAAGAAGAATGCCTGGAAGGCTTTGCGATCTGTTTCCGGTTCGCTCTTGTCGGCGGCCTTCGCCGCTGCCGAGACCAGCAGCAGCGTGCAAACGAGATTGAGGGCAATTGCGGATCGGGAACACCAGTGACGCCAGGCACGGCCCGGAGCTGCGGCGCTGCCCGGCCGGGCCTCTCCAACGAGGTAAAATGCCGATTTCAGATTGCGAGGAACCATGTCGATCACAGCGTGTAGAGGAAGTCGATGATCTGCTCGATCTCGGCCTTGGTCAGAATATGGTTGCGGCCGAAGGCAGGCATTGGCGCGATCGAATTGCGCACGGGCTCATTGGTGAGTATCTCAACCAGATCGGCGCGATTGGGGAAACGACGTCGCATATTCACCAACTCGCGACCGACGCTGCTCGGCGCATCGCCCCCTTTGATCGTGTGGCAGGCGAGGCAATTGCCCTTTCCGCGATCCAGCGCGAGGTCCTGCCCGGCCTTGACGTCCTCGGCACTGGCCGACAGCATCTTCGCGTCTTCCGGCAGATGATCGGCGGGCTTGCGGGCGATCAAGCTGCGCATGGCGGCGACATCATCCGCGGAGACCGGTGATCCTTTGTTGCCCCAGCTGCTGCGGATGAAAGTCAGGATGTCGGCGACAGTGCGGTCGTCCAGCCTAGCGAGTTCAGGCATCGAAGGACGCGTCCTGTCCGCCGGGGTCCCGGCCATCGCCCCGCCGGAGAGCGTAATCTGGATCAGCGAGCTCGGATTGTCCGTCTCCACAAGTGAATTGCCCGCCAGCGCAGGGAACAGCCGGGGGGTGCCCTTACCGTTCAACCGGTGGCAAGGCGCGCACTGCGCGACATAACCGAGCGCTCCGGGACTATGCTCTGCGCCTTCATAGAGCTTCGCCGTGGTTGTGTCCTTCGCCTTGGGCGCAGATGGGGTACGGCCAGGCCGAGGGGAGAGGCTCACCAGATAGGAGGCAATCGCCGAACTATCGGCGTCACTCAGGTGCTGCGCACTGTGCTCGATGACTTCGGCCATGCTGCCGAAGGCTGCCGTGTGGGTGTTGCGACCGGTCTTGAGGAAGTCAGCAATCTCCTGCTGCGACCATGTGGCGAGCCCTGTATCCTCGTGACGCAGACTTTTGGCGTACCACCCTTCCAGCTCCGAACCCGACAGGAAATCGCCCCCGGAGCCGTCCTTAAGCACCTTCTCCTGGAACGCGACGCCGCGCGGGGTATGGCAGGCGCCGCAATGCCCCGCCCCCTCGACCAGATATGCGCCACGCACCACCTGCGGCGCCGCGCCTTCCGGCGGGGTAAAGCTGCGATGGCCACCGAACAGCACCTGCCACCAGGCAAGCGGCCATCGCATGTTTTTCGGCCACGGGATCGTTGAGGCTTGGTTGTGCTGCGCGACCGATTGAACCGCGGAAGTGAAATAAGCGTAGAGCGCCTGCACATCCTGATCTGTCAGCACGGCATAGGAGACGTAAGGCATCGCCGGATAGAGCGGCGAACCGTCCTTGCGAATGCCATGACGGACCGCCCGCTCGAAATCGGCAAAGTCATATCTGCCGATCCCGGTGTCTTTGTCCGGCGTGATGTTCGTCGAATAGATCGTGCCGATCGGCGTCTGCATCGCCAGACCGCCGGCGAACGCCTTGCCCCCTTTAGCGGTATGACATGCGACGCAGTCCGACGCTTGCGCGATATACCGGCCCCGTTCGACCAGGGCCGGATCAGAAGAATTTACATGAACATTCTGGCGGGGCACATACCAGAGTGGGACCAGGTAGCTGCCGCCAACGACAACCACCAGCCCAATCGCAAAAACGGAAACGCCGAGCTTGAGAAGTTTCATGGCCGGTAATCTTCTCATGCCCCGGATCAGCGAATGTAAGCCTTGTCTTCGGTGATCTTGTAGGTCCACGGAAGATTGGCATTCTTCCAGCCGTTGACGTCGCGCCGTCCGGCGGGACTCATGTCACCCTCAAATCCATCCACCACCGAATAAACCTTGGTGTAGCCGGCTTGCTGCAACAGATCGGCGGCGCGCGGGGAGCGGTCACCGGACCGACACATCAGAATGACCGGATCGTTCTTGCCATGGTGCATGCGGGCCGCGAGTGCATCGACGGCGCTGAGAAAATCCGAATTCGGCGACATGGTGTAGCGGTTGTTTTTCTTGTCCCAACTCGTCGGGTCATCGATCTCCATATAGGGAATGTTCTGGTCAATGATGGTAGGGGCGCCAAGGAACTGGAATTCGCCCTTGGTACGAATGTCGACGAACAGCACCTTCGCGCCGCCCTCCGACTTCATTTTAAAAGCCTCCGGCGCCGAGAGATACAGGCCGAGTTTGCTCTGCTTTACCAAAGGCAGCTTGGTGACATCGACGGGCTGGTATTCGCCGGCGAAGGCCGGAGCCAGCAGCAGGGCCAGAGCCAGCCCGAAAATTGCAGTGCGCATTTATTTCCTCCTCGTTCTTTTCTTGGTCGCAGTTCCGCACTCACGCGAAACCGGTCCTCATTGGCGCGACGCGGCTTTGTAGCCTTACGACCTTCGCTTGATCAAGAACTCAAACAGCTTCCCTTCAGACTTTGATTCCACGAGATCATTGCCGGTTGTGCGGCAGAACGCTTCGAAGTCTTTAACAGCGCCCGGATCGGTCGCGAGCACCTGAAGCGTGCCGCCGATCGGCAGATCCTTGAGTGCCTTCTTGGCCTTCAGGATCGGAAGCGGGCAGTTGAGTCCCTTGGCGTCTAGAACTTGGTCAGCCATTTTGTCTCCTCGGTAGTCTCAGGCTTGAAACGAATTCAAATGAACAGATTGATGTCGCTCTTTGTGGCCGTCTCGATGTAGGTCGCGGCGCCGCCCAGGACAGGACCGTCGATCATGTCGTCCCTGGAGTATTCGAACAGGTCCATGGTCATCTGACAGGCAATCATCCTGACGTCGGCTTCCACAGCCATCGTGCGCAACTCCTCGATTGAGGCCACGCCCTTTTTCTTGATCAGATTTTTCATCATCGTCGTAGCCGCTGCATCGACACCTGGAACGGCCGATACGAGATTTGGCATGCCGATGTGCATCCCGAACATCGGCATCTCCATTGCCGGATTGCCAAGCGTGGAGATCTTCAAGTCGAGCTTCTTCTTCAACAATGTCAGCCCGTAGAACGTAAAGAACATGGTCACGTCGAGGCCCATCGCAGCCGCCGTCGTAGCCAGGATGAACGGCGGATAAGCCCAGTCGAGCGAGCCTTTGGTGACAATCATCGACATGCGCTTGGTATTGACTTCACCGGCCATTGCGTTCCTCCATTGCCCTGTTGCTGACGCGATCGCGCGCCGACTGTTGCTTCAAGTATTCCGCTCACGCCTTCCACACCACGACGGCCAGCACGAGGATAGCGAGAAACAGCGTCTCGGCAACGATTAACGCGATCGCCCGCCCGCCGACATCCGCCATCGCCTTCAGCGACGTCTTCATTCCGAGTGCGGCGATTGCCGTGACCAGACACCACCGCGAGACATTCTTGAGAACGAGGAGAACAGCAGGCGGAATGATGCCCGTGCTGTTGAGCACGACCAGAACAGCGAATACCACCAGGAAGCCGGGCAACTGGCGCCCGGCCTTGCCGACGTGATGGGCGCGAAACACGTAGGACAGAGCCACGACAACCGGCAGCAACATCGCCACCCGCAGCAGCTTGGTGAAGGTCGCGACGTTCCCCGTCTCCTCCGAGACGCTGAATCCCGCGCCCACCACCTGCGCCACGTCATGGATCGTCCCGCCGAGAAACATGCCAACCGCCGCATGATCGAGGTGGAAGGCGGCGATGACCAGCGGATAGACGATCATTGCAACAGTGCTGAGCGCGGTCACTCCGATCACGGTAAAGACCGTATCGCGCTCGTGATTGTCGCCCTTCGGCAGCACGGAGGAAATCGCAAGCGCAGCCGACGCGCCGCAGATTGCGACGGCTCCGGATGTCAGAATCCCGAACGGCCGGCTTAGCCCCATGACGCGGGCGGTGAGTGTGCCGAACAGAATGGTCAGAATCACTGCGCCGATCACGGTAATCACCGGGGTCGGGCCGAGCTTCATAATCTCCGCGATGGTGATCTGGGCGCCAAGCAGGCCGACGGCCACGCGCAGCACCCGCTTCGATGCGAGCTCGATGCCGGGGACACAACGCCCCTCCTGCGACAGGAAATAGAAAGCCATGCCGAGCAACAGCGCGAACAGCATCACCGGTCCGCCGTAGTGCTCGGAGAGGAACGTGGCGGCAATTGCGATGATGACGCTTGCCAGCACGCCCGGAAAGTAATCGCGGAGAACGGCGACGGCAGCCGCGCTGCGCCTGGTCAGCGAAATTCTGTTTGCTGCAAGTTCTGTCACGATTTGCACTCGGGATCAGGCACAGCCTGCGAAATTATCGGCCGTCATCTTGGTCTCGTAGGGCTCTGCCACTGCAGTACCGGGGATAAGCCCCGCCTTGGCTGCCGCCCAATCCTTCGGTCGCACCTTGACCATCCACCCTTCACCGTAAGGATCGCTGTTGGCGAGCTTGGGAGAAGCGGTCAGAGCGTCATTGGCTTCCAACACCTCGGCAGCAAAAGCGATCTTGGCTGGCCCGACCCATTTGCCGGATTCCACGGTGGCACACGATTTGCCCGCCTCCACCGAACGGCCCGCCTTCTTCGCGGTGAAGGCAACGAGCTGGCCGGCCATGCCCGCCGCGATCGCGGTCATGCCAAGCGTCACGGTGCCGTCGGCACCTTCGCGATACCAGATGTTGTTCTCGACGTCGTAAAGCAGATCGTCGGGCAGATTGCATCCGCGCACGGTCGGCATCACTATCTCCTTATGTCACACGGTTTCAGTTGTTTGCGCTCGCGCCTCTTGCAGGCGCAACGGCTTTGCTGAGCAGCAGAATTCGCCAAGTCCGGCTACCTCCAGCTTACCTCCGACGAAAAGCATCAGGTGCCGCGCCACCATCGCGCCGAGCCGCAGGCGGCGCCCAACATCGGCGTGTGCGGCATCAATGCGAACGAGATTATGGTGATAAACCAGCTCGCGGCACGTCTCGCGACAGGCGTTGAAACTTGGCTCGCCATGCGCACCCTGGCGCTGCAATGCCAGCAACCTGAACCCCTCGACCTTGATATCCGTCGGCGCCTCGCCGCGCGCGGCGACCCAGGCCTCGAGAATGGCTTCGCCGAGCGACAGCAGTTCATCGGCGTGCGCCGCAGCGGCCGCTGCGAGCGCTCCGTTGGATGCAACAAGGATCGCATCGATCCGCGCTCCAATTTCGTCGAAGTCCTTCATACCGGCAGGCACCATCAGCCGAGCCCCCGCGCCCGCAGCAAATCTGATGAATCGGAGAGATTTTCCTGTACGCCGACCTTGCGGGCGGACAGGCCGAGGGCCATGCCGAGCAATTGGGTAAAATACAAAATCTTGATGCTGGTCTTGCGGCCGAGCACCTTTTCCGCGCGCACCTGGTGCATCTCAAGCCCCGTGTGGCAGGTCGGGCATTCGGTTGCGATCACATCGGCGCCGCAGGCCTCCGCCGTGGTCAGGATATTGAGCACCAGCTTGGTCGACGTGTCGCTGTCGGACAGGGTGTGCGCTCCGCCGCAGCAGGCGGTCTTGAGCGGAAATTCGACGTTCTCGGCTCCTGCCGCGGCCAGAAGATCATCCATGAAATGCGGCTTGCTGGTCGATTCCGAGCCCGGTCCCTTGTCCTTCTCCGGAAAGATGTGCCGGGGGCGCGTGTACATGCAGCCGTAGTAGTTGGCGACCTTCAATCCATTGAGCGAATTCTTCACCCTCGCCCTCAAGCCATCCTCGCCAATCGCATCCTTGATCCAGTCAAGCGCGTGAATGGTCGTGACTTTGCCTGCCTCGTAAGTCTTGTGACCGGCCTTGCGCGACAGCCGACCAGTCACCTCGCGGGAAGCGGCATCGTGGCTGAGATCGTATTCGGCCTTCTTGAGGTTATGATAGCAGCCGTTGCACGGCGCCATCACCGTATCGAAACCCATCGCTTCGGCGATCGAGAGATTGCGCGCGGATAGATAGGTCTGCAGCTTTGGATCGACGTTCTTGACTTCCATGGCGCCGCAGCAATTCCAATTCTTCAGCTCGACCACATCGAGTCCAAGCGCCTTGCCGAGCTCCCTGGTTGACCGATTGTAGGCATGACCGGTCCCTTCGAGCGCGCAACCGGGATAGTAAGCAACTTGCTTGTACTTGCCGCTCATCACTCAGCTCCCTGCATGTCCAGCCGCAACGCCTTGCGGGCGTTGGCCTCGCACTCTTCGACATATTCTTCGATCGCCGCGCTGGCGTCCGCCCAGCCTCTGGTGCGCGGACGCTTGAGCGTTGCGAATCCGAGCTTCATCAAAAGACCAACCGGCAGGCGGCTCACCAGGCCGCGGATCATCTGCACCAGCCAGTCCTGAAAAAGAGACTGCCCCGTTCGGGCGAAGAACTGACGTAAGACGCGGCCGTCCTCGATCTTGCCGGTGGCGAAGACCTGCTCCGAAAAGGCCTCATCGAACACGGTCGACGGCTTCTTCTCCGTGTGCCCCTTGAGCTCAAGCCAGTGCGCCGTCGCTTTCATCACCCCTTCGGGATTGACATCGCGCGGACAGGCGTAAGTACATCTGTTGCAGGACACGCACTGCCAGAGGATGTCCTTGTCTCGCAGCAGCTCATCCTCGAAGCCCATCCGGATGAGGTAGATCCAGTAGCGGGGGTTGAAATCGGGATTGATGGCATTGATCGTGCAAGCGTTCGTACAGGAGCCGCATTGCCAACAGCGATGGATGAATTCTCCCCCCGGCAGCGAGGCGATCTCTTCCTGCATCTGCTCGTTGTAATCGGTGACGGCACGTGACGTGATGAACGTGCTCCAGTGCCCGGAAACGTCGACGCCATCGAGCTCCAGGTGCTCATGCGTGACGAGGTTCTCGGGACGGATCAGCGATTTTTCGTGAATCGGCATCGGTTGTTTCCTACTGGCTCAACAGCCGCGGCTCGCCAAGAACGTAGGCGGTACCGTCGATCAGCTTGAGACGGGTTCGGCCCGACTCGGTGTCGACCGCATCAAGTCCCAGCATGCGGCGCGTATGCGCCATCGCGTCGGCCTTACCGCCCCCGCAGAAATCCGCGTGCAAATACTGACCGCCCTTGTCGTTGATGTAAGCGGCATAGACATGAGCGCAGAGCAGATCGACGTAGAACGCGATGTCACGAAACACGCCGTTCGACTGCAGAAACCCCTCCAGCTCCTCCCGCAGCATCGTGAAGGTCGCAATGCCGTCGTCGACGGCGATGGTGCTGGCGCCGGAGCTGTCGCCATGCCAGATCTCGCGCAGCACGCCTGTATTGACCTTCGCGTCCCACATCCAGCGGGTCATCAACGGGTAACGCTCTGGCGCGGCAAAGTGGAGCACTTCGGCGGCCAAATCGCGCGACCAGCGGTGCTCGCGGTCAGCGGGAAAGCCGGCGACAAAAGCGGCAATGCGCTGATCGGCCGTACTAAGATCGGACCAGCCATGCAGCAGCGCTTCGAGCCGTGATCTCATGGCCGCGAAGCCGTTGCCAGCGAGCCAGCTGCCGACCCGCCGACGCACCGGCGTGATGAACGCGGCAAGATCATAGAACTCGGCCTCGCTCAGCTCGCTGACACGGCCTTTCCCAAGCACTTCCTCGAACAACGATGCTTTGAGCGCGAGCGCGCCGACATAGCGTTCGACGCCGCCGCTCTCGTCGGCGGACTCGACCAGGTTCTCGAACGCGCGGCGCAGCTTCGGACCCGACAAGTCAAGCACCGGACGAGGCGGAGACGCTACCTTGGCCTTTTGGGTGCCGATCAGCCACATCACTCGGCGGCCTCCAGCAGAGCGCTGCGGACCAGAGCCAGCGCGGCCATCGCCGCCGACTGGCCCTGGGCGATCGAGTCGTCGATCGTCTCGGGGCCGGTCGCAGCACCGGCGACAAAAACTCCCGCCCGCGAGCTCTCTGACATGTTGGAGTAGGTCGAAGCCTTCTCGATGTGGCCATGCTTCTGCAATTTGACGTCGAACACTGCCGACAAGGTCATATTGTCGATGTTGGGATCCATGCCGATCGCATGCACGACCAGATCGAAGGGAATCGAGATGGGCCGCTTCACCAGCGTGTCCTCACCCTTGACCAGCAGCCGCTTGCCGTCCGAAGTCACTTCAGCAATGCGCGCCTTGATGTACTTGACCCGATGCTTTTCCTGGCTCTCCCAGTAATAGAGATCCTCATACAGCCCGAAGGTGCGGATATCCATGTAGTAGATATAGACGTTGCACCGTGGCAGCGCCTCGCGGATCTCCATGGCGATGTTTGCGGAAACGGTGCAGCAGATCTTCGAGCACCATTCGCGGCCGATCTGGCGGTCGCGCGAACCAACGCAGAGCAGGATCGCGACCCGCTCCGGCTCGCGCCCGTCGGACGGACAGCGCACGCCTTTGCCGGAGGAGAACATTTGCTCGACCTGGGTGGTGGTGACCACGTCCGGGTAGGTTCCGAAGCCCCATTCCGGCTTGTTGACGGAATCAAAGTGGGTAAAGCCAGTGCAAAGGATCGCCGCCCCGGCTTCAACCGTCTTTCCATCCGACAGCATCGCGCGGAAATCGCCCGGGCTGCCGGTGAATGACTTCACCGTGACGCCTTTCCTGATCTCGACGAGCTTGTTGGTTTCGACCCGCCGCACCATGCCGCCGATCGCATCCCTGGCCCACTCGCCCGACGGTACCAGCTTGGCGTAGCCGGACAGGATCGGCGCGCCGCCAAGCCGATCCGCCTTGTCGACGAGAACGACCCGTTGGCCCGCCGCGGCCAGTGCGTGCGCGGCCGACAGCCCCGATGGCCCACCACCGACGACGAGAACGGGACGGCTCATGACGCTGCTCCTGAAAGCGATGGGGTTGATGTTGGCATGACATAGCCCGGGCCCGAGGTGATCGCCCGTTTGGGGTCGTAAAGCGTTTCGATACGGCCGGCCTTGACCTCCTCGAGATAGGCTTCGAACTCGGCTTTGGCCTTCTGCCAGTCGATGCCGAGCTTCTCGAGCAAGCCCTCGAATGGCGACGCGTGCCAGTGGAGTTGCGCGAGCTTGTAGGGATGCGCGCCCAGCGCGAGCGCGGCAAACTGGCAGTCAGCCATGATCGGCAGCGCATATACCTTGTCCACGGCCTTCCCGATCCACTGGTTCTTGTCGAGCGTGGTGATGCAGCCCGTGTCGTGACCGATCATCACATCCGCTTTCGCCTCCTCGACAGCGACCTTGATCTTGCGATCGATGGCAAAGGAGCGAGTGAATTCCCGTTCGCCGATGATGTGGCGGAAGCCGAAGCCGCAGCAGTCATACCAGGTTGAATAATCGATTACCTGTGCGCCCAGCGTCTGCATCAGGCCAGTGGACACGGCGACCCGGTTTCCATCCATCACGGTCTCATCGTAGATCACGTCCTGCGGCACCATCTTGTAGACGTGGCAGGCTGGGTGAATGGTGGCGCGCAAGCCGCTCACGTCGACCACCTGCTGCTCCCTGATGCGATGGCGCATCACGTGAAGCCACTCGGAATAGTGCACGACTTCCTCGGGAATCAGCAGCTTGCCGTCGATCAGGCGGCCAAGCTTGCCGAGAATCTTCTTCACCTGCTCGCGCAACTCGGCGGAGTGCATCAGGAAGATGCGCATTTCCTTGTAGTTGCCGAACGAGGTACCGCAGTGAACCAAGGGATAATAGGTCCCGACCGGCAATCCCTGCGCCTTGGCCGACATGTAGGCCTGGTGGAAGTTGCGAAGGAATACGGCCGCCAAGCTTACGACGTTGCCGACGCCCGAGCCGTGATAATTCCATGCGGTGCAGGACGTCTGATCGGTCTCGTCGAGATAGCGCACGCCGAGTTTGTTCATCAGCCACATCACGCTGGAGGGATAGCCAGGGATATTGCCGCACTGCCCGCACGACTTGTGCTGCCACAGGTTGGTTGTCGGGATTCGCTTCTCCCAGCCGTACAGGGTGCGCGCGACCACCGGCTCGTGCCGGTCGTCAATCCGGTGCACGATGATCTCGCCGTCCCGTTCGAGCTGCCACATCGCATCGCGCACGTCCTCGACGCGATCCTTGTTGGTAAGCATGGATCGGCGATCGATCCTGGTTTCCACCCACGACGTCGCGGCCCGCGCCTCGCTCGGGGTGAGGTTGGCGGGACGCCATTCAGCGCCAAAGCCGTTGTAGGCGGATCCGCCTTCGTCTCGCTTGTCGTCCATCGCTTCCTCCGTCTTCCGCCCCGCTGATTGTTTCAGCTGTTTTTGGCGATCGTTTCGCTCGTTATTCCTGCTGCTCTTCGAGCCATTCGTTGTATTCGTCGCGCTTCTCGTCCATCACGTCGCTCACGACGTCGAACAGGTTCTCGTCGATGGTCTCGAGCTGATCGAGAACGCCGGTCTCCTCCCAGATGGTGTAGAGCTCGACCGAGGTTTTCAGGTTCACTTCCCAGGCCGTATCCATGGTGTGCATGGTCGGCACCGGAATCGCCTTCCGCAGGATGTTCAGGGGAGCGTCAACCTTGGCAACGTTCGGCCCCCAGTCCGGAAACGCTTCGCGGGTGATCATGTTGGGCGCGAGTTGATTTCCGGTCGAAATGACCTTCAGCAGGACCCGGGAAAACGGCCGGAGCACGTCCTTGGCGGATTGCATGCCGTGCTTGATCGCGACCTCGCGCATGATCATGACGAGCCCGCCCGGCGAATTCTCGAATGGGCAGCGGGCGGCGCAGGTATAGCATTGGGCACAGGACCAGATTTTTTCCTGCATGGCGTCATAGACGCCCTCGAGATTTTCGGTCCAAAGGAGCTGCACGATTTCGCGCGGCGAGTAATCGTAGTAATGTGCCGACGGGCAGGTCGCGGTGCAGATGCCGCAATTGAGGCAGCCGTGCAGCTCATGGTCAAAGAGCGGATGCGCGCGGATGTCCTCGAATACCTCTTCGAGCTTTTCATAAGCGACGACCGGCGCATTCGAGACCGGATCTCCGATGGCCGTTCGTTCCGAAACAACCCCGCTGGTCATCCGACGCTCCCTCTCAATACGTCAGCACGCGGGCGCTGTCGTCTTCCATGATTTCCTCAATGACCTTGGCACCGCCCACGATGCCTTCGCATTCAGGAATCAGGTCGTCTTCGGTCATGTCGAAGAGATCGAGGTTCGGCGAGCAGCAGTAGAACTTCACGCCCGCGTCGTGCGCATCCTTGATGAAATCATAGACCGTCTTGGGCGATCCGGCCTTCACCACGAGCTTTTCTGCGACACCCTTCTTCATGAGACGACCGGCCGTCGCCGTGCAGACGACCTCGACCTCGTAGTCCATGGCCGCGGCAACCGTCGCCTGGAAGAATGGCGCGCCCAATTCTTCGCCGTTGCGAGGGTCGGTATTGACCATGATGATGATGAGCTTCTTCGCCATCCGTTAGACCGTTTCCTCAATGTGTTCTTCGTTTTTTGCTTCCCGCCGCAGCGCTGATCGCAATTCGGAGGCAGCTTGCATATTCTTGTATTCTATTTTTTGAATATATGATAGAGGGACGTCAAGAAATATCTTTGCAGGGAGTGAGTACGGTCTTGGAGCACCGGCTACATCAGGCGCATCGCCTCGACGAGGCCCACCGTCAGTGTGCCGAGCGCGCCTGCAATTTCTCCTTGAAAACCACGCAGTTGGTCGAGCGTCTCTGCGGTCCGCTGCGGCGTCTCGTCGAATTCCATGATGAGATCTTCGATCATCGCCGACTTGATACCGGGATGGCCGAGAAATCCGAAGCAGTTGTCGCGTATCTGGAACAACGCCGGTTCTCCTGCGGAATCAACGGCGAGGATGCGCGCATCGGCAGGGAGTACCGGGCGGTCGCGCATGTAGACGGCAATCGGGAACGTCTCCGGCAGATGATCGCCGAGCGCCCCTCGATCGACGCGACGAGCGGCGTCGACGACGAAGCGCAACGGCGCTTCCACAGCGCCGCCGCCAGCTGCGGTCGCGAGGAGGCTGCTGCCGAATCCAATGCCCATTACCGGCAGTCCCCGCGCCAGAAAGTCGCGCGCCAGGCGCAATTCCGGGCCGAGGCTCGGCATCAAATGACCGCTGACAATGCCAAGCGGCCCAGCGCCGAGAAGCACCAGACCGGCGTAGTCTTCGGCGGTTGCGGGAACCGCGCCGCCGGCGGCGAAGGGCCGACAATAGCGGAAGCGAATGTTTCGGCCTTCGAAGTGATCCTCCATCAGACCGAGGTAATCAGCTTCGAAATGCTGCAAGACGCACAGTGTCTTCATGGTCACCGCGGGACATCAGGAAAAAAGAACATTGCAACGCGGTAGGCGCTACGCAATCGACTATACATCTTCTTTCTTGAATATGAAAGGCGAGCAACTCAAATGGGCTGGTACGAGAAGCTGCAGGAGATCGAGCCTTTTGATGAACTGCCGTTCGATCGCAGGCTGGTCGATGCGCTGGAAGTAGCAGCGTGCGAGCGTGCGCTCAAGCCGATGCGCTTCTACACGCCGACCTTCCGCGCCTACGCCAGCGAGGAGTTGAAAGGCTGCGGTAAAGCGAGTTTCCCTGCTTTCTCGGTCACCGGCGGCGCATGCGCACTGAATTGCGACCACTGCCAGGCGAAGATTCTCGAGCCGATGATCCCGGCCACGAGTCCGGCAGAGCTCGATCGCAAAGTACGCGACCTCGTGCTGCTCAAGGACTTGCGCGGGTTCTTGCTCTCGGGCGGATCGAATCGACGCAATGAAGTCCCTTACGACCGCTACTATCCGGCCATCGAAAAGCTCAAACGCGACTTTCCTTATCTGCGCATCGCGGTTCACTCCGCGTTGCTCGATGAGCGGCGTGCCAAGTCGATGGAGGCCGCCGGGGTTGACGTGGCAATGCTCGATGTGATCGGCGCACAGGAGACGATCCGTGACGTGTATCATCTCGACCGCCCGGTTGCCGATTTCGAAGCAACTCTTGCCGCCCTCTCCGCCACGAAAATGGACGTCGTTCCGCACATAGTCATCGGCCTGCACTATGGCCGACTCCTCGGTGAGGAGAACGCGCTCGATATTGTTGCCCGGCACAAGGTTGCAGCCCTGATCCTCGTTGTCGTCACCCCGATCTACGCACCCGCACACCGGCCGTTCGCCACCATATCCACGGAGGACGTCGCCAGGATTCTGGTCGCTGCCCGGCAGCGCATTGACCATGCGCCGGTGCAACTCGGCTGCATCCGGCCAGCCGGCCGCCACAAGCTGATCACCGATGCCTATGCGGTCATGGCAGGCTTTGACGGTATCGCCTACCCCGCAGAAGGAATCGTCGCTCTTGCCCGCGCCATCGGCCGACCGATCGAGCAGGAGCATGCCTGCTGCTCGATCTCGCTCGACGGTCTCGCGGGACGTCCGGCTTGCGCCGCTTGAGGTCCGCGATGAACGCCGAAGCTCCGGACGTTGTGGTCGTCGGACTTGGACCGGCCGGAAGCCGCGCCGCAGCGGCTGCCGCGCGGGCGGGCTATGGCGTGATCGCCATCGAGCGCCGCACGGAGGCGGGTTGCCCGGTTCAGTGCGCCGAATTCGTGCCGGCGATGATCGAGCGCGACGTCCCGGAGGTGAGAGCCGTGGCGAAGCAAAAGATCGCGCGCATGCTGACCTTCACGGAAGCCAGATGCTGCGACACGACGCCGAATTTTCGCGGCTGGATGATCGATCGAGCGGCTTTCGACCGAATGCTCGCAGATGAGGCAGTCAGTGCGGGAGCGGAGTGCAGGTACGGGACGTCCGTCATCGCCATCGATTCCGACGGAACGGTTCACATGTCCGATGGCCGTTCCTTGCGCCCCCGCGTCCTGATCGGCTGCGACGGTCCCCATTCGCGGGTCGGCGCCGCCATCGGCCAGACCAATCGCGCACTGGTCGATACGAGGCAGGTGACCGTGCCACTCATCGTGCCGCACGATGCTACGGATATCTTTCTCAGCGCCGACTATCGCGGGGGCTACGGCTGGCTGTTTCCCAAGGGTGCCGTCGCCAATATCGGGATTGGCGTTGCTATGCATGACCGGCAGCAACTCAAGCCAATGCTGGCCAAGCTGTTTAGCAGACTATCGATATTGCGTCGCATCGGGACGCGCCCATTGGGGCTGACGGGCGGTGCGATCCCCGTCGGCGGCCGGCTGCGTTCGATTGCACGGCTTGGAACGACGCAGGTGTTGTTGGCCGGCGACGCTGCCGGTCTCACCAACCCGGTGACCGGCGCCGGCATTGCTTCCGCGGTGCAATCGGGAACGCTCGCCGGGCTAGCCGCGGTGGACATCCTCGGTCGCTCCAGCGATGCGCACCGCGACTACGAAGAAGAGCTCGGCGACATTTTTGATAGCGCGCTGAACCGGGCCTTGCGACGCCGCTCGCAAGTGCTTGAGCGTTACGACCACGGCGGCCGGCCGGATGCCAGAGCTCTTGCCGATGGATGGATCAGTTCGCCCTCCTACTGGGCCGCGTGAAACATACGAAACCACGAGAGGAAATCATGAGCTGTCTCGAAGGACCAACCCACGCCATCCCGGATTTCCTCCATGGCGAGCCGCGCACTTTCAATGACGCGCAGACCATGCAGCCGCGTGTGCCCGCCGAGGTGCCGTCGGACGCCCGCAATGGCGCACGTGTGAAGCAGCAGGACATGCGGCCCGAAGGCGTCTACCTGCCGAACGACAACGTCCTGACGCCGAACATGCGCTCCCCGGAATATGTGCAGTTGTCGACCGCAGCCGCTATCACGCTTGGAATCATGAAAGGCTACATGCATCGCACGAGCTGCACGCGTTGCCTGAACCTGCTGCTCACCTATCCGGAAGGCTGCCGCGCCAATTGCGCCTATTGCGGACTGGCGCGCCATCGTGAGGCAGAGCGCAACTATGCCGATCGCAACTTCATTCGCGTGGACTGGCCGGCGGTCCCCTACGACCAGATCATCGATATCGTTGCCTCAGGCGGGGATGGCGGCCGGTTCCACCGCATGTGTATCAGCATGATCACACACCCGCGGTCCGACGAAGACACACGGGTCGTGCTGCGAAAGTGGGTCGAGCGTGTCAAGCACGTGCCCGTATCGATCCTGTCGAACCCAACCACCATGACGCGGCAGGACGTGCAGGAACTGAAGGACCTTGGGGCCGAAATTTTTACGGTAGCGCTCGACGCCGCCAACCCCGTCATTTTTGACCGCACGCGCGGACACGGTGTTCAATCTCCGCACAGCTGGGACAAATATTGGGAGATCCTTCACGCGGCGGCCGAAATATTCGGCCCGGAACGTTTCGGCGCCCACTTGATTGCCGGCATGGGCGAGAGCGATCACGACATTCTCTCGCAGGTCCAGAGAATTCGCGATCTCGGCGGGCACAGCCATATGTTTGCGTTCTTTCCCGAACGAGGTTCGCTCATGGACCACCTGCCGCCTGTGCCGCGACCGCAATGGCGGCGCATTCAGCTCGGCCGCTATCTCATCGATTATCGCGGGCACCATCTGGAACACATGCGTTTTGACGAGAATGGTCAGCTTGTCGATTTCGGGCTGCCGCAGGACGAACTCGATGCCGTAATCGGAGCCGGTGTTGCTTTCCGCACCTCCGGTTGTCCGGGCAAGGAGGCGACCGATGTTTCCGCGTGCGATCGCCCCTATGGCGATTCGCCGCCGAGGGATATCGCCTCCTATCCCTTCAAGCTCAACGGCAACGATATCCGCAAAGTGCGGGGCGAACTGCGGCGCGGACTGCCACGCTGAAAGGATTTCGGCATGCCAACGAACGGCCGATCGTTCAGAGTCATCGATACCGGCATTCGCGGCGGACGCGCCAACATTGCGTTCGACCAGGCGCTTATCGATGCGCATAAAGCGCGTCAAATTCCCGATACAATCCGGTTCCTGCGGTTTCGCCCGTCGGCGCTCGTGGGCATCCACCAGATTCTGAGCCACGAGGTACGCCTCGACTATTGCCGGAACAAGGGAATCGAGATCGGCAGGCGCATCACGGGGGGTGGAGGGCTCTATCTCGATGAGGGCCAAATCGGATGGGAACTCGTATTCCATCGCTCCAGCCTCCGCGGCATGGACCTTGGCGAAACCACGCGACGGATCTGCGAGAGCGCCGCGCGCGGGCTCAACAAGCTCGGAATTCCGGCACGCTATCGCCCACGCAATGACATCGAGGTCGACGGCCGCAAGATTAGCGGCACCGGCGGTTTCTTCGACGGTGATACGCTGTTTTACCAGGGAACGTTGCTGATTGACTTCGATCCGGCCGAGATGATCGCGGCCCTTAAAGTGCCCGTCGAGAAGCTCGCCAAGCGCGACCTCGCCTCCGCCCGCCAGCGCGTCATCACAATGCGCGAGATATTGCGCGATGATCTTCCCGATCTGTCGACGATCTATCAAGGCCTGCTCGAGGGACTCGCCGAAGGGCTCGGTATCGAGCCACAGTGGGGCGAGGTGACCCGTCGCGAGGAGGAGCTTGCCGACCGTCTTTATCGTGATGAAATTGGACGCGATGAATTCGTCGAGATGGTCGATGCTCCCGAAGCAGATGACACCCTCGTAAGCGCCACGTTGACCCGGCGCGGCGGCAGCCTTCGCGCCGATCTTCGCCTCGAAGGCCCCGGCCGGACCCGGATCCGCGAGGCCCTGATCACCGGCGATTTTTTCGTCACCCCGCCACGCGTCATCTTCGACCTTGAGGCCGCGTTGCGCGGCGTCGAACTGAACGATGCCGGGGCCGTCACCGCCGATTTTTTTACGCAAACGCCGGCCGAGTTTGTCACTCTCAGCCCTTCCGACATCCGCGACGCTGTCGTGGCCGCGACGCAGCAACTGACCTTCGTTGCGGCGGGCCACGTTCTTCGCGGACATCGCATCGCAGCCGCACAGCCTCACCGCCCGCCTCTGGTGCTGCTGCACGATGCGCTGGGTTGCGTACGACTCTGGCGCGACTTGCCGGAAAGGCTGGCAGACGCAACCGGCTGTTCTGTGCTGGTGTACGATCGATGGGGCTCCGGCGACTCGGCGCCGCTCGTGCCATCCTGCTCCGCGCATTATCTGCGCGAAGAAGCCCTCCGGTCCCTGCCCGACGTGATTAAGGCAACCACCACGCAGCGCCCGATCCTGATCGGGCACTCCGATGGAGCCGCAATCGCGCTGATGTTCGCGGGGGCTTACCCCGACCAGGTCGCCGGGGTTGTCGCGATCGCCCCTCACCTGTTCCGCGAACAGCGAACCGTCGAGGGAATTGCCGCCCAGATCCGCGATTTCGAGCAGGGCGATCTGAAGGCGCGGCTTGCGCGCTACCACGGCGGCAAGACCGATCGGCTGTTCGGGCGGTTGGTGGACGCCTGGACAGGCGACGAACCGCGGGACTGGGATATCAAAGGTTACGTCGGGCGAATTCGCTGCCCCGTGCTCGCCATTCAGGGAATGGCGGATGAATTCTTCACGCGTGCACAGCTTGACGCCCTATGTGAGCTTGTGCCGCAGCAAATCGAAACCTTGCTGCTAAACGGCTGCAGCCATGCGCCCCACCAGCAGGCGACCTCAGCGGTGGTTGAGGCAATAACCCGGTTCATTGGTCGGGTCAGCAGGAAGGACGATGTCGCGGCGGTGCCGAGCTTCACGTGAGCGTACGCCACGCTGGCGGCCCCCGAACTACCCTTGCGTGGATCAGCGACAGAACGCGCGATAAAGTGCGGACATGACTTCCAGCACTTCGGGCCGTGCGATCGAATAATAGACGCTCTTTCCGTCCCGGCGCATCTTGACGACGTCGTCAGCGCGCAAGCGGGCGAGTTGTTGCGACACGGCTGCTTGGCGAAGACTCAGTGCTTCCTCGATTTCGCCGACTGTTTTTTCCCCGTCGATCAGCAGGCAGAGGATGCAAAGACGGGCCTCATGCGACAACGCCTTCAGGAAATCGCTCGCGTTGCGCGCGTTTTCGAGCATCGCGTCTGTATCGATTGGCTTTTTGGGAGAGATGCGCCTGATTTCTTTGAGTGTTGTGGGCGCTGGCATTTCCTGCGATCCGACGGTTGCGTTGCGTCATTCTCATAAGCGACGCCGAACGGATTGTCTACTTTTTGCAACAGCCGCTGGAAAATCTCCGCTCTCCGGCTTGACCCGAGAACGGCCATGATATTCAATTATTAGAATTAATGAATAATAAATCGGCGGGAGGGTGAACGCGCGAAGAGCATGGGTCGGCGCTGCTGTCTGTGACGCTGGACCCGTGACTTCGACGCCGCAAGGTCCTCCCGTGTCTCGTCCAGGGGGGAACAAATGATCGCTGGTCACAACAGAACCATCGAAGCTTCGCTTAAGATTGCGGTTTGCGCGGCGATTGTCCTTTCCGCTTGCACAGCGGCCGAGGCGACCGACGGATATTTCCAATATGGCAATGGCGCACGTCAAGACGCGCTCGGAGGCGCCGGCGTTGCCGATTCGCGCGACGCCATGTCGCTATCGCTCAACCCGGCCGGCCTCGTCGATGCCGGCAGTCAAATGCAAATGGGGGCCGCGCTGTTTGCTCCCTTTCGCAACTACGACGCGACCGGGACTGCGCTCGTCGCTCCGGGAAGCTACGACAGCAACAGCAATTACTTCATCGTCCCCAACGCCGCCTTCAGCAGGCAAATCGACCTGGATTCCGCCTGGGGATTCGCGCTCTACGGAAACGGCGGCATGAACACCGATTGGCCTGCCATGGTCAATACGTCGCCGGCCTGCAGTTTCTTCGGCGGATCGCCGGGCACCTATTGTGGTGGACGCGCCGGCGTCGATTTGATGCAGGCGTTCCTTGCCGCCGGTTATGCCCGCCGGGTCGGCGCATTTTCTTTCGGCATCTCGCCGACATTCGCAATCCAAAGATTCCAGGCGCACGGTCTCGCGGCCTTCGCGCCCTTCTCGTCCGACCCCGCACACCTGACCGACAATGGCTATTCCTATTCCTACGGCGGCGGTTTGCGCGGCGGTGTGGAATGGAGCATCGCGCCCACTTTCCGGCTTGGCTTCTCAGCTCAGACGCCGATGTGGATGACCGGATTCAGCCGATATAGCGGCCTTTTCGCAGGAGGCGGCAATTTCGATATTCCCGCCACTATTACGGCCGGCATGGCGTATGATGCGATGCCGAACCTCACGTTGATGCTCGACTACAATCACATCTTCTATCAAGGTGTCGCCGCGATTGCGAATTCATCCGCCATCACAGGACCCGGAGTGCTGGGTGCGAGCAATGGCCCCGGCTTCGGCTGGAAGGATACCGATGCCATCAAGCTTGGCGTCGAGTGGCGCGCCAATCCGATCTGGACGTTCCGTGCTGGCTATGAGCACAACACCAATCCCGTCCCGTCGACTGACGTCACTCTCAATATCCTGGCCCCCGGGTTGGTCACCGACCATTTCACCGGCGGTTTCGCCTACAAAGTCACGCCGAGTTCAACGGTCGAGTTCGCTGCCGCTTACGCTCCATCCCAAAGCGTCTCCGGCCTTGAGAGATTGGGACCGCCGTTCCCGGTGCCGACCCCGGGAAGCAATATCGACATCAGCATGCATCAGTATCAGGCGGTGCTCAGCTGGACCTACCAGTTCGGCACGGCGCCAACGTCGCCGCTCATACACAAATAGCAGAAGCATTGCGCGATCATGTTCAACGATCGCAGGGAGATACTTACAAATGTTCGAAGCTGATGCCGGCACGTCTGGCGTCTGCACGAGGTTCTTCCACGTCAGTAACCAGAAGTCATCGACTGTTTGGCATCATCTTCCCCGATTGCATCTGGCCCAGTCCCATCTGCCCAGACTGCATGGCAAACATCATGGCCATCATGCCCATGTGGGGGGCGAGCAGTTCGTCGGCCGCCTTCTTCTGGTCTTCTGAAAAACTCGCAAGGAGATTCGTGACTGCTGACCTGATTGCGCGGATGCCTTCGAGGCGAGCGGCCAACCACTTTTCCTGCAGTGCAAGGCGATCCGTCAAGGACAGCGGCGCTGCACCCACTTGCCCCATCATCGACGCGCGGACTTCGCCAAGGCTTTTTGCATTGGCCCGCAGCGCATCGGCAAAGGCATTCCACGCGGAGGACTGAGCGTCGGTGATCTTGAGCTCGGCGCGCAGGAAGGCAATGCGACCTTCGACATGGTCAATCGTGGCCATCCCACCCATCCCACAGCCCGGCTGCTGCGAGCCCATCATCTGCATCATGTTCGCCATGGGCACGTTGCTCATCATGTTCATCATGCCGCCGCCCATCATTCCGCGGCCACCCATCATGCCTTGCCCCATCGTCCCGGACGGCGCGGTTGGCGGAGCCGGCTGGCTGGCGGCTGGTGCATCCTTCTGATCGGCCTGGTGAGCTTCGTGATTGGCAGGCAATTGGGCCCAGCACGGAAAGCTGACAGAACCAAGCAACAGCGCGGCAGCGAGTGTCATGGTTTTCATGAGCGTTCTCCCGATGAATGAATGTGGTCACCGGGTATGAGCGCGCACTTCCTGCGGCTATTCGTTGATGCAGATCAACATCGAGCCGACGTGAACGACAAGTTCACGCTCCACAGTGCAACCCTCCATTGCCGGACCATCTTGCGAAGGCATCCCGTCCCACAAATCACCAAACGCGTTTGGCCGATTTATTCTTGTCTCCTGCCCGGCCAATCCGCGAACGCAACAATCCAAAGCGCGACCAGGTTGACCAGCGGAATGAACATCAGGATCGACCAGAGCGGTGAAAAGCCGATGCGCCCGAGGATGCGGCTCACCGGATAGATGACCACCGCGATCATCACAATGAGCCAAACCCAATGGACCGGACCGTAGCCGTACATCCAGTATTCCATCATTTGCAGCCTCCTCAATGGATCGCCGGCATTCTCCTGAAGCTTGCGTTAGCGTTCTTGATCCAGATCAGCTTTCCTGCCTCCGCGGGAAGAAGCTTGCTTTCTCGCTCATGCCCGCTTGGTGCTCACTCCGCTGCCTCCGCCATGTTTTCTGCTTCTCCCTGTTCTTCCTGAAAGCTGGCCGGAGGCAGCCGGACGCCTTTCACCAGTCCGAAGATCGCCGGGATCACAATCAGCGTCAGCAATGTCGACGAGATCATGCCCCCGATCATGGGCACGGCGATCCGCTGCATGATTTCGGATCCAGTTCCCGTGCTCCACATGATCGGCAGAAGGCCGGCCATGATGGCAACAACCGTCATCATCTTCGGGCGAACGCGTTCGACCGCGCCCTTCATGATAGCCTCGTAAAGATCCTCACGCGTCAGCTGGCGCCCTTCCGCGCTTCGCCTTGCTTCCGTCTCGGCCAGCGCGTGATTGAGGTAAATTAGCATGACGACGCCGGTCTCTGCCGCGACTCCGGCCAGTGCAATAAAGCCGACCGCGACGGCGACCGACAGGTTGAAGCCCAGTCCCCACATCATCCAGATGCCTCCGACCAGCGCAAATGGCAGTGACAGCATGACGATTGCTGTCTCGGCAAGGGATCGGAAGTTGAGATAGAGCAACAGAAAGATGATCGTCAGCGTAAGGGGGACCACGAGCTTCAGGCGCGCGGCCGCGCGCTGCAAATACTCATACTGGCCGCTCCACAGCACGTAATAGCCAGGCGGAAACTGAATGCTTTCATTGACCGCGCGCTGCGCATCCGCAACATAGCTGCCGATATCGCGGTCTCTGATATCGACATAAACATAGGTTGCGAGCTGGCCGTTTTCCGTCCTGATCGACGTTGGCCCACGGGCCGGCTCGACCTTCGCCACTTCGCCAAGAGGCACCGCTCCTCCTGCCGGCATTGGTACCAGAATCTCGCTCGCGATGGCCTTCGGATTATCTCTCAGGTCACGGGGGTACCGCATATTGACCGTAAAGCGCTCGCGGCCTTCGACGGTGGTCGTGACAGTCTGGCCGCCCAGTGCAGCCGCGATGGTGTCCTGCACATCTTGAACCAGTATGCCGTAACGTGCGAGTGCCTGCCGGTCAGGCGTGATCTCAAGGTAGTAGCCGCCGAGGCTGCGCTCGGCATAGGCCGAAGACGTACCGGGGACGGACTTGAGCACGCGCTCGATCTGCTTGGCGAGCCTATCGATCCCGACAAGGTCGGAGCCCATGACCTTGACGCCGACCGGCGTGCGGATGCCGGTAGACAGCATGTCGATGCGGGCTTTGATCGGCATGGTCCAGGCGTTGGAAACGCCAGGGAATTGCAGCGCTTTGTCCATTTCGGCGATGAGGCCGTCGATGGTCACGCCGGGGCGCCATTGCTCTTTCGGTTTCAGATTCACAACGGTTTCGAACATCTCCATCGGCGCCGGATCGGTGGCCGTCGACGCCCGCCCTGCCTTGCCGTAGACGGATGCGATCTCCGGGAAGGATTTGATGATCCGGTTCTGCGTCTGCATAAGCTCGGCCGCCTTGGTGACCGAGATGCCCGGTAGCGTGGTTGGCATGTAAAGAAGCGTGCCTTCGTTGAGTGTGGGCATGAATTCCGTGCCGAGCTGGCGCGCCGGCCAGATCGTGACCGCCAGGACAGCAACAGCAGCGAGGATCACCAGGCTCCTGGCGCGCAGCACTTCCTTGATGATCGGCCGATAGATCCAGTTCAGAAAGCGATTGATGAAGTTCTTGTGCTCCGGGACAATCTTCCCGCGAACGAAGATCACCATCAGCGCCGGCACGAGCGTTACCGACAGGAGAGCTGCCGCCGCCATGGAAAATGTCTTGGTAAACGCAAGCGGGCTGAATAAGCGTCCCTCCTGCGCTTCCAGCGTGAAGATCGGCATGAACGACACCGTGATGATCAGCAGGCTGAAAAACAGGGCCGGACCAACCTCGGAAGCTGCGTCGATCAGTATCTGGACCCGGGGTTCTCCGGGCCTCGCCCGCTCGAGATGTTTGTGCGCGTTTTCGATCATGACGATCGCAGCATCCACCATCGCGCCGATCGCAATCGCAATACCGCCAAGGCTCATGATATTGGAGCCGAGCCCGAGCAGTCTCATTGCGCTGAAGGCCATCAGCACGCCGACGGGCAGCATCAATATCGCGACCAGCGCGCTGCGGACGTGCAGCAGGAACACGATGCAAACCAGCGCGACGACAACGCTCTCCTCAAGGAGCGTATGCTTTAGTGTATCGACGGCCGCATAGATCAGATTGGATCGGTCATAGACCGGAACAATCTCCACTGATTTTGGAAGGCTGCTCGCGATCTCCTTGAAGCGCCTCTTGACGTTATTGATCACGTCGAGCGCATTGACGCCGAACCGTTGCAGAACTATGCCGCTCGCCACCTCGCCTTCGCCGTTCAGTTCCGCGACGCCGCGCCTCTCATCAGGCCCAAGCTCGACCCGCGCGACGTCCCGCAACAGCACCGGAGTTCCGTTGTTGGTCTTCAGCACGACGTTGCCGAGGTCATTGATGTCCTTCAGGTAGCCTTTTCCTCGGATGACGTATTCGAACTCCGACAGTTCGACGGTCCGGCCGCCGACGTCCGCGTTCGAGTCACGGATCGCATCCCGAATCTTCTGCATGCTAACGCCGCGATCCCGCATGCGCTGCGGGTCCAGCACCACATTGTACTGCTTGACGAACCCGCCGATGCTTGCGACTTCGGCAACGCCTTCGGCCTTCGCCAGCGCGAATTTCAGATTCCAGTCCTGGATGGTGCGAGTGTCAGCAAGATTAAGCTCCTTCGACATGACGGCGTATTGGTAGACCCATCCAACACCGGTCGCGTCAGGACCAATGGTCGGCGTGACACCGACCGGCAGCCTGGAAGCCGCACTGTTGAGAAACTCCAGAACACGTGACCGCGCCCAGTAGATGTCGGTGCCGTCTTCGAAGATCACATAGACGAAGGACACGCCGAAAAACGAGAACCCACGCACCACCTTCGACTTCGGCACCGTCAGCATGGCCGTCGTCAGGGGATAGGTCACCTGGTCTTCGATCACCTGCGGCGCCTGTCCCGGATATTCGGTGTAGACGATCACTTGGGTGTCGGAGAGATCCGGGATCGCATCAAGCGGGAGATGAACAAGTGCGTAGATGCCGGCAGCCGCCGCGAAGCCGGTGCCGAACAGCACCAGCAGCAGATTGCGAGCCGACCAGGCGATGGCTCGGGAGATCATTTGTGCTCCCCCATGTCTTTCGGTCGGCTCGAATCCTGCGGCTCGGCCTCAGCGAAGCTTTTCAATGCCGCCTTCAAGTTGCTTTCCGCATCGATCAGGAAGTTCGCCGAGGTGACGACCGCCTCGCCTCCCGCGAGACCCTCCTTCACCTCGATATAACCATTTCCGCGTCGTCCGAGCTTGACAGCACGAGGTTCGAAACGGCCGTTGCCTTTATCAACCAGGACGGCCTGCCGGCTACCGCTGTCGAGCACCGAGCTGTCTGCAACAGCCATGACCGGCTTCTGACTGCCTGTCTCGATCTCCGCGTCGACATACATGTCCGGCAGCAAAGCGAGATCATTGTTGGCGAGTTCAATCCGGACCCGGGCTGTCCGGGTCTCGCGGTTCACCTGCGGATAGATCACGCTGATCTTCCCCGAGAATGTCCGGCCCGGGAAGCTGCGCGCTCGCACGGTCACGGGTTGGCCTACGGAAATGCCGCCGAGGTCACGCTCGGCCACGTCCACAAGGGCCCAGACCACGGAGATGTCGGCGATTCGGAACAATACGTCGCCGGGGTTGGCCCGCATGCCCTCGACCGCATTGCGCTCCAGCACGATTCCGTCGCGCGGAGCCGACCATCGAATGACCATCGGAGCCGTACGGCTCTTTTCCATCGCAGCAATCACCGCTTCTGGAACATCCAGGTTTACCAGCCGCTGCCGATCGCCGCGCGCATAGGCGCGAATATCTCCGGTAACGCTGGAATTCATGGTCGAAAGATATTCTGCCGCCGCAGAGGAAACCGCAGGACTGTAGATTTCCATCAGCGGCTGGCCCGCAGATACACGCGAGCCCGTGGTGACGTCGGCGACCTTCTGCACAAAGCTTTCGGCGCGCATTGCAACCACGGAGACGCGGCGCTCGTCGAGCTGGATCGTGCCGGGTGCCCGCACCAGCGTCCGGATCACATGGCGCTCGACAAGCTCGGACTTCACGCCGGTGCGCTGGATTTTGCCCGGTGAAAGTTTGACCGAGCCGTCGTCAGCCTCGTCACCCTCATAGACGGGGACATAGCTCATCCCCATTGGGTCCTTCTTCGGGACCGGGGACGTATCCGGCAATCCCATCGGATTGCGGTAGTAAAGAATCTTGCGCGTCGCGCCGGCGGCTTTCGGTTTCACTGCGACCTCGCCCGGCCGGGGCTCCTCGCCGTCATAGACCGGCAAGTAGTCGCGGCCTTGACCGTCCTTCCTGGGACCCGCGGCCCAGAACGGTGCTCCGCTTGGATCGCGGTAGTAGAGCGCGGGCCGCTCGGCGGCGGCGACCGGCATGGCGACGTGTGAATGTATCGGCGAGAGCGGTTGCTGCGCGGTCCAATAGCCGGCGGCGCCCAGCCCGATGCCGAGGACGAATGTGGTCAGGAGTCGGAGCGTGGTCATGGCGTTCACCCGCTGATCGAGAATGAGAGGCTGCAATGGCGGTCGTGCGCACTCCCGAAGGAGCGCCCGAACGCCTCACTTGATGGCCTTGATCACGACCTTGCCGGTGACGGTTTCCGGTTCGCCCTGCACTTTGGCGGAGAGCGTGAGCTGATAGCGTCCTGCCATTGGCAGATCCGTCTTGAAGGCGTAAACGCCCGGATCCTTTACTGGCAGCGGAGTGACCGGCGACTCCATCTCGGCCATGCCGTCCGGTGCCATGTCGACGCGCGTACGGAAGATCACCGCGTCCACTACCGGCTTTCCCGTCGCCTTGTTGGTCAGGCGTACGGCAACCGTGACGTCATCACCCTTCTTCAATTCAGCATTGACCGGCTCGAAAGCGTAATCGCTCGCCGCCGCAAAGGCTGCGGAGCCGGCAAGGCTCATCATTGCGGCGAGCGCCGCGATGCGCGTGAACTTCGAAATCATGATTTTCTCCTCACAGGTATGATCTCCACCGCTGCAATCAAAGATGCGCGGGGCAAGCGTCATCACGCGCGAGCAAAGCGGCTCACGCGCAGTCTTTCTTGTGGGAGATCAGACTCGAGGAGGTCGGAATGGCGGACTGCTGCCGCGCAGGGTAACGACTTGGTCCACCGGGATAGGCAGCGGATTGCCTGCAATCAATGGAAAATCAAAACGGAAAGCGGTGGCAAGGGCAAGGTTGATGGATTGCGCCGCGCAGAATGCCATCGGACATTGACCATTCGGGTGGTCGCAGCGCTTATCCTTGGCGGAATCCGGACAACAGTCCATAGCGGACGGCATGTCCGAACTCATGGTCATATCTTCCGTCATCATTTCGGTAGCGGCTTGCGGCGAAGACTTGACGATAGACACGGCCGCCCCGGCAGCCGGCAGCATTGCCACCGACAGCGCAATCACCACCGCCATCATGGTTCGAAGCAACCGCATGCCGTCGTCCTATCCACCGAGCGGCACATATCGTACGTACGGCCACACGCGTCAAGTTCATCTAATAATAAAGCAAGTTTGTGTCGTTGATTCAGATCAACCTTGCAGGGAATAGGAACCACGTCCTGAACGGGTGGTTTACGCGGTGTTCGATGATGACGACATGAACACAAACGCTGAATGTTGATCCCCACCTGGCTACACTACCTCTCGGTTGCCTCGCTGGCGCTCGGCGCGGTCTTCGCGATTGTGATAGCCATCGATATTGCACGGCATCCTCAGCACATGTGGATCATGGATATCGTCTGGCCGATCACCGCCCTGTTCGGTACATTCTGGGTCGCTTGGCAATACTTCTCCTATGGACGGCTCGCGACGCACGAACTGGCGCAAAAGGCGAAAGAACGGAACGAAGATCCGCCGAACAAGCGGCTGACGCCATTTGCCGTGATGACGGCCAATGGATCGTTGCACTGCGGCTGCGGCTGCACGTTGGGAGACATCGTTGCCGAATGGCTTGCCTTCCTCGTACCAGCGGTAGCGGTTGCCTTCGGCTGGCACAGCATCTTTCAGGAAAAGCTCTTTGCGGTCTGGATACCGGATTATCTGCTCGCCTACGCCTTCGGCATCCTCCTTCAATATTTCACGATCGCGCCGATGAGAGGCCTGTCCTTGCGACAGGGACTGTGGGCGGCAGCCAAAGCCGATACAATTTCCATCACTGCCTGGCAGATCGGAATGTATGGCTTCATGGCGTTCGCCTATTTTTATCTTTTCCGGCACCTGCTCGGCACCAAGCTGCAGGTGGACAGCTTCGAGTTCTGGTTCATGATGCAGATTGCAATGATCTGCGGGTTTCTGACTTCTTATCCGGCAAACTGGTGGCTGCTGAAGGCCGGCATCAAGGAGAAGATGTGACATGGACCACACGAAGGGTCCAACTCGCCTCGTCGCAGCCCTGCATGCTCGATGAACACTCGTTTTGTCGGCCGGCGCGCAACGAGATGCACCGAGAGGCTCGAGCCTCTGGCCTGCCCGGTGAGTTATGCCGAAAGATTCCGAGAGCAAGCCGGTCTGGATCGGCAAAAATCGCAAATGCGGTTCAGACCAAAAGCCAATGCCCCTGGACGGCTTGGTTCGACGAAAAGTCGATTCCCGGCAGATCAATATAGCAACCAATTGAAATTGCTATATTATATACGGCGATTGGGGAGCGTTGATGGAGCGGGTGAAGGGAATCGAACCCTCGTATTCAGCTTGGAAGGGTTTTGGCGGCTGAATACTTTCAACGGCCATTTGGACAAATAAGCCCTTAAACGCTCACTGAGCGTAAATTGCTTTTTCGGCCTGTCAAAACGCCCCTCCCATTGCGCCGCCGCGCGCCCGGTGCCAGACATCAACCAGCCGGATTTAACGCACCAACGCGAGCCGCGCTGCATGCCCGATCCCGCCGACCAGACCGCCGATTTCGCTCGTCAGCAGTATCGCCGCATCCGCCGCCGCGCCGATAAGCATTTCCGCGAGCGCGCCAAGCAGCGACGTGAATGGGCGGAACGCGACAGCCATGGCGCGGCCAGCGATGTCAGGGTGATCGATGTGGCGACTGGCGAGGTGGTCGAGATCATAAACCCTGATGCTATTTCAAATTCAGGAACTACTATCTAGCCCGACGATTTGCACAAGGAGGCGACGCGCGGCAGCATTCAACTTGCTTTGCGCTAAACTCGTCGCATTTAATCGGTCTTCATATCCTGACGTGTAGGCGTCGAAATGAAACTGACGTTTGGCCAAATCGTCTCTGCTTTGAATCACATTCGTGGCTAAACTTGAACCCGCAAGCTTGTGTTGCCGGTGCGCAAGAGCGTAATCAAAAATTTCAGTTTGCAATTCGGGAAAATAAAGAGCCCCGATGGTCTCCATTTCCCCGACGGGATCACGCTCGGTGCTCACCACGCCTTCGATTGAAATGTGACGAAAACGGTCGGCAAACGCGTCACATTCGTGCATTTTTGCGAGTAATTCTTCCAGTTTTATTCTTCTCGTGTTTTTCCACTCGCGAGCGGCCCAATCTTTCTGTCCGACCTCCGCTTTGATGTTCTCCACCAATTCGGTGTTTTCGCGCAGCTGAAGTTTGAGGCTGTCGAAATCTGCTCGCGTTGCGAGATTTTTTCCTTTCGTCCTCAGATACTCGCTGACAAACACTGCGATCCCAGCACTCACAGCCACGATTAGCACCTGAATTGCCCATTGCCACCACTCAGGGTGAGGACTGTGCTTTGCAAGCTCAGCAGCGATCATTTGGATTGTCTCAGCATCCATAGATTAAACTCATTATCGAAGAAGCAAATGACGTGAGCATGTCGGCAATGGGGTAACCACTGCCGACACGATTCGTGGATTTTAGCGAACGAATTTTTACGCTATACGCCCCAGACGCCGCGCCGCTTCTTCACGACTGCCGACGTGCGTCACCTCATTGAGCACATCGCTGACGCGACCTGAGTTGATGACATAAGCTGCTGCGATCTCATGTTGAAACTGCCCGGCCCATTGACGCAGCCAAACATCAACAGCTTCTTCGAAGGTGAACTTGGTTTTTCGAGGTTGGTTGTCTTGTACGATGCGGTCAGCCAAGTTAGGCTCCTCATGTGGTTGATCGGGAGACACAAAGCGCTCCCTGTTGAGGGACCACGGAAAGCCGAGCCGCCCTAGACAAGTGTGCTCGGCTTTTCCATGCCCCGAGTTAGTTGCCTTCAAATCGGCCCGCTCGGGGGGCCACAAAGTGGCGCGGATGACGTCCAAGCACAAGGGATGCGCGCCGCCGTTCCCAACTTATGAGCCAAATTTTTCAGGCACAGCGGGTCATGCATTATGACTGCTGCGTCCCTTGGCAGGGGAGTTACATTTCCGCAAAAATAATGGCTTGCAGCGACGCTGTGTCAGCGGTGTGCCAAATTAGCGATGGCCAACGACAGATTTCCAACGCCCGATCGCTTCCGCTCTCTCGCCATCCGCCGCACATCATCAGCACCAAGACATGGCCGCAACTCGACCAGCAGCGATTGCGCGAACGCCGTCGCATCGCCATTGAAATGACGGTCGCGAAAGATCGCATCCATCGTCCGCAGCTCGATCCATGCCGCCAGTGCCTCAGAGCTGAGCAGGTGGCGCAGCGCGATCAATGCAGCCTGCAATTCGATCGGGATATTTTTTGCTGATGCGGCCAACGCCCGTACTTGCTCGGGGCAGCCTCGTGCGTAGCGGCGGGTATGGCGGCGCAAGATCGCGGCGGTGATGTTGAAGGGTTTGCAGCGGGACATGGCAGTGTCTTTCGTGTTTGCGCGTTCGTCCCGCCACGCACTCGTATTTTAACTCAAGCGCTCGAGCTAAGGAAGCGGCCCACACCTCGCATCGAACAGCGCGCCCCACT
>NZ_DAIDJE010000047.1 GCF_027451485.1 Bradyrhizobium sp.
TGGCGGTCCAGCCGTTTGACCTGATGTCTCGCCGACACCCTCTTTCGTCGACAAGAGCCACTCTTCAAATTCGCTCCCGCGAGTGAAGCGAACGGTCCGAAGGCTCGTGTGACGTGCCGGCATAAAACCGCCGGCATCTTCGTCAGGCGAGACTTACTTCTTCTTGGAGACCTTGCGGGTCTTCTTCGCAGTCTTCTTCACTGCGCTCTTCGCCTTCTTCGCCTTCTTCGCTTTCTTAGCCATGGTGCCCTCCAATGTGAGATGGCTTAATTGCTGCGTGCACTCGGGAATCGAAATGCACTGCATCCCGAATACACCAACGCATTGAAAAAAACAGCTTCCCGCTTAAGGAAGTATTGACGCCTCGCGCGGCGAGAGCGTGATGCGCAACGCCGGAAGCGACGAGATAACGTTCGCACGCCGATGCAGGAAATTCCGACGCAACGTCGACGCGACATTCGCAACAATGCAGGAATAGGCTTGTATTGTAGTGTTTTTCGTTATTGGCGATGCGTGCAATCGCTGCATGTCGGATGCTGCGCGAGATACGCAAGTCGGCTGGCAGGGCTCATTCGCGGACTCTGAGTCTTGGATTTTGGCAACAAAAAAATTTTTCTCGATGAGCGCCCCGGCGTCTCATCCACGCCCGCCGAACGCCGATTCCAGGCCGACTCGATTGCGGCCGATTCGGGGCGTCTTCGCGCTGCATACGGCGCGCAAACGTCGTGCATGTTCGATGATCATGCGCGAGGCGCGACGAGCCGCAGCAAGTCGCGGTGCGGCTAAGTCAGATGCCTAGCTTGGACTTCAGCAGGTCGTTGACAGCTTGCGGGTTGGCCTTGCCGCCGGATGATTTCATCACCTGGCCGACGAACCAGCCGAGCGCCTGCGGTTTGGCCTTGGCCTGCGCGACCTTGTCCGGATTCGCCGCGATGATCTCGTCGACCACCTTCTCGATCGCGGAAAGATCTGTCACCTGCTTCATGCCGCGCGTCTCGACGATCGCGCGGGGGTCGCCACCCTCTTGCCAGACGATCTCGAACAGATCCTTGGCGATCTTGCCGGAGATCGTGCCCTCACCGATCAGGCCGACGATGCCGCCGAGTTGCACGGCCGAGACCGGGGAAGCGCCGATTGCCACGCCTTCCTTGTTCAATCGTCCGAACAGTTCATTGATGACCCAGTTGGCAGCGATCTTGCCGTCACGCACCTTGTCAGAAACCGCGGCCAGCACCGCCTCGAAGAAATTCGCACTTTCGCGCTCGGCCACCAGCACGCCCGCGTCATAGGGCGACAGGCCCAGCTCGGCCATGAAACGTGCTTTCTTCTGATCCGGCAGCTCCGGCAGGTGCGCTTTAAGCTCGGCAACGTAGGCGTCGGTGAACTCGAGCGGCAACAGGTCGGGATCCGGGAAATAACGATAGTCGTGCGCTTCCTCCTTGGAGCGCATCGAGTACGTTTCGCCCCTGTTGGGGTCGAACCGGCGTGTTTCCAGCTCGATCGAGCCGCCCTCCTCGATGATCTCGATCTGCCGCCGCGCCTCGTATTCGATCGCCTGGCCGATGAAATTGATCGAGTTCAGATTCTTGATTTCGCAGCGGGTGCCGAGCGGGCCGCCGGGCTTGCGCACGGAGACGTTGACGTCCGCGCGCAAGGACCCTTTCTCCATGTCGCCGTCGCAGGTGCCGAGATAACGCAGGATCGAGCGCAGCTTGGTGACGTAAGCCTTGGCCTGCTCGGCATCGCGGATATCAGGCGTGGAGACGATCTCCATCAGCGCCACGCCGCAGCGGTTGAAGTCGATAAACGACAGCGACGGCGACTGGTCGTGCAACATTTTGCCGGGGTCCTGTTCCAGATGCAGCCGCTCGATGCCGATGGTGGCTGTCCTGCCGCCCTCGAGATCGACCGTGATCTCGCCCTCGCCGACGATCGGCGACTTGTACTGGCTGATCTGGTAGCCCTGCGGCAGGTCAGGATAGAAATAGTTCTTTCGGTCGAACACCGAGCGCAGGTTGATCTTCGCATTCAGCCCAAGCCCGGTGCGCACCGCCTGGCGGACGCATTCCTCGTTGATGACGGGCAGCATGCCCGGCATCGCCGCATCGACCAGCGAGACATGGGAATTCGGCTCACCGCCGAATGCCGTCGAGGCGCCGGAAAAAAGCTTCGCATTCGACGTGACCTGGGCATGGACTTCCATCCCGATCACGACTTCCCAGTCTCCGGTCGTCCCCTTGATCAATTTGCCGCCGGTTGCCGTCATATTTTTTAACCTTCGAGAGCGGAGACGATCCGCTCCCATTCGTTTTCCAGTGAACCCTTTGCGACCGGCTGGCCGGCCTGGCGATACCAGTATCCGGCGTTGGAGAGATCGCCCTCAACGCGGTGCAGATACGCGTGCACCCAGGCGGAATTGGCATCGCTCTCGTCCTGGACGATCTTGTGCGCCGCATCCCAGTCGCCCTTGGCCGCCCACCACAGCGCGGCGAGCGGGGAGCTGAGACTGCTTTCTGGCGCTGCGTTTGCGAGCGTAGATTTGAGGTGAGCCATCGTCACCACCACCTCGCCGGCGTAAAGCGGCCGGCCGCCTGCTCGATGACCTCGCCGAGCGAGAACAGCGTCTCTTCATCGAAGGGACGCCCGATCAGTTGCAGGCCGAGCGGCAGGTTTTGTGAATCCTTGCCCGCTGGGACCGCGATACCCGGCAAGCCGGCCATGTTGACCGTCACCGTGAAGATGTCGTTGAGATACATCTCGACCGGGTCGGCGCCGCCCTTCTCGCCGACGCCAAAGGCTGCCGATGGGGTCGCCGGGGTGAGGATCGCGTTCACCCCTCGCGCGAAACAGTCCTCAAAATCCTTCTTGATCAGCGTGCGGACTTTTTGCGCCCGCAAATAGTAGGCATCGTAATAGCCGGCCGACAGCACGTAGGTGCCGATCATCACGCGGCGGCGCACTTCCGCGCCAAAACCTTCAGCGCGCGTATTCTCATACATGTCGGCGATCGCGCGACCCGGTACCCGGAGCCCGTAGCGCACGCCGTCGTAACGCGCGAGGTTGGATGAAGCCTCGGCCGGCGCCACAATGTAATAGGCCGGCAGAGCATATTTGGTGTGCGGCAGCGACACTTCGACGAGCTCGGCGCCTGCCGCCTTCAACCAGTCGGCGCCCGCGCTCCAGAGCTTTTCGATTTCCGCCGGCATGCCATCGAGACGATACTCCCTGGGAATGCCGATCTTCATGCCCTTCACGGACTTTCCGATCGCCGCCTCGTAATCCGGCACCGGCCGTTCAACAGAGGTGGTGTCCTTCGGGTCATGGCCTGCCATTGAGCGCATCAGGATCGCGGTATCGCGCACGGTGCGGCCGATCGGGCCGGCCTGATCGAGCGAGGAGGCAAAAGCGACGATGCCCCAGCGCGAACAGCGCCCGTAGGTCGGCTTCATTCCGACGGTGGCCGTGAAAGCTGCGGGCTGGCGGATTGATCCGCCAGTGTCGGTCGCCGTTGCGCCCATGCAAAGCAGTGCGGCAACCGCCGAGGCGGAGCCGCCGGATGAACCGCCCGGCACGAGCGAAGCGTTGGAGCCCTCGCGCCGCCAGGGATTGACCACGGGGCCGAAGCACGACGTCTCGTTGGACGAGCCCATCGCGAATTCGTCGTTGTTGAGCTTGCCGAGCAGCACCGCGCCATCGCGCCAGAGCTGCGATGTCACCGTCGACTCATAGGTCGGCACAAAATTGCCGAGAATCTTCGAGCAGGCTGTCGTTCTGACATCCTTGGTCGCAAAGAGATCCTTGATGCCGAGCGGAATACCGGCAAGTGGACCGCCTTCGCCTTTGGCGATCTTGGCGTCCACCTCCCGCGCCATGTCGCGTGCACGATCCGGCATCTCCAGCACGAACGCATTGAGCGCGCGCGCCGCTTCCATCGCCTTCAAATGGGCGTCAGTGAGTTCCATCGAGGTGAAAGACTTTGCTGCGAGGCCATCGCGGGCCTCGCTCAGCGTCAGCGACGTCAAATCGGTCATTTATTTACTGGGCTACAGAAAAAGGGAGACAGCGTCTTGTCGTCGGCAGGATCGTCCCGCTTGACCTCGCCGCGGGCCTGACTTGCGGCTTCCAAGGCGTCAAGCACGGCATCCATCGCCTTGTCGGGATCGGCCTGCTTGCCCTGCCGCTCCATGGCGTCGAGATATTCCATGTAGGCGCGGTAGGCCTTTTCATCGTCGCACAGCATGCACATCGGACGCCTCGCTCAATAAGTTCTACTCGACGACTTTCGGAACCAGGAAGAAGTGATCCTGTGTTTCCGGCGCATTCCTGATGATGTCGTCGGCGATGCCACCATCGTTGACGACATCGGCCCGCATCTTCATGGCCATTGGCGTCACCGACGTCATCGGCTCGACGCCGTCAACGTCGACCTCTTCAAGCTGCTCAACGAACTTGAGCATTGCGTTCAGCTCGCCCTGAAGATGGGCAATTTCGGAATCCTTCACACCGAT
>NZ_DAIDJE010000048.1 GCF_027451485.1 Bradyrhizobium sp.
GGGAGCGGACGGCAAAGCCGCGTGGTCTTAGCGCCTCGACGCTGGCGCGAACCTGGCTTGATGCTGCGCATCACGCCGGGGACGGTGACAAAAAAGCCCGATCGCCGGAGAGAGCGCGGAATAAGCCGTAAAACCATTGCGCGGGGAATGCCGGGCGTTTCCCGGTGGACCTGTGGTGACTACTCATGTGCATTTTTCTCGCACATGAGGCTGCGGGTGCAACGGGCACCCGGCATTCCCTGCTCCCTCCGCTTTTCGAGGGACAATGTCTTGCAGCGGCCCGGAGGCGGTTTGCCTCGCGGGGACGTCGACGCGCAGGTCGACGCACGTCACGCGGCGAGCGACCCGACGGAGCCATGCACCGAGATGAATCGGCCCCGGTGCATGGACGCACCAGGGCCCGGCTTCAGTGAGGACCCCTCGTGATGCAGTGGGTTCAGATCGGCGGTACTAGTCCGGCGCCTTCCGCGACACCGGCTTGCCGCCCGGCCTCGTCTCATCCATCTGCCGGCGCGAATAGCCCATGTTGTGCGTGTGGTGATGGTGTGATGTGTGATGCATTGTGTGATGGTGCATCGTGTGGTGATGCATTGTCTGGGGCGTGGAATCCATTGCCATGGCGTTGGGCGCGGACGTGCCGGCCTTGGCGGACACATTTGCGCCCGGCACTCCCTCCGCGGCCGATGCGGCCGGCACGAATGCGCCCGCCCCGAGCAGAGCGGCGGCCGCGAGAGCTGAGAAAACGAACTTGGATCGCATGAAGGTCTCCCTGATTTCAATCAAACGACGCAGGAACAGAAACCTGCCAAACGGGGTTGTGTTCCCTTGTGCATCCAACAAACCGCTGGTGCACCGCACTCTCCTAGCCGTCGACCGGGTGGAAGCCTCTGATCCAGATCAAAACGCCCGCCGGCTCTGGATGATAGTCGGCTCTTCCGCTAACTTGCTTCAGCCTCAGGGGGCCCCATCGCATGACCGACTTCAGCCAGCTATCCGACGGCGAAATCGCCAACCGCGTCGCGGTTTTGCGCGACAACCTTCGCCAGCTCACCGAGCAGGCAGCCGCCCAGTCCGGCGCTGCCAACGAGGAGCGGCTGGCGAACCGGATCGAGGACCAGAGCAAGGAGCTCGACGATCTCCTGAAGGAGCAGGAGCAGCGGGCGCGGGCGCGCAAGTAACGTCTCGCCTCGGATCGGCTCTAGGCGCTCCTGCGCGATCGTCTCAGCGTCGCCAGGACAATGTCCGCGGCGCGGACGCTCGGCGGCTGGTTGCCGGTCGACATGACGCCGTCGAGGCGCGCGAAGGCCTCGAGCTGGCGCCGGCGCATCGGCGAATCGGACAACACCTCGCCAAGCGCTCCGGCAAGCTTCTCGGCGGTGCAGTCTTCCTGCAGGAATTCCGGCACCACGTTTTCGCCGAGCACGAGGTTGGCCAGGATCACCGATGTGACGGTCACTGCGCGGCGGACGATGAAGGCCTCCAGCGCGCCGGTCCGGTAGGCCGTCACCATCGGCACCCCCGCCAGCGCGAGTTCCAGCGTCACCGTCCCGGACTTGGCGAGCGCGGCAGTGGCGATTCGAAATGCCGCCCGTTTCTCCTGCTCGCCAACCACAATTCTCGGCGCGACCTGCCAGGAGGCGACGCCTTCCCTGATGCCCTCCAGGAGATGCGGCATGGTCGGCAGGATCAATTCGAACTCCCGGCCCGCGGCGTTCAGCCTGTCCAAGGCCTCGCCGAACACAGCCATGTGGTGGCGAATCTCGCTGCGCCGGCTTCCCGGCAGAACCAGCAGCACGGGCGGCGTTCCGTTGCGCCGCGCAGTCTCCTCGGCGTTCGGCCTGAGCAAGCCAAGCTGCTCGGTCAGGGGATGGCCGACATAGCTGCACGGCGGTCCACTAAGCCGCCGGTATTCTTCCGGCTCGAACGGCAAGAGCGCCAGAACGTGATCGATATAGACCCGCATGGCCCGCGCCCTGCCCGGCCGCCACGCCCATACCGAGGGCGAAACGTAATCCACGATCGGAATCGAGGGATCGCGAGCGCGCACCCTTCGCGCCACCCGATGGGTGAAATCGGGGCTGTCGATGATGACCAGCACGTCGGGGCGCGCGGCAAGGACCGCCCGAACGGTTTGCCGGATCAAACGCAAGACTTTCGGAAGCTGCTTGATGACGGCTGAAAAGCCGATGATTGACAACTCCTCGATCGGAAACAGGGACCTCAGTCCCTCTTTCGCCATCGCCAGACCGCCGACGCCCTCGAAGTTGACGGCATCGCCGAGCCGCTGGCGAAGCACTTTCATCAGATGGGCGCCCAGCCGGTCGCCGGATTCTTCCGTCGCGATCAGAAAGATCTTGCGCGCGACCCTGCTGCTTGCCGGGCCTGCCATCAAAACCGCAAGCCCGTCACGAAAAGGCCGGCCGCATCGGCGGCCTCGATCATGGCCTGCGCATCGGCAACGATTGTATTGCCGGCAGCGACCGCCACGCCGGACAGTCCGGCGGCCGCGGCGCCCTCGATGGTGCGCGAACCTACGGTCGGCAGATCGTAGCGCAGATCCTGCGTGCTCTTTGGTGTTTTCACCAGCACCCCGTGTCCGGCGGGCGCGCGGATGCGACCGCCCTTGCGCAGCTCTGCGATGCGCCTCAGCAGTTCGTCCGTGCCCTCGACGCCTTCGACGCCCACGACGTGGCCGTCGATCACGACGACCGCCTGGCCGATATCGAAGGGGCTAAGCGCGCCGAGCACCTCGCGCCCCCGCGCGATGTCGGCCAGGGCATTTTGATCGGCCGCAGCATGCGTGACGTTTCCTTCAGGCATCAGCAGATCCGGTGCGGCATCTTTAACGCCAAGGAGACGAAAGCCCTCCTGCTCGAAAAGCCGTCCTACGCCCGACAACAGGTGGTCGTCGCCGCCCCGAAAGGCCGACCATATCCGCCCCATCACACGAAGCGTTCCCCAATCGAGCCGGATTTCCGAGAGCGCCGGGCGCACCAGCGTTCCGATAAAGATCAGGTCTTTGCATTTTTCCGCGCGAAGCAACTTCGTCATCCGCCCGTATTGACCCACCGTGATCCAGTGGTGACGAAAGCGTTCGATGGCGACGGGATCGCAAACTCCCTTCAGCGCAAACAACACAGGACCATGGCCTCGCGCCTTCAAGGAATCGGCAACCGCGAACGGCATCACACCGCCGCCCGCAATGACGCCGATCGGCGATGAATTTTCGGGAGCCGCTGCTGTCATGGCTGCGACTGCTCCGCCATCAATCTTCGGCGTTGCGGCCGGACGGCAAACACAAAGGGCGATGTTTACCGGCCTCGATAAATCGCAGAATTTCCGCAATCGCAGGATCCGTCGCCGCAAGCGACTGCACCGCACTCAGCCGCTCGGAAAAGACTCCCGGGGCTTCGAACAGCTTCTGGTAAAATGAACGGACGATGGCGAGCCGCTCGCGGGTAAACTTGCGGCGTCTCATGCCGATGATGTTGAGGCCTTCGAGACGAGCATATTGGCCATTGGCCAATCCAAAGGGGATAATGTCGCCCCGAACACCGCAGACGCCGCCGATCATCACCTGCGACCCTACCCGGGTGAACTGATGCACGGCTGACAAGCCGCCGATATAGACGAAATCGCCGATTTCGCAGTGGCCACCGAGAGTCGCCGACGTCGCGAAGATCACGTCGTTGCCGACCACGCAGTCGTGCCCGACATGGCTGTTGTTCATGAAGAAGCCGCGCTCGCCGACGCGGGTGAGACCGCCGCCCTTCACCGTGCCGACATTCATCGTGACGCCCTCGCGAATCGTGCAGCCGGCACCAATCTGAAGACGCGTCGGCTCGCCTCGATAGCTCAGGTCCTGCGGTGCGCCGCCCAAGGAAGCGAACGGATAGACCGTACAGTCGTCACCGACGGTGGTGTGCCCCATTACATGGGCATGCGAGATCAGCTTACAGTTCGCACCGATGACGACGTCGCGGCCGACCACGCAATAAGGACCAATCGTCGTGCCCTCGCCGATCACGGCGCCGTCTTCCACCCGTGCGGTCGGATCGATTGTGGTCATCGAGAGGCCCATCGTCTCGCAAAGACTGAAGTCATTTGTTAGATTTTTCCGTGGTTAGCGCGGGCTGCCGGGACTGTCCAGTGACCCACCGGGGCGCTGCCCGGCTTGGGTGACTCGCTGCGCTAATTCATCGTTCGCTGCACGAAGGCAGAGCCACGGGTCACGACGCATACGTAGGAAAAAGTCTGCTCGTCACCTTGGGATTCAACATCCAGGTCGATCATGATGGGCTTCGACTGGCCTCTCCAGGTGGCCAGGACGGCAGGCGATACCGGTCGCGTCCGGAATCCCTTGACGACAAGGCCAGCAATTTTCGGCAAGGCTTCGGTCGCGCTGGCAACGCATGTCTTTCCGGCAGAGGCTGGACTATTGGCGGCGACCAGCAAAGCTGCGGAAGCCGCCCATATCGTCACGTTCCGCATCTATCCTTCCCCGCGCCGGACCGAAAAACTAGAACACAGAAAGCGCAGCATGTCGATTGCAGCTTGTGCGGCATCGGCTGCAAGCGCCGGCTAGTTAAAACCGGCTCAGTCGGCCAGCATGGCACCCACATCCGCCTCGGCAACGACCGTGCCGTTGACCTTAGCATCACCATGAAACCACCACATCGCCTTGCGCCGCGAGATGCTGCGCATGTGATATTCGATGGTGTCGCCCGGCAGAACGGGCTTGCGGAACTTGCACTTGTCGATGGTTAAAAAATAAACAGCGCCCGGCTTGTCCGTCTCCATCGCCTTGATGCCAATGACGCCTGCCGTCTGCGCCATCGCTTCGATCATGAGCACGCCCGGGTAGACGGGGCGCTCAGGAAAATGGCCGAGAAACACCGGTTCGTTGTAGGTGACGTTCTTGATGCCGATTCCGCTGTGGTCCGAACGAACATTGATCAGCCGGTCGATCAGCAGCATCGGATAGCGATGCGGCAATGTCTTGAGGATCTCGTTGATATCCACGAGCTCGTATTTGACCGACGCCTCGTCCATCTTCCCCGATCCTCTCCTTTTCACCACTCTGCGCTGGCGCGAAGACCGGCCCCTTTCCGAACCCTCATCCAAGGGTTCGGAGAGCCGACGTCTCCCCGACTTTGAGGTCGTTGACAGTCCTTGGCAATCCCCGGGGTGGCCCGAGCCAAAGCGACTCGTGGCCCCGCCACCCTTCTGTTGACGCTGCGCGATGAAACCGTGGGATACGGCTTAGAAGGTGGTGCCGCCGCCGAACTTGAACTCCATCGGGATGTCGTATTTGCCCATGGTGATCGGGATCGCATAATCGAAGCGGAGCGGACCGAAGGGCGACTGCCAGATCAGGCCAACACCGACTGACGTTCGCACCACGTTTTGCGCGGCATATTGCAATCCCAGGCAGGTTCCGGGTGCGGCAGGGAGGCCGAAACCATTATTCGTCGGCGGAATACAGCCCGGCCTGTTAATTTCACCCGTCGCAGCCCACTCCGTCGGTCCCTGATAATCGCCGAGCCAACCAGCGTCCGCATATATGGCACCCTTCATGCCCAGCTCCTTGGGCAGGAACCAGAACGGCATCTGGAATTCCCATGAAGCGCCCCAGTATTGCGTGCCACCGAGCGCGTCCTGTGTACCATAGGGATTGATGTCACGCGGACCGATACCGTTCGGCGCAAAGCCGCGCACGAGGTTCGGGCCCATCTGGAACTGGTCCAGCATCCGGATCTGGTTGTCGCCGATCTTGGTCAGGATGCCGCCCTGGAGGTGGACCAAGCTGACAATGTCAGCAACCAGAGGTGTGAAGTACTTCGCGTCGACTGCCGATTTCAGATAGGTCACGTCGCCGCCGACGCCCGCGAAATCCTGTTTCCAGTCGATCAAGAGACCGTCAGTCGGGTTCTTGTTGTTATCCAACGTATTGTAGTCGAACGAATAGCCAACCGACGACGTGATTATCGCACCCTGAGCCAGTTCCTTGCGAATGGGCAGAGAGGCCTGGCTATAAGAATAACACCAAAGCCCCTGACCTGATGGATCCGTTGCGCCGAGCGCCGTTGCCGCCGCCGCCCCGTTGGCCGCGATCCAGGCGGGCGAAGGATTGAAGGCAAGAAGGCCGTTACCCGGATTCATGTTACAGTTATCCAGATAGCTCGGCAGCGATATCTCTTGCTGGTAGATCGAATAGCGCAGCTGCAGCGTCATGTCTTCGCGCAACTGAAGTCCAACCCGCGGGCTGAAACCGATCGTCCTGGTTCCATAGGCGATAAATGGGTTCGACAACTGCTCGTTGTAATAGGCATCAAGACCAAGTCCAATGCGATAGTCGAGCAGGTAAGGCTCGACAAACGAGAGCGATACGCCGCGGGCATATTCGCCGTAGGTCACCGAAGCTTTGCCAAAAAGACCGCGTCCCAACAGGTTACGTTCGGAAATGCTAACCTCGGCGAGTGGTCCGTCGATCGTAGAATAGCCGCCCGATACCGAGAAGTCGCCGGTCGATTTCTCTTCCAGATCAACATTGAGAATCACGCGATCGCTGGATGAACCCGGCTCAGTCGTGATTTTGACGCTCTTGAAGAAATCAAGATTCTTCAGGCGGCGCTCGGCGCGATCCACAAGCGCACGGTTATAGGCGTCGCCTTCGGCGATATCGAATTCCCGGCGGATCACGTAGTCGCGCGTCCGCGTATTGCCGCGCACGTTGATTCGCTCGATGTAGGTGCGCGGTCCTTCGTCGATCGAATAAACGATCGAGACAGTATGATTATCGAAGTTGCGGTCGCCACGGGGCTTGACTACCGCGAATGCGAAGCCACGCCGCGAGGCTTCGATTTGCATTTCCTCGACCGACTTCTCCAGCGCCTCGGCGTTGTAGAGCGATCCGACACTGACGCGTGAATAACTGGCGAGCGCATTGCCGTTCAATCCGGGAATGCTCGATTCGAAATTGACCGAACCGACGCGATACTGCTGGCCTTCCTCAATCTTGAAGGTGACCAAAAAGCCCTTCTTGTCCGGATCGTATTCCGTCAACGCAGCGACAACCTGCACGTCGGCAAAGCCGTGCTTCAGATAGTACCGCCGAATCAGGTCGCGGTCGGCTTCGATGCGGTCCGGATCGTAGACGTCGTTGCCGCCGAGAAAACTCAGAAAATTCGATTCGCGCGTCTTGATGACGTCCTTCAGGCGGTACGACGAATAAAACTTGTTGCCGACGAATTCGATCGAACTGATGCCGGTCTTTTTGCCCTCGTTGATGGTGAAGATCAGATCGACCCGGTTGTTCGGCTGTTCGATGATTTCCGGGACGACGGTCACGTCATAGCGGCCGGAGTGACGATAGATTTCGACGATTCGCTGGGTATCCGACTGAACCATCGGACGCGAAAATGTTCCGCGCGGCTTCGACTGAATTTCCGACGAGAGCTGCTCGTCCTTGATCTTCTTGTTACCTTCGAAAACCACACGGCCAAGGACCGGATTTTCGACCACCGACACGATGATTCGGCCGCCAGCCTGATTGATCTTGACGTCCTGGAACAGGCCCGTCTCGATCAGGGCCTTCAGACCGTCATCGATATTCCCCTTATCGAGCTTTCCGTTGGGACCGGCCTTGAAATACGAACGGATCGTGGCGGCCTCGACCCGCCGGTTGCCTTGAACCTCAATCGAATCCACCGTCTGGGCTGAAGCCGGCGACGACGCCAACCCGACCGCTAGCGTTGCAGCAAACGGCGTCGACAACATGACCAAGGCGGCCAGCAAGCCCCCCCGCACCCGCATTCCAACCTTCATGCGCCGAGCGCCCTTACATTCTTGTGCCGGTCCATCGAACCCCCGCGAACCGGCAAATCCCCAGATGCCGCACTGCTTGTAGCTAATTTTACCTAGCCGGCAAACCTTATGTGGCAGCGCGATTTCATTTTCATTCCAAGACGTTGCCTATTGGCCACGTCACAAAAAAGCCGCTTCAAGATGACGTCAAATGCAGGATATCGTTGTAGGTGACGAACACCATCAGCATCAGCACCAGCCCTAACCCGATTCGCGCCCCCATTTCCTGGGCCCTCGGAGATAATGGACGCCCCCGTACGGCTTCCACCAAATAGAACAAAAGATGACCGCCATCGAGCAACGGCACCGGAAACAAGTTCAGCAGGCCAATTGATACGGAAAGCGCGGCGCAAAGTTGCAACAGGAACTGGAAGCCGAGGCTCGCCGCCTGTCCGGAAAGTTGCGCGATCCGCAAGGGACCGCCGAGGTCACCCGTGCTGCCGGCACCGACAAACAGCGATCCTACGAACTTGAACGTGCTGTCGATGATGAACCAGACCTGATCGACGCCGATCTTCAGCGATTCGAGATAGCCAACAGGAGTAGTCTTCGGATCACTGGGCTGAGCATTGTACTGGATGCCCAGCACGCCGATCTTGTGGCTGTTGCCGAAGATGTCCTTCATTTCCTTCAGCGCAGGCGTCGCCGTCAGCGTCACAATGCCCCCATCGCGCTTCACGCGAAAAGTCAGCTTGGACCCGGCATTGGTGGAAACGATTCGCTGCATATCGGCAAAACTCTCGATCGCACTCCCATCGATCGCGAGCACGACATCGCCGACCTGAAAACCTGCAGAGGCGGCGACGCTGCCGGGCTGAACGAGATCTACGCGCGGAATTGAGCTCGGCTTGCCGTAATAAAGCGCCATCCCGGCGAAGATCACGATCGCCAGCACGAAATTCGCAATTGGTCCGGCAGCCACGATCGCCGCTCGCGGAAAGACCTTTTTATGGTGAAAGCTGTCGGCCTGTTCTTCCGGCGTCATATTGCCCAGCGTCTCCAGATCGGGCGTCGAGGCCTCGCTGTCATCGCCGAAAAACTTGACGTAGCCGCCGAGTGGCACCGCCGAAATCCGCCAGCGGGTGCCGTGCCGGTCGTTAAATCCGGCCAATTCCGGGCCAAATCCGAGCGAAAACGTTAACACTTTCACGCCCGCCCAGCGCGCAATCAGGAAATGGCCGAGTTCGTGAAAAAAGACGACGACCGTCAGCACGAACAGGAAGGGAACGAGATATCCGATCAGCCCATGACCTAACACGTTGAAACTGTGCTGAAAAAACTCAGACATTAAAATTCCCTCACCCGAAGCCGAAGGCTCCGCCCCAACGCTCTAGGATGCCTTTAAGGCAATTTGAGGCAATAGGGTGGCCGCCTTATTTCGCGCATTATAGTCAACGGCAATTGCATCATCGGCTGACGCCAGTGGCGCCAGATTTCCAGCGCTAATCCAGGCTTCCAAGGTCGCCTCGACAAGGCGTGCAATGGCGCCAAACCGAATCTTACCGGCGATGAACGCGGCGACCGCAACCTCGTTGGCCGCATTATAAACGGTTGTTGCGCCGCGGCCTGTCCGCAAGGCCTCATAGGCCAGTTTGAGGCCAGGGAAACGCGAAAAATCCGGAGCCTCAAAAGTCAGCTGCCCGATCTTGGCGAGGTCGAGCTTCGCCGCGGGACCTATGATTCGATCCGGCCAGCCCAGGCAATGCGCGATCGGCGTACGCATGTCCGGCGCACCCAGTTGCGCCACTACTGAGCGATCGGAGAACTCGACCATTCCGTGGATGATCGATTGCGGATGGACGAGAACATCGATCTCTTCCGCCGTCAGACCAAACAGGCAAGCTGCCTCGATCACCTCGAGGCCCTTGTTCATCATCGAAGCCGAATCGATGGTGATCTTCTGTCCCATGCTCCAGTTCGGATGCTTCAGGGCCTGCGCCAACGTTGCCTGCTCGATGTCGGCGCTCGACCAGGTTCGGAAGGGGCCACCCGATGCGGTGATGATCACGCGAACCAGCTCTTCGCGATTTCCGGAAGCCAACGCCTGAAACAATGCATTGTGCTCGGAATCGGCCGGGAGGATGCAGGCGCCGGCCTGCGCTGCGCGTTGCATGAAGAAATCCCCGGCGCAGACCAGGCATTCCTTGTTGGCCAGCGCGACGGTCGCGCCACGATCGACGGCGGCAAGCGCCGGCTTCAGCCCGGCAGCGCCGCTGACTGCTGCCATCACCCACTCCGCCGGCCGTGCGGCGGCTTCAACGACCGCACTTTCGCCGGCGCCGCATTCTGTTCGCGTGCCTGCGAGGGCGTCTTTCAGCTCCTGCAACCGGCCGGGATCGGCGACAGCGACATAGCGGGCGCCGAATTCCCGCGCGAGATCGGCAAGGGCCTTGACGTTGGTGTGGGCCGTCAATGCCTCTATGCGGTAGCGGTCTTTCGACGCCCGCAGCAAGTCCATCGTGCTGTCGCCGATCGAGCCGGTCGCACCGAGCACGGTGACCGAACGAACTGCGAGAGCCGCTTTGTTGTTACGCAAGGGAACGGCGCTCATATCTCACCAAACCATAAGACCGCGGCCGACGCTATCGGCGCCGCCACGCAAAAAGCCGAAAATCGCCGCCAGTACGATAGCGGCAACGAAACCATCAAGGCGATCCATCAATCCGCCATGCCCGGGAATGAGATGGCTCGAATCCTTGACACCGAACTTGCGCTTCACCGCGGACTCAAAGAGGTCACCGAGCTGCGCGACAGTCGAAAGCACAGCCGCCAACGGCAGCAGCGCAACCGTCCTTCCGAAACCGCAGGCGGCAAATCCGGCGGCAATGCCGAGGCTTGCTGCAAATCCGCCGATGGACCCCGCCCAGGTCTTCTTCGGACTCACCCGCGGCCATAACCTTGGACCACCGATCAGCCGGCCGGCAAAGTATCCGCCGATATCGGTCGCCCAAACCACCAGCAGCACAAACATCAGCGCCACGAAACCCAAAGCAGGGTCGCGCCGTAATGCGCTCGAGGCAATCGAGGCCGCCAAGGAATAGCCGATTCCGGCCACCGCCCAGCTGCGCCGGTCGCGGGCGAATAGGGCGGCGACCGCCACTCCCAGAGCAACGAGGGCAGAAACATCCATGACGTGGAAACGTTCGGTTTCGGCCCAGCCCATAGCAAGCAGGACGACGACGCCGAGCATCGCCAGCGGGAGCCGGCGTTCGCCAATGACGGTAAGCCATTCAAGGTAAAGCCCGATCGCGGCGGCCGTGACAAGGCCCGTCCAGAACCATCCGCCGATGTAAGCCACGGCCACAGCCAGCGGCGCGAGCACCAGCGAGGCGGCGACCCGCAGCAGAAGGTTTCGTCCCTCCTGGCCGGCGGTCGATTCTGCGTTGCCGCCGGTCACGATCCGGTTTTCGCAACCAGCCCGCCAAACCGGCGCTCGCGCCTGGCGTATTCCGCGATTGCGCTCTCGAGCGCCGCTTTGTCGAAATCCGGCCAGTGCACCGGAACAAAAACCAGTTCGCTATAGGCTGCCTGCCACATCAGAAAATTGGACAGCCGCTGTTCGCCGCTGGTGCGGATGATCAGGTCCGGATCTGGCACTTCGGGCGCATCGAGGTATCTGCCGAGCACATCGGCATCGATCGAGGCTGGATCCCGTTTACCTTCGGCGACCTCCGCGGCGAGCCGCTGCGCCGCGCGGGCGATTTCCTGTCGCGACCCATAGTTGAACGCGACGATCAGATTCATTCGATCGTTATTGCGCGTCAGGTCTTCAGCCTCCTTGAGAAGCGCGCAGATGTCGGGCTCCAGTCCCTCCCGTTCCCCGATCACGCGGACACGGACTCCATCGCGATGCAGAGTTGCAAGATCATTGCGGATAAATCGCCGAAGCAGTCCGAACAGATCGCCGATTTCAGACGCGGGCCTCGACCAGTTTTCTGAACTGAAGGAGAAAATCGTCAAATAGCGAATTCCCAGCTCGCCGGCCGCCCGAACTACCTGACGAAGGGCCTCAACGCCGCGCCGATGCCCCTCCACGCGCGGAAGTCCCCGCGCCGCGGCCCATCGCCCATTGCCGTCCATGATGATCGCCACATGCATGGGAGCGTCCCCCCGGTCCGGTCCTTCTGTCACGGGCGCTGCGGCATTCGACATCACTCAATCCCTCAAGGTGCGACTTCTAACACGAGCGGTTCGACGGATCGCACCCGAACAAAAGGCTATACGGTCAGGATTTCTTTTTCCTTTGTCGCCAGCAACTGATCGATTTCCGATATCGTGCTGTCGGTGGCCTTCTGCACGTCGTTTGCAAGACGCTCCTGATCGTCCTCGGACATCTCGTGACTCTTTTCCAGCCTCTTGAGTATATCGAGACCGTCGCGCCGCACATGGCGAACCGCAACACGGGCAGCTTCCGCATATTTATGCGCGACCTTTACCAGTTCCTTGCGCCGCTCCTGGTTGAGTTCAGGAATCCGCAGGCGCAGCACCTGCCCTTCCGTCGCCGGGCTCAAGCCCAGGTTGGAATCGATGATTGCCTTTTCGACGGCCTTCACCATCGACTTGTCCCAGACCTGGACAGATAACAGACGTGGCTCGGGAACGCTGACGGTCGCAAGTTGATTGAGTGGCATGTGCGAGCCGTATGCTTCGACCTGAACCGGTTCCAACATTGAGGCCGCCGCGCGCCCGGTCCTCAGGCCGCCGAGTTCGTGCTTGAGAGATTGCGTGGCGCCGTGCATGCGGCGCTTCAATTCGTTAATGTCGAAATTACCGGCGGACATGACGCTCTCTCCTCCTGAATGCGGTTGCCACGACGCCCTGCCCGCATCCTCTGGCGGCTGCAGAGCTGCGGGAGCGGCTAACCGGTGACGATGGTGCCGCGACCGCTACCGGTCAGAATGGCCCCGATCGAGCCCGGCTCGGCAATCGAAAACACGATGATAGGCAGCGAAGTCTCCCGGGCAAGCGCAAATGCGGTCGCATCCATCACCTTGTACCCGCCGCTGATAGCCTCCGAATGCGTCAGGCGGTCAAATCGCTTGGCGGACGGATCCTTCTTCGGATCGGCGCTGTAGACGCCATCGACATTGGTCGCCTTGAGTACCGCCTCTGCGCCGATTTCGGCTGCCCGCAGCACCGCCGTCGTATCGGTGGTGAAAAACGGATTACCGGTTCCACCGCCGAGCAGCACGATCCGTCCCTCGGCCAGGTATTTGTGCGCTGCACTTCGCGTGAAAAGCTCGGAAATCTGCGGCATCACCTGAGCTGACAGGGTCCGCGCCGGCGCTCCCTTGCGCTCGATCGCGGCCTCCAACGCTAGACAGTTCATCACGGTCGCCAGCATGCCCATGGTGTCGCCGGTCGGGCGCGAAAGGCCGCGGGATGATACATCCACGCCGCGAACGAGGTTTCCGCCGCCAATGACGACGGCAATTTCAACCCCCAAAGCCTTGGCCGCGATCAGGTCCCCGGCGAGGCGGTCGATCGTTGGCTGGTCGAACCCCGACGGGTTCGGACCGGCAAAATATTCGCCGGACAGTTTGATCACCACGCGACGATAGACCGGCCCTGCCATCTGCTAACCGCTTTCCCTGTCCCGCCAGGCAGCTCCCCGGCGCAAACAGCCCGTAAGCGCTAATCCCAAAGGCAGTTATTTCTGACCGCTGGCGGCCGCAACCTCGGCCGCGAAGTCGGTTTCCTGCTTCTCGATTCCTTCGCCGAGAGCATAGCGCAAGAATCCGGACACCTTGATTGGACCGCCGACCTTACCCTCAGCTTCCTTGACCGCCTGGACCACCGACTTGGCGCTGTCGTGGATGAAGGCCTGCTCGAGGAGACAGACCTCCTTGTAGTAGGTCTTCAGCCCGGACTCGACGATCTTTTCAATCACGTTTTCCGGCTTGCCCTGCTGGCGATATTTGTCGGCCAGCACGTCCTTCTCGCGCCTGACGGCCGCCGGATCGAGGCCGGCCGGATCGATGGCGAGAGGGTTTGCCGCGGCCACATGCATCGCCAGTTGCTTGCCCAGAACGGCGAGTTCATCGGTCTTGCCGGGCGATTCCAATGCGACGATCACGCCCATCTTGCCGGCGCCTTCGATCACCGCATTGTGGACATAGCTCGACACCACGCCCTTGCTGACCTCGAGCGAAGCGGCACGGCGCAGTGTCATGTTTTCGCCGATCGTGGCGATGGCATCGGCAATTGCCGTCTCAATCGTGACGTCGCCGGCCTTGGCGGCCTTGATCTTGTCGATATCGGCGCCGACATCGAGCGCAACCTGCGCGATCATCTTCACCAGGCCCTGGAAGTGCTCGTTGCGCGCGACGAAATCGGTCTCCGAGTTGACTTCGACGACCACACCCCTGGTGCCCTTGGTCAGAGCTGCGATCAGGCCTTCGGCCGCGACGCGGCCGGCTTTCTTGGCGGCCTTCGACAGGCCCTTCTTGCGCAGCCAATCCTGCGCGGCCTGCATGTCGCCACCGGTCTCGGTCAGTGCCGCCTTGCAATCCATCATGCCCGCGCCGGTGGATTCGCGCAGGTCCTTGACCATCGCTGCCGTGATTGTCGCCATGTCGCTATGTCCTTTGCCTGTGACGGCGGCTGCATGCGGTTCGAAACCGCAGCTGCCCACCGTCACCAATGCCGTCAACTGGAATGTGCCGGTCATGCCGGCCGGGTTGTTCCGGCCGGCATCCTGTTACTCCGCCTCAGCGGTAAGGGCCTTGGCCTGGGCCACCCAGGCGTCTGCGCGGGCCGGAAGACCGACCTCTTCGCCAATCTGGTGGGCCGTATCGTGATTAAGCTCGGCCAGCTGCCAGTAGTGGAAAATGCCGAGATCGTTGAGCTTCTTCTCGATGGTGCCGGATACGCCGGTGAGCTTCTTGAGATTGTCCGGCGCGCCGCGCGGACCAGCCAGGCCCTGGAAGCCGGAAGCTGCTGCCGCTGCTGCTGCTGGAGCTTCCTGGGCTGCCGGGTGTGCCGAAGCGCCGATATCGATGCCGGCGTCGCCCTGCGCGCGCGAAATGCCGTCGATCGCTGCGCGGGCCACCAGATCGCAATAGAGCGAGATCGCACGGCCGGCATCGTCGTTGCCGGGCACGACATAGGTGATACCCTTGGGATCGCAATTGGTGTCGACGATCGCCGCCACCGGAATGTTGAGCCGCTGGGCTTCCTGGATCGCGATGTCTTCCTTGTTGGTATCGATCACGAAGATCATGTCCGGCAAGCCGCCCATGTCCTTGATGCCGCCGAGCGAGCGGTCGAGCTTGTCGCGCTCGCGCTGCAACGTCAGCCGCTCCTTCTTCGTGTAGGCGTTGGCATCCCCGGAGTTGAGCACCTCATCGAGGTGGCGAAGCCGCTTGATCGACGCCGAAATCGTTTTCCAGTTCGTCAGCGTACCGCCGAGCCAGCGCGAATTGACGAAGTACTGAGCCGAGCGCTTCGCAGCCTCGGCAACGCCGTCCTGCGCCTGCCGCTTGGTGCCGACAAACAGGATACGGCCGCCCTTGGCGACAGTGTCGCTCACCGCCTGAAGGGCGCGATGCAGCATCGGCACTGTCTGGGCGAGATCGATGATATGGATGTTGTTGCGCGCGCCGAAAATGTAATCCGCCATTTTCGGATTCCAGCGGTGCGACTGGTGGCCAAAGTGAACGCCAGCTTCCAGCAGCTGACGCATGGAAAAATCGGGTAGTGCCATTGTCTGAGTTCTCCGGTTGGTTCCTCCGGAAACGTGTGAGCAAACGGGCTTGATAGCCCGGCTGCCACCGGACGGCCTTTTGAGCCATGTTTCCGTGTGAGATGGCGCGCTATATAGCGCGATTTTTGCGAGAAGCAAGGAAATCCGGGGTCTCTTGGGCCAGACTGGCCGCCAAATCGTCCAGAATCGACCCGGATCAGGAGCCTATCCTGCGATCGGCGTCCCAAAATGACGCGGAGCGAAATCCAGCCCCGCCGGCGCCAAAACTGCTGACCAACGGCTCCCGATCGCTTCTTCGCGGCCGCGCCGTCTACCCGGCAAGAAGCTCAACGCCGTTTCGCTGCGTTTGAGCCGGTGGCGGTCGGAATCGAGCCTCCCACGAGCCCAGCCGCCATCGGACCTTTTCGGCCAGATCCCGCGCGTCCTCCGGCCTCCGGGATGAGCAAAACAGCCTTCAGAGCGTCTCCACCATCTCGACGCCGGCCACCGCCTTGATGGCGCCGGCGATCTGCGGCGACACCTGGAACCGGCCTTCCAGCTTGAACTCGACCTCGGTCTGCATGTCGAGCCGCAAGACGAGGGCGATATCGCCGCTGCCCGATTGGCCTGCCGGCGGCGACAGCCGCCGCGCAATCGACTCCAGCGGCTTGGTATCGCGCAGGAAGATGCGCAGGCCCTTTTGCGTCTTGGCTGCCGCATCATCGAGCGCTTCGGCATGCAGCACGCGCGCGCGTACGTCCTCCCCCTGCAACTCCGCCCCCAATTGCAACAATACGGCTGCACCGGGCTCCAACAGATCGCGGTATTGCGCGAGGCCTTCCGAGAACAGCACCGCCTCGAAATGACCGGTGGGGTCCGATAGCCCGATGATCCCCATCTTGTTGCCGGTCTTGGTGCGCCGCTCCATGCGAGACACCACCGTGGCCGCGACTTTGCCGGCGGTGGCGCCGGTTTTCACCGCGCGCGAAAACTCGGCCCACGACTGCACGCGCAGCCGCTTGAGCACGGTCGCATAATCGTCGAGCGGATGTCCCGACAGGAAGAAGCCGATCGCATCATATTCGCGCCGCAGCCGTTCGGCCGGCAACCAGGGCTCGACCTGCGGCAGAATGATCGTCGGCGCATCGGCCGCTCCGCCGAACATGTCGTTCTGGCCGGACGTTGCCGCCTCATGGCTGCGCTGACAGGCGGCAAGTATGGCATCCGCTCCCGCAAAGACGCGCGCCCGGTTCGGCTCGAGCGTGTCGAAGGCGCCGGCCGCCGCGAGGCTTTCGATGATCCGCTTGTTGATGGCGCGCGGATTCACGCGTGAGGCAAAATCGGCCAGAGACGTGAACAGTCCGTTGCGGCGTGCCTCGACGATCAATTCCACCGCTTGCTGGCCGACGCCCTTGAGCGCGGCGAGCGCGTAATAGATCGTGCCGTTGCTGACATCGAAGACAGCGCCGGAACGGTTGATGTTCGGGGCTTCAACCTTGATGCCGAGGCGCTGCGCCTCGGCACGGAATTCCGAGAGTTTGTCGGTGTTGTTCAGGTCGAGCGTCATCGACGCGGCCAGGAACTCGACCGGGTAATGCGCCTTCATATAGGCGGTCTGATAGGACACCAGCGCATACGCCGCGGCGTGGCTCTTGTTGAAGCCATAGTCGGCGAATTTCGCGAGCAGTTCGAAGATGGTTTCCGCCTGCCCCTTGGGAACGTTGTTCTTGACCGCACCGGCGACGAAGATCGCGCGCTGCTTCTCCATCTCGGCGCGGATCTTCTTGCCCATCGCGCGGCGAAGCAGATCGGCATCGCCGAGCGAATAGCCGGCCATCACCTGTGCGATCTGCATCACCTGTTCCTGGTAAATGATGACGCCGAAGGTCTCCTTGAGGATCGGCTCCAGGATCGGGTGAAGGTACTCCGGCTCCTCGTCTCCGTGCTTGCGCGCGCAATAGGTTGGAATGTTCGCCATCGGACCAGGACGATAGAGCGCGACCAGCGCGATAATGTCCTCGAAGCGGTCCGGCCGCATGTCGACGAGCGCCCGCCGCATGCCCTGACTTTCCACCTGGAACACGCCGACCACATCGCCCCGTGCCAGCATCTGGTAACTCGGCGCATCATCGAGCGGCAGCGTCGCCAGGTCGATCTCGATGCCGCGCTGCTTCAAGAGCTTCACTGCGACATCCAGCACCGTGAGTGTCTTCAGTCCCAGGAAGTCGAACTTCACGAGGCCTGCAGGCTCGACCCATTTCATGTTGAACTGGGTGACCGGCATGTCGGACTTCGGATCACGGTAGAGCGGCACGAGCTCGCTCAACGGGCGGTCGCCGATCACGATACCTGCCGCGTGGGTGGAGGCATGACGCGTGAGGCCTTCGAGGCGCTGCGCGATATCGAAGGCGCGCGCCACCACAGGATCCTCGTCGCGAAAAGCCTGGAGTTTCGGCTCGCCTTCGATCGCGGCGGCAAGCGTGACCGGAGCGGCCGGGTTCTGCGGCACCAGCTTGGTCAGCTTGTCGACCTGCCCGTAGGGCATCTGCAGCACCCGCCCCACGTCGCGCAGCACGCCGCGAGCCTGCAAGGTTCCGAATGTGATGATCTGGGCGACCTGGTCGCGCCCGTAGCGCTGCTGGACGTAATTGATCACCTCGCCGCGGCGGTCCTGGCAGAAATCGATGTCGAAGTCGGGCATCGACACGCGTTCCGGATTAAGGAAGCGCTCGAACAGCAGCCCAAAGCGAATCGGGTCGAGATCGGTGATCGTGAGTGCGTAGGCGACGAGCGAACCGGCGCCCGAACCGCGGCCGGGCCCAACCGGAATCCCGTGCGCCTTGGCCCATTTGATGAAGTCTGACACGATCAGGAAGTACCCCGCGTAATTCATGCGGGTGATGACGTCGAGCTCGAAGGCAAGCCGCCTTCGGTAATCCTCCTCGGAGCTTCCCTGCGACATTCCGTGGACAGCGAGCCGCCGAGACAGGCCCTCCTCGGCCTGCCGGCGCAACTCGGCGGTTTCCTCCTTGGCGGCATCCTCGGCGTTGGTGCCCGCGCCCACCGTGAAACGCGGCAGAATCGGTTTGCGTGTCTTCGGGCGAAACGCGCAGCGCTCCGCGATCTCGACGGTGGAACTGAGGGCCTCCGGAATATCGGCGAACAGGACCGCCATTTCCGCGCGCGTCTTGAAGCGATGATCGGGCGTCAGCTGCTCGCGGTCAGTTTCGGCGATCAGCCGGCCACCGGCGATGCACAGAAGCGCGTCATGGGCTTCGTAGTCGTCTGATGTCGCAAAATACGGCTCGTTGGTGGCGACGAGCGGCAACCCCTTTGCGTAGGCAAGCTCGATCAGCCCGGTCTCGATGCGCCGTTCCTTTTCGATGCCGTGGCGCTGTAATTCGACATAGAGGCTGTCACCGAACAGGCTGGCCAGGCGCTCGCAGCGCGAGGCGGCCAGCGCTGGCTGGTCGGCGGCGAACGCCAGGGAGACCGGGCCATCCGGGCCGCCGGTCAGCGCGATCAGGCCTTCGGCATGGCCCTCCAGCCAATTGAGCTTGATGTGCGGGGTTTGATGGACCGGCGTCTCCAGAAAAGCGCGGGAGTTGAGGTGCATCAGGCTGCGATAGCCTCGCTCGCGCGCTGCGAGCAGCACGATTCGCGCCGGCGCTGCCGCCAGCGCATTGCGCGCGTTCGGGTCTTGATCGCCGAAGTCGACGGCAATCTCACAGCCCACGATCGGCTGGATGCCGTAGCCGGCCATCTTGTCGGAGAATTCCAGCGCCCCGAACATGTTGTCGGTGTCGGTCAATGCCAGGGCCGGCTGACGGTCGGCCTTGGCCAGCTCGCCGAGCCTGGCGATCTTGATCGAGCCCTTCAGCAGCGAATACGCCGAATGGACGTGGAGATGGACGAATCCGGGATTGGAGGACGGCGCCACGGGCTTTGACATGTCGTTCAGCAGTTCACGGCTGGGAAGGGAATCAAGCCGCTCCAGGCGACTCGGCTGGGCGCTATGGTGGGACTTCCGAAACGCTGAGTCCACGCGCCTCTGTCCCCTCGGCGTCCGCTATTGGTCTTTTCCCCAGCGCCAAATCAGCCCAGCAAACCCCGTCAGCCGGGAGTGCCGAAAACCGGCCAAAGCCTCACAATTGCGGGATCAATTGCGCCCATACCGCGATCATCCCGACAAACAGGCCGATCGATGCCAACGCCGCTGCTTCCTCGACAAAAATGCGCAACATGAAAACCTCCCGCTTTAGAACATATAGAGAACATAGTTCTCTTTTTGTTCTTACGCAAGAGGCAAGCCTGCGTTGGCTCGCAATCCGGGATCGTTGGTTAATCGGGAATGCGGGGACGAACACACCCGGGCCCAAACAAAAACCCCGGCCACAAGGCCGGGGTTTGCAATCTCAGGCGAGCCTGATCTCAGTAGCGGGGCATCATCGGTCCGCCGAACTTGTAGTTCAGGCGGGCAGTGAAGATATCGACATCCTGCTTGATGTGATCGACAGTGTTCGACGCAAACGTGACGTCGTTGCCGCCCATGAACAGGTGATCATATTCGAAGCCCAGCGACACGTTCGGCATGATGGCATATTCGAAGCCGGCGCCGAGCGCAGCGCCCCACCGGGATTCGCTGGCATTGTCTTGCAGGAAGCCACCATTATAGACGTTGTACCGATTGTCCGTAACCGCAGCACCGCCGTTCACGTAGAATAGCGCGCGATCCCAAGCGTAGCCGATCTGACCGGTGAACAGGCCGAACGCATTAACCTTGGTTTGGTTATCAAAGCCGGTCTGCAAGCTGATGTTATCGCCCTTGAAGTCAGCCCAGTTGCCCTGCGCTTCCAGGCCGAAGACCCAGGAGGCCATCTGCCAGCGGTAGCCGACCTGGGCGCCGAACGTGGCTCCGGACGGATTGTGGCTGCCTTCATCACCGAAGCCGATTTCGTTCCAGTCCACGTTGCCTGTGGCGCCGCCGCCGTTGATACCAATATAGAAGCCGCTCCAGTCATAGGCGGCTTGAACCATCGCGGGCGCCTTTGTGTACGGTGCAGGCGCTCGAGCGGGAAGATCCGCGGCGAAGGCTGGTGCAGCGGCGCCTACCGCAAATGCAACCGCCGCGAGAATGGTGACTCTTTTCATATCAAAATATCCCTGCTTTCGAAGCTGTGAGAGTGCCCCAGTGACCCCGATAACATTCATAGCGATGTTCACGCAGAATGCTGTAACTCGCTCGCAACACCCTCAGGGAAATCCGTGTTAAAAAACTTTAAGAAACCCTTGTGGAACCTTGTCTTTCTGCAACATACGGAAACAAAAAGCCGCCACATTTGCGCCGAAATTGGTGCAGCGCATCGTTCTTTGGAACGAATCCTCCGGCAAGCGTTTCAGCGAGTTTAGGTTGCGCGGAGAACCGCGTCCGCGGCAGCCGGGACAGTTGTTAGACCGGCTTTATCGGCGTTTCGAAGGTCTTTTCCGGCTGAACTGTGAGACGGATCGCGACATTGGTCGAACCGTCAAAGGTCTCAAGCACCACATCGCACATCAGACAACGGTACTCGCCTTTGATCCCCGGGCGTGAGGTCAACTCGATGCGGCGGTAGCCCGCGTGACATACCGGGCAGCTGAGATCTGATTTTTTCATAGGATTGAATGCGGCTTTCGGGTCCCAGGAGGATAATGCCGCTTTGCGGCAAAGCTTTCCAGCCCGTGCCGGATCACTTTTCTCTCCGGTCCACCCTGGCAATTCTCAGGAAAGATCGGCCGAGGTCGATTCTTCCAGCGAATCGAACCAACTCAATCCAGTTCAACGACCTCGCCGTCCACAAGCGACACCCGGCGGTCCATGCGGCCCGCCAGTTCCATGTTATGGGTCGCAATCAGCATCGCCACCCGGGTCGCCTTCACAAGCTGCATCAGAGCCTGAAACACGTGGTCGGCCGTGTGCGGATCGAGATTGCCGGTCGGTTCGTCGGCGAGGAGTGCCCGCGGCGCATTGGCAACTGCGCGTGCGATCGCCACCCGCTGCTGCTCGCCGCCGGACAGCTCCGCCGGCCGATGCTTGATTCGGTCGCCGAGGCCGAGATAGGCGAGAATCTCGGTTGCGCGCTTGACGGTTTCGGAGCGCTTCAGGCCGCGAATCATCTGCGGCAGCATCACGTTCTCCAGCGCCGAGAACTCCGGCAGCAGCCGATGCGACTGATAGACAAAACCGATTTCGGTACGGCGGATCTGCGTGCGCTCGACATCCGAAAGGCCCGAGGTCGGAGTGCCCCCGACATAGACTTCACCTTCGTCCGGCGATTCGAGCAGGCCCGCAATATGGAGCAGCGTCGATTTGCCGGTGCCCGATGGGGCCACGAGCGCGACCGACTGCCCGGCCCACAGTGCGAGCTTGGCACCATTCAGAATGACCAACGGCGCGGCGCCCTGCATGTACTGTCGTTTGATCTCGTGGAGATAAACGACCGGTACCTCCTCCGCCCCCTCCACCATCTCTCCCTCACTCGTACCGCAGCGCTTCGACCGGGTCGAGGCGGGCAGCACGCCAGGACGGATAGAGCGTAGCCAGGAAGGACAGGGTCAGCGCCATGATCACGACAGCGCTGGTTTCTCCGAAATCGATCTCGGCCGGCAGTTTGGAAAGAAAATAGATCGTCGGATCGAAGATTTCAGTGCTGGTGAGCCAGGACAGAAACTGGCGGATCGATTCGATGTTCATGCAGATCAGCACGCCGACCAGAAACCCGGTAATCGTGCCGACCACGCCGATCGATGCGCCGGTGATCAGGAATATCCGCATGATCGCCCCCTGTGAGGCGCCCATGGTGCGCAGGATCGCGATGTCGCTGCCCTTGTCTTTCACCAGCATGATCAGACCGGAGATGATGTTCAACGCGGCGACTAGCACGATCAAGGTCAAAATCAGGAACATGACGTTGCGCTCGACCTGAAGCGCGTTGAAGAACGTCGCATTTCGCTGCCGCCAGTCGACCAGGAAGATCGGCCGCCCTGCCGCCTCGGTCACGCTTTTTCGAAAAGCTTCGATCTTGTCGGGGTTGTTGGTAAACACCTCGATCGCGGACACATCGTTGTTACGGTTGAAATAGGCCTGCGCTTCCTTCAGTGGCATGAATACGAAACCCGAATCGTATTCCGACATGCCTATCTCGAACACGGCCGCAATCCGGTAGGGCTTGATGCGCGGCGTGACGCCCATCGGCGTCACGGCTCCCTTCGGCGAAATCAGCGTAATCATGTCACCGGCGTGCAGCGACAGCGAGTCGGCCAACCGGCGGCCGATCGCAACCCCCTGCCCTTCATCAAACCCCTCGAGCGAACCTTGCTTGATGTTCTTGGCAATGGACGGAAGACTGTTGAGATCCTCGCCGCGAATGCCGCGAATGAAAATGCCGGACGCGTTATAGGGTGAAGATCCGAGCCCCTGACCGTCCACCACGGGCGCGGCAAGCTTGATTCCGGGCACCTGACTGATCCTGTCCGCCACGTCCTTCCAGTCCGTTAAAGGCGATTCCAGGGGCTGCACCAGAAGGTGGCCGTTGAGACCAAGGATCTTGTCCAGCAGTTCCTTGCGAAAGCCGTTCATCACGGCCATCACGATGATCAGCGTCGCAACGCCAAGCATGATGCCAAGGAACGAGAACCCGGCGATAACGGAGATGAAGCCTTCCCTGCGGCGGGCCCGCAAATAGCGTCCAGACAGCAGCCACTCGAAGGGCGCGAAAGGCCGGGTTTGAACTGTCTCGCTCATGGCTTGATCCATGTCCGATTTTCACACGATTCGGGGCCAATTGTGGCCACAGCGGTCGGTATTCCCACCGGCCCGCGGTGGATAATCCTAAATCATCCGCGCCAGCACGTCCGCCGCGCTCAAGTTCTCGCGCGTGCCGTCGGCGCGCCGCTTGAGTTCGAACTTGCCCTCGGCAAGTCCTTTCGGGCCTACGAGGATTTGCCAGGGAATGCCAATCAAATCGGCGGCGGCAAACTTCGCTCCTGCCCGCTGGTCCGTATCGTCGTAGAGCACCTCGACGCCCTTGGCCGTCAGTTCACGATAGAGCTGCTCGCAGGCACCATCGGTGTCTGCCGATCCCTGCTTCAGATTCAGGATCACCGCCTTGAACGGCGCGACGGCCTCCGGCCATTTGATGCCGGCGTCGTCATGACAGGCCTCGATGATCGCACCCAGCAGCCGGGAAACGCCGACCCCATAGGAGCCGCCGTGAATGGCGACCTCGGCGCCATCAGGTCCGGCCACCAGGGCCTTCATCGGCTCGGAATATTTGGTGCCGAAATAGAAGATCTGGCCAACCTCGATGCCCCTCGTGTGCACGCGCTTCTCTGCCGGGACTTCGCGCTCAAAGCGGGCCGCATCGTGCACGTCCTCGGTGGCCGCATAGACCGATGTCCATTGCTTGATGATCGGCGTGAGGTCGCCATCGTAATCGACGTTCTCGCCGGGCACCGGGAGGTCAAGCACGTCGCGGTCGCAGAACACGGCGGACTCGCCGGTCTCGGCGAGCACGATGAATTCGTGGCTGAGGTCGCCGCCAATCGGGCCGGTCTCGGCGCGCATCGGTATCGCTTTCAATCCCATCCGTGCGAAGGTGCGCAAGTAAGCGACAAACATGCGGTTATAGGCGCGCCGCGCGCCGGCCTCGTCGAGGTCGAAAGAATAGGCATCCTTCATCAGGAATTCACGCCCGCGCATGACGCCGAATCGCGGCCGCTGCTCGTCGCGGAACTTCCACTGGATATGGTAGAGGTTGAGCGGCAGGTTCCGGTACGACTTGATATAGGCGCGGAAGATCTCGGTGATCATTTCCTCGTTCGTCGGCCCGTAAAGCAGCTCGCGCTTGTGCCGATCGGCGATGCGCAGCATCTCGGGGCCGTAGGCGTCATAGCGGCCGCTCTCGCGCCAGAGATCGGCAAGTTGCAACGTCGGCATCAGAAGCTCAAGCGCGCCGGCGCGGTTCTGCTCCTCGCGCACGATCTGCTCGATCTTCTTCAATACCCGCAAGCCGAGCGGCAACCAGGCGTAAATGCCGGCCGCTTCCTGCCGGATCATGCCTGCGCGCAGCATCAGCCGATGGGAGACGATTTCCGCCTCTTTCGGATTCTCCTTCAGGATCGGGAGAAAGAAACGCGACAGTCGCATGGGCCTCGCCTCGACGGAATCAGTCGGAATTGCAGGAATTTGCGGCAGTCAAACCGGATCGGCCGGAAAAACACAAGGGCGCAGGCCCAAGAGGCCGCGGTTTTCAGGCCGATTTTGCGGCTCCGCGCCCCTTACATTTTCATACCGGGCGCCATCTTCATGCCGCCACCAGCCGGCCCCATCGCACCGATGCCCTCAACGTCAAACGTGACGGTGACCTTGCCTGCCCGCTCGAACTGAAGCGTCAGCGGCACCTTCTCGCCTTGCTTGAGAGGGGCTTTCAAATCCATGATCATCAGGTGATAGCCATTCGGTGCGAACTTGACGGACTTGCCGGGATCAATGGTCAGACCTCCCTCGACAGGGCGCATTTTCATGACACCGTTCGTCATCGACATCTCATGCACCTCGATTTTGTCGGAGATGTCGCCGGTCACGCCGACCAGCTTGTCGGCCGTCGTGCCCTTGTTCTCGATGGTCAGGTAGCCGCCGCCAACCTTGGCACCGCCGGGCGTCGCGCGGCTCCAGGCCTGGCTGATGACGAGATCACCGGCCTTCACTTGGTCCGCCTGGACGGGCGCCGTCAGGAGAGCCGCCGCACAAACAATGCCAGAGAGCACACTAATGATCTGTTTCATGCGAAATTCCACGTCTGCCAGCTTTTGTTTTCCTTTGCGCTACCGCAAAGCACGTCATGGCCGGGATTGCTAGGTTGAAATCGTCTACTATACTCCCGGCGCGCGTTCAGCGGTCGCATCCGCTCGAACCGTCGCCAAACCAAGCCAGAACCTAACTCCCGTAACCCTGCATAGCAGTACGCTTGTGAGCATGCCAACCGGAGCAAATCAAGGATGCGCGAGGCTGCGCCTGTTCTGGCGGAGGCTGGTCGGCGCGGCTGCGATCTACGCCCTGGTCATGCAGCCGCTGCTGCTGGCGGCCGGAGCCCAGTTCGCCGAAGCGTCGGTCCTTGATAACGTTGCGTTCTCCCAGCTTTGCCAGCATAACGCCGACGGCAGTCCGGTTTCACCTGCCAACCAGGAACACCACCGGGCCCACCAACATTGTCTGCAATGCTTTTCCGGCGCCTTTGCGCTCTTGGGCGCCCCGCAGTCCTTCGTCGTCGCGTCTATTGATCGCCAGTTCCGCAAATTACGGGAATCCGGGCGATCGCTGCGCCTGCCGTCGTTGTCGCAGTATTCCGTCGCCCGTCCGCGAGGGCCTCCGCTCAGCGTGTGATGCAATCCAGCCCTTTCGGCTGGCCAAACCTTGCGTTCACGTATTCTGACCGGAGAAATCCCGATGTCTCGGCTCTTGCCACGTCTTCTTGCGCTTGCGGGCGTTATGGCGCTGTCCTGCACGTCGCACGCCTTAGCCCACTGCTTTGTCGGCGCGCGCTTCTTTCCTGCCACCCTTGCCACCGATGATCCCTGCGTCGCAGACGAGATGTCATTGCCCACTGTCGGATGGTCGAAAACCGGCGACGTCCCGGCCGCCACCGAATGGGACTTTTCCGGCGAACTCTCGAAACGCATCACGGATAATTTCGGCATCTCGATCGGCCAGGGCTGGACGTCCATTCGTCAGGCCGACGGCACGCTGACACAGGGCTTCGATAACTTCGAGACGGCATTCCAGTATCAAATCGTCAAAGACCGCGAGCACGAGCTCGCCGTCCTGTCGGGCCTGGTCGTGGACTGGGGGCACACCGGTTCAACCGGTTCGGGCCTGGCCACCGACTACAGTCTTGTGACTCCGACGGTTTATATCGGAAAGGGGTTTGGCGATCTGCCCTCGGAGTTCGGTTGGTTCCGCGCCTTCGCCGTCACTGCTCAGGTCGGCTATCAAATTCCGACGAACTCTTTCGACATCGCCCAGAACATCTTCATTCCCCAGCAGCTGATTTATGGCGCCTCACTCCAATACAGCATGTCCTACCTGAAATCGGAGATCGTCGATCTGGGGCTTCCGGATTTCATCAACCACCTGATGCCGATCGTTGAGTTGAGCTTGACGACACCGGTCGCCAACAACTTCGGTAATCCCTACACCACCACAGGTACAGTCAACCCCGGCGTGATCTACGTGGGAAGCGGATTTCAGGTCGGGCTCGAGGCGATGGTTCCTGTCAACCGAGCCAGCGGAACGGGAGTCGGCGTTCTCGGGCAGCTGCACCTCTATCTCGACGACATGTTCCCCTCGACTTACGGCCAGCCGCTGATTGGCGGATTGGCAACGAACACCCCCCGTAAACTCTGAGGCAAACTATGCGTATCCTGACTCTCGCGACCACAACGTTTTTCGTAACCGCGGCAGCCGCGGCTGCCCACGCCCACGCTTTTCTCGATCACGCCGAACCGCGGGTGGGAAGCACCGTCCCCTCCGCTCCCAGGGAAGTCGTGCTGACATTCTCCGAGAGCCTGGAGCCGGCATTCAGTTCGGTCGAGGTGAGCGACGCCAGCGGCCACAGCGTCGGCCAAGGCAAACCAAGGATAAGCGCGACCACCATGCGGGTCGGCCTCAAGCCGCTGCCGCCGGGCACGTACCGCGTTCGCTGGCATGTTCTATCGGTAGATACCCATACCACGGAGGGCAACTTCACCTTCCAGGTTGGCCGTTAACTGTCCGCCCGCTTCCGACATCAGCCCCGCTCAGCGGGTCGTATGCGCGGCCGGCTTCCTCCTTCCGGCCAACGCTCAATGGAGAGCATGTTGATCGATCCGCTGATTGTTGTGCGGGACCTCCACCTGGCGTCGACGATCGCCGTCGCCGGCGTGATCTTCTTTGACCTCTTCATCGCCACGCCGCTCCGGCGAACGGGATCGCCGTCCACCAAAGCAGGAGTGGCCTTGCAATCCTCCCGCGGGAAAATTCTTTGGATCGGCCTGGCGTTGTCGATTGTATCCGCGCTGGCCTGGCTGTGCCTGGTATCCATGCGGATCGTCCACGAGGACTTCAACGACGTTTTGACCGACGGCACGGCCTGGCTCGTGCTGACGCAAACCCAATTCGGCTTGGCCTGGCAAATGCGGCTGCTGCTCGGCGTCGGGCTTGCTGCCTGCTTGCTCATGCAGAGAGCAACCGGCAGCCGCGTCGCCAATGTCCTGGCGATTTTCGCGAGCTTGCTTGCCGCGGCGTATCTCGGTTCTCTTGCCTTTGCGGGCCATGGCGCGAAAGGGCTCGGCCTCGAGCACAACATCCATCTTGCCGCCGATTTTCTGCACCTGATCGCAGCCGGTCTGTGGCTCGGCGCACTCGCGCCGCTGCTGCTCTGGCTCGTCTATCTCTGCCGCTTTCAGGAAAACGGCTGGGCGTCCGCCGCGGCTCGCGCGGCCGGCAGCTTCTCGCTGATTGGTATTTTTGCCGTCGGAATCCTGCTGGTCAGCGGGCTCGTCAATGCCGCCTTCCTGCTCGGCGGGATGCACAGCCTGATCAACACTCCTTATGGCCGCCTGCTGCTCCTGAAGGTCGTGCTGTTCGCCGCCATGGTAGGCTTGGCTGGAATTAACCGGCAGTACCTTCTTCCCCGCCTGTCCAGCGACTTGCATGCCGACGGCTCCTCCGTTGCCCTCCGCTGGCTGATCCGCAGCGCGCTGCTCGAAATTGCGCTTGGTCTTGCGATCGTCTGCATTGTCGGCGTGCTCGGCATCATGCCTCCGGCCGCTGACATGGCCGCCCACATACACTGAGCGGCAACTGGGCGGCGAAAGCAACTGAGGTAAGCCGTTCAATAGATTACTGAAATACCTTCATTCGGGTTTTCAATGCCGAAATTCCATTCATTTCGCTGCATGCTGTATTTTTGAACATTCGTTGCCGGAATGGGTGACACGGCAGAAATTTTGGTCTAGGAATGCCCCCCTCAGACGGGTCGAGAGGCTGTCTGGTGGTCCAAGTCTCGGGAGGAGCCCTGGCGCGCAAAAAGGCAGCGTCGACCCGTCAATCAAGATCAATCCACGATACGGGAAAATAGGGACGACACAATTTTCGGAGCAGGACTTCGCAGGTCCTGCTCCTTTTTTATTTCCGACCTGTTGTCGCTATCCCACCGATCGGAAAGGCACCGGTCAATCGCGATCGAGAAAACTCGAGCCAATGCTCGCCTTCTTCTTGATCGGATCGAAATCGCAAAAAACGCCGTCGGCAACGAGGGTGTAGCTGGCGACGACGTTGTACTTGTCGAGCTTCACCGAGTTCAGACCAATCACGCGGGTGCTGGAGCCCCCGTTCCACTTGAAAGGCGTGGTGCTGGACGCCCGCTCGCAAGCTGCCACCGCGTCCGCAAACACATAGCCCTCGACGAAGCTTCTCAGCGTCTGAAGCTGGCCGCTGACCTTCCAATCGATATATGCAGTCGTGGCGAGGCCTGCGACGGCGAGCAACAACAACGCGACCACGATTCGCTGAAACCACATCTTTGCCCCCAATCACAAAAAACGCGCTGACCTAAAGCCCTCAGAACGGCATACCAATCAATTTCGACAATCGATCGATATTAAGCCATCCTTCGTAGTATGCCGTCATCCCCGCAGCATAGATCACCGCTGACAACAGCGTGGTCCAGATCAGCTTGCGGCCCATGCGCGTTGCGATCGGCGCCCCCGGATCGGTGCCGGGACTTCCGCCACCGTCTTCGTGCAGGCTCCGCACGCCGAAGGGCAGCGTCACGAACAACGTGATCCACCATATGACGAAGTAGATCGCAAAGCCGGTTGAAATGGTATAGGCCATGGCTAGCAGTCCAATTCTAACATTCGCATCCCTTCTCAGCAGCCGCTTTTGCGAATGTTAGAATCAAAGGGACCACTGGAAAATATTGGTTTGTGGTGCAGTCTTGGATTTGACATTCGGCTGGTGAACTCGCGGCTAGGGTCAAATCCACTGCACCGGGTTCAGGCCTGCTCGATTTCGACAAGCGCGCCGGAAAAGTCCTTCGGGTGCAGGAAGAGCACCGGCTTGCCATGCGCGCCGATCTTGGGAATGCCGTCGCCGAGAACGCGCGCGCCCTCCTTGATCAACAGGTCACGCGCCACAGTGATATCGGGCACTTCATAGCAGATGTGATGAATGCCCCCGTCGGCGTTGCGCTCCAGAAATTTGGCGATCGGCGACGTCTCACCCAGCGGCTGAATGAATTCGATCTTGGTGTTCGGCAAGGTGACAAACACGGTGATGACGCCGTGCTCGGGCAACGGCACTGCCGGCGAAATATCCGCGCCGAGAGAGCCATATATCCTGGCGGCCTTTTCGGCGTCATTGACCGCAATTGCCACGTGATTGAGCCGGCCAAGCATTGGCGCCTCCCTCATCCTTTATAGCCAGGAGAGCCGCGCCGCAAAAGCCCGCGTGCCCGTTCCAGCTTCATCAGACCGTGAGCACATGCACGAAGCATAGCGGCTTCTTGCCCCAGTGCTCGTTTACGGAAGCGCGCACGGCCCGCCTCACCGACTCGGCCAGTGCATCGGGATCGCGCCGACGCGCCCGGGGCAGGCCCTCCACGGTCGAGACGATGACATCGAACACGATTTCGTCGATGACCTCGCCCGCCGCGTTCTTTTCGGGGATTCCGATCAGGTCGATCTCGGGATCGTCGGCGAGTTCGCCCTTTTCATCCATCGCCAGGGCGATGAACGCGCAGCCGGCGAACGCCATTCTCCGCCGCTCGACGACCGCACGCGAATTGGAATCCTCGAGGATCGTCCCATCCTTGTACAGACGGCCCGACGGCACCTCGTCAATGATGCCGGCCTCGCCCGGCCCTAGCTTCACCTGGTCGCCGTTGCGGCAAATCAGCACCCTCGGCACACCGGCGGCGCGCGCCAGCTTGGCATGCTCGAACAGGTGCAACGCTTCGCCGTGGACCGGGATCAGCAGTTCAGGGCGCACCCAGCCGATGAGTTCCCGCAATTCATCGCGGCGCGGATGACCCGATACATGAACGAGATGTGTCCGGTCGGTAATGACTTCGATGCCCTGCGTGATCAGTCCATTGATGATGGATCCGACCGCCTTCTCGTTGCCCGGAATGGTGCGCGAGGAAAAAATCACGCAGTCGCCCTTGTTCAAGGTCACCTGCGGATGATCGTCATTGGCGATGCGGGCGAGCGCCGCGCGCGGCTCGCCCTGGCTTCCCGTGCACAGCGCCAACACCTTGTCCGGCGGCAAATGACCGTAGAATTCAGCACTGCGGAAATTCTGCACGCCATCGAGAAAACCGGTTTCTCTTGCCACCTGGACGACGCGGTCCATGGCGCGTCCGACCACCACCACCTCGCGCCCGGACAGGCGCGCCGCATCCGCGACAGAGCGAATACGGGCGACGTTAGAGGCAAACGTCGTTACGGCAACCCGGCCCCTGGCGGCTTTCACGAGCTCGATGATGGTCTTGGCCACTTCGGTCTCCGACGGCGAGCGACCGTCGCGCACGGCGTTGGTCGAGTCGCCGATCAGCGCCAGCACGCCCGAGGCGCCCAGTTCGCGCAGCCGCCGCTCGTCCGTTGGGGGGCCTGTGACGGGCGTCGGGTCGAGCTTCCAGTCACCGGTATGCAGCGCCGTTCCCGCGGCCGTGTGTATGGCAAGCGCATGCGATTCCGGAATGGAGTGCGCAACCGGAATGAACTCGACGCCGAAGGGCCCGAGGTCGATCCGGCCGCCTGAAGGCACAACGGTAACCGGAATCTTCGGCGGATTGCGCTCGGCGGCGCATTTCGCTTCAAACAGCGCGGCACTGAATTTGGTCGCATAAATTGGGCATTTGAGCCGCGGCCAGAGATCGATGATGGCGCCGAAATGATCCTCGTGGGCATGCGTCAGCACGAGTCCAACCAGATTCTTGCGCTCCTGCACCAGAAAACTGATGTCGGGCATGATGGTATCGATGCCCGGAAGGTGCTCCTCATCGCCGAACGAGACACCGAGATCCACCGCGAGCCACGACCGCTGCCGGCGACTGCCAAACCCGTAGACCGAAAGGTTCATGCCAATTTCGCCGACACCGCCGAGCGGAGTAAAGGTGAACTCGTCGCCGTCAGACACTAGCCGGCCCTCGCGGAAGCGGCTGCGCCGAAATGCACGTCGCCGGCCGCGACCGGCACGCTGTTGCCGCTGGAAGTCCTGACGATCATGCAGCCCGTTTCGTCGATGGTGTCAAAGATGCCCGACACCGTGGCAGTGCCGGTATGGACCGCGACAGGCTGTCCGAGTCCCGCCGCCAGCGCCAGCCAGCGCCGGCGGATTTCGCCGAACCCCCTGCCTTGATCCCAGATAGCGCGGCACTCGGCCCAACTGTCGGACAGCGCCGCAAACAGCGCCTCGGCCGTAACCTGCAGCCCGAGGGCCTTGAGCGACGTGGCGGGGATTGGCATGCCCTCAGGCGCGGCAACGACGTTGGTACCCATCCCGACCACGACGGCAAGCCGGCCGCCCGTCAACGCCTGGGCCTCCAGCAGGATGCCGGAGAGCTTGGCCTGCCCTACAAGTACGTCGTTCGGCCACTTCAGCGAAAACCCGGTCAAACCCGGCCCAGCCACATCCCGCAGCGCCGCCTCCAGCGCAAGCCCGGCGGCAAAGCCCAGCGTTGCCGCGATCGAGGGTGCGACGTCAACGGTCTCCAGCACGCTGGCGGCGAGGTTGCCCCGGGGCGCGATCCAAGCCCGGTGGCGCCGCCCGCGGCCCGCCGTCTGCTCGGTCGTGACGAACCACATCGGTCCGCCCTCACCGGATCGGGCCCGCGCCATCGCTTCGGAATTGGTCGAGCCGATCTGATCGAAACTTGCGAGCCGGTAACCGGCCGATATGGCCTTCGGACCGAGCGTGAACACCATCTAAAACAGGGATTTTGCCGCTGCTGAAGCCACGCTCACCAGCGGTCCGGGATAAATAAAGAAAAAGAGATTGAAGAGGCCGGCCACAGCCAGCACCGCGCGCAATTCAACGCGGACGGGATCAAGCCGGGTCAGCTGCTCGTCGAAATACATCACCTTGACGATCGAGAGATAGTAATAGGCGCCGATCACACTCGTGATCACGCCGATCACCGCAAGCGTGAACAGGTGCGCCTGGATGGCCGCGACGAACACATAGAATTTTCCAAAGAAGCCCGCGAGCGGCGGAACGCCGGCCAGCGAAAACAGCAACATGGCAAAGAAGAAGGCCAACAAAGGATTGGTGCGGGAAAGGCCGGCAAAATCGCTGATATTCTCCACATGCCGCCCCTCGCGCTTCATCGCCAGGATCACGGTGAAGGCGCCCAGCGTCATCGCGACGTAGATTGCGATGTAGACCAACACGCCCTGTGCGCCCTCCGCCGTGCCCGAAGCGAGGCCAACCAGGGCAAAACCCATATGACCGATCGAGGAGTAGGCCATCAGGCGTTTGATGTTCTTCTGTCCGATCGCCGCAAACGAGCCCAGAGCCATCGAGGCAATCGCGACGAACACGACGATCTGCTGCCATTCCGGAATGATTCCCGGAAACGCCGTCAGCGTCACCCGTGTGAACACGGCAAGCGCCGCGACTTTCGGTGCCGATGCGAAGAAGGCGGTGACCGGGGTCGGCGCGCCCTCGTAAACGTCGGGCGTCCACATATGGAACGGCACGGCAGAGACCTTGAAGCAAAGCCCGGCGAGCAGGAACACGATGCCGAACACGATGCCGATCGAACCGGTCTTGGCGGCCGCCGCGATGCCGGCAAAGCTGACCGTGCCGGTGAAGCCGTAGATCAGGGAAGCGCCGTAGAGCAGCATGCCCGAGGAAAGCGCGCCCAGCACGAAATACTTCAGGCCCGCTTCGGTCGATTTGACGTCGTCGCGGTTTGAGGCCGCTACCACGTAAAGCGCGAGGCTCATCAGTTCGAGACCCAGATAGAGCGTGATCAGGTCGCCGGCCGAGATGAGGACCATCATCCCGAGTGTCGAAAGCAGGACCAGGATCGAATATTCGAAGATGCGCCGCGATGGATCAGCCAGAAATTCCGCCGACAGGATCAGCGTCGCGCCCGAGCCGATAAGCGCCAAAATCTTCAGGAACCGGGCAAAGTCGTCGACGATGAAGCTGCCATTGAAGGTCACAAGCTTCCCGGCAGGCAACGTCAGCTCCAGGACGCCAACGATCACGAGAAGGACGACGGCCAGCGCGGTGACAAGGCCCGTGACGCGGACGCCCTGAAAGGCCCCAATCATCAACAGCACCATGGCTCCGGCCGCCAGAACAAGCTCCGGCAAGACGGGCAGCAATTGATAACCTGCGCTTTGAAAGCTCATGGCGTCTTATCCAATGTCACTGCGTCAGCGCGGCCGCCTTCACGGCCGTCACTGCGGTATTGTAATTGTTGACCAGTTGCTGCACCGACGTTGCCGACATGTCGAGGATCGGCTTGGGATAGACCCCGAACAGGATCGTGAGGGCGACCAGCGGCACGAGCGTCAGACTCTCACGGAAGGTGAGATCCTTGATGGTGGCAAGCGACGGCTTGACCAGCGCGCCGAAGACCACTTTGCGATAGAGCCACAGGGCGTAGGCCGCCGACAGGATCACGCCGGTGGTGGCGAATACGGTCGTCGGCAGCGAGACTTTGAAGGTCCCGAGCAGGGTCATGAATTCGCCGACGAAGCCCGACGTGCCTGGCAGACCGACATTCGCCATGGTGAAGACCATGAAGACCAATGCATAAAGCGGCATGCGGTTGACCAGGCCGCCATAGGCGGCGATTTCGCGGGTGTGCATGCGATCGTAAACGATGCCGACGCAGAGGAACAACGCGCCTGACACGATGCCGTGCGAGATCATCTGGAACACGCCGCCCGCCACGCCCTGAGTCGTGCCTGCGAAAATGCCCATGGTGACGAAGCCCATATGCGCCACGGACGAATAGGCGATCAGCTTCTTCATATCCTCCTGCATCAAGGCGACGAGCGAGGTGTAGATGATCGCGATCACCGACAGCGAGAAGACCAGCGGCGCAAAGTATTGCGATGCCAGCGGGAACATCGGTAGCGAGAAGCGCAGGAATCCATAGCCGCCCATTTTCAGGAGAATGGCGGCCAGGATCACCGAGCCCGCCGTCGGCGCCTCGACATGCGCGTCCGGCAGCCAGGTGTGCACCGGCCACATCGGCATCTTCACCGCAAACGAGGCGAAGAACGCGAGCCAGGCCCATATCTGCAAGGAGCGTGGCACCGCAGCGTGCATCAGGGTCGGGATGTCGGTCGTGCCCGCGTTCCAGTACAGCGCCATGATCGCGAGCAGCATCAGCACTGAGCCCAGGAACGTGTACAGGAAGAACTTGAAGGAGGCGTAGACGCGCCGCGGTCCGCCCCAGATGCCGATGATCAGGAACATCGGGATCAGGCCGCCCTCGAAGAACAGGTAGAACAGCACGAGGTCGAGCGAAGAGAATGTGCCCACCATCAGCGTTTCCAGGATCAGAAACGCCATCATGTATTCGCCGACCCGAAGCTTCACCGATTTCCAGCTGGCCACGATGCAGAACGGCATCAAGGCAGTGGTCAGGATGACGAAGGGCAGCGAAATGCCGTCGACGCCCATGTGGTAGGTAATGGCGTTGGCAAGCCAGGGCGCCTTCTCGACGAACTGGAAGTCGGCCTGCGTCGGATCGAAACGCGCGACCAGAAGCAGCGACACCGCAAACGTCACCAGCGTCGTCCAGAGCGCGATCCAGCGCACGTTGCGCTGTGCCGCCTTGTCATCGCCTCTGACGAGATAGACCAGCAGCGCACCGACCGTCGGCAGGAAGGTAACGACCGAAAGAATGGGCCAGGTCGTCATCGGCTAGCCTCCCACACCGAACATGAACCAGGTGATGAAGCCGGCGACCCCGATCAGCATCGCAAAGGCGTAGTGATAGAGATAGCCGGTCTGAAGTTTGACGGCGCTTCGGGTCACATCGAGCACCCGCGCCGAGACGCCGTCCGGACCGAGACCGTCGATGATCTTGCCGTCGCCGACCTTCCAAAGGAAGCGCCCGATCCATTTCGCCGGACGGACGAAGATCACATCGTACAGCTCGTCGAAGTACCACTTGTTGAGCAGGAACTTGTAGAGCAGCGGCTGCTGGTTCGCCAGTTCGACCGGCAGATACGGCCGGCGAATATAGAACAGCCAGGACACCGCAAAGCCGATGACCATCATCAGCGTCGGCAACAACCCGAGCAGATACGGCATCCGCTCCATATCCTCCAGGATATGTGGGTTCATCTTCACGGATTCGCGGAAGAATTCTTCGACCCCGTGCGGGCCGGTGAATATCTCCTTGAAGGGGAAGCCGGCCAGGATTGAGCCGACGGCAAGCAGGCCGATCGGAACCAGCATGGTCAATGGCGATTCATGCGCGGCTTCGTAATGCTCCTGGTCGTGCGGCTCGCCGTGGAAGGTCTTGAAGATCAGACGCCACGAATAGAACGAGGTGAGTCCGGCCGCGACCACTGTGGCCAGATAGCCGTAGGTCGCAAACGGATTATGCGAGGCGAAAGCGGACTCGATGATCGCGTCCTTTGAGAAGTAGCCGGCGGTCAGCGGGAATCCTGTCAATGCCAGCGTACCGACGACCATGACGAGATAGGTGAAGGGAATCCGGTCCTTCAGGCCGCCCATGTTGCGGATGTCCTGCTCGTGATGCATCGCATAGATCACCGAGCCCGAGCCCAAGAACAACAGTGCCTTGAAGAAGGCGTGAGTGAACAGGTGGAACATGCCCACCGAGTAAGCGCCCGCCCCCATCGCCACGAACATGTAGCCGAGCTGCGAACAGGTTGAATAGGCGACGATGCGCTTGATGTCGTTCTGGACGAGGCCGATGGTCGCGGCAAAGAACGCGGTCGTGCCGCCGATGAACATCACGAAGGCCTGCGCGTCCGGCGCCAGTTCGAATAGCGGCGAAAGCCGTGCCACCATGAATACGCCGGCGGTGACCATGGTCGCGGCATGGATCAGTGCGGAGACCGGCGTCGGGCCCTCCATCGCGTCGGGCAACCAGGTGTGCAGCAGGAACTGGGCAGATTTGCCCATCGCCCCCGTGAACAGCAGCAGGCAAGCCAGGGTCAGCGCATCAGGATGCCAGCCGAACAGATTGATCGTCTTGCCGGTCAGAGCGGGCGCCGCGCCGAAGATTGTTTCGAAGTCGGTCGACCCGATCAGCATGAATACGGCGAAGATGCCGAGCGCAAAACCGAAGTCGCCGACGCGGTTCACCACGAAAGCCTTTATCGCCGCCGCATTCGCCGACGGCCTCTGATACCAGAAGCCGATCAAGAGATAGCTCGCCAGACCCACGCCCTCCCAGCCAAAAAACAGCTGCACGAGGTTGTCGGCCGTCACGAGCATCAGCATCGCGAAGGTGAAGAGCGAGAGGTAACCGAAGAACCGCGGCTGGTTCGGATCCTCGTCCATGTAGCCAATCGAATAGAGATGGACGAGCGAGGACACCGTGTTGACCACCACCAGCATCACGGCGGTCAGCGCATCCACCCTCAGCGTCCAGGAGACCTGGAGATCGCCGGACGTGATCCACGGGAACAGGGCCACCCTGACGTCGTGATGGGCAAAGCCCACGTCGTAGAGCATGAACCAGGACAGCGCCGCGGAAACTAGCAGAAGTCCCGTGGTGATCAGCTCGGCCGCGCGTGATCCGACGGCCGGCGGCTCGCTCACATGGTCGCCATGACCATGCCCGTGGTCATCATGGGCTGTCGGTTCATGGCTCGGGTTGTGGATGACGCTTGCGTCGCCGCCGACCGGCGCTCCTCCGTGGCCGTGCACATCGTCGTGATGTTCCACCTCGTCGCCGCTTGGATTGCGCCCGTGCGCGCCAACGACCGAGATCACGCCTGCGATGACGGCGCCGATCAACGGCAGAAAAACGATTGCCTGAATCATCTCGCGCGCTAGCCCTTCATCAGATTGACGTCTTCAACCGCGATCGAGCCGCGATTGCGGAAATATACCACCAGGACCGCAAGGCCGATCGCAGCTTCCGCCGCCGCCACCGTCAGCACCAGAAGCGCGAACACCTGGCCTACGATATCGCCGATGAAGGTCGAGAAAGCCACGAGGTTGACGTTGACCGCAAGGAGGATCAGCTCGATCGACATCAGGATGACGATGATATTCTTGCGGTTGAGGAAGATGCCGAGAATCCCGAGCGTGAACAGGATGGCGCCGACCGCCAGATAGTGCCCCAGACCGACCGTCATCGCACCCACTCCGCCTGGTCCGCATCCTGCAAGCCCTGGCCCGAGGCAACCTTGCGCACGGACATCACCATTTCCACCGTCCGTGCATTCTGCACGCTGATGTCCTGCCGCTTGACGTACGCCTTATGCCGTAGCGTCAGCACGATCGCGCCTATCATGGCAACCAGGAGCACCATGCCCGCAATCTGGAAGTAATGGATGTATTTCGTGTAGAGCACGAGACCCAAGGCTTCCGTGTTGCTGACGTTGGCGGGGATTGCCGACGTGATCGATTTGGCGACGTTGGGGCTGATCACCCAGCCGCCGCCGATCAGAAGCAATTCGACGAGAAAGATGCCTCCAATCACGAGCCCGACCGGCAAATATTCGATGAAGCCCTCGCGCAACTCGGCAAAGTCGACGTCGAGCATCATGATCACGAACAGGAACAGCACCGCGACCGCGCCGACATAGACGACGACCAAGATCATCGCCAGGAACTCGGCCCCCATCAGCACGAACAGGCCCGACGCGTTCACGAAGGCGAGGATCAGGAACAGCACGGAGTGCACGGGATTGCGCGAGACGATCACCATGACCGCGGAAGCCACGCAGACGCCCGCAAAAAGATAAAAGAACAGGGCCGGAAGGATCATCCCCTCACCTCACCGGTATGGCGCGTCTTGAGCGATCGACTTGGCAATCTCGCGCTCCCAGCGGTCGCCGTTCGCCAGCAGCTTCGCTTTGTCATAATAAAGCTCCTCGCGCGTCTCCGTCGCGAATTCGAAGTTCGGTCCCTCGACGATGGCATCGACCGGGCAGGCCTCCTGGCACAGCCCGCAATAGATGCATTTCACCATGTCGATGTCGTAGCGCACCGTGCGGCGCGTGCCGTCATTGCGACGCGGACCCGCCTCGATCGTAATCGCCTGTGCCGGACAGATCGCCTCGCACAGCTTGCAGGCGATGCAGCGCTCTTCCCCGTTCGGATAACGGCGCAGTGCGTGCTCGCCGCGGAAGCGCGGCGAGATCGGGTTCTTCTCAAACGGATAGTTGATGGTCGGCTTCGGCTTGAAGAAATAGCGCATGGCGAGAACGAACGCCGAGACGAATTCCGTCAACAGAAGCGAGCGGGTGGTGGCGTTGATGTTGATACTCATAGCGACCTCATTTCGGCGCGATCCCCGCAAGTTGCAGTACGCCCGCAACGACGACCACCATCGCGAGCGACAACGGCAGGAACACCTTCCAGCCGAGTCTCATCAACTGGTCGTAGCGGTAGCGCGGGACGATGGCCTTGGCCATCGCGAACAGGAAGAACATGAAAAACAATTTCAGCGCGAACCAGATCACGCCCGGCACCCAGGTGAAGGGCGGCAAGTTCACCGGCGGCAGCCAGCCCCCCAAGAACAGGATCGTCGCCATCGCGCACATCGTGGTGATCGCGACGTATTCTCCCAGCATGAACAGCAGGTAAGGCGTCGAGCCATACTCGACCATGAAGCCGGCAACCAGTTCGGATTCAGCCTCGACCAGATCGAATGGCGGACGGTTGGTTTCCGCCAGCGCCGAGACGTAGAACACGACGAACATCGGAAATAGCGGCCACACATACCAGTTCAGGATGGTGAGCTGCGGCAGGCCGATCAGGCTCGCCAACCCCCGCGCCTGCTGCGCCTCGACCACGCCCGACAGGTTGAGCGTGCCGGCGCACAACAGAACGGTGATGATGACAAAGCCGATCGAGACTTCGTAACTCACCATCTGCGCCGCCGAGCGCAAGGCCGCAAGGAACGGATATTTCGAGTTCGACGACCAGCCGGCCATGATGATGCCGTAGATCGACAGCGAGGAAATCGCGAAGATGTAGAGAATGCCGACATTGATGTCGGCGATCGCCCAGCCGAAATTGGTCGGGATCACCGCCCAGGCGGCCAGCGCGAGCACGCAGGAGACCAGCGGCGCCAGCAGGAAAACGCCCTTGTTGGCGCCGGCGGGAATGGTCGGCTCCTTCAGCACGAACTTCAGAAGATCGGCGAACGACTGGAACAGGCCGAACGGCCCGACCACGTTAGGGCCACGCCTGATCTGTACCGCCGCCCAGATCTTGCGGTCGGCCAGCAGGATATAGGCGATTGCGACCAGGAGAACGACCAGCAGGAGCAGGCTCTCGGCCACCATGATGATCAACGGCCACAGGAAGCCGGTCCAGAATGCGCTTGCGAAGAATTCAGTCATCTGGTCACGCTCACTCCGCTGCCGTCAGCATGCGCCCGGAGGCAAGACGCGAGCATTCCGCCATTACGGCAGACGCCCGTGCGATCGGGTTGGTCAGATAGAAGTCCTCAACCGACGCCTTGAACGGCACCTTTTCAACCTCGCCGCCGCGGGTGGCAAGCGCCTTGATGGCCGCCGCATCGCCCGCCGCGATCTGGTCGAGGCGCATCAGATGCGGCGCTGTCTTGAAGAGGGCCTGACGCAGCGACGCCAGCGAGTCGAACGGCAGCTTTTTCCCCAAAACTTCCGACAGTGCGCGGATGATCGCCCAATCTTCGCGCGCTTCCCCGGGCGGGAAACCGGCGCGGTTGGCCATCTGCGCCCGGCCCTCGGTATTGACGAAGATACCGGACTTTTCGGTGTAAGCTGCGCCGGGCAGGATGACATCGGCCCGGTGTGCGCCGGCATCGCCATGGGTGCCGATATAAACCACGAAGGTCCCGTCCGGCACCTTCACCTCGTCGGCGCCCAGCAGGAACAGGACGTCGAGCGTTCCGAAGGTCGTCATCTGCGCCGCGTTCAATCCATCCGCTCCGGCAGCAAAACCGATGTCGAGTGCGCCGGCGCGCGAAGCGGTATCGTGCAAGACGGCAAAGCCGTCCCAGCCGTCCTTGACTGCGTCGATAGCCAACGCGAGTTTCGCGGCGCGTGCCAAAATTGCCGCCCCGTCGTGACGCCCAAACGCGCCGGCGCCAACCAGCACGATCGGCTTCTTCGCATTCTTCAGGACGTCGGCAAAGGAATGCTTGCCGGCGGCGAGATCGCCGAACGAATCCGCTCCTGCGCCGATGTAATCATAGTCGTAGGTCAGATCGGCCTTAATCCCGATCACGCCGACCTTGAGCTGACCGGTGCGCCAGCGCTTGCGAATGCGCGCGTTGAGAACCGCGGCCTCCTTGCGCGGGTTCGAGCCCACAATCAACAGCGCATCGGCCTGGTCGATGCCGGCAATCGTCGGATTAAAAAGATAGGACGCGCGTCCGGCCTTCGGGTCGAAGGCATCGCCGCCCTGGACGGCGAGATTGACCGAGCCGAACTTGGCCAGAAGCTCTTTCAGGGCAAACATCTCTTCCACGGCGGCGAGATCGCCGGCGATGGCACCGATGCGCTTTCCGTCGGTGCGCGAAACCTTGGCGGCAATCGCGGCAAAGGCCTGCTGCCATGAGGCCGGCTGGAGCTTGCCGTTGGCGCGGATGTAGGGCCGGTCAAGCCGCTGCGTGCGCAACCCATCGACCACGTGGCGGGTCTTGTCGGAAATCCACTCCTCGTTGATCGCCTCGTTGACGCGCGGCAGGATCCGCATCACCTCGCGCCCGCGCGTATCCACCCGGATCGCCGAACCCACGCCGTCCATCACGTCGACCGACTGGGTCTTGCCCAGTTCCCACGGCCGCGCGGCGAAGGCGTAAGGCTTCGACGTCAACGCGCCGACGGGACAGATATCGACAAGATTGCCCTGCAACTCGGAGGTCAGCGCGCTCTCGAGATAGGTCGTGATCTCCATGTCCTCGCCGCGGCCGGTTGCGCCCATTTCCGGCGCCCCGCAAATTTCAGCCGAGAAACGGACGCACCGCGTGCACTGGATGCAGCGGGTCATCGACGTCTTGACCAGCGCGCCGAGATATTTGTCCTCGACAGCGCGCTTGTTCTCGGCGAAGCGCGAGCTGTCGACGCCATAGCCCATCGCCTGGTCCTGCAGGTCGCATTCCCCGCCCTGGTCGCAGATCGGGCAGTCGAGCGGATGGTTGATCAGCAAAAATTCCATCACGCCTTCGCGCGCCTTCTTGACCATCGGCGAGCGGGTGGAGATCTCCGGCGGCTCTCCATTCGGTCCCGGACGGCAATCGCGCACGCCCCAGGCACAGCTGGCGACCGGCTTCGGGCCGCCCTTCACCTCGACCAGACACATCCGGCAATTGCCGGCGATCGAGAGCCGCTCGTGGTAGCAGAAGCGCGGGATTTCGGCGCCTGCCGCCTCACACGCCTGAAGCAGCGTGTATTCGGCGGGCACATCGATTTCTTTGCCATCGACAACGAGTTTGGTCATTGCTGTCTCAAGTCTTTCCCAGCTTGCAGTCCGGCGGCATGACGCTGGCGGATATGAAGGATTTCTTCACCCAGTCCTGGGTGACGGTGCCGTAGGTCGCGAGATAGGTGGGCTCGGACTGGTTCTTCTCGCAGAGAAACGGCAGATGCGGCTTCAGGTCGTAGTCGCAGGAGGCGAGCCATTCCCGCCGGTCCGAAAAGGCGGCGAAGGCTTCCTCGCATGCATAAAGGAAATACGACACGAAGCTTTCGTACTGGACCTGAAGATCATGCCCGCCCGCCTTGATCGCCGCGTAATCGGGCGATGAAAACTTCGGGTTCTTGAAAGCAAGATCGGTGTAGGCAAGAAACGCCTGCCGCGCGGCGACGGCGCGGTTGTTGGAACGGATTTCGTTGATCTGGAACAGGATCGCGACAAAGCCGAGCAGCGCCACGGCCGCCTGCGCCATCTGCGCCAGCGTCCCGAACTTCTGCCAGAATGTTGCGGGCAGCGCCATATATCCTACTCCGCCGCGACCATATGTTGGGGGTCAAGAATGCCCTGATCGTCGAGGTCGGCCTTATGCGAATATTGATCGATGCGTTCTTCGATCTCATGACGGAAATGCGCGATCAGGCCCTGGATCGGCCAGGCTGCGGCATCACCGAGCGCGCAGATGGTGTGGCCCTCGACCTGCTTGGTGACTTCCAGCAGCATGTCGATTTCGCGCTTGTGGGCACGACCTTCCGCCATGCGGGTCAAGACGCGCCACATCCACCCCGTGCCTTCGCGGCAAGGCGTGCACTGGCCACAGCTCTCATGCTTGTAGAAATAGGAGATGCGGGCGATCGCGCGGATGAGGTCGGTCGATTTGTCCATCACGATCACGGCGGCGGTGCCAAGCCCCGAGCGCAGCTTTCCGAGACTGTCGAAATCCATCGGCGTGTCGATGATCTGCTCGGCCGGCACCATGCGCACCGACGAGCCGCCGGGAATTACCGCCTTCAGATTATCCCAGCCGCCGCGAATGCCGCCGCAATGTTTTTCGATCAGTTCGCGGAACGGAATGCCCATCGCCTCTTCGACGTTGCATGGCCGCTGCACGTGACCTGAGATGCAGAACAGCTTGGTGCCGACATTGTTCGGCCGGCCGATGGCGGCGAACCAGGCTGCCCCCCGGCGCAGGATATCGGGGGCGACGGCGATCGACTCGACGTTGTTCACCGTCGTTGGGCAGCCGAACAGCCCAACATTGGCCGGGAACGGCGGCTTCAGCCGCGGCTGGCCCTTCTTGCCTTCGAGGCTTTCCAGGAGCGCCGTCTCTTCGCCGCAGATATAGGCGCCGGCGCCGTGAGTGACGTAGAGATCGAACGGCCAGCCATGGACGTTATCCTTGCCGATCAGCTTGGCCTCGTAGGCCTGGTCGACCGCGGCCTGAAGATGCTCCCGCTCGCGGATGAACTCGCCGCGCACGTAGATGTAGCACGCGTGCGCGCCCATCGCGAAGCTCGCGAGCAGGCAACCCTCGATCAGCAGATGCGGATCGTGCCGCATGATCTCGCGGTCCTTGCAGGTGCCGGGCTCGGATTCGTCGGCGTTGACCACGAGATAGCTCGGGCGCCCGTCCTTGGATTCCTTCGGCATGAAGGACCATTTCATCCCGGTCGGGAATCCGGCGCCGCCGCGGCCGCGCAGGCCGGAGGCCTTCATCTCGTTGATGATCCAGTCGCGCCCCTTCTCGATGATCGCCTTGGTTCCATCCCAGGCGCCGCGACGCCGAGCACCCTCGAGGCCCCAGTCGTGCAGGCCGTAGAGATTTTTGAAGATGCGGTCCTTATCCTCGAGCATCAGGTGGTTTCCTTCAGCGTAGTCGGTCCGCCGACAGGCGCGGAGAACTGGCGATCAATCTGCGGCCCGGGCTTCGGCGGCTTGCCGGTGGCAAAGCCGTCCAGCACCTTGCCGAAGCTCTCCTTGGTCAAGTCCTCATAGGTATCCTTCCCGATCAGGACCATCGGTGCGTTCACACAGGCGCCGAGACACTCGACCTCCTCCCAGGAAAAATTGCCGTCCTTCGACAGATGGAAGGGATCGTGATGGATCCGGCTCTGGCAGACCTCGATCAGATCGCCCGCCCCGCGCAGGCGGCACGGCGTCGTGCCGCAGACCTGCACGTGCGCCTTCTTGCCGACCGGCGCCAGCTGGAACATGGTGTAGAAGGTCGCAACTTCGAGCACGCGGATATAGGGCATGTCGAGCAGGTCGGCGACCGCGCGGATCGCCGCTTCCGACACCCAGCCCTCGTGCTGCTCCTGCACCCGCCACAGGATCGCGATGACGGCCGAGGCCTGACGTCCGGGCGGATACTTGGCGATTTCCTTCTTCGCCCATTCAAGATTCTCCGGCGTGAACGTAAAGCTCGCAGGCTGGACTTCCTTGGGCGCAAGGCGACGAACGGACATCGTATTCAGTCTCTCATTGCATGCGGCGGCCGGCGCTGGCGTTCAGGGCAGCAATTCGCTCCTGCCAGAACGCGCTTGACGTGCCGAAGACGTTGTAGCCGATGTGGGAGGAAACCTTGATGCGGTCGAGGATCGAAAGCTCGGTCACGGTCTCAAGGCGGTTGGAACGGGGGTCGTAGACGATCAGCTGAAGCGGTGTCTGATCGAGGATATAGCGCGACACGGTGTGGTCGGGGTCGTTGCCGTGCTCCTCGCAAATGATCACGCTGTCGCCGGCAAGCAATTTCGTGCCGCCCTTGATGGCGTCGATTTCGACGCCCTCGACGTCGAGCTTGATAAGGTACTTGCCGCCCGGCGCGATCCTGCCTTCAGCGAGGAGATCATCGAGCGCCATCACCGGCACTTCTTCGCCGCCGACCGTGCCGCCGGCGATGCTGAACGCCTCGTGCTTGGTACCCGACAGCCGAGCGGTGCCCTTCGCAGCGCCGATGGCGCACTTCAGCGTCTCAAAGCGGCTGCCATTGACCTTCGCGTTATTGGCGAGCTTGGCAAAATTTTCCGAGGATGGTTCGAAGGCGATAGCCTTGTGCGCGCCGAAGGGCTTGCTCGTCACCAGTACCGACCAGTAGCCGTAATTGGCGCCGCAATCGAGCAGCGTGTAGTCGACATCGACGGAATGACGGAACAGCAATTCGAGTTCGTCTTCGTAATGATAGGAACGGTCGAGCAGCTTGCTCCAATAGCCGTCACCATAGGGAAACTCGAACGTCGCATCCTCATTTAGCCTGATGGCGATGTTCCGCTCCGGCAGCGTCTTGCGCAGCAGGTTGGCGCAACCGTTGTAGCCGCGATGGAAGAAATGAGAGGAGATTTTCGAGCCCGTCACCAGCGCCAAGGCAGCCGTCCGCTCCCACAGGTTGGCCCCTTCGAGGGCGCCCGAGGCTCGGTCGAACTGGATGGGCGGCGTTGCGATCACCGATCAACCTCTCCGAACACGATGTCGAGGGAGCCGAGAATGGCCGAGACGTCGGCGAGCAGGTGGCCGCGGCAGATGAAATCCATCGCCTGCAAATGTGCAAAGCCCGGCGCGCGAATCTTGCACTTGTAGGGCTTGTTGGACCCGTCGGCGACGAGATAGACGCCGAACTCGCCCTTCGGCGCTTCGACGGCCGCATAGACCTGACCGGCCGGGACGTGAAAACCTTCCGTGTAGAGCTTGAAGTGATGGATCAGGGCCTCCATCGAGCGCTTCATTTCGCCCCGGCGAGGCGGGAAGATTTTGTGATCCTGGATCGCCACCGGCCCCTGCCCGTCGGGGCTGCGCAATTTGGCGATGCACTGCTTCATGATTTTCACCGACTGCCGCATTTCTTCCATGCGGATGCAGTAGCGGTCGTAGCAGTCGCCGTTTTTGCCGATCGGAATATCGAAATCCATCTCGGCATAGCATTCGTAAGGCTGGGCCTTGCGAAGATCCCAGGCCGCGCCGGAGCCGCGCACCATGACGCCCGAGAAACCCCATTCCCAGGCCTGTTGCAGCGTGACGACGCCGATGTCGACGTTGCGCTGCTTGAAGATGCGGTTGCCGGTCAGCAAGGTTTCGAGGTCGTCGATGACCGTCGGGAACGCGTCGCACCAGGTGTCGATATCGTCGATCAGTTTCGCCGGCAGATCCTGGTGCACGCCGCCGATGCGGAAATAGGCCGCATGCATGCGCGAGCCCGAAGCGCGCTCGTAGAACACCATCAGCTTCTCGCGTTCCTCAAAGCCCCACAGCGGCGGGGTGAGCGCGCCGACATCCATCGCCTGTGTCGTGACGTTGAGAAGATGCGAAAGGATGCGTCCGATCTCGCAATACAGAACCCGGATCAACTGGCCGCGGCGCGGCACCTCGATGCCGAGCAGCTTTTCCGCCGCAAGGCAGAATGCGTGCTCCTGATTCATCGGCGCGACGTAGTCCAGCCGGTCGAAATACGGAATCGCCTGAAGATAGGTCTTGGCCTCGATCAGCTTTTCGGTGCCGCGGTGAAGCAGGCCGATATGGGGGTCGACGCGGGCGACGACCTCGCCGTCCAGTTCCAGCACGAGACGCAGCACACCGTGCGCCGCCGGATGCTGCGGGCCAAAATTGATGGTGAAGTTGCGCAAGCTTTGCGGTTGCTCGTTCATGACTTCGGCTCCGCCTTCGCTTTCTCGTCACCCGGGAGCGGGTAGTCAGCGCCTTCCCATGGCGACATAAAATCGAATTTCCGGAATTCCTGATTGAGCCGGACCGGCTCGTACAGCACCCGCTTCTCCTGGTCGTCGTAGCGTACCTCGACAAACCCGGTGAGCGGAAAATCCTTGCGCAGCGGGTGGCCGTCGAAACCGTAATCCGTCAACAGACGGCGCATGTCCGGGTGGCCAACGAAGATCACGCCGTAGAGATCGTAGGTTTCGCGCTCGAACCAGTCGGCGCCCGGAAACACGCCGATGATCGAAGGCACCTGCGTCGTTTCGTCAGCTTCGCCGCGCAGACGGATGCGGGTATTCAAGGTCGGCGACAGCAGGTGGTAAACCACATCGAACCGCTTCTCGCGGCCGGGATAATCGACTGCCGTGACATCCGTCAGATTGACGAAGCGGCAGGCCGGATCGTCCCGGAGATAGCGGACGACATCGACGATGCGTTCGATCCGCACATCCACCGTAAGCTGGTTGAACGCCACCGAATGGCCCGTCGCCGCACCCGATAGCGCGCCAACGATCGTCTGCCCCAAAGCGTCAAGCTTGCCGTCGTCCATCCCAAAACCCTAGCTAGCGTTCGATGGTTCCCGTGCGCCGGATCTTCTTCTGCAACAAGAGGACCCCGTAGAGCAGCGCCTCTGCCGTGGGCGGGCAGCCGGGCACGTAGATGTCGATGGGCACGATGCGGTCACAGCCGCGAACCACCGAATAAGAATAGTGGTAATAACCGCCGCCATTGGCGCACGATCCCATCGAGATCACGTAGCGCGGTTCCGGCATCTGGTCGTAAACCTTGCGCAGCGCCGGCGCCATCTTGTTGGTCAGCGTGCCGGCGACGATCATCACGTCCGATTGCCGGGGCGAGGCCCGCGGCGCAAAGCCGAAGCGCTCGACGTCATAACGCGGCATTGACACCTGCATCATTTCGACCGCGCAACAGGCAAGGCCGAATGTCATCCACATCAGCGAGCCGGTGCGCGCCCAGGTGATCAGGTCGTCGGCGGCGGCAACGAAGAAGCCCTTGTCCGAAAGCTCGTGATTGATCTCCAGGAAATAGGGGTCCTTGGCGCCGACCGGTTTTCCGGTGGAAGGGTCAATAATGCCGCTCGCAGCGGGCGCAACCGCCGGCGCGAACCCTGGCTTGGTGGGAGCTTGGCTCAATCCCATTCCAGCGCCCCTTTCTTCCATTCATAGGCAAAACCGACCGTGAGCACGGCCAGAAACACGAACATGGACCAGAACCCGGTCGCCCCCAGCTTTCCGTAGGCAACCGCCCACGGGAACAGAAAGGCGACTTCAAGGTCGAAGATGATGAAGAGGATGGCGACCAGATAGAAGCGGACGTCGAACTTCATGCGGGCATCGTCAAAGGCATTGAAGCCGCATTCATAGGCCGAAAGTTTTTCCGGGTCCGGCTGCTGGAACGCCACCAGGAAGGGCGCAATCAGGAGCACCAGGCCGATCAGGCCGGCGACGCCGATAAACACCACGAGGGGAAGATAATTCTGGAGGATGCCGGTCATCGGCGGAGCCTTGGTTTCGCTGCGGTCATCGGGGTCCGCAGATTCGTTGATTAGAATTGTTCCGAGCCTTAGCGCAGCGCACCAAGAGGCGCAAGACAAGCTATCTTGACGCCGTTTCGGAGTTCAGCCGGCGTGGAAAACTCCGTCGGACGTTTGGCCGGCGTCCAGTTCGTGGCTGCAACTTTGATTTCTGGCAACAGCCGCGCGTTCAGAGCGTCCGGCCAGAATGAAACCAATTTCATCGATATCCGAAACCAACCGGAAACAAATCAAGGGTACACGGGAACCAACAAACGGCGCCAAGACGCCCGGGAGGCTCCATGAACCACTCCATTCATTCCGCGGACCGTGCCACCCACCTGAAGATCGTCGTGACGGCGCTTGTGGCGGGAATCGCGGTTGCCGGTCTTGGAATTTTTGCCCGCACAGGCTCTGAATACCCCCCGAGCGCCGGAGTTCAGAAGGCTGGCCAGCCGATTGCCCTGTCCAGCTCCGACAGCCTGGGAGTCCGGTAGCCGTAGCTTTTGTCCCCGAAGTACCCCGTTCACCAAGGGCGCCAGATAGCCGCTTGCGGCAGCAGCAGATACGTTTAACGGGCGACACCCCCCAGATAGGGTCAACAAGCTGAGAATCCAGATGGTTAGGCGGGTTTCCTGTTAAACCGCTTCCTCCAGCTCCTTGGCCGCGCGGAACGCGACCTTCTTGCTTGCCTTGATCTGGATCTGTTCGCCGGTCGCGGGGTTGCGGCCGACGCGGGCGGCGCGCTTGCGCACCTGGAGGATGCCGAGGCCGACGATGCGAATACGCTCACCCTCCTTCAGGTGTTTGGTGATCCGCTCCACGAGGTCAGTCAGGATGGTTTCCGCCTGTTTCTTGGGCAGCTCGTGCGCCTCGGCGATGTCAGCGGCGAGGTGCTTGAGCGTGATGGTGGCGGGGGTCGCAGCTTTCGCCATGTTTGGCCTCCCTGTGTTAATGGTCTTCGAGAAACCAGGAAGCCGAAGCTATGGACGATTCGTGGTTTCGCTCCCCGTGTGGCTTTGCCTGCAAATAGCGCCTTTTTTGCATCGTACGTGGCGGAAAGCCCGGCGAAACAGCTGGTTTTGCAACAACCTTGACTAAAGACAGACACCCCTTTAATTCCTGCTCCGTTGCGGACCGGTCTTGATCGGAGCATCCGCGGGAGTAGCTCAGTTGGTTAGAGCGCCGCCCTGTCACGGCGGAGGCCGCGGGTTCGAGTCCCGTCTCTCGCGCCATCTCCCCTCAGGCGCGATTTTCTGTTACTCGCGGGCATGACCGCGAACTCCTCCCGCCTCGCCTTTGCCCATACCGTGACCGAGCGCTTCCTGCGCTATGTGGTGATCGACACCCAGTCCGATCCGGAATCGCCGACCTGCCCCTCGACCGAGAAGCAGAAGAATCTGGGACGTCTGCTCGCTGCCGAACTCCAGGAGATCGGCCTGTCCGATGCCCACCTCGACGATTACGGCTACGTCTATGCGACCCTGCCGGCAAATTCCGACAAGCAGGTGCCGGTGATCTGCTTCTGCTCGCACATGGATACGTCGCCCGACTGTTCCGGCGCCAATGTCAGACCCCAGGTCGTGAAGAACTACCGGGGCGGCGACATCGTGCTGCCGGCCGATCCCTCGCAAGTGATCCGTTATGCCGAGCATCCCGCGCTGGCGAGCCAGATCGGCCACGACATCATCACGACCGACGGCACGACGCTGCTCGGCGCCGACAACAAAGCCGGCGTCGCCGAGATCATGGATGCGGTGCATTTCCTGTTGAAGAACCCGCAAATCAAGCACGGCACGATCAAGGTGCTGTTCACACCGGACGAGGAGATCGGCCGCGGCGTCGACAAGGCCGACTTGAAAAAGCTCGGCGCCGATTTCGCCTATACGATCGATGGCGAGAGCGCGGGTCAGATCGAGGACGAGACGTTCTCGGCGGACGCAGCGACCATCACAATCCAGGGCGTTTCCGCGCACCCCGGCTTTGCCAAGGGCAAGATGGAGCACGCGATCAAGATCGCAGCCGCCATCGTCGAGCGCCTGCCGAAAAATACCTGCTCTCCGGAGACCACCGCAGGCCGGGAGGGATTTTTACATCCCACCGGCATATCCGGGACGCTCGAAGCGGCGACACTGGGCCTGATCGTCCGCGACTTCACCGAGGACGGTCTGCGCGACAAGGAAGCGCTGCTGGAGCGCATCGTCAAAGAGGTGATGAAGGACTTCCCGCGCTCGAGCTACCAGATCGAAATCAAGCAGCAGTACCGCAACATGAAGCAGGTGATCGATCGTCACCCGGAGATCGTCGAATATGCGGTAGAGGCGGTTCGGCGCGCAGGATTGACGCCGGCGAAGACCGCGATCCGCGGCGGCACCGACGGCTCGCGGCTGTCGTTCATGGGGCTGCCCTGCCCCAACATGTTCGCCGGCGAACACGCTTTCCATTCGCGGCTCGAATGGGTCAGCCGGCAGGACATGGAAAAGGCCGTGCAGACCATCGTGCATCTTGCGATGATCTGGGAAGAACGGGCGTAAACCGCAGGCCTTGCTCGACGCCTTCTGGCTATGCCTTGGCTGTCACGATCCAGATCGCGCCGTCGAGCGGTACCGAAGGTCCCTTGGCATAAGGCGCGAGCGCGTCGCGGACCGACTGGGTTGCGGCCGCGACGATCTCGGCTGGCTGATCCGTGAGCGCGCGGGAGGCAGGCCCCATCTGGATGCCGCTTTTGACCGCCGCCTCCAGGCCCTGCCCAATCGCCATGTCGAACGAAAGGTTGCAGGGCTCCATCGCAATTCCGGAAAAGCCGGCGGCCGTGAGAATGCGCCTCACGCGCTCCGCGGAGGCGAAGGCGAACGGGCCCGGCTCGTCGGGACCGACCGGCGGCATTTTCGGAACGTGACGGTAAACAGCCTGCAGCGGAACCATGAAGAACGGATTTTCACGCGGCTCCCGCCAGCAAGCAAAAGTGACCCGACCTGTTCGCCGCATCGCGCGATGCATATTGGTGAAGGATATTGCGGGATCGGCGAAAAACATCACGCCGAAGCGCGAGGCGAGCAGATCGAAACGGTCCGGCGGGAACGGATGCACGGTGGCGTCGGCGAGAATGAAATCGATCGGCGCATCGGGTGGGGCGAGCTCCCGGGCACGGGCCAGCATCGGCGCCGAAATATCGACGGCCGTGACATGTCCAGTCCGCCCCGTGCGTTCCGCAAACGCGCGCGAGGTGGCGCCGCTGCCGCACCCGATGTCGAGAATTTGCTCGCCGGGAGTGATCCGGGCGCGGTCGATCAGCAGATCGACCACTGGTCGCAGCAGAATGTCCTGGCTGGCCTGCCGATCGACCCAGCGCTGGCCTCCGGGACCATTCCAGTAAGCAATCTGATCGGCATTCTTCTCGTGACCTTGAGGTGCATCCATGTCTCAGACCCGTGTTAACGCCTGCTGCCCGGCAACTTTGTCGTCGCTGTCAATATCACATAATCTGCGTTGTGGTGGTCAAAGCCATGTTGCGAAAGGGCGCCGATCGTGAAGTTCGTCCATTCCATGCTGCTGGCAACGTTGCTTGCCGGCGCCGCTCAGGCGGAGTGGTCGAAAAAGGACTATTCCGCCGAATATGATGCCTGCCTTCCCGCGTGTGACAAGAACCACCCGAACGAGCACGAAAAGTGCGTCAACTATTGCAAATGCGTTACCGGCGGCATGCAGGCGCAGTTCGCTGACCACGAACAGATGACACGGCAAGTGGCCCAGCAAAAAATGAAGGACCGGATCGCAAACCTTCAGAAGATGGCCAACTCCTGCAATCACAAGCAGTGGGGCAGTCCCGCGTGGAAGTTGAGATTTTAGTGACAGCCGCGCCAACGATTGTCTGCACGAAAGCAGGTCACATCGCATTGCCGCCGCGCCGAGATCGGGCGGGGACTAGCCCTATGTCCACAACGTTACACACAATCACGAACGGGACTTTGTAGGAACGTCGCGCCGACGCACTTCTTATCCTCCGATCAGAGAGAATAGAGGACGACATGAAGATCACGACAGTAATTCTGGCAACGGCGCTCGTCGCATCGGGCAGCGTGGCTTTCGCCCAGGGCGGCGGTGGTGGCGGAGGAGGCGGCGCGGGTGGCGGCGGCGCGGGTGCTGCCGCGGGCGGTGGCGGCTCCTCGGGAGCAGCGGGCGCAGGCTCAGTCGGCGGCACAGCGTCGCCGGGGATGACTTCGCCCGGCAGCATCACGTCGGGCAACAGAGCAACCGGCGGGACCACGGGCATGGGAACGGGTAATGACCCGGCTACCCGGGCAAATCCCGGACTCAATGCAAACGGACCTTGCAACGGTGCCAAGTCGACGACGGGTAATACACCGTCTTGCTAGCGGGAACTTCTCTTAACCGCGGACGCTTATCCCACCAGCAACGAGATGGAGACACACGATGGATAAGGAACATGTAAAAGGCGCCGCTGACAAGGCAAAGGGCGCGATCAAGGATATCGCCGGGAAGGCGACGGGAGACAAGGAACTTCAATCCGAAGGCAAGATGGATAAAGCGAAAGGCGATGTGCACAAAGCCGCCGGAGACGTAAAGGACGCGGTGAAGCACGCGACCAAGTAGATTGGCTTCGCGTCATATTCCGGAAATGGGCCGCCCCCGGGCGGCTCATTTCGTTACCAAGGGTGTAAGAGGTTTAGGAAGTTCGCAGAGATCCAAGCGCGGCTGTGCTGACTTGGCCGCTGCTGGGAGTGTTCTTCAAAAACCGAAAGCATGGTGGGCGGCTACGGATTCGAACCGCAGACCCTCTCGGTGTAAACGAGATGCTCTAACCAGCTGAGCTAGCCGCCCGTAGGAGGAGTGTTTAGCCTCGCGCACCCCTTTGGCGCAAGGTCCGATCCGGCCGCCCTTTCCCGGCAGGGCGGAAAAAAACGGCGCCCGAAGGCGCCGTTTTCATTCAAGTGTCGAGGGACTTTAGTGCGCGGTCAGGCCGCCTGAGGCCTCGTCACCGGCCTCCGGGGTCACCGGCACCTTGGCGGAGTCTTCCTCCCAGACGATCGGCACGGGAGGCCGCACCAGCGCCTTGGCCACCACCTCGTCAAGCCGGGTGACCGGGATGATGTTCATCCCGCCCTTGATCGCATCGGAAATCTCCGTGAGATCCTTGGCGTTGTCTTCCGGGATCAGCACCGTCTTGATACCGCCGCGCGCGGCGGCCAAGAGCTTCTCCTTCAACCCGCCGATCGGAAGCACCCTGCCCCGCAGCGTGATTTCGCCGGTCATGGCGACATCATGCCGGACCGGAATGCCGGTCATCACCGAAATGATGGCGGTTGCCATTGCGACGCCGGCCGACGGGCCGTCCTTCGGGGTTGCCCCCTCCGGCACGTGGACGTGAATGTCCCGCTTGTCGAACAGCGGCGGCTCGATGCCAAAGCCAACCGCGCGCGAGCGGACGAAAGATGCCGCCGCCGAGATCGACTCCTTCATCACGTCGCGCAGATTGCCCGTGACGGTCATCTTGCCCTTGCCGGGCATCATGACGCCTTCGATCGTCAAGAGTTCGCCGCCGACATCTGTCCAGGCAAGTCCGGTGACAATGCCGACCTGGTCGTCGGTCTCGATCTCCCCATAGCGGAACTTCGGCACGCCAAGGAAGTCTTCGATCGTCTTCTCGGTGACCTTGACCGACTTCTTCTTGGAGATCATCAACTCCTTCACCGCCTTGCGGGCGAGTGTCGAAAGTTCACGCTCCAGGTTCCGCACGCCCGCTTCGCGGGTGTAACGGCGGATCATCAGAAGCAGCGCGTCATCGTCGATCGACCATTCCTTGGTGTCCAGACCGTGCTTGGAGAGCGCGTTCGGGATCAGGTGCTTGCGCGCGATCTCCACCTTCTCGTTCTCGGTGTAGCCGGCGATCCGGATGATCTCCATGCGGTCCATCAAGGGTCCGGGAATATTGAGCGTATTCGCGGTCGTGATGAACATCACGTTGGAGAGATCGTAATCGACCTCGAGGTAGTGGTCGTTGAAGGACGAGTTCTGCTCGGGGTCAAGAACCTCAAGCAGCGCCGACGACGGATCGCCGCGGAAATCGGCGCCCATCTTGTCGATCTCGTCCAGAAGGAACAGCGGGTTCGACGTCTTGGCCTTGCGCATCGACTGGATGATCTTGCCCGGCATCGAACCGATATAGGTCCGCCGGTGCCCGCGGATTTCGGCCTCATCCCGCACACCGCCGAGCGAGACGCGCACGAACTCGCGCCCTGTCGCCTTCGCAATCGACTTGCCGAGCGAGGTCTTGCCGACGCCGGGAGGCCCGACGAGGCACAGGATCGGCCCGGTCAGCTTGTTGGCGCGCGACTGCACCGCCAGATACTCGACGATCCGGTCCTTGACCTTCTCGAGCCCGTAGTGGTCGCTGTCGAGCACTTCCTGCGCGGCAACGAGGTCCTTCTTGACCTTGGATTTCTTGTTCCACGGGATCGACAGCAGCCAGTCGAGATAGTTGCGCACGACAGTCGCTTCCGCCGACATCGGCGACATCTGGCGCAGCTTCTTCAGCTCGTGCTGCGCCTTTTCGCGCGCTTCCTTGGAAAGCTTGGTCTTGGAGATTTTCTCTTCGAGATCGGCGAGTTCGTCCCGGCCCTCGTCGTCGCCGAGTTCCTTCTGAATCGCCTTCATCTGCTCGTTGAGATAGTACTCGCGCTGGGTCTTCTCCATCTGGCGCTTGACGCGCGAGCGGATGCGCTTCTCGACCTGGAGCACGGAGATCTCGCTCTCCATCAACCCGAGCACCTTCTCAAGCCGCGCCGTCACCGACAGCGTCTCCAGGATCGACTGCCGGTCGGCGATCTTGACGGCCAGATGCGAAGCCACGGTGTCGCCCAGCTTGGCGAAATCCGTGATCGCCTGCACCACGCCGACGACCTCTGCCGAAATCTTCTTGTTGAGCTTCACATAGCTTTCGAAATCCGACACGACCGAACGCGCCAGCGCTTCCGCTTCGACTGACGTGGCGTCGGTGTCGGCGAGCGCCACCGCGGTCGCCTCATAATATTCGGTACGCGCGGTGTATTTTTCCACACGTGCGCGTTCGAGCCCTTCCACCAGCACCTTGACGGTGCCGTCGGGTAATTTCAGGAGCTGCAACACGCTTGCAAGCGTGCCAGTCTCGTAAATCGCATCCGGCGCCGGATCATCGTCAGACGCGTTCTTCTGCGTCGCGAGCATGATCAGCGCATCGTTCTTCATCACCTCTTCAAGCGCGCGGATCGACTTCTCGCGGCCGACGAACAGCGGCACGATCATGTGCGGGAAAACGACGATGTCGCGCAGCGGCAGAACGGGATAAGCGTGGCTTTCGCCATGAACGATCGATGGCCGGGGTTTTGGGGTGGTCATGGCCTTTTCCTTTTGTTGTGCCCCCTTGCACGCCATCCGCATCATGCGCAACGGCCACAAGGTGCCGAGTCCGCCGGAAAACCGGAGCCTGATGAGGCCGCCGTTCCGGCTTTTGCCGGCGCGAATCTTCGAGGTACTTTCACGCCGCCAGTGATATTAGGTGGCTATCGGCGGGAGGGGTGTCAAGTCGCTGAAAATGCCTGTGGGACAAGGCAAAATAAGGCTTGCAACCTAGCTTGAAACGGCCGCCGAAAAGGCCCGACAGCGCCCCTGAAGAACACCGATAGCCAAGCGCCTGAAGTCTTCAGGCGCTTGCGCTGCTTTCGACCGCACGGTCGGAACGATCGGCGTAGATGTAGAGCGGGCGCGCCGTTCCTTCCACGACTTCGCGCGAGATCACCACCTCTTCCACACCTTCCAGACCCGGCAGGTCGAACATGGTCTCGAGCAGAATGCTTTCGAGGATCGATCGCAGACCACGTGCGCCGGTCTTGCGCTCGATCGCCTTGCGGGCGACCGCGCCAAGCGCCTCATCGGCGAAGGTCAGCTCGATGTTCTCCATCTCGAACAGCCGCTGATACTGCTTGACCAGAGCGTTCTTCGGATCGGTCAGGATCTTCTTCAGCGAAGCCTCATCCAGGTCCTCCAGCGTCGCCACGACCGGCAGACGGCCGACGAATTCCGGGATCAGGCCGTACTTGAGGAGATCTTCCGGCTCGACGTGACGGAAAATTTCGCCGGTGCGGCGGTCTTCCGGCGCCAGCACCTGGGCGCCGAAGCCGATCGAAGTCGAACGGCCCCGCGCGGAGATGATCTTCTCGAGCCCCGAGAAAGCGCCGCCGCAGATGAACAGGATATTGGTGGTGTCGACCTGCAAGAATTCCTGCTGCGGATGCTTGCGGCCGCCTTGCGGAGGCACCGATGCGACGGTGCCTTCCATGATCTTGAGCAAAGCCTGCTGCACGCCCTCGCCCGAGACGTCGCGGGTGATCGACGGATTGTCAGACTTGCGGCTGATCTTGTCGATTTCGTCGATATAGACGATGCCGCGCTGGGCGCGCTCGACATTGTAGTCGGCCGACTGCAGCAGCTTCAGGATGATATTCTCGACGTCTTCGCCGACATAACCGGCTTCGGTCAGCGTCGTGGCGTCCGCCATCGTGAAGGGAACGTCAAGGATACGCGCCAGCGTCTGCGCCAGCAGCGTCTTGCCCGAACCGGTCGGGCCGATCAGCAGGATGTTCGACTTCGCTAGCTCGACGTCGTTGTGCTTGGTCTGATGATTGAGCCGCTTGTAGTGATTGTGGACGGCGACCGAGAGCACCTTCTTGGCATGGCTCTGGCCGATGACATAATCGTCCAGCACCTTGCAGATTTCCTTCGGCGTCGGAATCCCGTCGCGCGACTTCACCAGCGAGGATTTGTTTTCCTCACGGATGATGTCCATGCAGAGCTCGACGCATTCGTCGCAGATGAAGACGGTTGGACCCGCGATCAGTTTGCGAACTTCGTGCTGGCTCTTGCCGCAGAACGAGCAATACAGCGTGTTCTTGGAGTCGCTGGCGCCAACCTTACTCATTCATGTCTCCGTCCGCAGTTCGATCAAGCAGGCTTGCTCTGATCCCGGCAACTGCCGGCCACGATCTTTGTTCAAGTCGTTGTAGATAGAGCAAAATCCGTACCAGAAAAGACCCTTTTTTCTTGTCTCGCCGCGGGAATCGCGGCCAACTCGAATCCCATGCAAGCATAACCCAAGCGACCTAGCCAACCATGCTCGCACCCGACTATCAAGAATTCGCTAATTGCCGAGGCTACGCTATCCGTGACAATACCGTGATTTGCGCCGCTGCGCGCCAATTACCGGTCAAAATCCGCCAGGCGTTGCGCGATTACCACGCCAAACCGGGGCGAAAGCGGAACTTTCGGCCGGACCGGGCAGAAAGGAACGCTTTCGGGACCATTTGGCGGGGCAATCCCTATTAACGCCGGTTTGGGCCAACTGGGACGATCAGCTTGGGTTGCCTCGCCCCGTTCAGCTCGCCTTGGCGACGGAAACCGGGTCATCGGGCCGCTTGTCGATCACCTTGTCGACGAGGCCGAACGCCTGGGCATCGGCGGCGGTGAGGAACTTGTCGCGTTCCAGCGCATCCTCGATCGACTTGTAGGTCTGGCCGGTATGCTTGACGTAGATCTCGTTAAGCCGCTTCTTGAGGTTCAGGATTTCCTGCGCGTGCAGCATAATGTCAGTTGCCTGGCCCTGGAAGCCACCCGAGGGCTGGTGCACCATAATGCGTGAGTTCGGCAGCGAAAAACGCATGTCCTTTTCGCCGGCGGCAAGCAATAGCGAGCCCATCGAAGCCGCCTGCCCCGTGCACAGGGTCGAGACTGGCGGGCGAATGAACTGCATAGTGTCGTAAATCGCAAGCCCCGACGTCACCACTCCGCCCGGCGAGTTGATGTACATGGAGATTTCCTTCTTCGGATTCTCCGCTTCGAGAAACAGAAGCTGGGCGACGATCAGCGTCGACATACCGTCCTCGACCGGCCCGGTGACGAAGATGATCCGCTCCTTGAGCAGGCGCGAAAAGATGTCGTAGGCCCGTTCGCCACGGTTGGTCTGCTCGACCACCATCGGCACGAGGTTCATGTAGGTTTCAACGGGATCGCGCATAAGTCACCCAGGGTTGGCAGGAACAAACATTTGCCGGCGAACGTAAGGCACTGAAACCGAGGCCGGCAGGATGAAGGTTCCGTGATGCAGGACTTCAAACAGGTTCACAGATAATCTTGGCATTTCCGGCCACAAGACCGGAATCCCCGGCCGTGTGACCGGGCCTGCAGTTGAAGCTGATTCTGGCGGATACGCCTAGCCAACGGCGCCGGCCCGGCGCCCTTTTGTGCTTCAACCTTAACGCTGAACTTACAGACGCTTAGTGGTGCGGATTCGACATTGGCTGTCAGTCCGCCCGACTAGGCCGCGCTCTTTTCCGCCTCATCCTCTTTGTAGAGTTCTTCGCGCGAAACCTTCTTTTCGGTCACCGTGGCGAGCTCGAGGATGAAGTCGACCACCTTGTCCTCATAGATGGGTGCACGAAGCTGGGCCAGCGCATTGGCGTTGTTGCGATAAAAATCCCAGACCTCCTTCTCGCGGCCCGGCATCTGGCGGGCCCGCTCGATCACGGCACGGCCGACCTCGTCGTCTGTGACGGTGATCTTGTTCTTCTCGCCGATCTCGGACAGCACAAGGCCGAGCCGGACACGGCGGTCCGCGATCTTGCGGTATTCCTCTTTGGCGGCCTCCTCGGTCGTATTTTCATCCGCGAAGGTTTTGCCGGCGGCTTCCATTTCCGATTTGATCGAGTCCCACATCAGATTGAACTCTTCGTCGACCAGCGTCGGCGGGGCCTCGAAACGATGGGCCTCGTCAAGGCGATCGAGCAGAATGCGCTTGACGCGCTGACGAGTCGCGCCGGCAAATTCGGCGGCGATCCGCTCACGAGCCGCCTGCTTCAGCTTGTCCAGGGATTCCATTCCCAGCGTCTTGGCGAATTCATCGTTGATCTCGAGTTCCTGCGGCGCCTCGATCTTGGACGCCGTGGTCTCGAATTCGGCGGCCTTGCCCGCCAGTTCCTTGTTGCCGTAATTGGCGGGGAAACTGACTTTCAACGTCCGGGTTTCGCCTGGCGCAATGCCGATCAGTTGATCCTCAAAACCGGGGATGAAGGTGTTGGAGCCGATGGTCACCGGGATATTCTCTGCGGTGCCGCCCTCGAATGCGGTACCGTCGATCGTGCCCTTGAAAGAGACGGTGACGCGGTCACCGCTGGCCGCCTTGGCTCCCTCGCCCTTGTCGGCGAAGCTGCGGTTCTGTTCGGCAATCCGCTTGACGGCATCCTCGACCTCGGCGTCGGTGACGTCGGCGACCGGCTTCTCGACCTTGAAGCTCTTGAAGTCAGCGAGCGCAATCGGCGGGACGACCTCGATCGCGACGGTATATGTCAGATCCGACTTGCCTGCGAGCAGCTCTTCGACTTCCTTCTGCTCGGTTGGCATCGTGATCTTGGGTTCCGTCGCGAGGCGGAAGCCGCGCTCGGTGAAAAGCTTGGAATTGGCGTCGCGGATGGTCTGGTCGATCGCCTCGGCCATCACCGAGCGGCCATAGATCTTCTTCAGATGGGCGACCGGCACCTTGCCGGGACGGAAGCCATTGAGCCGGACCTTGTCCTTCATCTCCACCAGGCGCTCATCGGCCTTGGCGTCGAGATCGGCCGCTGGAACACTGATCTGAAACTCGTGCTTCAATCCCTCGGCAACCGTTTCCTTTACCTGCATGGCTTCAATCTTCTTCTCAAGAAGTCCGGCACGGGCCGGACGCGTTCAATTTGAAATGGCGCATACCATCGTGGCTTGCGCCGGCGGTTTCGGTAGTCTCCAGAACCCTATGAAATCCTTGCCGTATTCCGCGGCCCGGCTGTCTCGACTTCCGAATAATCACAAGCCGCCGGCGGCCCAAAGGCGATGGGTTGTCGCTCGTAACGCAATGGCGGCAGGAGATCAACAGTTCCGCCATGGGACAGCGTCCCAAAACGGGGCCGAGCAAGCTATGGTCGCGATCGGCAACCTCCGCCACACACCCCCGTCGAATTGCAACAATTCTTGCGCAGGGGGAGCGGGAGGTGGTGCGGGCGGAGGGACTCGAACCCCCACAACTTTCGTCACTGGAACCTAAATCCAGCGCGTCTACCAATTCCGCCACGCCCGCAAGAAGAGCATATCCGCCGCCGTGCCGCGGGCAGCGGCTTATAACATGCGCTGCAAGCCGACAGCAAATGCAGGTCGCGGCCACCGCAATCCAACATTCGCACCACTTTCCAACCGGCCCCTCATGCAACCGACAGGAACTTCAATTCGCCGCACTGGCCGCAATACCATGCAAAGACTGGCCGGCATCAACGATATGTCTGATCACAAACCGAATGGCATTTTTCGACCGAACCGGCGCGAGGTCATGGCCGGTCTCGCGGCCGCCACGCTGCAAGCACCGAAGCGCGCAGTGGCGGCGGAAACACCGCTTGCACTTCGCTGCAGGGAAGCCTCGCTCGGCTTACGGGAAACAGGCGCGGCAACACAGACCTGGTCGCTCGGCGATCAGCCGCTTCATTTCAAGCGCGGCGATCGTCGAGAGGTTACACTGGTCAATGATCTCACGGTTTCGGTCGCGCTCAACTGGCGCGGCCTCGACGGCGCGGCCGCGCTTGAGCCTCTGCTGGCGCGTTCTCAACTCGCGCCGTCGGCGCGCGACACCTTCGACCTGCCGTTGCGCGACGCCGGGACTTATCTGTGCGATGCTGGCTTGCTCGGCGACGGCGCGTCGCGGCCATTCCGGGGACTGCCGCTCATTGTGCACGAGAGCGAGCCGGTCGAGGTCGATCGCGACGAGGTGCTCTTCATCGAGGGCTGGCGGCTGAAGCCGGATGGCACCGCGATCGCACCCGGCACTGATCCCGCGGGCACGCAGGGGATCTACACCGCCAACGGGCTGCCTTTGCGCGAACTTGAGTTTCGCCGCGGTGAACGCTTGAGGATTCGCTTCATCAATGCTCTCGAGCGTCGGACGATCGCGCTGAAAATGCTGTACCACCGCATCACTGTGATGGCGCTGGACGGGCAGCCGGCCGAGCCGTTTATGGCGCTCAATGGCGCCTTCACCTTGGCGCCGGGCGGCCGGGCGGACGTCTTTGTCGATGTCGCGCAAGACTCCGGCAACACGCCGATCCTCATGCATGACGGAGAAGCGGTTCACCTGATCGGCCGCATGGTCCTGTCAGAGGAGACCCCAATCCGTTCTCAGACCCTGCCGCCTCCATCCGCCCTGCCCTCGAATGGCTTGCCCGCACGGCTCGACCTCAAGGCCGCATTGCGGGTCGATCTGCCCTTTGGCGACGAACAAAAGAACTGGCTTCGGCCGGACAGTTTCACACCGACGGCACCGCCCGTCTTTCGCGCCAAGGCCGGCCGCACCGTGGTGCTCTCGCTGATCAACCGCGCGAAAGTGACAGTCGTCATTCACGTGCACGGGCATCATTTCCGGCTGCTCGACCGGCTCGACGACGGCTGGAAGCCGTTCTGGGCGGATACGATCGCAATCGATGCCGGACAGACCCTGCGCGTTGCCTTCGCGGCCGAATATGCCGGGCATTGGCTGATCGAAGCGGCAGAGACGAATTGGAGCGCACCGAAACTCCTGCGCTGGTTCAGCGTCGAGTAAACTCCATCAGTTGCGATGATCTCGGCGCAAGCGCCATGGTTTGTCGCAAGGAAACCCGCTGCGATGTTCCGGACCATGGGCTAATAATCGATGCCGAACTCGTCATAGAGATGGCGAGTCACCGCGGGCAACGTCTCCGGCAGGTCTTCCGCGATCAGTCCGGGTCCCGCCTCTTGCGCCGCCTCACCGTGCATCCAGACCCCGATCGAGGCCGCCTCGAACGCCGGCACGCCCTGCGCCAATAACCCGGCGATCATGCCCGACAGCACGTCGCCGGCACCCGCGGTCGCAAGCCACGGCGGAGCATTTGCCGCGATGGTCGCACGGCCGTCGGGAGATGCGACCGTGGTATCAGGACCTTTCAACAGCACGACCGCGCCGGCACGTTCGGCCGCCGCCCTCACCCGCTCGAGCTTGGAGCGGCCCGGATGCTTGTTGCTGATATCGCTGAACAGCCGCGGGAACTCGCCCTCGTGCGGCGTGAGGACCACCTGCGGATCGGACGAATGCCGGATCGTCTCGAACAGGCGTTCGGGCGCATCGGCGAAGCTGGTCAGCGCGTCCGCATCCAGCACCAGCGCCTTTTTCGCTGTGAGTGCCGCGAGCACGAGATCCCGGGATCGCTCACCGATGCCGGCACCCGGCCCTATGACATAGGCGTTAAGGCGCTTGTCGCCCAGCAATTCGCTGAATTCGATCACCGTGTCGACCGGGCGAACCATTACCGCCGTCAGCGCCGAGGCATTGACGGCAAGCGCATCGCGCGGCGAGGCCAGCGTGACGAGACCGGCGCCGGCCCGCAGGGCGCCGCGGGCGGAAAGCCGCGCCGCACCGGTTGCGGCAATGCCACCGGAGACGGCGACGACGTGGCCGCGGTCGTATTTGTGCCCCTCGACGGTCGGGATCGGAAACGCCTTGGCCCAGGACGAGGGAACATTCTCGAACGTTCTCGGTGCGATTTCCACCAGCACGCCGGCATCGATACCGATGTCGGCGACGCGGACGCGGCCGCAATGAACGCGTCCCGGCAGGAGAAGATGCGCCGGCTTGCGGCGAAAGAAGGTGACCGTCTCGACGGCACGCACGGCAGTTCCCATGATCGCACCCGACGTGCCGTTGATGCCGCTTGGCAGGTCAACCGCCAGGACCGGCGCGCCGTTGGCATTGATCGCCTCGATCATGTCGAACGGCTCACCCTTGACCGGGCGATCGAGACCGGCGCCGAACAGCGCATCGATGATCAGCGCCGGTCTGCCGATCGCCTGCGGATTGAACGGCAGCACCGGATATTTCCAGCCTCGTGCAGCGGAAGCTGCATCGCCCTGCAAGCTTTCCCGCTCGCACAGCAGGATGACCGAAACTTCCCGGCCGCGCGCTGCGAGTTCAGCGGCCGCCACAAAACCGTCGCCACCATTATTGCCCGGGCCGGCGATCACCAGGATCGGCCCTTCCGCGACAAGGTCCATGGCGGCCGCGGCAACCGCCTGCCCCGCGCTCAGCATCAAGGCGAAGCCCGGCGTTCCCGCGGCGATCGCGAGCCGGTCGGCCCGCGCCATCTCAGCCGTCGTCAGAACTTCCATGCCTAATCCCCTGACAGAAACGCCCGTTCCGAAGGCAGTTTTGGCGGTTTAGCCGAAAGCTTGGCCCGGATGGGCGCACACAATTTGGTCTATTTGCCTAATTTTAGTGCTGCACTATGCTGTGTCGATTCCCATCAACGGCCTTTCGGCACCTTCTAAGAGGTTGATGAAATTCAACAATCTGACACCTTAACGGCTTGGCATAGACCCTGCTTCCGAGGAAGCCATCTCCGGGTCTGTCGCCATGCAGGCAAATATCAAGCCTGTAACCGGCCACCTGATCCAAGTCATTTCGCGATCCGCGACAACAAATCTGTCCCCAAGACCCTGAAAGTGCCGGGAGGCAACCTGTGAAGAAAATCGAAGCCATCATCAAGCCGTTCAAGCTCGACGAGGTTAAGGAAGCACTCCAGGAAGTCGGACTTCAGGGCATTACCGTCACCGAGGCCAAGGGATTTGGACGCCAAAAGGGCCACGCCGAGCTCTACCGGGGCGCCGAATACATCGTCGATTTCCTGCCCAAGGTGAAGATCGAGATCGTCATATCCGACGAGCTGGTCGAACGCGCGATCGATGCGATCCGCCGCGCGGCGCAGACCGGTCGGATCGGCGACGGCAAGATTTTCGTATCCAATATCGAGGAGGCGATCCGCATCCGGACCGGCGAGTCTGGGCTCGACGCGATCTAACGCGAAAAGCTGATCCCTCCTCACCCGGCCGGCGAAATGCCGCTTTATGCGGCATTTTCCTATTTGCTCCGTATTGTCCCGCTCCGTATTGTCTTGGGCATTCCCCGATTGTATTGACCATTGAGCCGGGTGCTGCCCTGGGCGGCCCCAATCAAGCCATCACCAAAAGGGGGATTCATGAAGACCGCCAAGGACGTCCTCAAGTCGATCAAGGACAATGACGTCAAATATGTCGATCTGCGCTTTACCGATCCGCGCGGCAAATGGCAGCACGTCACCTTCGACGTCAGCATGATCGACGAAGAGATCTTTTCCGAAGGAACCATGTTCGACGGCTCGTCGATCGCCGGTTGGAAGGCGATCAATGAATCCGACATGTGCCTGATGCCGGATCCGGTCACCGCCACGATCGATCCGTTCTTCGCCGAGACCACGATGGTCATCACCTGCGACGTCCTGGAACCCACCACGGGCGAGCCCTACAACCGCGACCCCCGCGGCATCGCCAAGAAGGCGGAAGCCATGGTCAAGTCGATGGGGGTGGGCGACACCGTGTTTTTCGGTCCCGAGGCCGAGTTCTTCGTGTTCGACGACGTGCGTTTTTCGGCGCTGCCCTACAACACCGGTTTCAAGCTCGACTCCTCCGAGTTTCCCACCAACTCGGATACCGAATACGAAGGCGGCAACCTCGGTCACCGCATCCGCACCAAGGCCGGCTATTTCCCGGTGCCGCCGCAGGATTCCGTTCAGGACATGCGCTCGGAAATGCTGGGCGCCATGGCCAAGATGGGCGTCAAGGTCGAAAAGCACCACCACGAAGTGGCCTCCGCCCAGCACGAGCTCGGCATGAAGTTCGACACCATGACGCTGATGGCCGACCAGATGCAGGTCTACAAGTACTGCATCCACCAGGTCGCGCATATCTACGGCAAAACTGCCACTTTCATGCCGAAGCCGATCTATGGCGACAACGGCTCGGGCATGCACTGCCACCAGTCGATCTGGAAGGAAGGCAAACCGACCTTCGCCGGCAACAAATATGCCGACCTGTCGGAAACCTGCCTCCACTACATCGGCGGCATCATCAAGCACGCCAAGGCCATCAACGCCTTCACCAACCCCTCGACCAACTCCTACAAGCGGCTGGTGCCGGGCTATGAGGCCCCCGTGTTGCTCGCCTATTCCGCGCGCAACCGCTCCGCTTCCTGCCGTATCCCCTACACGTCGAACCCGAAGGCCAAGCGCGTCGAGGTGCGTTTCCCCGACCCGATGGCAAATCCGTATCTCGGCTTCGCCGCGATGCTGATGGCCGGCCTCGACGGCATCAAGAACAAGATCGACCCGGGTCCGGCGATGGACAAGGACCTCTACGACCTGCCGAAGGAAGAGCTGAAGGCGATTCCGACAGTGTGTGGCTCGCTTCGTGAAGCGCTGGAAAATCTCAACAAGGACCGCGCGTTCCTCAAGAACGGCGGCGTGTTCGACGATGATTTCATCGACGCCTATATTGAACTGAAGATGACCGAAGTGGAGCGTTTCGAAATGACGCCGCACCCGGTCGAGTTCGAGATGTACTACTCGCAGTAAAGAGCCGCGATACGAATTCCAAAAAAGGGACGCATCCGCGTCCCTTTTTATTTTGCGCTGGCCAACGCTTCAGCGCACCGGCGTTCAATCCTCGTAGCTGTTGATCACGGCGTCGGCGACGACGCGCTTGGTGATGATGCCGACAACGTCGTTGATGCGGGGGCGCGCGGTACCGCGAAACACGATCGCTGCGCCGGCACCATGACGTTTCAGCCGCGCGAATGCCAGGCTCAGAAGATCCTGGTCGCGGCAGATCACCAGCCGGCTCTCGACATATTTCTCGACCCTCACGTCCGGATTGGTGCGCGCCTCGAGCCACAGCCCCGAGCGCGGCGGGATCAGTCCGACGATCCGCCCTCCCCGTTCGACCACGATGGGGCGGACGTCCTCGATATCGTCGGGAACGATCGCCTCCCTCAGCGTCGTGCCGGCGCTGGCGACGATGAACCCGCGCTCCATGATGTCCTGAGCCTGTTGCACCAGATAAAGATTGATGTGCCGCTCCTTGGGAATGCGGTGGCCGCGATGGCGCAGTTTGATGGTGTAGATCGTCTCCCCGACGAGGGCGCGCCGGACGCCCGCCGCCAGCGCCACGGCCACGATCACGGGCACGATGATCGCGTAATCACGGGTCATCTCGAACACCATGACGATCGCCGTCATCACGCCGCCCGTGCCCGCGCCGACCACGGCGGCCATACCGACGATGGCGGCGGACGGCAGCGATAGCCCCGAATGCGGCAGCACCATCTCCACGGCCGCGGCAAAGGCCGCACCAAGGGTCGCGCCGAGATACAGCGACGGTGAAAAAATGCCGCCGGAGGCGCCGGAGCCAAGACTGATGGTGGTTGCAAGCATCTTCAGCACGAATAACAGCGCCAGCAGGCCGACCGCCGTCATCTTCTGATCGAAGATCTCCTGGATCACCGCATATCCGACGCCGTCGACATAAGAGTGTCCGAACAGGCGGGTGAGAACCACCATCATCAAACCAATGGCGGCCATCCCGACAATGTTCTGCACGTACTCATTTTCCGACAGCTGCGGAAAACCGTCTTCCATGAAGACCAGCAGGCGGATGAAGGCCCAGGCCGCGACGCCGCAGAGCAATCCGAGCAGCACGAAACCCAGGATCTCGCCGGCCGCGAGCGAATTCGCCAGCGAAAATTGCACATCCGGAACGGCGAAGGCCGGATCGGGGCCGATCAGGATTCGACCGATCGTCGTCGCAGCGCCGGTCGCGACCACCACGGGAAGAAAGGTGCGGTTGGACACTTCGGGCAACAGGATCTCGAGCGCAAACAGCACACCGCCGAGCGGTGTGTTGAAGGTGGCGGCGATGCCGGCGCCCGCGCCTGCCGAAATAAGCGTGATCCTCTGCCGCGTCGACAATCCGATCAGTTTGGAGAAGGCGGACGCAAGCGCCGCGCCGATCTGGATGATTGGTCCCTCACGCCCGACCGCAGCTCCGCTGCCGATCGAGAGTGCCGAAGCGAGCGCCTTGACGACGGCGACCTTGCCGCGGATCGTGCCGCGCTTGTAAAAGATCGCGTCCATCACTTCGGGCACGCCGTGACCTTTGGCTTCCGGCGCAAAGGTCCTGACCAGATACACGACGATGAGGCCGCCGACGATCGGTGAGAAAAACACGAGATCGCCGAAGTAGCTCGGCCCCTCGCTCACATTTGCGTTGAAAACAGCGCTCAGTCTCGCGTTGTAGAACAGGTTGTGGACCAGGGCGATCAGGGCGCGAAACCCGACCGCGCCAAAACCCGTCATGATCCCGGTCGCGAGCGCAAGGCCGCAGAGCGTCAGCAGGCTGACTCGCCGCTCCTCGGCCGCAGGTTTGGCCGCAGAACCGATGAGCGCCCGCTCCTCGTTGGAAGACCCAGTAAGCATCAAGAACCGACCCCGTTGGAAAACCCGGCAGGATATGAATGCACCAATTCTTCAGTGAGGGAAGCGTTTCTAAGCTGAAATGGTACAGGAGACGACCGGCGACGAGCTTCTGGGCCTGGCGCGCGGGTCAAAGCGCAAACCATCCATGCACCCGATGGACATCCTCGACAACCTCGGCAATGATTGCCGTCAATTCGAGGTCTGAAAGCCGGCACGCGAGGGTCGCAAGACGCGACGGGCAACAGATGATCGACGGAAAGACAAAACTCATCGCCCACATCGGCTATCCCACCGAAACCTTCAAGGCGCCGATGATCTGTAACCCCTACTTCGCGGCGAAAGGGATCAATGCCGCGGTCATCCCGATGGGCTGCAAGGCCGGTGATTACGACTCGTTCCTCGAACTCGTTCTCCGGCTGAGCAACGTGCACGGCGCGTTGATCACCATGCCGCACAAGGTCAGGACGCTTGCGCTGGTCGACGAAGCCTCCGCATCGGCCAGGATCGCGGGGGCCTGCAATGCGGTCAAGGTCGACCAGCGCGGCCTGACGATCGGCGATATGTTCGACGGAGAAGGTTTTGTGCGCGGCCTCCTGAGGCACGGGCGCCGGGCTGCCGGCGCAAATGTGCTGGTCGCCGGCTGCGGCGGGGTCGGCTCGGCCATCGCCGCCGCGCTGGCAAGCGCCGGTGCGTTGCGGATCAGCCTGCACGACACGCTCGCGCCGGCGATGAGCGCCCTCGCCGGGCGCCTCAAGGCGCACTATCCGAAGCTCGAAGTGAGCACGGGGTCTTCCGATCCTGCCGGTTACGACATTGTCGTCAATGCCACGCCGCTCGGCATGAACAACGACGATCCGCTTCCCCTCGATGTCGATCGCATCGCACCTTCCACCTTCGTCGGCGAGGTCGTGATGAAGACGGAAATTACGCCCTTCCTGGCCGCGGCGCGCGCCAAAGGCTGCGGTTATCAGGTCGGCACCGACATGCTGTTCGAGCAGATCCCGGCCTATCTCGAATTCCTCGGCTTCGGCACAGCCGGCGTGGATGACCTGCGCCGCCTCGCGCAAATTCACTACTGACGCAGCGGAAAAAGACGCTGGCATCTCGGGGCGCAGGCGCCTTTGCGGCCTCGCCGTCAACCGCGAGAGCCGGCAGCGGTCCTAAACCCTGAACACCTTGGCATAGCGCGCCTTCAGCTCTTCGCTCTCCGCCTGCACCTGAGCCGGATCGGACTTGAGCATCTTGATTTCCGACATCGGCTTCTGCCCAGGCCTCGCCTTCACCTCGGCATGGAAGGAGCGATGGGCGAATTCATCGACCAGCATCTGCTGGGCTTCGCGGCTGAAGAAGAAGCTCTGGAACAGCCGCGCCGCGTTCGGATTGGGCGCAGCCTTGAAGACGCCGCTCGGAACGATGATCAGCGGCGAGCCCTCGAGCGGATACACTACCTCCACCGGCTTGCCCTGGCTCTTGAACACCACCAGGTTGTAGTCGTTGCCGTCGGCCATCACCGCACGTTCGCCGAGCATGATCTTCTTCGGCGGATCGCCGGCCGATTGCACCTGCATCACCTTCTGCTTCGCGAGCTTCTCCAGATACGGCCAGCCGAGGGTGTGCGACAGCACGAACGTTGTCGTCAGGATGGCGCCGCTGTAGCTCGGATGCCCCTTGACCAGCTTGCCCTCCCATTTCGGATCGAGCAGGTCGGCATAGCTCTTCGGCGCATCCTCCGGCTTGACGAGGTTGGTGTTGTAGCCAATCGCCTCGAACCATGCGCAGGACGTCGCCCACAGGCCCTCAGAGTTATATTGGTCGACGGGGTAATGCTTCACCACGTCTTCCGGCAGGTATGGCGCCAGCCAGCCGTTCTTCCGCCAGTCGAGATAGTGCGAGACGTCGGTCGAGTTGGCGACATCCACCGCATGGATGCCGCTGTCGTTTTCCTGCGCGATGCGCTGGTAGATCCGCTCGGCGCCGGAGCGCTCGACGCGGACAGAGATGCCGGGATATTTGGCCTCGAACAGCTTGCCGAGCCGCTCGGCAACATCGAGCTGGATAGCCGCATAATAGGAGACCTTGCCCTCCATGCGCGCGGCCTCGATCAACTCCGGCGTGACGGCGGAAGGCGCGGGGGCGGCGGCTTTCAGCGGCTCGGCGAACAGCATCCCCGCCACCGACCCTGCGGAGGCGCCCAGCACCTCGCGACGCGACCATTTCCGCTTGCCCATCCGTCTCGCTCCCCGCGGCGAACCGCTATTGTTGTTGATTACCGGGGCATGTTAGCGAACATTGGCTGCCGCGACACTCATCAATTCGTGGCGGGCAGCCACGCTTTTGCGGCGGGCATCCGTGACCCAGCGCCCGTCATTGCAATCAGGCGGCGCGCACCGCTTCCAGGAAGCTCTCGACCTGGCTCTTCAGGCGGACGCTCTCACCGGCAACGGACTTCGCCGCCGAGAGAACCTGGTTTGAGGCAGCGCCTGTTTCGCTGGCGCCGCGCTGCACGTCGCTGATATGCGAAGAGACCTCATGCGTGCCGTGGGCGGCCTGCTGCACGTTGCGGGAAATCTCCTGTGTCGCAGCCCCCTGCTCTTCCACTGCGGCCGCAATGGCGGAGGATATTTCCGACAGTTTCTCGATCGTTCCGCCGATCTCCTTGATCGCGCCCACCGAATCCTGCGTCGCCGACTGGATATCGACGATCTGCTGGCCGATCTCGCTGGTGGCCTTCGCCGTTTGCTCCGCCAGCGCCTTGACCTCGGAGGCAACCACGGCAAAGCCGCGTCCCGCTTCGCCGGCCCGCGCCGCTTCGATAGTGGCGTTCAGGGCCAGCAGGTTGGTCTGACCTGCAATGGCGTTGATCAGCTCGACGACATCGCCGATGCGTGATGCCGCTTTCGCCAGTTGCTCGACACGGCCGTTGGTCTTGTTCGCCTCGTCGACGGCAGCCATCGCCATTCGAGCGGACTCCTGAACCTGGCGGCTGATTTCGTTGATGGACGAGCTCAATTCCTCGGTCGCCGAGGCGACCGATTGGACATTGGTCGAAGCCTCTTCCGATGCACCGGCCACCTTCGTCGCCAGATCCTGCGCATGGTCCGCGGTCGAGGAAAGCGTCGTGGCCGAGGCTTCCAGTTCAGTCGAGGACGAGGCCAGCGAACCGACCAGTTCGCCGATCAGCGTTTCGAAATCCAGCGTGGCGGAGCTTATTCGCTGCGCCCGCGCCAGGTTGACCGCCTTCTCCGCGTTGACCGCCTCGTCGGAAGCCTTCTTGGCGAGCAGCGCTTCTTTAAAAGCCTGGAGGGCCGTCGCGATGCGGCCGATTTCGGTCGCATCGCCCTGGCTCGGAATCTCGACCGACAATTCGCCGTCAACCAGCCGGCCCATGGGGTTCAGGATCGAGTTGATGCCGCGCCGAATGTCCTGCGACACGAGAACCGCTGAGCCTATCCCGAAGACCAGCGCGCCGAGCAGAATCACGCTCATCAGGTAGATCGCGCGCCAATACGTCGCCTCGGCACGTTCTCCGGCCGCTTCGGCGCCCTTGTCGTTCAACGCCACAAGTCCGGCGAGCGCCTTGTCCATCGCGCGGCCGAACGGGACCACCTTCTTCGCATTGATCTCCTTGGCGGCAGCGAGATCGCCCTTCATGGCGTGCGACCGCACCTCTTCGGAGGCCGCAATGAACTCCTCCCAGCTGCGATCCAACTGATCCACAAGTCGGCGCTCGGTGTCAGACCCGATCAGCGGCCGATAGGCCTTCGCAGCCTTTTCGAAGTCCGCCTTGCGAGCATAAAGATTCTTGTCGACGTCGGCGCGGTCCGCGTCTGCAACGATGAGATGATCGCGCAATACGGCGCGAAACCGCGCTGACTGCACCCGCATCTCGCCGATCCATCGGACGCTTGGCAGCCAATGCGCCTGAATTTCCTGAGTGGATGCGTCGATCGCGCGCATTTGGACGAAGGCAAATCCGCCTATCATGGCAATCACCAGCGACAGAAAGCCGACGATCGCGTAAAGCTTGGCGCTGATGGAAAATCTGGCAAGCACGAATGAATCCCCCAGTAACCGTCCGGATCGAAATTAAAGCTCATTGTTAACCACGTCAGTCCTAAGATTTCGCTAAGAATGTCGATCTGGATGCGCGGCGCGCGGATCTAGCGCCCGCGGCATCACGTATTTGCGGCGGTTTTTCCGAAATTCTAACGATGAAATCGAAATGGCAATGCCGGGCAATCGCCCGTAAACATTGTCGCACTACTGTCGCCCCATTCAAAAACACACCAGGGGTGGCTATTATGACCAATCTTTCCATCGCGTCCGTCGTCCGCATCGAATCCGTCAAAGATGCCGGCGATTATCCCTTCAAGATCGCCCTGTTCTGCTGCATCGGACTGCTGGCGTCGCTCTGCCTGACGACGATGGGCGTCGATCTCGGCGCAGCCTGGATTTAACCGCGGCGGCAACGATCGTCGGTAAGTTCTGCAGGGCCGCCTGATTGGCGGCCCTTTGCTTTGTGGCACGGTGCCTGACTTAGCTCCGCCGCGCTGACGGTCGCCGACAATTCCTTAAGGAAGGTGTTCGAAGTATTGAACAGCGACATATGCAAAGCGGGCGCTCATGGCGGCCGCTTTGCTCGTTCGAGGCGGCAGGTCTAAGCCGCGGCCTTCTTCCGGTTGGCGGCCAGGCGCTCATCAACCAGCGCAACCTGCGCGTCGATCGCCGGATGCCGCAATCCCTTCTGAAGCGCGATGAGCTGCACCAGCTTGTCGGCGCGCTCGATGTTCGGCGCGCCATTCTGCAGCGCGCGTGCCGCAGACGCCGGGCGCGACAGGCTCTGCGCCGCCGCCGCGTATTTTTCAAACGGGACAAGGTCGGACGGCTGGGCGCCGAGCTTCACGCAGAGGTCGAACACGAAATTATAGACCGAGCGCGATTCCTCGATGTTCGAATGCACCGCTTCCTGCGCGGTCCGCATGCCGTCCCTGGTGATGCAGCGGTAGTTGCCGGCGAGCAGCATCGCCCATTTCGCCAGCGGCACCCAGATCGAATCGTAGGCCTTCAGCTTGACCGGCAGTTCGATCTCGTCGCCCCCGACCTTGAGGCGCGCCGCATCAACGTCCTTTTCCAGGTTGCGGATGATCTGCGTGTCCTTGTCGTCTTCGAACTTCGCGCATTTGAAGTTGGTCGGCAGCGTGACCAGGAGTTCGTTCGCCTTGCCGTCCGGCGGACGGATGGCTTGGGGATCGGGACTGTTCAGCGTGATCTTGTGCGGGCTGACGGAATCCCAGACGCGCGGATCGGTATAGGCCGGCTCCAGCGCCGTGTAGTCGAGGCCTGGAATCCGCTTGATGTAGGGAAGCGGCGGCATGTTCATGATCGACATGCACGGCACGCCCGATTTTCCGACCGCATCGAGCAGCTGGCGCACGCCCTCGGATCGATACTGCGGCTCCTGCATGCAGAGCCCAACGAGGTCGTACTTCGAAGGATCGACGCCGGTCGCAGGCCCTGCCGTGACCTTGCCCGGGAGCTTGCGGGATTCCAGCAGCACGGGATCCTTGCGGCCGCGGATCGGCAGCGTCACCTTGAATCCTTCGGCGTTGATCAGATCGGCTTCGGCCGGGAGGCAGACGAGATGGATCGAGTGGCCGCCGAACAACAACTTGGATGCGAGTAGCGATCCATATGATGCGCCCATGAGGAGGATGTTGTAGGAAGGCATTTTGTTTTTCCTTTGTTTCCCTCTGCGGACCCGCTGGCAGTTCTACCGGGAGTCTTCAACGAAAACGGCTGCCTTCGGACCAGGCTTCCTGATAGCGCGCTCACAGCCGAGTTCAAGAGGCAGGCATCCTCCGAGCGGTCAAGCTCGCTTGATTGCCGCCGCGACGCACAAGAGATGACATCCGGCTGGGCCTTGCGGTGCACAAAGCCGCGCGCGGTTTTCAAACCATGAAAACGTCTTTTCAGATTCTGAAATTCCTGGCGCCGAGCATCTAAACGTCTCTTCAGACCGGCTGCATAGGATCACGGCGAGGCGCAGCATGAGGAGCCGCGCCGCGTCCCCCGCCTCGCCAACCATTCGCCGCAGACGATCCTGGGCGAATTTCCCCTTGTGCCGTCGGGCAAATCACCGCTAGCTCTTGGTGCGTCTCGCGCTCGGATCAGGAGGGGCGTTGCGCATCGTCACGAACGTGGAGCGCGGGATGCGATGGACGTGGCGACGTCACAAGACGGGTGACATCGCCGCGGACGGCGAAGCCGCGTGGTTCTGATATCTCGACGCTGATATCAAGTTGGCGGAACGATACCCGCCGGCGATGGTGGCAAAAACGCCCGATCACCAGGAAGAGCGCGGAGCAGCCGTTAAAACCATAGCGCGGGGAAAGCCGGATCGCTCCGGCCGAACCTGCGGTGCACTTACTCGTGTGCTTTTTTCTTGCACACGAGGCCTCGGGTGCGGCCTGCATCCGGCTTTCCCTGCACCCTCCGATCTTGGAGGGTGACGTGCCTGGCAAAACTCGGGCGATCTCAGCCGCGGGATCGTGGAGGCGTGGCCTTTCGCCGGCGGAGGACGGCTACGGCATGAGATGGCAGCGATGCGCCGTGAGCTTCGAAGCCAACGACACCCTTCGTCGTCATTCCGGGGCGCGAGTGAAACGAGCGAGCGCGGAATCCATCGTGCCGGACGAATGCTCGGCGAAATCGATTCCGGGCCCGAGCCTCCCGCGCAAAATAGCTTCGCTATTCTTCAACGGCGCATCACGGAAATGACGTGACGATCGAACTACGCCGCAACAGGCCTGGATTTCACGAGCGCCTTGCCGAAGGCCTCAAACAGCGCGCGGTTGATCGGGTTGCGTTGCGGGTCATATTCGGCATGCCATTGCACGCCCAGTGCAAACGACGGCGCATCCGCAATGCGGATCGCCTCGATCGTGCCGTCTTCCGCGACGCCCTCCACCACCACCCGCTCCCCGGGATCGAGGATGCCCTGACCATGCAGCGAGTTGACGCGGATGGTGTCGCAGCCGAGCAGTTCGGCAAACGCGCCGCCGGCGAGCAGCCGCACCTCGTGGCGGTCGGCGAAGATCACCTTGGGATCGGGATGGATCTCACCGTTTTCCAGCCGCGGCATGCGGTGGTTCATGCGGCCGGGCAATTCACGGATTTCCGGATGCAGCGAACCGCCGAAGGCGACATTCATTTCCTGAAGGCCGCGGCAGATGCCGAACAGCGGGATGCCGCGGGCAACACAGGCCTCCGACAGCGCCAGCGCCACCTCGTCGCGCTTGAGGTCGTAAGGCTCGTGCTTGGCATCCGGCTCGGTCTTGAAGCGCTTCGGGTGAACATTGGCGCGGGCGCCGGTCAGCACGATGCCGTCGACGCTGTCGAGAAGAGCGGGAATATCGGTGATTTCCGGACAGCCGGCGAACATCAGAGGCAGGGCGCCAGCCACCTCGGCGATGGCGCGAAGGTTGCGTACGCCGACCGCCTGCACCTCAAAGCGACTTTCGATGCGGTGGGAATTTCCAATCACACCGACAACGGGCTTCCGTCTCATACCCCTTCCATCTCGCAACCGTCCGAAACATCAATAATGCCCCTGCAACTGCGCCGGATCAATAATTTGCAGCGCCTTTCCACGGCTGCCCTGCCCTGCGGCGGGCTCATTCCTCGGGGGCCGGATCGCCATGTCCGGCGGCGGATAGCCGCGGAGCGCTTGATTGCAGGCGCATTTGACGAAAGAGTGAAGTTTCATCCTCGATAGAAGGGAAGAACGTGCCGCTGTCATCAGACGACCGCCAACAGACCCGAAAAGATCTTGCCTGGTCCATTGCTGCCGGCGGGGTCGGCATCGTCGCCTTCGCAGGCCTCCTGGCGTTCACGTGGTATTATGCGGCGACGCTACTGCTGATCTTTGCCGGCATGCTTCTGGGAGTGACGCTCAACGCGCTGACCCAGCAGCTCGGGCGCCTGATTGCGGCGCCGCATTGGCTGCGGCTCGCCACGGTCTGCCTCGTGCTGGCCGCGCTGTTGTCCGGCGCCGCTTTCCTGGGCGGCACGACCATAGCCCAGCAGGCCACCGCGCTGAGCGGCACGATCAAATCGCAGCTCGTCACGGTGAAGGCCTTTCTCGACCGCAACGGCATCGACACCAGCTACTTCGAGCTGGGCAACCCGCCGCAGGGACAGCCGGGCGCGGCGGCGCCGAGTACAAGTCAGCCGCACCTTCCGAGCGCCGGCACGATCGCCTCGAGCGGCGGCGCCATCGTGAGCCAGACCTGGAGACTGCTGCTCGGCACGCTCAATGCCGTAGGCAACTTCTTCATCGTGATCTTTCTCGGCCTGACCTTTGCCGCCCAGCCCGCTGTCTATCGAAACGGCCTGCTGTATCTGGCGCCGGCGAGACAGCGCGCCCACGCAGCCGTCATCATCGACGGCATCGGCGAGACGCTGGAGCGCTGGCTGATCGCACAGATGGTGGTGATGATGGTCGTGTTCGCCGTGACATGGCTCGGCCTTGCGGTCATCGGCATCCCCGGCTCGTTCATCCTCGGCATTCAGGCGGGCCTCCTCGCCTTCATCCCGACCGTCGGCGCGATCATCGCCGGCGTGATCGTCGTGCTGGCGAGCCTCGCGTCGGGCTGGGTCGCAGCCGGCAGCGCCTTGGTGCTGTTTCTCGGCGTTCACGCGCTGGAAAGCTACGTGCTGACCCCGATTCTCCAGCGCCAGGCGCTGGATATTCCGCCTGCCACGCTGTTTGCGTTCCAGATCCTGCTCGGCATCGTGTTCGGGATCTGGGGTATCTCGCTGGCACTGCCGCTGATGGCGGTCGTCAAGGTCCTGATCGATTACTTCAAGGCGGAAGAGCCGGCGGCAGCCAGTGCAGCAGCGTGATTTCAGCTCACCACCGTCTCGGTGTGCTCGACATCCGGCGGCGCGACGAAATACTGGCCGACGAGGCCGCGCCAGGCCTGAAAGTCTTCGGAACCGCGGAAATCCACGGTATGGTTTTCCAGCGTCGCCCATTTCACGAAGAGCCGGTAGCGCGTCGGCTTTTCCACCGATTTGTGAAGCTCCATGCCGCCGCAGCCCCTGGCGCGCTGAAACAGCGGCTTGGCCTTGACGACGGCGGCTTCAAAGTCCTTCTCGGTGCCGGGTTTGACTTCGATCTGGGCGATTTCGGTGACCATGGGTGCAGCCTCTTCTTTTGCAGCAGTCTGTCTCTAGCCGAGCCAGCAAAAAAGAAAAGGGCCGTCGCCGCCGCGCTTCTTTTCCGTCAGCGGAAAAGCAGGACCGTGCCCACCACCATCATCGCGCAGCCGACGAACATCAGGAGCGGCCAGCGGCTCCGCGGAGAACCATACCGTCCTTGCGCGCGACGCTCGATGATGAGGGCGCTTTCAAACTCTGCCGCGGTCGAGAACAGGCAGCCGAAACCGCCGCGTGCCGAGGTGGCTGCCGCTTCGAGCGAGCTGAGTGCGGCTTCCGGATTGCGGGTGCGGATCGATTCCATGGATCCGACGGTACGGAGCGGATGGTAAACAGAAGGTTACGATCTTCCCTGTTTCGCTTACGCCAGACGCGGCAATCCCGCCACCGGCCGTGCGGAGCCTGCGCTTTTGCGACGCCAGTGCTCCAGCGACAGCGGCAACTCCTCCGCCGCCTCGACGCGGTTGCGGCCGCCGCGCTTGGCCTGGTACAGCGCCGTATCGGCCGCCGCCAGCAGCACCTCGAGTTCCGTGCCGGCCGGTCCGCCCGCCACGCCGATGCTGACGGTCGTGTCGACCGGGCCCTCCTCGCAGACGATGCCGGAGGCCTCGAAGGCTTCGCGCACCCGCTCCGCCACAATCACGCCTTCCTCGAGCGGACACGGCAACAGCGCCGCAAATTCCTCCCCGCCGATGCGTCCCGACAGATCGCTGATGCGAAGATTGTTCACCACGACGGCCGAGAACAGTTTGAGGATTTCATCGCCTGCCGGATGGCCGAAACGATCGTTGATCGACTTGAAGTGATCGATATCGAAGATCAGCACCGTCACCGGCCGGCCACCATTGGCCTCGCGCTCGATCACCCGCGAACACGCTTCGGCGAAGCCGCGGCGGTTGAACATGCCGGTGAGCGGATCGCACGACGCCGCAGTCTTGTGCACGGTCACCGCGCGCTCGGACACGAGCATGAAGATCAGGAACACGCTGCCCACCGCATAAAGAACCAGCTCGACGGCGAACATCGTTACCCAGATGCTCTGACCGAAGGCGCGATCATGCGGATACAGGAGAAGGCCAAGGAGGATCGGCAACATCAGCACGAAGCCGTGCAGCACGGGGACCGCCACCGACGGCCAGCGCCGGCGCAAGGTGCGGCGGCGCTCGGTCCACAATTCGGTGGCCGTGAGCGCGGCATAAATCGCGACGATCGCCGCGCCGATGGTCATCCGCAGGGCGCCGGCCCCCGGCGGCAGGGAGGTGACGGCGGCAATCCAGGCCAAGGCGCCGAGGATCAGACCCGGGTAATTCGATTTGCGCCCATGGAACAGCCGCGCGGCGTTCCAGACCATGCCGCAGGTCAAAAAGCCCACGGCGTTCAGGCCAAGCGCGAACAGATCGCCGAATCTGGCGCTACCGAATGTCCACAAGGCGACCGAGCCTGCTCCGACGAGATAGGCGGATCCCCACCATTTCAGCGCGGCGATTTTTTCCTGAAAGCCGAAGAACAAAAGCATCATTCCCAGCAGCGCCGCGAGCATCGCGGCGACCGTGTAGAGCGTGGAAATATCGAGCGACATGGAGTCACCGGAGGTTTGTGATGCACAGTGGCAGTCTCGCGAGCCAAGCGAGACCACCGCTGACTGCCACGCTAGGCCCGCGGCGTTGGCAATCCGTTTGACTCGAAGGGCAAGTTTTCCGGAAAAACTGCGTCAACTGATTGCTAAAATGCGAAAAGAAAAAGCGCCCGCAGGCGGACGCTTTTGTATTTCGGATAAGCCGCCTTCGCGGCAAATTCTAATGAAGCAATTAGCGCTTCGAGAACTGGAAGGACCGGCGGGCTTTGGCGCGGCCGTATTTCTTGCGTTCCACCACGCGGGAGTCGCGGGTAAGAAAGCCGCCCTTCTTCAGAACGCTTCGCAGGTCCGGCTCGAAGTTCGTCAGCGCCTTGGAAAGGCCGTGGCGGACCGCACCGGCCTGGCCGGAAAGGCCGCCACCGGTCACGGTGCAGATCACGTCATACTGGCCGGCGCGGGCTGCTGCGATCAGCGGTTGTTGAATCATCATCCGCAGCACCGGGCGGGCGAAGTAGACCTCGACCTCGCGGGAGTTGACCGTCACCTTGCCGGTGCCGGGCTTGACCCAGACGCGCGCAACCGCGTCCTTGCGTTTGCCGGTGGCATAAGCGCGGCCGTATTTGTCGACTTTCTTGACGTATTTCGGCGCTTCGGGAGCGGCAGGCTTGAGCTGCGACAATTGATCGAGCGACTGCACGGTTTCAGCCATCTTATGCGGCCCTCATGTTCTTGCGATTCATCTTGGCAACGTCGAGCGTCTCCGGCTGCTGCGCTTCATGCGGATGCTCCGCGCCGGGATAAACACGCAAGTTGCCCATCTGGATACGGCCGAGGGGACCACGCGGGATCATGCGTTCGACTGCCTTCTCCACCACGCGCTCGGGGAAACGACCCTCAAGTATCTGGCGGGCGGTATGCTCCTTGACGTGACCGACGTAGCCGGTGTGCTTGTAGTAGGTCTTCTGCTCGCGCTTGCGGCCGGTCAGCACGGCTTGCGCCGCATTGATGATGATGACGTGATCGCCGCAGTCGACGTGGGGCGTATAGGTCGGTAGATGCTTGCCGCGAAGGCGCATGGCGACCAGCGAAGCGAGGCGACCGACCACCAGACCCTTGGCGTCGATCAGCACCCACTTCTTTGTCACCTCGGCGGGTTTTGCCGAAAAGGTTTTCATGTGAGGTATCCGTGAAAAGCAAAGGCGCACAACGGGTGCGCTCGACTGCGCTCGTTTTTAGAGAGGTCCGCCCGCGCCGTCAACGCCAAACGGAACAATTAATATCAGCAATATCAGATATTTAAAAATATGGTTTTATATTACCGCTAAAATTTTTCAGCAACGGGAATGGAATAGGTCGAGGTCACATGGGCGATCGCATCAGGCGATCCGGCTGAGAACAGGCCGACTTCCCCGACCGCCAAGCGTTTGCCGAGCTTGAGAATCCGCGCCTCCGCCAGCACATCCTGCCGAGGCGTGCCCTTGCGCAGGAAGTTGATGTTGAGATTGGTGGTGACCGCCAAGCCCACCGGGCCAATCGCGGACAGCAGCACGACATACATGGCGAAATCGGCCAGCGCCATCAGCGTCGGGCCCGAAATTGTCCCGCCTGGGCGCAGCATCTGCTCGCTGTAATGCTGCCTGAGCCGACAGAAGACGCCATCGGCCTGCTCAATCCGAATATCGTCGCCGCTGAAGGCTTGGGGAAATTCGGTTCGCAGGAACTCCTCGAGCTCAGGTACCGTCATTTTTGCAATCGTCATGCTACGCCCCCGCCCTCGTGTCGGGCTGTTTATTACATTAGGTTGACAAGTCAGCCTATCATCTTGCCAGCCAGCGAAGATTTCGATGACAAGCCAGAGCGCAAGCGCCCCCGTTTCACCATCGGTTTCGCAACCGCCGATCCTGCTCCGCGAGCAGGTTGGCGATGTCGCGGTATTGACCCTCAACCGGCCCGATGCCCGCAACAGCCTTTCGGAGAGATTGATCGCGGCGCTCACCACCGAATTGCGGCACATCCATGATGACCTCTCCGTGCGCGTCGTGGTGATCGCCGCGAGTGGCAAGGCATTTTCGGCCGGGCACGACATCAAGGAACTGACGGCGCGGCGCAACGACGCCGACCGGGGCCGCGCCTATTTCGCCGAGATCATGAGGGCGTGCAGCACCATGATGCAGACGATCGTCCATTTGCCGAAACCCGTGGTCGCCGCGGTTCAGGGCATCGCCACCGCCGCCGGCTGCCAGCTGGTCGCTACCTGCGATCTCGCGATTGCCTCGGAAGCTGCGACCTTTGCGACGCCCGGCGTCGATATCGGCCTGTTCTGCTCGACACCCATGGTGGCGCTCTCACGCAACATCCCGCGCAAGCAGGCGATGGAAATGCTGCTCACCGGCGAACCCATTTCCGCCGCGACCGCGCGCGACATCGGCCTGGTCAATCGCGTCGTACCCGCGGGCCACGAACGCAATGCGGCGATCGAACTGGCGCAGAAGGTCGCCGGTAAATCCGCCTATACGATCAAGATCGGCAAGACCGCCTTCTACCGTCAGGCCGAAATGAGTCTTGCCGAGGCCTATCGCTACACTGCGGAAGTCATGACGGAAAACATGATGGCGCGCGACGCCGAAGAAGGCATCGGCGCCTTCATCGATAAGCGCAAGCCGAAATGGCAGGATAAATGAACCACGACAGCTACGACGACGACTACATCCGCGGAATTCTTAACGGCGTGAAATCGATCGCGATGGTCGGCGCCTCGCCGGTCAATGTGCGGCCGAGTTACTTTGCCTTCAAATATCTCGCCCAACGGGGCTACGACATGATTCCGGTCAATCCGGGCCACGTCGGCAAGAGCCTGTTGGGAAAGCCCTTCGTCGCATCGTTGCGCGATATCGACCGCCCCGTCGATATGGTCGATATCTTCCGCAATTCCAGCAACATCATGCCGGCAGTCGACGAAGCATTGAAGATGACGCCGCTGCCGAAGGTAATCTGGATGCAGCTTGGCGCGCGCGATGATGCCGCAGCGGAGAAGGCCGAGGCTGCCGGTATGAAAGTCGTGATGAATCGCTGTCCGAAGATCGAATACGGGCGATTATCTTCGGAAATATCATGGATGGGCGTGAATTCCCGCACACTGAGCTCGAAACGCGCACCGATGCCCACGCAAGGCATGCGGTTGTCGCTGGGGCGAACCAGCCTCAGCGGCGGCGCAACTGCCGCGGCCGACCGCGCCGCGAAAAACAGAACCGATCCGAGCTGATCGCAAACGAAACAGTTCTCGCGCAGGCGGAATCGAATCTGGCAGATCATTTCAAACCGGCTTCCGACGGCATCTCCGCCTTGACGCGGAAGCCTGGCGACCTCAGCATGTAGCGAATGGCCTGAAGATTGATGCAGGAAACACCAATGACCGATCGGGATCCCGGCTTTTCCACCCTTGCCGTACATGCGGGCGCACAGCCCGACCCTACTACCGGCGCGCGCGCAACGCCGATCTATCAGACCACCTCTTACGTGTTTAATGATGCCGACCACGCCGCTTCGCTTTTCGGCCTGCAGTCGTTCGGGAACATCTACACCCGCATCGGCAATCCGACGCAGGCGGTGCTTGAAGAACGTGTCGCGGCGCTGGAAGGCGGCACGGCGGCGCTTGCCACTGCATCCGGCCATGCCGCACAGGTCGTGGTCTTCCAGATGCTGCTCAAACCGGGCGACGAATTCATCGCCGCGCGCAAGCTCTACGGCGGCTCGATCAACCAGTTTACCCACGCCTTCAAGAGTTTTGGGTGGAATGTGGCGTGGGCCGACCCAGACGATCTCGATAGCTTCGAGCGCGCAGTAACGCCGCGCACCAAGGCGATCTTCATCGAATCCATCGCCAATCCCGGCGGCACCATCACCGATATCGAAGCAATCGCCGCCGTCGCGCGAAAGGCCGGCGTTCCCCTGATCGTCGACAATACGCTGGCGACGCCTTACTTGATCCGCCCGATCGATCACGGCGCCGACATCGTCGTGCACTCGCTGACCAAGTTCCTCGGCGGCCACGGCAACTCGCTCGGCGGCATCATCGTCGATGCCGGCACCTTCGATTGGTCAAAAGACAACAAATATCCGATGCTGAGCCAGCCGCGACCGGAATATCACGGGATCAAGATCCAGGAGACTTTCGGCAACTTCGCCTTTGCAATCGCCTGCCGCGTGCTCGGGTTGCGCGACCTGGGCCCGGCGATCTCGCCATTCAATTCATTTCTCATCCTGACCGGGATCGAGACGCTGCCGCTGCGGATGCAGAAGCATTGCGAGAATGCCAAGGCGATCGCCGAATGGCTCGTCGCGCATCCGGCGGTGGCGGCCGTCAACTACGCCGGATTAAGTGGTGACAAGTACAACAACCTGGCGCGCAAATATGCCCCGAGGGGCGCCGGCGCCGTGTTCACGTTCAGTCTCAAGGGCGGCTATGACGCTGGCGTCGAACTAGTCTCGCGGTTAAAACTTTTCTCGCACCTCGCCAATATCGGCGACACCCGCTCGCTGGTCATTCATCCGGCCTCGACCACCCACAGCCAGCTCGACGATGCCGCCAAGATCAAATCGGGCGCGGCTCCGGACTTGGTGCGCCTGTCGATCGGGATCGAGGACAAGGAAGACCTGATCGCCGATCTCGATCAGGCGCTGCGGCCCGGGAGCTGAGTTCAGCCGCGTTAACACTCGCTCCGCCCAAAGGTGCTTGAATTGGCAGCGGATGATTCGGAGCGGAACCATGTTGCGCTGGATATGCCTCTTTGCCGCCGCTGCCTTTTTCATTGGTCCGGCCTCTGCCGCCGACATGCCGAATGGCTACCGCAAGGCGCCGCGTCATGGCCGGATTGTTTCCGTCGAACCGGATTCCGACCTGCTCTTCACGCCGTCGGAAGCCTTTCCTCTCGTCCACTTCCCGCCGCACACGCCGATCTTGCTGGGGTCGGCGACGCTGCCCGGCTATTACGGCTCGACCCATTCCTATGAATATCAGCCCTATTACGGCGGCGAAAATATCGACTTCCGTTATCGACTGCCCTACGCCTGTGGCGTGCTCGGCTATTGCTAGCGAATTGCGCTAACCGGTCGACCGATTACCTGCGTTGTCAACTCACGCTTAACCCGCGTCAGGCGTTCCGCCTGGGAAACGGCGAGTGTCAGCACCAGAATCGCGACGGCCTGATGGGTGAGCGCAAGATCCATCGGCGCCTGATTCAGCAGCGTGAGAATGCCGAGAACGACCTGAACGGATACAATCCCCAACAGCCACAGCGCGCCCTCCAGCACCGCCCGATCGACACGGGCGCGCGCCGCATCGATCACATGCAACACCACGAGCGCAAACAGCGTGTAAGCTACCATGCGATGCTCGAACTGCACGGTCAGCGTGTTTTCGAAAAGGTTGCGCCACCACGGCACATGAAAGAAGAGCCGCGCAGCCGACGGAATAAAGCCGCCGTCGATATCCGGCCAAGTGTTGTAGATCTTGCCGGCACGAAGGCCCGCCACCAAGGCGCCGAGATAGAGTTGCACGAAGGTCAGGGCCAGCAGGACGATGCCGGTGATTTTCAACCGTGACGGCACAATTAACGCCGTGGTCTGCCTGAGTCTCCGCAGAGTCCACACGATGCCGGCGAAAATAAGCAATGCCAGCACGAGATGCGTCGCAAGACGATATTGAGAAACCTCGACCCGCTGAGAGAGCCCGGATGCCACCATCCACCATCCGACTCCGCCCTGCAGCGCGCCGAGCGCAAAGATACCCCACAACCTCCGCTTCAGCTCCGCGCCGAGACCACCGCGCCACAGGAAATAAAGAAACGGCAGCAGATAAACCATACCGATCACCCGACCGAGCAGCCGATGGCTCCATTCCCACCAGAAGATGGTCTTGAATTCGTCAAGGGACATGCCGGCGTTCATCTGGCGGTATTGCGGAATTGCCTTGTAGCCGTCAAAGGCCTGCTTCCACTCGGCCTCATTGAGGGGCGGCAAAGCACCGGTGACCGGCTTCCACTCCACGATCGATAGGCCGGACTCCGTCAGCCGGGTCGCGCCGCCGACCAGCACCATCGCCGCAATCAGTACGGCAACCGTAAGCAGCCAGATGCGAACCGGGCGAAGATCCGCCATTTGAGAGACAGGAGCAGCAGCCATCAGCAACACACTTGATCGAAGTCTGGTGGACCTTATAGTCCGCCCCTCCGCCGCGCGCAAAGCACGCATTTGAGACCAAAACGCCCATTTCGCGATGAAAATACGCACCCGAAAACTGCTCGGAACCGTCGCCCTGCTGCTGCTCGCTGCGAGCTGGTCGCTAATGGGCATGGCGGTCGCGCAGACGCCGTGGCTCGCAAAGTCGGGCGTATTGCAGGCGATCTTCTATGTCGTGGCCGGCATGGGGTGGGTGTTACCGGCGATGCCGATCGTGAGCTGGATGTCCCGGCCGGATGCTTCCTGACAACCGTCGCACAGTCAGGGCGATGCCGCACCGGCCAGGATCACGCGCAGGGCGCGCAGCGATTGCAGCCTGCCGTCCCACCTGATCCGCGGAAGCGCGAACAGCGGCGTATGCCCTGCCGGCTCGATCACTCCTGGAACAGCCGAGACGGCACTGACGAAACCGGCTTCTTCGGCCATAGCCATGTGCTTACGCTGCCAGGATTGCCGGTCACCAAATGGATAGGCGAAGTGCCTGACCTCGCGCCGCAGCGCCGTCTGGATGACCGCTTTTCCCATGGTCATTTCTCTGAGCGCGCCGGCGTCTTTCATGTTCGACAGGACGGGATAATTAACCGTTGCGCTTCCTATCGTAACCAGCGGATCTGCCGCCAGCATAGCAAGATCGCCCCAATCGAGTGCCGCTTCGCGCGATAGCGCTGTCAAATCGACGGCGTAGCGCGTGCACAGGTCCTTGATGGACGCGGACAGATCTTCGGCTTGAAGCGAACGCATCCATTGCGACAGGAACTCGTAAAGTTGATTTTTCTCGGCTATCGCCGGGACATCGAAGTGCCTCTCCTGGCGGCCTACCACCAGGCTGATACGTCGTTCCTGCGCGATCACCTGCTCGAGCGCAAGCCACCAGGCCTCGCCTATTCCGTCGGCGAACGCCGTCGGCACATAAACGGTGAAAGGAA
>NZ_DAIDJE010000049.1 GCF_027451485.1 Bradyrhizobium sp.
GCGCATGTCGTCCCGCTGAGCGATCAGGCGCTCGACATTCTGACGGTGTTCCGCACCATGTTCGGCGCCAGCCGATACCTGCACCCCGGCAGATACGACAGCGACACGCCGATTAGCAACGCCACGCTCAACCGCGTGATCGACACGGTGGTAGAGCGTATCCGGGAGAATGACCCCGACTTTCAGAGCTTCGGCGTTCACGACCTGCGCCGCACGTTTTCGACCGGCCTGAACCGCGCCAAGTTCGATGATCGTTGGATCGAGATGAGTTTGGCCCACGCACCCCGAAACCGGATCGCGGCCGTCTACAACGTGAACCGCTACCTCGCCGAGCGGAAGATCATGCTTCAGTGCTGGGCCGATATGCTCGACGCCTGGGTGAAGGGCGAATCCGCCAAGGAGTTGATCGCCGACGCGAAGCGACGTGCCGCCGAGGTTCACGACGACGAATTGGACGACGATCTCTGAGCTACGTGCGGCTCGCGTCCATTCTGTCAGTCGTCGTCATTGGTGGCCGCCAGCCGGCGGGATCGGCAATCCAGCGGTCGATGTCGGATTCCTTCCATCCTGCGCCGTTGATGCTGATCTTGATCCGAGGCGGGAACGTGCCCTCGGCGATCTTGCGGTAGATGGTGGACCGGGACAGCCCGGTGCGGGCGAGAACGGTTTTCATGCGGACGATACGGTCTGCTACGAGCATGGCTGCGCTGCCTCCTGCCGGGTGTTTCTGACGATTACAGAGACCAGACAGGGCGCTGATTTGTTGTTGTGCAATAGATATTTAACGGTCGTAGTAGTGTGGCGTAGAAGCGGCGGAAAATAGGATAGTTCTACAGTCCGATACCCAGCCCTCTGCCGAGGTCGATGCCGTGGCTGAAGGCGAGTTCCCGGCCAAGGCTGCGGCCCGAGTCGAATGAGATGCCGAGTTCCCGCTTGCGGTTGGCGAGCAGGGATTCCATCTGCGGATCGCGCTCCAGGCTTTTCGCCATGTCGCCCATCGCCGACCGTGTGGCCTTGTAACCGGACATATCGCCCGCCTGATACTGGCGCTCGCTGGCGCGGGTGAGCTTCCGCCAATCGTCCACGAAGCGGTCGGCACGCCGCGCCGGGTCGGTGCGGATTTCGGTTTCGAGTTGGAGGGCGCGAATAGCGCGGTTGACCCGGCCCGTTGCTGCCTCTTGGGCGAGTTCCGGGTTCTTCTTGTAAGCAGCTTCGGCATCGTGCGAGCCATGAGGCCGCACGTCCTCGAAGGCTGCGCGGGACTCCTGCAATTCCTTCACCTGCTCCGGGCTGGCCCTGCCGCCTTGCTCCTGCATCTCGAAGATCGCATCCACGGCGCGAGCATGACGCACGAGCGCCTTGGTGCGGGCCTTGCGCAGGGCTTCCTCCGGGTCTTCCTCCACCTTCCTTTCCGATCCTTGCTCGCCCTCGGTGGGCAGGCGCAGGCCGTCGAACCTGCCGCGCACCTTCTCGGGAACCTGCTTGACGATCTCGACAACCCGCTCCACCCGTTCGCGGAAGCTGATGCCGCGCCGCTCGGCGTATCGCTGTGCCGGCTCGTAGTCCGACGCCATATCCTTGGCTCGGTCGCGCGACAGGGTGCGGATGAGCCGGGCCTGGTCGGCGAAGTCATCGTGGCCGTAATGCAGGTCCATGCCGTCGCGATGGCGCGACAGGGCGACATAGCTGCCGTGGGCGTCCATGCCCGGCGTCGCCAGAACATGGGTGCGGTCCACCGTCATGCCCTGCGCCTTGTGGATGGTAGCGGCATAGCCATGGTCGATGCGGTCGTAATCCTTGAGGTCGAACGAGACGCTGCGCCCGTCGTCGGTGCGCACGGACATCGATCGTTCGCTGACCTGCTCGACGATCCCGAGCGTGCCGTTCTTCACGCCAAGGCCGCGCTCGTTTTGCAGGAACATGACGCGATCCCCGCTGGCGAAGCTGCGTTCACCGCGTTCGACCGTGATGCGCACGTCCTCGCCAAGATCGCCGGCTTCCCGCATCCGCCCATGCGCCGCCTCGTTGAGCACGCGCACCTCGTCGTTGGTGTGGGTGAGAATAATGCGGCTGCTGTCTGGTGCGGCCTGCCGGTCGCGGTCCCAGCGGTCGATCAAGTCGTCACGCGCCTGTTCCCGCGTCTGCGCGGCATGGACCATGCCGTGACTGTCATAGACATGGATCGCATCGCCGGTGCGGCCGGTCGCCAGGTCGCGGGTGGCGTCGCGCTGCCAGTCCTCGCGCTGGCGACGCACTTCGCCGATCTCCGCCCCGCTGTGGCGCTCGAAGATCGAGCGGAACGCCGCGCCAGCTTCTATAGACTGAAGTTGCTGCGGATCGCCGACCAGCACGACCTTGGCGCCGGCCTCGGCGGCATGGGACAGCACGCGCTCCAACTGGCGCGTGCCGACCATGCCCGCCTCGTCGATGACAAGCACGTCGCGGGAAGTGAGCACGTCGCGGCCCTGTCCCCAACCGTGTTCCATGCTGGCGATGGTGCGCGACGCGATGCCCGATCCGCTTTCCAGATTCTCGGCCGCGATGCCGGACAGCGCGACGCCCCGGACCTCATAGCCCGCCGCTTCCCAGGCTTCGCGCGCCACGCCCAGCATCGCGCTCTTTCCCGTCCCGGCATAACCGACCACGACGCCGAGATCGCGCCCGTCCGTGACATGCGTAAGCGCCTCGGCCTGCTCGCCGGACAGGACAAGGCCGCGCGCTTCCGCGCGCGCCAGCGCCGCTTCGCGATCCCTGGCACCGACCTCATGGCGTTCCGTCTCGGCCATGAGTTCGGCGGTGCGATGCAGGCGCTGTTCGGCCTCGATCATCTCGCGGGTGGTGAAGCGGTCCTCGCCGCGCCCGTCCGCGCCGAGTTCGACCAGCTCGGGCGCGTTCCGTATTGCGCCCATGACCTCGTTGAACTGCTCCAACCCATCGCTGTGCCGGTGCGCGAACATCGCCATCTCGCGCCGCGTGAAGGTGGATTGCTGATGCGTGATGGCGTCCAGCGCGATGGAAGGATCGGCGATGATCCGTGCGCCGTTGTTGCGCGCGATCTCGCGGTGCATTTCCGCGCGGTCGGCGACTTCGATCCCTTCGCCTTCAATCCGCTGCGCGGGTGCGCCGATCTGGCTTTGCGGTTCCAGCGCGATACCCTGCGCCTCCAGGCTGCGATGGTCGATGCGGGCGTCGATGTCGAGTTCGGCCAGGCGATCGTTGGCCAGTTCCGCCCAGCGTTCGCGCCAACGCTCGACCATCTGGGTAGCGTTCCAGTCCCGCACCTTTTGGCCGAACCCGTCCTCGTCCACGGATCGCATGGTGAGCATGACATGGGCGTGGGGCTTGGGCGTCCCGTCCTCGGCCAAGTCCCAGTGCACATTGAGGTCGGCGATCATGCCCTGATCGACAAACTCTGCCTGCACGAAGTCGCGGGCGAGTTCGATGCCCTGGGCTTGGGTCATCTCACGCGGCAGGGCGAACTCGACCTCGCGGGCGAGCTGGGCGTCTCTCCTGACCTCGAAGGCTTCAACATCGTTCCAGAGCCGTTCGCGGTCGCGCCATTGCTCGGGCGCATCCTCCGGCAGCATGACCTCCGAATGGACGACGCCGCGCTTGCCCGCGAAGTCATGGCTGCGCTCAAGCCGATCATCGCGCAGCCGCGAGGCCGAACGGTAGGCGGCGGACGCCACCGCGCTGGAGCCGGCCTTGCGGCCGATGACCTTGACGTGAAGATGATAGATCGCCATCGCGACCGGATCATCACCACAGCGAAGCGCACGTCGGAACGACGTATAAGCGCGCCCTCGAAACTAATTTCTCGGGACTGCTCGCGCCGTTTCAGCCCGTCCCGGCAACCTTACAGCATTGCGGCAGGCGCTCAACTATCATCGCTCCATCGACAGCTCATGGAGACGACAATGCGCAAGCCACGGGACTTCGATGCGGAACTGAAGTCGCTGGAAGACAAGGCGCGGGACTTGAAAGCCCGCAAGGTGCAGCAACTCGGCGAGTTGGTCATCTCGACCGGAGCCGACGCGCTGACCGCCGACGAACTGGCGGGCGCGCTGGTCGTGCTGGCCGAAACCAAGGACACCGGAAAGAGGGAGGCATGGGCGAAGCGCGGGGCCGCGTTCTTTCAGAGCCGGTCGCGGCGATCTGCATCAACGTCTGATCGCGACACTGGCGGCGATCAATCGCAACCGGGCGGCACGCAACTGGCATCAAGCGGCGCGGGCGCGACATGACATGCGCACCTGGCAGGTCGAGCGCCGCACGCGCACGCGGCATCTGATCGAACTCGGCGGCCTTGTCGTCAAGGCCGGGATCGTGGACCTGACCGGCGATGATCGCGCCATGATCTACGGCGCGCTGCTCTGGATGGCCGACAAGCTCCAAAGCGATGAGCGGGACAAGGCGTCGGCGCTGTGGGCGGCGAAGGGAAAGCAGGCGTTCGAGGATAACTGAGCATCAGCACCCCCAAAGGACACGCCCCTTCGATGGCGTTGCGGTCACTGAAAGAGAACGCGCTCCAACGCATCGACCAGTTCGCCCCGTCTTGCATCGGGCAGCTTGGCGAGGTTGCGCTGCTTCCACATGACGGCGGGCAAATGCTGCGCTTCCGGTATTCCGAGAAGTGCCCAATCCGGTTCGCTGCGTTTGAAGCCGGCAAGGAAGCGCCGGTGATCTTCCGGCATGTCGGCCACCATCGCGGCGATGATCGCCTCCCGCGCGGCCTCAAGGTCCGCGAGCGCGACAGGTTCCTGCGTCATGCCGGCGAAGCCCCGCGCGAACTCCTCGCTCAGCGGCTTGCGGGTCGGGGCGAGAACTTCGGCCATCGGCCGGTTGTGACTGATGACGTAGACCAGAAAGGCGCGGCGCAACTCATCGCCGACACCCTTGTTCGCCAGCAGGCCGCGCACGTCGAAGAGGTCGCGCGGGTGCTGGCGGTCGAAGGCTGCCACGATCTTGCCCGCGTAAAGGTCGGCGAATGACACGACCTGTATTTCGGCGAAGCCGAAGGCGTCTTCGACAACGGGAACCACGCTCATGACGACGGGATCATAGACCGCACCGCGGAGCACCGGCGTAACCTCGATCTTGATCTGCACGCCGCTCGCCCGAACGATCAGCTTGGTGACGATATTCTCGTCGGCGGAACGCGAAGCATTGACTCTCGCGGCGGGGATGCCCCGCTCGATCCGTTCCTTGATCCGCAGCATGGCGGTGTTGATTGCCGCGAGCGATGTGGCCCGATCTTCGACCGGCAGATAGGTCAGGTCGATGTCCACGGAGAGGCGCGGCATGTCGCGCACGAACAGGTTGATCGCGGTGCCGCCCTTGAGCGCGAAAACCCGCTCCTCGGCGACGAAAGGAAGGACGCGAATGAGCAGGGCGACCTGCTGCCGATATGTGTCCAGGAAGGCCATGAACTTCACGGACCTCCAAGATCGGACGGCACGGTGATGTTGTAGCGCGGATCGAGCTTGCCGCCTTTGACGAGGACGCGCTTGCCCGATCCCAGATCGACTCGGGATACATCGAGCCGGGATCGCCACGCATGGCGGTGGCGGTCGGCGAAGTAGAGAAAAAGCCGCTTCACCTTCACGCTGGCGCAAGCCTCCAGCAGGGTTTGCAGGCGGCGCGGGCTTAAATCGCTCATTCCTTCCATCAAGGCATCGGCCTGATGGAAGCTCTCATGCTCGGGCAGCTCGTCGAGCAATTCGAGAACGGCGCGCTCCTTGCTGGAATAGCGGAGTGGCAAGGTCAGGCCGCCGGCGCTGACCATGACGGGGCTTGGCTCTGGCGTCGCGTCGGCATCGCCGGGAAACAGCCGCAGGCTGTTGTGCCAATGAAAGGTCACATCGAGCGACAGGCTCGCCAGCCAGGTCGGCGGACGCTTTGGCCCGTAAAGATGAACCTCGCGCATGGCCGTCGAAAGGTAATGGGCGTAACCTTGCTGTTCGAGCGCGGTGCGCCCGCCGACGGTCAGCGGAAGGCCCAGCACCGTCTGGAGAGAAACGGCCACCTGCTGCCAGGTGAGCGGCGTGCGCGAGCGGCGATAGACGCGCCGGGCCGGACTATCGAGCCAGCCCGCGCGAACATACTGGCTACGCAGCGCCGACGAGTAGCCGTGGGCCTCCATCCAAGCGGCATCGGCCAGGAGTCCCTCGGGGAGTTCCTGCTGGAGTCGGTTTAGCTTGCCGCCAGAACGCATATCCATGCTTAGCAGTTTGGCACATTTTCAAACCGATGGCGAGTTCATATTTTTCGACATTCGCTAAGTCATGCTTAGCGTTTCGCGCAATCTACAAACTATCTCTCAAGATCAATGAGGGGACCGCCTACATCGGATCATCCTTAAAACTCCCCTTTCAAAGCGGAATTTTCAATATGATGCTGCAGCAGCCCCCGGTCCAACCACCGCTGCTCGCCCGGGATGGGGAGCTACCGCTATCTTCCCTAATTTTCTCCGATCTTCTATACACTTCTCCAATCACGAGTCACGGCGGGCGTATGACCGACGAAATCCTGACGATCCGGGAGGTGGCGGAACTTCTCAAGATCAATGAGAAGACCGCCTACAAGCTCGCCTCGGCAGGCAAGATTCCTGGCTTCAAGGTCGGCGGATCGTGGCGATTCCAGCGGCAGGAAATCGCAAGCTGGATAAAGCGTAAGGTTGAGGAACAGCAGGGGAGCAACGGGGAGTGATGCTTCAATACTATGCCAAATCACTCGCCTACGAATCAGGCGGAGGGCTCCCGACCCCCATCCCCGCCGATGCGAAGATGGGGCAGTGACACGCATGAAGCTTGAAGAGCTTGTGCCGGGGCAAAGCCTCTCTGGCATCGAACCAACAGAGATCGTTTCGGCGGTAGCCATCGTGCCTCTGGCTGAAGGATCGGTCCAGCTTATCTACCGCACGCCCGACGGTGTCATGAAAGAACGCCTGCTTGGACGGGCAGACGAGGCGACGATTGCCACTGCCAGCGTCGAGCGCCCATTCTCTTTCGATGGTGACGGAGCAGCATTTCAGCTTTCTTGCGAGGCCAAGCGGATCGACCTGGCCTTCCTTTTCGATCCGATGATGGCCGTCCACAGTTCGAATGTGGAGCCACTGCCGCACCAAATCACCGCCGTCTATGAATCGCTCTTGCCCCGCCAGCCGCTCCGGTTCGTCCTTGCCGACGATCCCGGCGCGGGCAAGACCATCATGGCGGGCCTCTATATCCGCGAACTTATCATGCGCGCGGACTCACACCGGATTCTTATCGTCGCGCCCGGCAGCCTTGTCGAACAGTGGCGCGACGAGCTTTTCGAGAAGTTCGGGCTGGAATTTCACATCTATTCGAGCCTTCTGGAACAGGCCTCCCCGAGCGGCAATCCGTTCGACGACTATGCGCGCCTGATTGTTCGCCTCGACCAGCTTTCCCGGAACGAGGAGCTACAGGACAAGCTTTGCGCGCCCGGCTGGGACTTGGCCGTCTTCGACGAAGCGCACAAACTGTCGGCGCACTATTTCGGCTCCAAGCTCGAAAAGACCGGCCGCTTTCGCTTCGCCGAGAAACTTGGGGTGCATGTTCGGCACCTGTTGTTGATGACGGCGACGCCGCACAACGGCAAGGAAGAGGACTTTCAACTCTTCCTGTCGCTCCTTGATTCTGACCGCTTCTACGGAAAGTTTCGCGACGGCGTGCATAAGGTCGATCCATCCGACCTCATGCGCCGCATGGTGAAAGAGGAACTGGTCAAGTTCGACGGCACGCCGCTCTTCCCGGAGCGCCGGGCATACACCGTCAACTATGAACTCTCGCAGATCGAGGCTGCGCTTTACGAGGCCGTCACCAACTACGTGCAGACAGAGATGGGGAAAGCCGATCAGCTTGAGGGCGCGCGCAAGGGTTCGGTCGGTTTCGCACTGACCGCCTTGCAGCGGCGGCTTGCTTCAAGCCCCGAAGCGATCTTCCAGTCTCTCAAGCGCCGCCGCGAGCGGCTGGAAAACCGGCTGCGCGATGAAAAGCTCGGCATCCGGGGGCGTCAATCGCTCGCCGAAACCTATCCCGGTGTCCCGGAAGACGACGACGACCTGAGCGCCGAGGAGCAGGAGAATCTTGAAGAGGGCCTGATCGACGACGCGACGGCCGCCAAGACCGTCGCCGAGCTTGAGGCCGAGATCGTCATTCTCAAAGGACTGGAAGCGCAGGCGAAAGCCGTCGTCGCATCGGGGCAGGATCGCAAGTGGGATGAACTGTCGAAAATCCTACAGAACAATCCCGAAATGCACGATGTCGCCGGGCGACAACGCAAGATCATCATCTTTTCCGAACACCGCGATACCCTGAATTACCTTCATGCCAAGATCACCGGTGTGCTCGGCAATCCCGATGCCATCGTGACCATTCACGGTGGCACACACCGCGACGAGCGCCGCCGCCTACAGGCGCTCTTCCGTTCCGATCCTGACGTGCGGGTGCTAGTTGCGACCGACGCCGCTGGCGAAGGTGTGAACCTTCAGAACGCCAATCTCATGGTCAACTATGACCTGCCTTGGAACCCGAACCGGCTGGAACAGCGCTTCGGGCGGATTCACCGCATCGGGCAAACCGAGGTTTGCCATCTGTGGAATCTCGTCGCCAAGGAAACGCGCGAAGGCGACGTTTATCACCGTTTGCTTGAGAAGCTGAGAACGGAAAGCGAAGCCCTGAAAGGCCGCGTGTTCGACGTTCTCGGCGAACTCTTCGAGGAAACCAGTCTCAAGGACCTTTTGATTCAGGCCATCCGCTACGGCGACCGCGCCGACGTGCGCGCGCGCCTGACGCAGAAGATCGACCAAGCCCTCGACCGCGAGCACCTGAAATCCCTTCTCAACCGCAATGCGCTTGCTCAGGAAACCATGACCCCGGAACGGCTGTTCGCCGTGAAGGAAGAAATGGAGAAGGCCGAAGCCCGTCGCCTTCAGCCGTTCTTCGTCCGGGCGTTTTTCACCAAGGCGCTCGACGCCCTTGGCGGCACCGCGCATCCACGCGAAGCGGGCCGGTATGAAATCAGCCACGTCCCGGCGGCGATCCGCGAGCGCGACCGCCGCCTCACGGGCCGAAACCGCCGGGAGCATGAACCCGTCTTGCGGCGCTATAGCCGCATCTGTTTCGAGCGCGAGGCGATCCAGCCGCTCGACAAGCCGGGCTTGGAACGGGCGGTGCTGATGCACCCCGGCCACCCGCTCATGCTCGCCATGTCGGACATGATCTTGGAGCAGCACGCCAACCTGCTGCGCCAAGGCGCTGTTCTCATCGACCCGGCCGATGAAGGACTCGACCCCGCGCTGCTTTTCCTGCTGACGCATGAGATCAAATCCGGCGACGGCACGGTTCTGTCCAAACGCCTGCAATTCGTGCGCGTCGGGCCGGACGGTACGGCTGGGTTTGCCGGATGGGCGCCGCATCTTGACTTGGAGCCGCTGCCCGAGGGCGAACGGGCTTTGCTCAACGACACCCTCAGAGCGCCGTGGCTGGCGTCAGGCCAAGAGGCGCGCGCTTTGGCGCTCGCCGCGACGACGCTTGTGCCGGAGCATTATGGCGAGGTCGCCGAGCGACGCATCACCCACGTCGAAAAGACGATCAATGCCGTGCATGAACGCCTGAGCAAGGAAATCGCTTTCTGGCAGGATCGTTGGCTCAAGCTCAAGGACGACGCCGAGACTGGCAAGGATGTCCGCCTTAATCTCCAAAACGTCGAACGCACGCTTGCCGACCTTCAAAGCCGTTTGGAGAACCGCAAGAAAGAGCTGCAAGCCATGCGCCACGTCGTCAACGGCACGCCTGTCGTGCTGGGCGCGGCGCTGATCGTTCCCGCTGGGCTCATGAACAAACTGCGCGGCGACGAGCCGGTCGATCCGGCTGCGGCGGCCTTCGCTGCCGACGCGGCGGCGCGTTCCCGCATCGAACGGCTTGCCATGCGGGCCGTTCAGAATGCCGAGGAAGCGCGCGGTTGCCGCGTTGTCGATGTTTCCGCCGACAAATGCGGGTGGGATTTGAGTTCATACCCTCCTGCCATCAACGGCAAGCAGCCCGATCCGCGCCATATCGAGGTGAAGGGCCGGGTGCAGGGTGCCAGCACCGTCACCATTACCCGCAACGAAATGCTCTACGCCTTCAATCAGGGCGACAAGTTCGTGCTCGCCATCGCGCTTGTCGGCGAGGGCGACGTGATCGACGGCCCGCACTACATCCGCAACCCGTTCGACCGCGAACCCGGTTGGGGCGTCGCGTCCATCAACTTCAATCTCGGCGACCTGCTCGCCAAGGCAGAAGGCTTATGACGACGCTTCGCCTCGATCATTTGTCACTGACCAACTATCGCTGTTTTGCGCAGTGCGAGGTCGATTTTCACCCCGCGCTGACGGTGCTGGTCGCGGAGAACGGCAGCGGCAAGACCGCCGTTCTTGATGCCGCCGCCGCCGCGCTTTCGGTTTTCGTCCATGCGCTCTATCCGGCGGAGCCGATCCGCAGGCTGCACCGAAGCGACGTTCGCCTGGTGCCGGGCCAGCAGCGCCAGATGACGCCCAGCCTGCCGACGACGTATCTAGCGCAAGGCATTGTTCTCGACGCCCCGATCACTTGGCAAAGCGCGGTCAGAACCTACGGCGACAAGGTGCGGCCGAGCACGCGCGACCTTGCGAGGGCGCAAGAAGCCGTGTCGGGATTCCGCGCCGATACCGCCATTTTGCCGATGATCGCCTATTACGGGACGGGACGCCTTTGGGGCGAGCATCGCCTGACCGAAGGCAGGCGTTCGTCCGTGACCAACGTCAGCGAACGCATCGCCGGTTACGCGGGCTGCCTCACGTCGTCGTCGTCGTTCAAGGGTATCTCCGCTTGGCACGAGGACCGTTTCAGCCAGACGGCATCGCCCGCCTACAAGGAAAGCCTGTCCGCCAACCTCGCCATGACCGAGGGCGTGAAGAAGGCGGCCGATACCGTGCTCAAGCCGACCGGCTGGTCGAACCTGCAATGGGACGGCGACCTTCGCGCCTTGACAGCCGAGCATGGGAAGCAGGGCCGCCTACCGCTCTTCATGCTTAGCGATGGCGTTCGCACCATGCTGGCGCTTGTCGCCGATGTGGCGCGCCGCTGCGCCAGCCTCAACCCGCATCTGCGCGAGCAGGCGTCGGTCGAGACGCCCGGCGTCCTGATCGTCGATGAAGTGGACATGCACCTGCATCCCCGCTGGCAGCAGCAGGTGCTTGGCTTGCTGCGGGAAGCGTTCCCCGCGCTTCAGATCATCGTCAGCACGCACAGCCCGCACGTCCTGTCTACAGTCGAGAAATCCTCCATCCGCGTCCTTCACATCGAAGACGGTGATGCACAGGTGGAGACGCCGCTGATCCAGACGCGCGGCGTCGAAAGCGCGGATGTTTTGGCGTCGGTGATGGACGTTGATCCTGTGCCGAACCTCGCAGAGTCCAGCGACCTCAGCGCCTACCGCGCCCTGATCGAGGACGGCAAGACCGACACGCCGGAAGCGTCCGCGCTGCGGGAACGCTTGCTGGCGCATTTCGGCGCAAGTCATCCGGTCATGGTGGAGAGCGACCGCCTGATCCGCTTCCAGAAATTCCGGCTGAGCAAATCCTCGCCGGAGGGAGCGTGACAATGCGGAAGCTGGACCGCGCCAACTGCCCTGTGCCGCCGTGCCTTGCCCGTTATCAATATGGCGTCCACACATGGGATGATGTTTCCTCTGCGCACAAAGCGGAAATCCGGGCGCATCTTGAGATGATGCAGGGGAAGCGTTGCGCTTACTGCGAAGGCGACATCGTGGTGCTCGATCAGCACATCGAGCATTTCCGGCGAAAAGGCGATCCGGCCTATCGTCATCTCACCTTCGATTGGAACAATCTCTTCTGGTCCTGCAACCAGACGGATTCGTGTGGTCACTTCAAGGATCGTGGGGCTGTTCCCTACAATGTGGCGGAGCTCATCAACCCCTGTGTGGACGACCCAGACCACTTCTTCGTATTTCGGTCTGACGGGACAATCAGCGTGCGAAGAGACCTGTCCGCGCAGGAGGAACATCGCGCCAAGGAGACGTTGCGGGTCTTTTCGCTGGATGCCGATTGGGGGCGGCTCCGCGCCATGCGCAAGGCCGCTGTTTCAGGATACCTAATCGCCGCCGACGAGGCGGCCGGCGCGGGATTTTCATCTGAAGATGTTCGCGCCTATTTTGCTGCCGAACTCGAATACGCGAAAGACCTGCCATTTTACACGGCCATTCGCCATGTGTTGACAGAAAGACAATAAGAATGACGGTTGCCGTAAAAATACCGAAGAAGTTGATTGAAGTCGCGCTGCCGCTGGACGCGATCAACGAGGCCGCCGCGCGGGAGAAGTCGATCCGGCAGGGGCATCCAGGTTCGCTACACCTGTGGTGGGCGCGCCGGCCGCTGGCGGCGGCGCGCGCTGTGATTTTCGCACAGATGGTCAACGACCCGTCGTGGAAATGGGAACTTGATCACCTCGGTGAGATACCGCCGAATAATATCAAGGCTAGTTGGGCCGCGAGCCGCAAAAGAATCTTTGCCATCATCACGGACTTAGTGACGTGGGAGAATACGACCAACGAGGCCGTGCTCGAAAAGGCTCGCGCGGAAATTCGCAAGTCTTGGCGCGAAACATGTGAACTGAACAAGGATCATCCGCAGGCGGCGGAACTGTTCGATCCCGAAAATCTTCCCGCGTTCCATGATCCCTTTGCCGGCGGTGGTGCCCTTCCACTGGAGGCGCAGCGCCTTGGGCTCGTGGCCTATGCGTCCGACCTCAACCCCGTCGCCGTGCTCATCAACAAGGCGATGATTGAGATTCCGCCCAAGTTCGCCGGAAACCCACCCGTGAATCCAGAAGCGCGTGGCAGCCGCGATCTTGTCGGACGACAGTGGAAAGGCGCGCAGGGCTTGGCCGAGGACTTACGCTACTACGGCCAGTGGATGCACGATCAGGCACAGAAGCGCGTCGGCCGCCTCTACCCGCCGATTGAGATCACGGCAGAAATGGCAAAGGAGCGCTCCGACCTCAAGCCGCTTATCGGCGAGAAGCTCACTGTCCTTGCGTGGATTTGGGCGCGGACGGTGAAGAGCCCCAATCCGGCCTTTCGTCATGTGGACGTTCCGCTCGCGTCGAGCTTCATGCTTGCGGCCAAGACCGGGGCGCAGGCTTACATTGAGCCGGTCACCAATGGGCACGCCTACAAGTTCCGTGTGCGTCTCGGGTCTCCGCCCGACATAGCTAAGACGAAACTTGGAACAAGAATCGGTAGTGGCAGCGGGTTTAGGTGCCTGCTTTCCGGCTCCCCCATCTCATTCGACTACGTTCGCTCAGAAGCACTAAATGGTCGCATGGGGCAGGCGCTCTTGGCCATTGTGGCCGAACACAGAGGAAAGAAGGTCTACCTTTCCCCTAACGAAGCACACACTGACGCATTCGATTCGATTCCGGATGCTCCGGGTCCCAATGGCACAATCCCGGATCAGGCGCTCGGCATCCGAGTACAGCTCTATGGAATCCAGGAGTATGCCGACCTCTTCAACAGACGACAAAGGGCAATATTGTCCTGTCTGACAGAACTCGTGGGGGAAGCAGGAAAGAAAGTTCTTGCGAGCGCTCAGACCGGAGATGCGTATCGTCAGGCCGTTGAGACTTATCTCGCCCTTTGTATCGGACGATATGCGGATTACGGGTCGAGCATGACATTTTGGGATGATCGCGGCCCGTCAATTCAGAAGACCTTTGGTCTGCCAACACTCCAAATGCGGTGGAGCTACCCGGAAACGAACCCATTCGGCTCATTCTCGGGAAATCTCCAAGGATTTGTTGACGGAGCTGTCAAGGCGCTCGAGCTTCTTCCCGCCAAGCTGCCGGGAAAAGCCAATCAGGAAGACGCGACGGCTCCGAAGACGTTGCAAAACGCTTTGGTATCAACGGACCCCCCGTACTACGACAACATCGGCTACGCGGCCCTGTCCGACTACTTCTATGTGTGGCTGCGTTTGGCGCTGCGTTCGACCTATCCGGACCTATTCGCGACAATAGTTACACCGAAGGACGCCGAATTGATTGCGGAGCCTGGTCGGCACGGGAGCAAAGCTGCCGCGGCGAAATTCTTTGAAGTGAGATTCGGCACGTTCGCGTCTCAGCTGCGAGGCTACGCGCATCCTGCATTTCCCGTAACGATCTACTATGCGTTCAAGCAGGCAGAGTTGGAGGACCAAGCGGGGGACGTAGCATCGACTGGCTGGGAGCTTTTTCTTTCCGGCCTAGTCCAGAAGGGTTGGGCAATATACGGCACTTGGCCGATGAGAACCGAACAGGCGGGAGGCCTCCGCCTCGCCGGGCGAAACTCATTGGCATCGAGCATCGTCCTTGTTTGCCACCAGCGTCCGGCGACCGCGGAAACAATCTCTCGACGCGCGTTCCTGCGCGAGCTGAACCAAGTTCTACCGGAGGCCCTAGACGAGATGACGCGTGGTTCGGGCGATGTTCGCTCGCCAGTCGCGCCGGTTGATTTGTCGCAGGCCATAATCGGCCCCGGCATGGCGGTGTTCTCCAAATATGCCGCAGTTCTTGAAGCCGATGGTACGCCAATGACAGTGCGGACAGCATTGCAACTTATCAACCGCTTCCTCGCCGAAGACGATTTCGACCACGACACGCAATTCTGCCTGCATTGGTTCGAGCAATACGGATGGAAGGAAGGCCGATTCGGTGAGGCCGATACGCTCGCGCGAGCGAAGGGTACGAGCGTTGAGGGCGTGCGGCAGTCGGGCGTCCTCTTTGCCACTGGTGGCATTGTTCGGCTGCTGAAATGGGCTGAATACCCGTCCGACTGGAATCCAGCCGGCGATGATCGCCTGCCGGTATGGGAGGCCCTGCATCACCTGATCCGCATCTTCAAAGCCCAGGGCGAGAGTGGCGCAGGTAAGGTTCTTGCGTCCGTCGCCAGCAAGGCTGAGTCGACACGTCAGCTCGCCTATCGCCTTTACACGCTTTGTGAACGGGCAGGTTGGGCCGAGGACGCCCGTGCCTATAACGAGATCGTAACAAGCTGGAGCGCCATCGAGTCTGCCGCCGCAGCGGACCCGAGACTTCAGCAAGCCGACCTGTTCCGGTGAGGGGGAAACGATGAAGCCTTGGAGAGAAGTCGCCGTTCCCCATCAGGACGTGCTGGAAGGCACCTTCCAGCAATCGGAGTTCGCGGCCGACATCACCGCCGTCAGTACCGGCAAGGCCAGCCGTGAATATCAGGATGCCGTCGCGTTCTTCGACCGCACCTTCATCACCGAGGGGATGGCCCTTCTTCTGACGCAGGTGGCGCAGCGTCTCGCTGGTCGTGGCGGCGAACCCGTGGTGCAGCTTCAGACGGCATTCGGCGGCGGCAAGACCCACACCATGCTGGCCGTCTACCATCTCGCTACGCGCAAATGCGCCCTGTCCGAGCTTGCCGGTATCCCGGCGCTTGTCGATAAGGCCGGATTGATGGATGTGCCGCAGGCGCGCGTTGCCGTGCTCGACGGCACCGCACACTCGCCGGGCCAGCCGTGGAAGCGCGGCGGTCAAGCCATCAAGACGCTTTGGGGCGAGTTGGCTTGGCAGATCGGCGGCGCGGAAGCCTTCGCGCTTGTCGCCGCGTCGGACGCCACCGGCACGTCGCCGGGCAAGGACATGCTCCGCACGCTCTTAGAGCAGTATTCGCCATGCGTCGTGCTGATCGACGAGCTGGTCGCCTATGTCCGGCAGTTCCCGGAATCGCAGGCGATCAGCGGTGGCAGCTACGACAGCAATCTCTCTTTCGTGCAGGCCCTCACCGAAGCAGTGAAGCTTGTGCCGCGCGCGATGGTGTTGGCGTCGCTGCCCGAATCTGACCTTGAAGCTGGCAGCCACCGCGGCGTCACCGCACTGCGCGCCCTCGAAAAGACCTTCGGACGCGTGCAAGCGCTTTGGAAGCCGGTCGCGACCGAGGAGGCCTTCGAGATCGTGCGCCGTCGCCTGTTCGAGCCGGTGCGCGACGAGAAGACTCGCGAAGCCGTGTGCCGGGCTTTCGCCGATGCCTACATCGCCGAAGGCGTCAAGCTCCCCGCCGACACCCAAGAACGGCGCTACCACGACCGGCTCTTGCACGCCTATCCGATCCATCCGGAAGTGTTCGACCGGCTCTATGAGGACTGGACGACCATCGACGGGTTTCAGCGCACACGCGGCGTCCTCAAACTCATGGCGAAGGTGATCTATCGTCTTTGGAAGGACGATAACAAAGACCTTCTGATTATGCCCGGTAGCCTGCCGCTGCACGACAGCAGCAGCCGCAACGAGCTTACCTACTACTTGCCCGCCGGTTGGGATGCTGTGATCGAGCGCGACATCGACGGCGAGCGCGCCGAAACCACGGCGCTTGAAAGCCGCGAGTCGCGCTTCGGCCAGGTAGGTGCGGCGCGGCGTATCGCGCGCACGATCTTCCTCGGCAGTGCGCCGTCGTCCGTCGTGTCCAAAGCCGCCGCACGCGGCCTCGACCGCGCGCACATCATCCTTGGCTGCTTGCAGCCGGGACAGACTTCATCGGTCTATGCCGACGCGCTCAGCCGCCTCGCCGACCGGCTACATTACCTCAATGCCTCCGGCGACAAAACTCAGGACGCCACGCGCTTCTGGTTCGACACCCGCGCCAATCTGCGCCGCGAGATGGAGGACCGGAAACGCCGCTTCGACGAAAAGACGGAGGTGCGCGGCAAGATTGCCGAGGGCGTGAAGAAGGCCGTCGGCGGCGTATCGTTCTTCGACGGCGTGCATATTTTCACGCCCCATGCCGACGTCCCAGACGACACTGGTCTGCGGCTTGTCGTGTTGCCACCGGAGGCTTGGTATACGAAGGACGAGACGCGGCCCGCGTTCGACGCCGTGATCGACACCATCGCCAAGAATGGCGCGAAACCGCGCTATCGCAGCAATCGCCTGATCTTTCTTGCTGCCGATCACGGCGCTCTGTCCCGTCTGGCGGATGCCGCCCGCACCGTGCTCGCCTGGGGTTCAATCGTCGATGACGTGAAAGAGGGGCGCCTCAATATCGACCTCTTGCAGAAGAATCAGGCCGAGAAGGAACTCAAGAGCGCCGAGGATGTGCTGCCCCGCGCCGTCCGCGAATGTTATAGGTGGCTTCTTTGCCCGATGCAGGACGCGCCCACCGATCCAAAGCCGGGAGTCGAGGCGTTTGGCCTGAACACGACCGGCAGCACCGTCGGAGCCGAGATCGAGCGCGTGTGTTCCGACAACGAATTGGTGATCTCCACCTGGTCGCCGATCCATCTGCGTACCAAGCTCAAGGAGCTTTATTGGAAGGGCGGGCAGAGCGTCGCCAGCGCATCGGCGTTCTTTGAGGACACGCTCCGCTATCTCTATTTGCCCCGCCTGAAATCCCGTGAGGTTCTGGCACAGGCGATCCGCGCCGGTGTCGCCAGCAAGGACTTTTTCGGCACGGCCTACGGTCAGGCCGATGGCAAGTTCGAGGGCTTCGCTTTTGGCGGCGGCAGCGTCGTCTTTGACGACACCTTGCTTCTGATCGAGCCGGATACCGCGCGCGCCTACGAGGAAGCGAACCGTCCGAACCCACAGCCCGCCGACACGGGTTCCGGTCAGCCAGCGATGACGGGAACGGGTGCCAATATCGACTATCCCGTCGCCGGTAATGGGCACGCGGGCAGCCTCCAAGAAGCGGCTGCGAAGCCGCTTGTCCCGACATCCGCCAAAGCCAAATCCTTCTTCGGGGCAGCCGACATTCCGCCAGCGACGGCGAAGATGCGATTGGTGCAGTTTGCCGACGAGATCGTCTCCGTGCTCGCGTCCGATCCTAACGCGAACATTCGCCTTACCATCGAGATCGCAGCGGAGTTTCCAGAGGGCGCGAGCGATACCGTAAAGCGCGCTGTGTCGGAAAATGCGCGCAGCCTCGGGCTAAAGACGGCGGATTGGGAATGAGTGACGCGCACCCGAACCTGGACAGAGGGGGCCAGGCTACAACGTCATCACCGCCGAATACGCGCGGCAAGCCCAGACTGTTTTGGTCTGCATTCTCGCGACGCTCGTTTATGATGCACGCGCGTTTATGACGGGAAAGATCACCATATAGAATCCGCGAATCCAGCGCCCACATCTTGGTGGTATCGCAGTTGGTATGGGCTTGGGGCGTGAGCGGAAAGTCCAACAACTACAATGCGAACCCAAACCCATTGACGATCGAGTGGGAGTAATTTGATGTTCCGCGTCGGCTGGTCTCAACTGGCAAGCGATTGATAAAAAGCCCCTGAAAATGGGGCTTTTTTCGTTTCGAGACCTGGTATTGTCTCGCGGCTTCTCGCATCATCAAGCAATACCTCCTTGGGTATAACCTGTGGCATCAATGAACTCTGATGCCATGAAGCGACCCCGATACCATGGAGCCCAAAATGGCTGCTCATGGTATCTTTCTTGTATATGATCATGATTTTGTTGAGTTTTATCGG
>NZ_DAIDJE010000050.1 GCF_027451485.1 Bradyrhizobium sp.
CCATGTACAAAAACCTGCTGGTACATATTCCGACCGAACTTTCGCCACGTCCGGCGATCGATGCATCGGTCTCTTTGGCCATGACGTGTGGCGCGGAGCTCGAGGCCTTTGCTGTTGGCTATGAATCGGTCAATGACGTCCCGTTCGTCGCGGAAGGCGGCGCTGCGATGGCACCGTTGTTCGAGGCTCAGCACGCAAGCGCATTGGACCTCGCCAATGGCGCGCTGGCCGTTTTTGAGGTCGAGGCGAAGGCCGCAAATGTGAAGCATAAGAGCCGGGCTTTGGGCGCATCCTTTGCCGAGGCAGCGGCTATCGTGAGCGCCAACGCGCGGCTTTGCGATCTCACCATCGTTTCGCAGCCGGATCCAGACCGGGAGACATTCGATAATCAACTTCCGCAGACGCTTCTGCTCCAGGTTGGCGGACCCTTGCTGGTGGTCCCCTACATTTTTCACGGGGCCCTCAGCACCGCTCGCATCGGGATCTGCTGGGACGGGAGCAGGCTGGCGGCGCGGGCTCTGCGCGATGCCATGCCCCTGATCTCCATGGCAGATGCACTCACGGTCCTGACGGTTAACGAGGCGGTCTCCACCGAGGCGTCGTCAGATCGTCTGCTCGCTCGATTGGCCAGCCGCGGTTTTCCCGCCAAAGCCATCCCGCTCCAGGCCGACCACTCCAAAATTCAGCCGACGATCCTATCCGCGGCCGCGGACGAGGGATTGGATCTGCTTGTCATGGGAGGTTACGGCCATTCCCGCTTGCAGGAGGTCGTGCTGGGCGGCGTTACTCGCGACATGTTCCGGTGCATGACCGTGCCGACGTTGATGTCGCACTGAACGAACTGCCATCGGAGGTTTGGAGCGTGCTCGGCAAAGTAGCGATCTGCGGAATCCTCGGTTTTCTCATCGCTATGTCGAGTAGCATGCCGTGCATGGCTTCCAGCGCTGACCAAGGCAAGCGCCTTGCTCTCACCTACTGCGCGAGGTGCCATGCCATCGACAAGGTGAGCCAAAGCCCGCTCAAGATCGCCCCGCCGTTCCGGACCCTCCACGAACGCTATCCCGTCGAGACCCTTGAGGAAGCGCTGGCGGAAGGCATCGTAACCGGTCACCCGGCTATGCCGGAATTCCGCTTTGAGGGCGATCAGATTGGCGACTTCATCGCTTTCCTGAAGACCCTGGAATGACGATTCGGCAGACTTTGTTTGCGATTGCGATAGGTCAAAGCGCGTTCACACGGCAAACCTATGCTGACATCGAACCTTAACGGAAAGGCATGTCATGCGCGCCCATCAAATCATGACCAAGGACATCATTAGTGTTACGCCCAGCACATCAATCGAGGATGCCGCAAGGATCATGCTGCAAACCCACATCAGCGGCCTCCCGGTGCTGGATGACGGCGGCAAGCTGGTTGGCATCGTTTCGGAAAGCGATTTCCTGCGCCGAAGCGAAATCGGCACTGGACGAAAACGGCCGGCCTGGCTCCAATTCCTGATAGGTCCGGGGAGAGCCGCCGCCGATTTCGTTCATGAGCGTGGACGCAAGGTCGAGGATGTCATGACCGAAAACCCGGTCACCGTAGACCAAGAAACTCCGCTGGAGGATCTGGTGCGGCTCATGGAAAAGAAGGGCATCAAGCGGCTGCCGGTGATGAGCGGAAACCAGCTGACAGGGATCGTGACCCGGTCAAACCTGCTCCAGGCCGTTGCCAGCATAGCTCACGAAATTCCGGATCCGACGGCGGATGACGACCACATTCGCGACCGCATCTTGCGCACCGTCAACGCGACGGACTGGCGCCCGATCGGGTTCGAAGTAACGGTGCGCAAAGGTGTCGTCCACCTGCACGGCATCATTACGACCGACAAGGCCCGGCAGGCCACGATTGTCGCGGCTCAAAATACCTCCGGCGTCAAGGAGGTGCACGATCATCTCTGCTTCGTCGATACCTATTCCGGCTTCTACGTGGAATCGCCGGAAGACGTGCAAGCCGCTCAGTAAGTCGCCGGGTGGCGCGCTCATGTGCCCCTTTTCCTAGATCGTGCTCAAACTTAGTGAGTTTTGATCCAGATCAAACGGGCTGCCAACGGCCGCTGAATACTTCTTTCGCTATTTTTTGGAGGAAATGAAATGCCCGCGGATTCTCTTCTCGTCGCTATTGGGGTTTGCATCGTATTCTTGGTGTTCGCCTTCGTGGTTGCGTGGGTTGACCACACGACCACGCGCTGGCTCAGCACTCGGGCGATCCAAAAGCAGGGGACGCACGCTGCTTATCCACATGACCACAAGGCTGCCTGAACGATTCAGGCGCGGCGCGGGCAATTGCGCAGAACCAGCAACAGGAAACTTTTGAAAATGTCTGACCGTCAGCGCTGGCGCCCGGTTTGATTGACTGCCCGCGAACAAGTCAACACGTCCACAGATCGATCGAGACTGATCGCGGAGGACACATCGGGCCGAGACGATGCGCTATGAGCGGTCGCCTGCCTCACCTGTACGGGCGTCCATTTAGGCGATCTTCGCGGCAAATTACCCCGGGGCGGGCTATAGGAGGAAGGCCCCACCCACATCAGCGAAAACAACACCCGCCGGGTCAGGCATTGAGCCGGTTGAGCGCCGAACGGTTCCGAAGCTGGATGCGCCGGGTGGTTTCCAGCGCGATCATACCGGAATGCACAAACTGGGTGAAGGTGCGGGACACTGTCTCGATCGTCAGTCCCAAATAGTCAGCAATATCCTGACGCGACATTGGCAACTCAATGGCCGTGCCGCCTGAACTGCGGCCTGCCATCTCGAGCAGGAAGCCCGCCACGCGCTCCTCAGCGCTCTTGATAAGGGCCAGCGAGTGCTGCTGGACGCGCTGGAGTTCGCGAACCGTCAGCATCCAGAGCTGTCGGGCAAGATTCTTCTCATGCTCAGCGCGTGCCATCACCGCGCTGCGCTTGGCGACGAGGATCTGGGCGTCGGAAACCGCTTCCGCTGACGACAAATGGAGATCTCCGGCTTCGACACCGAAAACATCCCCGGGCAGATAAAATGCACTGATCTGACGCCTGCCGTCGTCCAGCATGCGATAGGTCCGCACCGCGCCGGAGATGACCTGATACAGGTATTCGGCAGGCTCATCTTCCCCGTAGATCTCGCTGTTGCGGGCAAAGCGCATCGGCGCCCCCATCAACCCCAGCGGGCCTTCCAAGGAAGCAACAGCGACTGAGCGAGCGTAGATCGCGGGCTTGGCGGTTGCGGCGGCTGTGAGCATGGCAAAACTCCGGGTTCTTTTGACGTCCGCGAGTGTGCCGTTTTCCCAAGATTTCGAAATTCAGGTCGGTCCCCTAAGTAGAACACCGGAGGGCTCCGTAAAACTACGGAGGCTGTCACCTTGAGGAAGATCAAGGCGCATCGGCCTCAGGCGGCCAAAATTCGCAACGACTCGAGAGAATGATCACCATGAAAAGCCTAGTATCCGCCCTTTTTCGGTTTCTCGATACCTCGCGGTGGCGCGAGATCGAAACAGCCCCATTCGATCGAGAACTCGAGCTTGCGGTCATCGATGGCGAGGTCCGACCGGTCAGCGGATTCTGTCTTCGACATGGAGACGGATGGCTCGACGCCGAAACGCTGCGGCCGATAAGGGTGACGGCAACGCATTGGCGCTTCCGTTGGTCCGTGATCCTTCCGGCCAGTTGTTGCTAGGTTGCGGATGCGAGCACCGATCAAAGCGGCAATCGCGCTTTTCTTGAGCGGTCTGGCCGACCGGCGCCGAAGGCGCCTCAACTGGGCCGTGCTTCTCGGCTGCGTTGGCATTGCCGCTGCGATCTGGATCCTGCTGGCGGTTCGATCATGACACTTGCATCCATTCTCAGCGGGCAGCTTCTGCAAATGTCAGAAACGAACGTCGGATTTGACATTCTTTGAGAGCGTACGGCGGGCGCGGTGAGTAGCGAATGCCAAATCAACTCCACTAGCCATTCGATGATTCGACCGGGTCGTCATCGGCGATAGCCCGCCACGCCGCGCCTTCGAGATCGTCGTACTGGCCGTTTTTCAACGACCAGAGAAATCCAGCCAAACCAGCGGCGCCGAGCAGAAGCGCAAGCGGAACAAGGATCACCAGTACTTCCATCAGACCGCTCCATGGGTGCGGATCCGGGCCCGCAACGCGTTCAATGTGACCAGCAGGGATGAGCCGGACATCGCGGCTGCCGCGATCAGGGGCGTCACCAGGCCGGCGATGGCGATCGGTACGGCAAGCGCATTATAGACTACAGCAAACCACAGGTTCTGACGCATCAGATGCATCGCCTTTCGCGATATCGCGATCGCGGCTTGTATCGGCAAGAGTTGCTCACCGAGAAACACGGCGTCAGCCACCGACTGACTCAGATGGGTCGCCGATATCGGGGATATCGACGCGTGGGCCGCGGCCAACGCCGGTGCATCGTTAAGGCCGTCGCCGACCATCAATACCTTAAATCCCTGACGCCCCAGCTCATCGATTCGGGCGATCTTGTCGACAGGGGTCACCTCGGCACGCCACTCGCAGATCCCAAGCGACTCCGCCGCTGCACGCACCGCCGGCTCCCTGTCGCCGGACACGATTTCGATGCTCAAGCCCTGCTTCCGGAGCGCCGCAATGACGGACGCGGCGTCGGCGCGCAATCGCTGCCTCACCGCAAAGACATGGCAGGATGAGCCCTGCCGGAACGCGACCACCGAGGCTTCGGGATCGTGGCTTAGAATTTCATTTGCCTCTGCCTCGGCGTCACAATAAGACGGCCGTCCCAGCCTGATCTCCAGTCCGTCCAACAGGCCGTGCACCCCCTGCCCCGGTTCTTCCTGAAATCCTGGAAGCGGCGCGGACGCTTTTGCCGCACGCGCGACCGCCGCCGCGACAGGATGGCGGCTTGACAGCGCGACCCGGCCGGCAAGGGTGAATACATCAGTTGGGATCGCGGCCGCATTCGTCACATCAAGCTCTGGTAGCGTCAGTGTACCCGTCTTGTCGAAAATGACATGATCGACCGCTGCGAGACGCTCGATCGCTTCGCCGGAATTGAGCAGAACGCCCGAGCTGAAAAGCGCGCCGGAGGCCACCGTCTGGACGGCCGGAATGGCAAGGCCGAGCGCACATGGGCACGTAATGATCAGCACTGCGATAGCGGTTACGATCGAATCGTGCAGGCCCGCCCCTGCGATCAGCCAGCCAACCATCGTGAGCAGCGCGGCAGCGTGCACGACCGGGGCATAAAGCCGGGAAGCCCTTTCGGCGAGGCGAAGATAGCGCGAGCGCGACTGTAGCGCATTCTCGAGCAGTCGGGAGATCTCCGAAAGCAGCGTCGCCTCGGAGGCTGCTGACACGCGCACGCGAAGCGTCCCCGTTCTCACGAGCGTGCCGGCATAGACCGGGCTCCCCACGGTAATCGTCTTCGGCAGCGTCTCACCCGTGATCAGGCTCTGGTCGACCTCGGATCGCCCGCTGATCACATTCCCGTCGACGGCCGACCGCTCGCCGGGCCGCAACAGGACCATGTCGCCCGGCCGGATCGCCGCGATGGGGACGCTAACAATCTCCCCGTCACCAACGAACTTGGTCGCCGTTTCGGCCTTCAGCGCCGCCAGGTTGCCGGCGACGGCGCGCGTCTTTCTCCGCATGTTCTGATCGAGGTATCGGCCTGCCAAAAGAAACGCGACCAGCATGATCGCAGCGTCGAAATAGGCGTGTTCGGCATGCGTGGCGGTCTCGAAGATCGACATCGCAAGCGCAAGCGTAATGCCAATACTGATCGGCACATCCATATTGACGCTGCGGGCGCGAAGCGCCCTGAAGGCCGATGAAAAGAACGGCTGGGCCGAATAGGCGGCTGCTGGCAGCACGATCAACGCGGACAGCCAATGAAAGAAGTCGCGCTGCTCCGGGAGCATATCACCGGCATTTCCGGACCAGACCGGCACCGACAGCATCATGACGTTCATAGCCGCAAATGCTGCTACACCCAGCCGGCGCAACAGCGAGCTTGCCCGTTCGGCTTCGAGTGTTTCGGCGCCGGCCCGCTCGAACGGATAGGCTTTGTAGCCGAGTTTCTCCAGGCGATCGACGAAAACAGACGGATCAATCGCGCCCGCCTTCCATTCCAGTGCCAGGCGGCGATCGGTCAAATTGACGCGGGCCGATACGACGTCCGGAATCTTCGAGAGGCTGCGTTCGATCTTGGCCATGCAACCCGCGCAATTGATACCGTCAACGGCGAGGTCAAGATGTACAAGGCCTTTCCCTACGCTCCTCAAGTAATGTGAAAGATCGAGCGTCGTTTGCATGATGCTGGCCCGTCCAGTCAGTTCAGAACGACACGGTTGTGCGACAGAAACAGCCGCTTGCCCTCACCGTCAGCCTGAATCACCAGATCCCACTGACCGGGCGCAACACTCTGCGCCGTACCGCGATAGCTCCCCCGGTTGTCCTCAACCACATGCAGAGGCCGGTCGGCGCGACGGTCTGTCGGGCGCTCGAGTTGTCCCGAGAATACCAAACCGGTGAGCGGCGCGCCGGCAGAATCCCTGGCGTCGAGTATAAGCGTCGCGTTGCCGTCCGGCTGACGCTCGAGATGGATTCCGACTTTCCAGCCTCGGGCATTCTGCTCATGGGCAGCCTGGATTTCCTTCTCGTACGCAAGACTCGCGCTATAGGCGCTGTCGACTTCGGTACCCGGCAAGGTGGCGATCGCGAGCCTTGCCATCAGGAGGTTCACGCCGATTACGACCGAAAAGAAGCAAACCGTTGTGATCAGCACGAAGCGCCCCGTGATAGGCCGTGCCGAGTTGGTCTTCGTGGTCATGTCCATAATCCTTATCAAGGCACCACAAAATGGTCGGTTGCGGAGGTCGCCTCGCCTAATCCGACGTCGGTGACGCGGAATTTGATCGGGACCGTCTTGTCCGCTTTCTCGTTGAACGGCACCGTGACCAGCACGCGCATCTCCGTGGTCGAATCGCGGCCGAGGACAATCATGGGCCGATCCGGTATGGCCGAGTCGGCGCCGATAACGTGGATCTTCGCACCGGGCGGACCGTCGATATCGACGGCGACAACACGATCGAAGCCACGCTTGTTGAGGAAGCGAAGCGTATAGCCGTTGCGAATCGAACCATCGCTGAGACGGACCGCAACTGGATTTCGATCGTGCAGCACGTTGAGATCAAGCAGCGATCGCGTCAGCAGCGCATAGAGCATGACCGAGCAAACAACCGCAATGACGCCAGCATACACGATGGTTCGCGCGCGAACCGGCTTGAAGATTTCCTTCTTTCCGGCAATGCGCCGTTGCACGTTGATATCGTTGTCGTAGCCGATCAGCCGGGTCGGCCGGCCGACCTTTTTCATGACGCTGTCGCATGCGTCGATACAAAGCCCGCACTGAATACAGCCGAGTTGCGCGCCGTCGCGAATATCGATGCCGGTTGGACAGACGGCCACGCACTGATTGCAGTCAATACAGTCGCCAACCTTTTCGCCGTGCGCTCTCAGGTCGACCGCCTTCTTGACGGAACAACGAGGCTCGCCGCGATCATACTTGTAAGTGACGTTCAACGCCCACTCGTCCGTCAGCGCGGCCTGTATCCGAGGCCACGGGCACATATAGACGCAAACCTGCTCGCGCATATGGCCGGCGAGGACATAGGTCGTCGCCGTGAGAATTCCGATCCAGATGTACGCTACGGCTGGAGCCTGGAAGGTCGCCAGATCCTTCACGAGCGTCGGCGCATCGGAAAAATAAAGAACCCACGCACCGCCGGTCCACCAAGCAATCATCAGCCAGATGAAGTGCTTGAGCGCGCGCCGTCCCAGCCGCGCCGCGGTCATCGGGGCCGCATCTGCCTTGATGCGCTCCCGCCGGTCACCCTCCGTCCAGCGTTCAACGGCATAGAAGAGATCGGTCCACACCGTCTGCGGGCAGAGATAGCCGCACCAGATCCTGCCACCGAGGGCATTCATCAGAAACAGCGTGAGCGCTGCAAGGATCAGAAGGCCTGTGAAGTAATAGACTTCTTGCGGCCACAGCTCGATGAAAAAGAAATAGAACCGCCGGTTTGGGAAATCGATCAGGACAGCCTGATCGGGCGCACCCAGCCCGCGGTGCCAACGTACAAATGGCAGCAGGTAATAGACACCCAGGCAAAACGCCATCAGGCCCCATTTGATCCTGCGGAACGTGCCGGAGACCTTTTGCGGATAGACTTTCTTGCGGGCCACATAGAGCGGCCCTTCTTCGTCGAAATCCAGATCGTCCGGCGGCACTGTCTTGTTCATCGCGAAAACTCGCAAGGAGAACTCTTATGATAAATTTAAGGGTGGCGGCCGCTGCCACCCTTGAGGTACATCAACCTTGCACGACAGCCGCCCTGGCGACCGGCTATTTGCCGCCACCCAGGGAGTGGACGTACACCGTCATGATCTTGATCGTGACGGGGTCGAGACGACCGGTCCAGGCTGGCATCACACCGGCACGACCGTTGGTGATGGTCTCGACGATGGTCGCCTCGTCCGACCCGTAAAGCCAGATTTTGTCGGTGAGATTTGGCGCGCCGACCTCCTGGTTGCCCTTGCCCTCGTTGCCGTGACAAGCTGCGCAGTTCTCGGCAAAAATCTTTTTGCCTTCTGCCGCGTTGTAGCCCGGCTCCGTCGAAAGGCCCGACAGCGATCGGACGTAATTGGCGACCGTGACGATTTGCTCCGGCTTCAGGATGCCGTCGCGGCCAAAGGCGAGCATCTGGCCTTCGTGCGCCTTCGGATTGCCCGACCTGGCGCCGAACTGAATGGTCTGGCTGATCTGCTCCAGGGTACCGCCCCACAGCCAATCGTCATCATTGAGGTTCGGATATCCCTTCGCCCCGGCAGCACCGGTGCCGTGGCAAGGCGCGCAATTGTCCGCAAATACCGTCTTGCCGCGCGCTCGTGCCAACGAAAGCAGATTCGGATCGTTCTCGATGTCGGCGAGAGAGGCCCCTGCCAGCACTTTCATCTTATCGCCGCGGATGGCCTCGAGTTCGGCGAGATCCTTGGCCACGGCGGCCCGATTGGTGTAGTGCAGGATGCCGGTGGTATATCCGCTCACGAGCGGCCAGGCCGGATAGACCACCCAATAACCCACGGCCCAAAGGATCGTGGCGTAGAAGGTCAGCACCCACCAGCGCGGCAGCGGCGTATTCAGTTCCTTGATGCCGTCCCACTCGTGGCCGGTGGTCGAGCGGCCGGATACATGGTCGATTTCATGGTGATCAGTCATAATTTCAGTCCTCACGCAGCGGCATTTTGGCCGCGGTATCGAACAGCGTCTTGTTGCGGGGACGCAGCGCGTAAACCAGGATGGCGATGAAGATCGCGACAAACACAGGCGTCCAGAACGTCAGAACGAGGTGCGACGCAAGATTCTCGATTGAGACGATTGCTTTCACGTCAGACCTCCTCAGCGCAGGTTTGCTTTTTCGTCGTAGAGCTTGAAGTCGACCAGCGTGCCAAGCATCTGGAGATAGGCGATCAAGGCGTCGAGCTCAGACGGCCGTCCCGGCCGTCCGTCGAAATTTCGAACGGCGGCTTTTGGATAGCGCTTCTGGAAAGCGTCGACGTCAGCGCTGTCCGGGTCGACCTGGGCCAGGAGATCGGCCGTGGCATTGGCGATTTGATCGTCCGTATAGGGAACACCGACCTCGCGGTTGGCACGAAGATGCGCCGCGATATCGTCGATATTCACCTCGGTCTTCGCCAGGGCTGGATATCCCGGCATAACCGATTGCGGAACGATCGATCGCGGATCGGTCAGATGCCGAACGTGCCAATCGTCGGAATACTTGGCACCGACGCGTGCCAGGTCAGGACCGGTGCGCTTGGATCCCCACTGGAACGGGTGGTCGTACATGCTCTCAGCGGCCAGAGAATAGTGGCCATAGCGTTCGACCTCATCGCGCAGCGGCCGGATCATCTGGGAATGGCAGAGATAGCAGCCTTCCCGCACATAGATGTTCCGGCCAGTCAGCTCGAGCGGCGTGTACGGGCGCATGCCGTCGACCTTTTCGATCGTGCTCTTGAGGTAGAACAACGGCGTGATCTCGACGAGACCGCCGATGGCGATAACCGCAAGAATCCCCACGATCAGGATGATCGAGTTAGTTTCAAGTATCTTGTGTCGATTCCAGAAGGACATGGGGAAACCCTATTCGGCTGGCTGGAGCAGTCCGGTGGCTTGCGTCGTTTGTTCGGCCTCGCCGGCATTGACCGTCATCCAGAGATTGAAGGCCATGATCAGCGCGCCGATCAGGAACAGAGCACCACCTGCCGCGCGGATGATGTAGAACGGGTGCATGGCCTCGACGGATTCGATGAAGGAGTATTCAAGGAAGCCGAGCGAGGTGTAGGCGCGCCACATCAGACCCTGGAGAATTCCGGACACCCACATCGCGGAGATGTAGAGAACGATGCCGATCGTGGCGATCCAGAAGTGCCAATTGACGAGCTTGAGGCTGTAAAGGCCCTTGCGCCCCCAGAGCCAGGGCACGAGGCAATACAACGCGCCGAACGAGACAAAGCCAACCCAGCCGAGCGCACCGGAATGCACGTGGCCGATGGTCCAGTCGGTATAGTGGCTGAGCGAATTGACGACCTTGATCGACATCATCGGCCCTTCGAAGGTCGACATGCCATAGAAGGCGACGGAAACGACCAGCATGCGAAGAACCGGGTCGGTGCGGAGTTTGTCCCATGCGCCCGAAAGGGTCATCAGGCCGTTGATCATGCCGCCCCAGGACGGCATCCAGAGCATGATGGAGAACGTCATGCCGAGCGTCTGCGCCCAATCAGGCAGCGCCGTGTAATGCAAATGATGCGGGCCGGCCCAGATGTAGAGGAAGATCAGCGCCCAAAAATGGATGATGGAGAGCCGATAGGAATAGACCGGCCGCTCCGCCCGCTTCGGGATGAAGTAGTACATGATCGCCAGGAAACCGGCAGTCAGGAAGAAGCCGACCGCATTGTGCCCGTACCACCACTGGAACATGGCGTCCTGGACACCTCCCCAGGCGATGTAGGATTTTGAGCCGAAGAACGAGACCGGCAGCGCGGGATTGTTGCCGAGATGGAGCACCGCAATCGTGATGATGAACGCCAGATAGAACCAGTTCGCCACATAGATGTGCGGCTCCTTGCGCTTGAACAGCGTTGCCGTGAACACGGCGAGATACGACACCCAAACGATGGTCAGCCACAGGTCCGCGTACCACTCCGGCTCGGCGTACTCCTTGGACTGCGTGACGCCGAGCAGATAGCCGGTGCCGGCAATCACAATGAAGAAGTTGTAACCCAGCACGACAAACCAGGGCGCGAGATCACCGGCGAGACGTGCCCGGCAGGTCTTTTGCACGACGTAGAAGGATGTTGCGATCAGAACGTTGCCGCCGAAGGCGAAGATGACCGCCGAGGTATGTAATGGCCGCAGGCGGCCGAACGTCGTCCACGGCAGATCGAGATTCAGCAACGGCCAGGCCAGTTGCGAGGCGATCAGCAGTCCCACCGCGAAACCCGCAATGCCCCATACAACGGCCGCGACGGCACCAAATTTAATCGGCCCAAGGTTGTAATTGGGCCGCCCATTGATCTCCTGGGGCGGTAGCTCGGCCGGACGGTCATAATATCTTTTCAGGATGAAGAAGCTTGCCGCCAGACTCGCGATGGCGCCAAGCGAGGCGTGAAAGGCAAAGGGCGCATCATGCGCAAGCCCCGCTGCGAACAGGCAGAGGAATGCCAGAGCAAAAAAGACAGGGAACAGGAACGCCTCACCGATCGTCATCGATTTCGAGGCGGTAGACGCGTGCGTCATGGCGCAACATCCTTCGGCATGAGAGTAATTCAGAAGATCACATGGATCGGGGAAGCGTTTGATCGAGATCAAGCGAGCCTGATTGGAATGGCCAGCACCTGCGCCGAGTGCTCTTGAAGGGCCTCAAGAGCCAGCAATCGCAGCGTCGGTTCATTGGGACAGTATTTTGACGGAGTCGCCATGCGCTTGCGGCGAATGTCCCTGGCACAACGCGTCTTTTCCGAGCACTGGCTGCAAACCCGCCGCAGATCGCGCAACTCATCGGCATGAGAGACAGCCAGCGCCTCTTCCGAAAGCTGCTCGTATGCGAGGCGCTTGCCGAGCGATTCAAGCGATTCGGACGGCGCGAACATCAACGAGACGAGCTCGGTGGGCGAGATATTCAGGTCGCGCGCGACCTCCTCGATCTCCTGGGGATCGAGCTGCCTTGCCTCGCGCCATCTGGAAAACGCGCTTCTCGCGCCCTTAAGAAAGTCGCCGAAAAGCGACCTTGCAGGCTGTTCGCCCAATTCCGCTAACATGATTTTCCCCTTTTGGAAATCGCTAGTTCCGCCAGGGGAATTGATCTTTGATCTGGATCAAACAGCCTTGCTGAATTGTGCGGTCGCAGGCCGCCGATAACTGTCAAAGGCGGCGGCAATGACCCGAACGACCGCCCGGCCCGCCTCGGTAACGGTCAGTTTTGTGCCATTGACCTCCGCAAGCCCATCCCTGACCATCGGAGCCAACAGGGCCAATTCGCCGCTGAAATCGGCACCGGGAGCCGTCGCAGCGAGATCGACAAAAAAATCGCACATCAATCGCTCGATGATTCGCCCGCGACGCCGGTCGTCGGGGCCGATCCGGCAACCGCGCACCGACGCGAGGTTTCCCGCTTCCATGGCCTGGACGTATTTTGGAACGTCTGAGACGTTTTGTGCCAGACCATCAGCGAAGGTCGAAATCGAGGAAGCTCCCAAGCCCAACAGGATGCGCTTGTCGTCGTCGGTATAGCCCTGAAAATTGCGGTGCAACCTTCCGGACGCCGCAGCCGAAACCAGCGAATCGTGCGCTTTGGCGAAATGGTCGATACCAATCCGCACGTAGCCGCAGCGCGTCAGTTCCTCGGCGATCAGCTCCGCTTGCTCGATCCGTTGGTCGAGCGACGGCAGGGTCGCCTCGTCGATACGCCGCTGGTTCGCCTTCAGGGCCGGCAGATGCGCATAACCGAAACAGGCGATCCGGTCCGGCTCCATCGCGGCCACCATCCCGCAGGTCTGCCGGACCGATTCCAACGTTTGCCGCGGCAATCCATAGATCAAGTCGAAATTGAGATTCCTGATGCCTGCCGACCGCAGCCGTCTGGCGGCAGCTTCGACCGTCGAGAGCGGTTGGATCCGGCCGATCGCCGCCTGAACTTGCGGATTGACATCCTGCACGCCCAGACTGGCACGCGTGACACCGAGTTCGGCAAGACCATCGGCGAACGCCTCGGCTACATATCGCGGATCAAGTTCGATCGCATGCTCGAACGACGTTTCAAATGCAAAGCGGCGCTTCAGGACAGCCAAAACGGATTTCAGCCCCTCCAGCCCCAGGATGCTCGGCGTGCCACCGCCCCAATGCAGCCGCCCGATGGGCGGCACTTCCTTGATCAAGCCCGCTACGAGCTCGATCTCGGATTCGAGCGCCCGGCGATAGCGGGAAACCACCTCCTCGCGCACCGCCATCTTGGTATTGCAACCGCAATAGAGGCAGATCTCGCGGCAGTAAGGCACGTGCAGATAGACGGAGACGCTCTCCCGCTCGTCCAGATTGGCAAGCCAGGCCCTATGGTCGGCCGCGCCGACAGCCGGCGTAAAATCCGCCGCTGTCGGATACGACGTATATCGCGGAACATTCCTCTGCGCGTAGCGGCGTGCAACGTGGTTCACTGGAGCTCCGATTCCGACATTCGACTGATGTTGCGGGATCCTATGATCCGGACTCCGAAACCAGACGATATTGATAGGGGCACTTCAAATTCGCCGAGCAGGTCGTTGCTGATTGGTAAGTTGATAAGACGCTTACGGCGTCTGTGCCCCCGCCCGCAGGGTTGGCGAAACCAGCTCCACCGCATCGGCAAAAATCGTCCAGTCCTGGACATGCTTTTGCCGGCAAAAGTCTGCCTCCGCCTGCCTGACCGCTTCGGTGAGCGACGGCGCCTGCACCGAAAACGCCGCTTGACACGCCCGATGCTCATGTCCGGTGTCGTCACAAACCGTTTTAATGAAACGCACGTCAAACGACAGCATCTCGCACTCTCCTGCTTCTTTGATATCCTTCCGCAAGTTTGCGAAAGCCACATTGACGAGGATCAATCACGGACGTCATGATCCTCGGTCGCTCGGGTGGCAATGATCGCAAAGCCGACAATCGCCAAAATGCCGAACAGCGCTACGGCAACGCTCAGTTGTCCCCAAGAGCTGGCGGACAGTAACCCGACCACCGCCATCGGAACACTGAGCAGAATACTAGCCGGCTGAAACATGGCTCACCTCACCTGTCACAGTTACAGACCTTCCGGAGCCCAGCCTTGATCCAGCTCAAGAGGGCATCGAAGCACGCGGTGTTTGGTGGGTCTGGCAGGGCGCCTGCGTTCGACCTGGAAGGGCGCATTCGGATTGCCACTCGACGTCAGGTGTTTCACTCGATCGAGGTCCTTCAGAAGGTCCCGCCTCGTGTTAGGGATATGAAAAGGCGAATTCATGGGCGACATCGTTCAATTCGTCGCGGTTCCGTTCGATCTGACCGACAGGGGGTTGGTGGCAGGCGAGCCCTTCAAATGCGCCAGCCCCAGTGCGGCAATCGAGCAAGCGAGAGGGTATTGGAAAACGTTCGGTCACGCTGGGGCAGCCGCCATCGTCCGGTCCGGTTATCCCGCAATCAACACAACCGTGCTTCGGACTTTTGGTAACGTGCCCGACGACCTAGCGCTTGATTGAGCGACAGACGGGCTCCCCAATGCCGACCTTCGGATCGGCAGCCTTCGGCGCGAATATTCGCAGGAACTTCAAATTCAAAGCCGCGCCAGATCAACACTTGCTAGCGCTCCTTTGCTTCCGAAAGTCGCATCAGAGAATGCCGCGATATCATGCGAACTTCGGCATCGAAGCTCTAGGCCGGAAGTTCGCTCTCGACCAGATCGTCCGTTCCCTCTAACTCGTGCCCCAACCTCTCGCGAGCAGCCTGCCAAATGCGCGAGGCGATTTGAGGCTCCCGATCCATCAAGCTGTGCAGATCGGACGAATCCAGGGCCAGCAATCGCGTAGGCCGTAGCGCAACAACGGTCGCCGAGCGACGCGACTGACGCAAGGCGGCAATCTCACCAAAGAAATCACCCGCTCCAAGACGAATGTGCTGGTGGCGCAGCTTGATTTCCACTTCTCCGTCCACAATCAGATACATTGAATGTGCAGGCTCGCCACGCCTTGCAATGATCGTCCCCTTCTCGATTTTCTGTGCGCGCAACAGCTTCATCACATCGGCGACCTGAACCGCGGTGAGTTCGGTGAATAAGGGAATCCGGGCGACCAATCCCCATGTCACGACGAAATCTCGCCGGTGTACTTCGTTGGCGAAGGCGGTTGCGACGATACCAACCGGCAGCGCGACCATCAAAAGGCCTGCGAAGATGGTCAATCCCCCGATCAGCCGGCCTATGGCGGTTATGGGAACGGCATCGCCATAGCCGACCGTGCCGAGCGTTACGATGGCCCACCACATCGCGTCCGGAATAGTGCCAAATTTCGCCGGCTGGACCGAGCCTTCCGCGAGATGCATCAGGGCGGCCGCCATCAGCGTCGCGCCGCACAGGATCACAAAACAGCCAAAGAGCGCGCGGCGTTCCGAATAGAGAGCCTCCAGCAGCGAGCGCATCGCCGGCGAATAGCGGCCCAGCTTGAAGAAGCGGATGAGTCGAAGAACGAGTATGATCCTGAAATCGGTCGATAGCAGGAACGAGAACCAGAACGGAAGAATCGCCGCCAGGTCGATCAACCCGGACGGGCTTATTGACCAGCGGAGCGCCGCGCGTAATGCACCTAATCGCTGCCACGGCGGATGCTCTACCGCCCCCCAGAGTCGCAGGCCGTATTCAATGGAGAAGATCGTCATCGCCACGTACTCGACCGCTGCGAAAGCCCGGCCATGGGCGGCTTCGATAGCCGGAACGGATTGCATCACGGTCGCCGTCAACGTCACGACGATCGCGCCGATCAAGATCCAGTTAGCGGAGGCGCTAATGCCGCCGACGTCCGCGCTTTGGTCAAGTATGACGTACAGTCGGCGGCGCACGCCACGCAACGAAGCCTGCACTGCCGCCTCCACTTTTTCTCAGGCTGACCGATCCAGCGGTTTCGAGGTCGTAAAGCCAAGAAGCTGATAGAGCGGGCAATATCTGAGGACGGCGGTCGCGATCAGGACAACAGCGATCACGATGCCGGGAATAGAACCGGGATGAAAAACACCATCCTTCGCAAGGTATGCAAGGATGCCAATTCCAAGCACAGAACGGATAACCATATCGATGATTCCGACGTTGTGTTTCATGTTCAAATCTCCCGAGTGATCGCAAAACCTGAACGGCCGGGCTCCCGTTCGCCTTGATATTCGTCAAATACCGGCTGTCGCGCCGAAAGCCACACCTGTTTGATCTCAATCAAAATTGCTGGACGCAACTAGCCGGATAGTAATGTCACTCCATTTCTTCACATGAGGCGACGATGGAACACCTTCAGCAAATGGTTCGGGAAGTCATGTCCCGCCCCGCCCGGACTGTTGCTCCCGAAATGACGCTTGGCGATCTCTTGCGCTTGTTCAGTTCGAACGACTTCGACGCCTATCCGGTCGTGCGTGGTGAGACCCTCGTCGGGATCGTTTCGAGGGCAGATTCCATCAAGCCCTTTGTCACGAAGGCCGTGAGCCGGGCACTCGAAGCCGATGCGATCATGGGAACGACCGTCGAACAGATCATGTCATCGCAAATCGCAACGGTCGAATTGGACGCAACCCTCGGGCAGGCAATTGATGCCATGAGCGTCCATGATTTTGAAAGCTTCCCCGTCGTCGATCGCGAAAATCGCGTGAAGGGCATTATCGCTCGGGATGACGTGGTTCGTGCCTTAGCGCGCTGCACCTGGCGCACGTCATTGCCGCTGGATCTCCGGCCCGCAGGGTACGCGATCGCATAGTCCGCAACTTTCCGCTCAGAGTCCCGCGGCCAAGGCGATACGCATCAATTCGGATACGCTACGGGCCCCGGTTTTGGCCATGAGATTGGCCCGGTATACCTCGACCGTCCGCGGGCTGATGCTCAGCTCGTGAGCGATCACTTTATTTATCTTTCCGGCCACAAGCCCCTGCAAGACGTCGCGTTCGCGGGGCGACAGCTCAGCCAGCCGCGCCTGCGCTTCCGTTCGTGCCGCACTATCGCCTTGGCTTTCCGGACGAGACTCCAACGCCGAGCGAATAGCGCCAAGAAGGATCCCGTCATCGAACGGCTTCTCGATAAAATCGACAGCCCCTGCTTTCATCGCCTCAACCGCCAGCGCCACGTCGCCATGCCCGGTGATCAGGATCACCGGGCATGAAATGCCGTCAGTTTTCAGCTTGCGGACAAGCTCGATACCATTCATCCCCGGCATCCTGATATCAGAGACGACACACGCCGGAGCGTTGTTCATGGCTTTGGCGATAAACGTATTCGCCGACTCGAAAACCTCGGCCTGAAAGCCGTTCACATCGAGCAAGAAGGCCAACGAATCGCGCATCGCGGCGTCGTCGTCGATCACATGGATTACTGTCTTGTCGGCCATTATCCCGCCTCCGGTTCTGCAAACGGTAGCGTGAACTCGAAAACGGTTCCACCACCCTCGTTTGGGCGCGCGGAGATGCGCCCGCCATGCGCCTCAATAATGGTTCGGCAGATCGAAAGGCCGACGCCCATGCCGTTCGCCTTGCTGGTGATGAACGGCTGAAACAGGTGTTCGGCGATTTCCGGACTGATGCCGCTACCCGTGTCCGTTACCGAGAACAACGCAAATTCACCGTTGCGCTTGGCATCAATCGCCAGTTCGCGCCGGCTTGTTGTTTCCATCGCTTCAATGCCGTTTCGGATCAGATTAAGTGCGACCTGTTGGATCTGGATCTTGTCGACGATGACATCGGGAAGCTCGCGATCACAGCGAAGCGATACCCGAACCCCCTGCTCTCTTGCGCCCACCAGCGCAAGAGCAGCCGCTTCCTCGATCAGCGTCGCCGGGTTTTCCAGCGTCTGCTGGGTTTCGCCCTTTGCGACGAACTCCCTGAGGCGCTTGATGATGTCGCCGGCACGAAGCGCCTGATTTGAGCTGCGGTCAAGTGCATCCCGGATTCGATCCTTGTCGACCGGCTCACCCTTGAGAAGCGTTGCCGCCCCGCGCAGGTAGCTGGTGATCGCCGACAAAGGCTGATTCAATTCGTGCGCCAGCGAAGACGCCATTTCTCCCATCGCGGTCAGGCGGGAAACGTGAACCAACTCCGACTGGAGTTCCTGCATGCGACGCTCCTGGCTTCGCCGTTCCGTCAGATCGCGAATGAATCCCGTGAAAAGTTTTTCAGAACCGACCTGGGCCTCGCCCACGGCCAATTCCATCGGAAAGGTCGAGCCGTCCTTTCGTTCGCCGACCACAATTCTTCCAATTCCGATGATCCGACGCTCGCCAGTATCCATATAGCGTTTCAGATAACCGTCGTGCTCTTGCCGATAAGGCGACGGCATCAGCATCGAGACATTTTTCCCAATCACCTCGGCGCCGGACCAGCCGAACAGACGCTCAGCCGTCGAACTGAACGACTGCATCGTGCCCTTCTCGTCGATGACGATCATAGCCTCCGGCACAGTGTCCAGAATGGACTGAAGCTGAGCCTGCCGGTAACGGGCGTCCTCCGTTCCGAGCAGCAGCCGGTTTCCAATATAGCCGAGAATGGGCCCGAGGACGGCAAAGACCGCCAGATCGACCAGGTTTTCCGGATTTGTATAGAGGCTGTTTCCGAGAAAGTAGGCGCTGATTCCCAGACAAAGGACGGTGGCAAAAAGAGCCGGACCCGCCCCCCCGGCAAAGGCCGCATAAACAATGACCGGAAGGTAAATCACCGGAAAAGAACGGTCTTCAAAGTAAACATGAAGCAGCCGCAGAGCGAGAAACGCGGCCAGCGCGCCCAAGGCCGCCAGCCCGTAACGAAGCCAGAACCGGCGCTGTCTGATCATCGACAGAGCCGATCCTTCCGAAATCGAAAAGCAATTCTTCTATGGTTCATCTGATTCTCGTCCCCGACGACAGCAATGGGGACTGTGAAGCCACCCGCTGCAACTGATAGCATGAACGGATCATAGTGTATTCCTGGGCTGATCGCGGGAGTCTTGGTTAAGTGTCAATTTCCGAAGGCAGCCATGGCAGAACAGCTACAAAATTCAACATCGCGGAGCTAGCCTCTCAACTTCATTGATGCAGATCAAGAGGGCACCTTTTGGTCGCTTGCGCCGGCCTGCAAGCCCGGGGCTCAAGAAGCGTAAGCGCTGCAAGCCTCGAGCCGGCCTTGACCTGAGCCGGTTGACCCGGATCAAAGAGCAGCCAGCCGAACTCCTCTATTCTTGATATATCTAAATCGGAGGATTGCCGTTGCGCGCCCACGAGATCATGTCGCGACATGTGATTACCATTGCTGCCGATGCCTCGGTGAGCGACGCGGTCAGAACCATGCTGTCTTATCGCATCGGAGGATTACCCGTTATCGACTCGTCCGGAAAACTCGTGGGCATGCTTTCGGAAGGTGATTTCATCCGGCGCGTGGAGCTTGGTACAGAAAAACGGCGAAGCCGCTGGCTCTCGGCGTTGCTTGGCTCTGATCAGGTCGCGGTTGATTTTACCCGCCAGCATGGCCGTAAGGTGAGCGAGATCATGTCACCAAAGCCGATCACGATCGAAGAGAAAACAAAGCTCGAACAGATCGTCCGGCTGATGGAATCCTGCAACATACATCGCTTTCCCGTGATGCGCGGTGACGAGATCGTCGGAATGGTGACACGTGGCGACTTTCTGACCGCCCTCGCAAATCGTTCTCTCGATTCGGTTGGTTATTCGGATGACGACGATCAAATTCGCGAATCAGTGGTCGAAGCCCTGTCGCACGCCTCCTGGCGCCCATGCGGTTTGAACGTCACTGTCCATGAGGGCGTGGTCACGTTGAGGGGGACAGCCCGGAGCGACAAGGCACAGACAGCTACGGTGGTAGCCGTCGAGAACATCCGAGGAGTCAAACGGGTCGAGAACCGCCTGTTGAAAGTCGACTATCCTCCGCCGGAGGAAGATTACGGTGGCGGAGATTTTGTCTCCCTGCAATCGGAGCCGTCTACCGCCGATGACGAACCGCTCTGAGCTAATCAAGAATTCACCGATCCAAAGCGCGTCCGCGTCAATTTCACGATTGGCTGCGGCAACCGGCATGAGCGGCGGCAGTATCGGCAGCCATTGATTTTGCTCGGCGATTCTTCAGCGCAGGCTCGCACGAGCCGGCGGCTTCGGCAGCCCAAGATTCTCCCGCAAGGTCTCGCCCTCATAATCGCGGTGGAACAGGCCGCGCCGCTGCAACTCCGGAACAACAAGGCGCACGAAATCGTCGTAAGTACCAGGCACATGGGTCGCCGCGATCACGAAGCCATCGCAGCCGCCACCCGTGAACCACTCCTCGAACCGGTCCGCAACCATCTTGGGCGAGCCGACGAAGGTCGGCATCTCGCGCAACGTTCCCCTGCCGCTGAACTGGACGAAGTCCCGCACCGTCGGATTGGGCTTGCCGCTGGATTGGATGACGCGGTCGCGAACGGCTTGCAGGCCGCTGATCGACTGCAACTCATCTGATGTAAATGGCTCGTCTATCGGCTTTGTCGCGAAGTCGAAATTGAGCACCTCCGATAGCAGCACGAGTGTATCGATCGGTTTGGCCAGTGCATCGACGGCAGCGAATTTATCCTCGGCCTCTCCTTGCGTCTCCGCCACGACGGGATAGACAGCGGGGGCGATGCATGCATCGCGCCCCTTCTCGGCAAATGCACGCTTGAAATCCGGATACTGCTTCCTGGCGACGTCGAGATTTGGGTAAACCACGAAGATCAGTTCGCCCCATTGCGCGGCAAACTGCCGGCCACGGCCGCTTTGTCCGGCCTGGATGATCACCGGATGCCCTTGCACCGAGCGCGGCACTGTAAATGGCCCGCGGGATTTGAAGAAGCTCCCTTGATGATCGAGGCGGTGCACTTTCGAAGGATCTGCAAATAGTCCGGCTTCGCGGTCGAAGCATAGGGCATCTTCTTCCCAGCTATTCCAGTGCCCGAGCACCACTTCCATGAATTCATCGGCGCGGTCATATCTCAGATCGTGGCCGAGATGTTTCGATGCACCAAAATTTGCAGCCTCGGAATCATTCAGCGAGGTGACGACGTTCCAGGCCGCGCGACCATTCAGCAGAAGATCCATCGTCGCGAACACCCGCGCGACATGGAACGGCTCATAGTAGGTCGTCGAATACGTAACACCAATGCCGAGCCGGGTGGTCGCAAGACCCATGGTCAGCGCGACTGCAATCGGATCAAGCTTGGCGGCGCGAATTCCGTGGCGGATCGTTTCCCTGAAATCGTCCCCGTAGCGATCCGGTATCGCAAGGCGGTCGTCAAAGAAAGCCAGATGGAACTTGCCGCGCTCCAGTGTGCGGCCGATATCCTCGTAGTACTCGCGCGAGTACCAGTTCGCTTTCGAAGAGGCATGCCGCCAGGACGCCGGATAATTCGAACAATTCTGGGCCTGCAAGAAGCCGATCAATTTCATCTGGCGCGTCATGTGCCGTTCCCCCGTTCCGTCTCGACGGGCAACAGGCCATCCAGCGACGACCGATGTCCCCCGATCTGGAAGAGCATATTTCCTTTGGTACGGTCCTTCCAGAGCGGCCGTTCGCCCTTTGCTCGAGTCCCCGACAACCGACGGTGCAGGCCATCGCGATCGTGGGCGGGATCACAAGCAGCCGCACTCCCGCACGTCTTCACGAGCACAGGAACGTTCGATTGCTGCGAAGATTGGTTCGGTGGGATCGGATACCGAATGTCATGCGAGCATCTACAAACGAAATTCGCGAAATGGCGCTGCAGGGCCCGAGTTGCCGCGACCCGGGCGCAATTGACTGGAACTACACCCGGGCCGAGACGATCGCGGACCTCGCAATCCATGTCGTTGGCCTCTGCTTCGGATTGATCGCCGCCGGCTCGCTTCTTGTGCACGCTGCGCTGCACGCGCCAACTATGAACATCGTCGCGGCTTCGATCTATTCGCTGGGCCTGCTTTCGGTTCTGACATTCTCCGCCGCTTATAATCTGTGGCCGGTTTGTCCCGTGAAATGGTGGCTGCGACGGTTTGATCAGTCGGCAATCTACCTCCTGATCGCGGCGACCTACACCGCGTTTGTCGTGGATACGAAGGCAGGCACGACGGCAGTCTGCGTCCTGATCGGGATATGGTTTATCGCAGCATTGGGAATTTCGGCCGCCTTAGCCTTGCCCGGACGCTTCGACCGCATTGCAATCGGTGTTTACGTCGGCATGGGGTGGAGCGTTGGCGTTCTATGGAGCGTCAAGGAGGTACCCCTACCGTTCGGGGCCTTTCTGCTCTTGGTGGCCGGAGGCGCGCTCGTCACGGCAGGCTTGATATTTCATGTCTGGCACGGGCTGAGGTTTCAGAATGCGATCTGGCACCTTGTCGTACTTCTCGCAATCGCCTGCCAGTATGCGGCCGTGCTCAGCGTCGTGACGAGCCAAGCAACAACGTAGGCAGCCGATGGCCGGGTGCGTTTGCGTTCACCTTTTGGGCGCTGGACGCTGCCCCAAGGTGAGACGCGTGCCGCAATAGGAACGTCCGTTCTTCCTCGACGGTTGAAACGAGGGCGAAAGAGCTATCCCACGCCGCAATGAGAGCAGCGACAGCCGAGTTTGTGAAGCGGACGGCAATCGCGGTTGCGCTTGCTCCGCTCCCGTTCCTCGCCTGGTATCTTCGGGACTTCTTTCTTGTGCTGGTCGGCTCGCTCCTCGTGGCGATGCTGTTGCAGCTCGTGAGTGAGCCGCTGGTGCGATGGTGCAGGCTCTCGGACGGAATGGCCTTGGCAATTGCAGGGCTGATTATCCTTCTCATCGTTGCCGGGTGCGGCTATCTGTTCGGTACCCAGCTCACCGCCGAGTTGCAGGATGTCTTCAGTCGCGCCGATGCCGCGACAAAGACGATTTCCCAAGAACTGCAGCACTCGCAAATCGGCCGCACTGCGCTTTCTCACCTCGAGGGCGGCAGTTTCTCGCTTGCCGATTTCGTTGGAAGCTTTGTCAGGCTGAGCGCGCATCTGATCGAGGCGACCATCTTTACGATCGCCGCCGGCGTCTATCTGGCAGTCCAGCCAGCGATGTATCGCCGGGGCGCCTCCCAGCTGTTCCCTCCTGGTCGACGGCCGGCCGTCGAACAAACGATTGAAGATATCGGACGCGCTGTCCGTTTGTGGTTGCTCGGACAGATCATTCAGATGTGCGTGATCGGCGCGATCACGACAGCCGCGGTCTGGCTGATCGGCCTGCCCTCGCCGCTTGCGCTGGGCGCCATAGCCGGTCTGGCCGAATTCATTCCGTATCTCGGGCCGATTCTGTCGGCCGTACCTGCCGTCCTGGTTGCCTTCACCAGCGGGTTCTATCCTGCGCTCTGGACCATCGTCGCCTACATCATCATTCACCAGCTCGAAGGCAATCTGATCGTGCCGCTGGTCCAGCGGCGGATGGTCTTCATCCCGCCGGCCGTATTGCTCCTGAGCATCGTAGCGGTCACGGAGCTATTCGGAATGGTCGGCATCATCTTCGCTGCACCGATTGCCGTAATCGCCTTCGTCGCAGTCAAGAAGCTTTACGTCCGCGACGGCCTTGGCGTGCCCACGGAGCTCCCCGGCGAGCGCACGGGGCCAAAAGGAACCTATTCGTCTGCCCACCATTGACGCGGAATATAGCCGCCGGTGAGCAATGGAAGTCGTCCTATCCTTTGGCTGGATGGCGCTTGTGTTCTGGTTGATCCTCCGCGCCCATGGCCAACGCAATCTGCTGCCCGCGCTGCATCCAGCAGCAACGGTCATTCGCGATCCCCCGAACATCTCGGTGATCGTTCCGGCCCGGAACGAGGCCGGCAACCTTGCGCGTTGTCTCGACAGCCTGTTGCGTCAGGACTATCCCCAAGAGCGGCTCAACATCATCGTCGTCGATGACGATTCCACCGATAACACGTTCGCTATCGGCAGCTCTTTCGTCGGCAAATCCCGCAGCCTCAAGGTCATCCGGTGTCCGCCCTTGCCGCCGCAATGGTGCGGAAAACCGCACGCCTGCTGGACCGGCGCACGGATGTCGCGCCCCGACGACGAATGGCTTTGCTTCATTGACGCGGACGTTGAGGGCTGCGCCAAATTGATGAGAAGCGCGGTCGCTGCCGCTAGATCGCAAGATCTCGCCCTGCTGTCGCTCGCGCCCAGGCAGCGGCTCGGCAGTTTCGCCGAGCGTCTCATCATACCATGCGGCTTATTCCTCATGGCATTCTCGCAAGACCTCGAAACCGTTCAGTCTCCGCACAGCAGCGACGTAACGGCCTGCGGACAATTCATGCTTGTGCACAGACAGGCCTACGAACTGGCCGGCGGTCACGCCGCGGTCCACGGCGCGATCTGCGAGGATCTCGAACTGGCGCGGCGGATCAAGAAAGCCTGCGGCAAAGTCATGTTGCAGGACGGCAAGTTTCTGCTGAGCGCCCGGATGTACACGGGATGGAAGAGCCTGTGGACGGGCCTTTCCAAAAACCTCGTTGAAATGCTGGGTGGCCATGCCGCAACGGTTATCACCGCATCACTTGTGCTGCTGCTATCGCTGGCCAGCATCATGCTCCCCGCGGTCGACGGACTCCGTTGCGCGAGCGGTCGCGCGCCGGATTGCGTCGCATTGGTGCCCGCTCTCGCCGGAACGGCCGCCGCCGCAGGCCTGCATATTGCCGGCGCGTTGTATTTCCGCACCCCGCTCTGGTACGGCCTGATGTTCCCGGTCGGATATACCGTCGGGGCATGCCTTGCTCTGGACAGCCTCCGACGTCACTGGCGCGGCAAGATCGTCTGGAAGGACCGGAGCTACCCGTGAACCAGCGAGCGCTCAGCGCACGGCCGCAAGCCGACCACGAACATGTCAGCCGGATTTCGACCGGCACCATTCTATTCCTGATCACCGCCGCTGCGGTGACGCTCTATGAGCTCCAGCTTGTCTTGATACCGTTCGTCATCGCGGGGGTGATCAGCTACATCTGCGCGCCGGCGATCGCCTTCGTCAGCACCCGGAGTCATGCGCCCCGCCTGGCTGTAGCGATCTTCGCCTTCCTGATCCTGGTCGCACTCGGCGCCGCTATCGGCTTGCTCGGAATTCCGCCCCTGGCCCGCGAGATCGCACGCGTGGCAACGCATCTCCAGGAAACACTGGACCGACTCGCCGAAGCGATCTCCGGCGGCGCCAGCAGCATGCTCGGCCAGCATCTGAATACCGAGCAGTTGGCCAAAGAAATCGGAGGGGCTGTTCGCAGCTGGATCGGTAATGCGCGGGTGCTTTCCCTGTTGGCAGGGGGCGTATTCGTGAGCGGTTTCGGTTTCGTGCTTATGCTCGTTCTGCTGTTCTTCTTCATGATTAGCGGTCCCTCAATCGTTCGCGGGCTGATGTGGCTCGTCCCGCCAGGCGAACGGCCGCTGATCGAAGACCATATTCTCCTGCAGCTCGATCCGGTGCTGCGGCGTTATTTCATCGGCGTCGTCGCCGTCGTGTGCTTCGCAGCCGCGTTCGCCTATGCCGGACTGGGACTGGTGCTTGGCATCCCCCATGCCGTGTTCCTCGCGCTGGTGACAGGACTGCTGGAGGCAATTCCGATCGTCGGCCCGGCGATCGCGGCGGCGATCGCAGGCCTCGTCGCTCTTCAGCACAATTCCGGGCTTGGCGCGATCATCGGGTACGCCGCATATCTCACGGCGCTTCGGCTATCGATCGATCAGCTGTTCGGGCCGCTTGTGTTGGGCGCAGCCGGCCGGGTGCATCCCGCGCTCGTGATCTTCTGCTTTCTTGCCGGTGGCACCCTGTTCGGCGTCGTCGGGGTGATCACTGCCGTCCCTATCGCGCTCATCATCAAGACAACACTGTCCGTCCTTTATGACGATCCGGTGAGCTCAAATCACCGGCATAGGAGCGAACGTAAGGAGACAACTGATGCTGCGAAATCGTCTTCTTGACTCGATGCGCGCCGGCTTCGGCAGTGAACCGCCTCGCTTGCGGCTGGTATTTCCCGACCATGAAAGCTATGAATTCGCGCCCGACCCGGCCGTGACCATCACTTTTCATTCGGCTGCCCCTCTCAAGGCGATGATCAAGGGTGACTTTGCCCGCGCGGCCGACACCTACGTGGCCGGCGACATCTCAGTCGAAGGACCGATTGAGCTAGTCCTGACCACGGGAGTTGCGCTCGCGGAGAAGCTTGGACGATTTCCTCCGCTGCGCGGCATGGCGCGCATCGCTACCTTGCTGCCGGCGGTGAACTCCAAAAATCGTGACGCCGCCAATATCAGTCATCATTATGACGTCGGCAATGAGTTCTATCGGCTCTGGCTCGACGAGCTTATGGTCTACTCCTGCGCCTATTTCCGTGCAGGCGACGAGGACATCCACACGGCCCAGCGCCAGAAGCTGGACCACATCTGCCGCAAGCTGCTCCTGCAGCCCGGCGAGCGATTGCTTGACATCGGCTGTGGATGGGGCGGCCTGTTGCGGTGGGCAGCCGAACGGTACGGCATCAAGGGCATCGGCGTCACCTTGAGCGAACGACAATATTCGAGCGCGCGCGAAGCTGTCGCTTCGTCGGGGCTGGACGACCGGCTCGAAATTCGCCGAGGGCACTATTTGGACCTCGAGGACAGGGACGGTTTCGACAAGATCGTCTCCGTCGGCATGTATGAACATGTCGGTTTGCGCAACCTGCCTGCATACTTCCAGGCCGTCGCCAGGTTGCTCCGGCCGGGCGGTGCATTTCTCAATCATGGCATCGTGTCGACTGATGCGGCCGGCCGTCCCCGCGGCCCGCCGGGCGGACGCTTCATCGATCGCCACGTGTTTCCCGGCGGCGCCGTGCCGCATGTTTCGCGCGTGCTGATCGAGCTGTCCAAGGCCGGTCTCGAGTTCGCGGACGCTGAAGATCTCCGTCCTCACTATGCGCTCACGCTGCAACACTGGAGCAGGCGTCTAGAGCAATGCCGCGACCAGGCCATCGAAGCAGCCGGCCCGGAAGCGCTTCGTATATGGCGGGTTTTCCTTGCCGGCATGGCCTACGCCTTCGATCATCGTTGGCTCTCCGTCGCCCAGGTACTCTCCTACAAGCCCCTTGTGAGCGGAGAGGTCAGGCGTCCGTGGACCCGCGACTATCAATACCGGAGCGACACCGATTCATCGACGACGCCGATTGCCGGGAAACTCGAGTGGACCTGATCACGATCGCCCGATCGATTTCCGATCACGCGGGTGACGCCCGCACAACGACAGTGGAACGATGATGTTGAACTCACTGGTTTCGATGATCGATGGAGCGCTTCGCGCCAGGCAGGAGATATTTGAGTACAGCAATAACCCGCATTGCGTCTTCCGACTGCAGCTTGGTGCGGCAACCAACGACATTGCCCTGTCCGATGGAACCCTCGTCCCCGTCGGTAGCCGCCTCATCAACCTTCATCTTTGGAACGAGCACATCCCGCCGTTCCCTGCCCGAGGTCCGACGCTCGGTTGGGCACGCGGAATGTGCCGCGATCTCGAAACTTCCCTTGAAGAGCTTGCCGGATTCCTTGCGAGCAATTCCGCTTTCGACGACATTGCAGCCGTCGGGGGAAAGATGATGTTCGGTTCGACCGAGCAAACCCGGCTCGTGGCGCACTTTGCGGAAAGATATGGATTCGTCCGCGCCTTCGACCGTGCGGCTGATCACTCAATCGCTGAATGGTTGCATCTCGTGGGCGAAAACATCCTGGTCTCGATGATCGTGATCGCCCAGAATCCCGCGGCGTTCAGAACCGATCTGTTTCATCGTGATCGCGTACAGGTCTACCTTCACCGGGCTGAGCTTGTCAGGCGCTTCGGGGCGCCTCGGAAAACCGCGCTTGCCTTTCAACTAAATGGCAAGCGAAACATGCCAAGCTTCGGCTCCGCCGCGGGTGCCCCTAAATAACCGTGGTCGCTGAACCAGGCGACCGCGTCGATCAAAGCCTCCCTATGCGGCCGTGCGCGATATCCGAGTTCCTGCTCTGCCTTTGCGGACGTAAAGAACATCCTGTGTCGGGCGAGACGAACGCCAGCCCAGGTCGCGAGCGGCTCGTCGCCGGTCAGATACGACCGCGCCTCGCCGGCTATTGCGGCGGGCACGGCGGCGTACCAGGGAATGCGAAATTTTGGGCATTTCCGGCCAACAGATCCGGCGATTTCAGCCAGCAATTGCGAGAATGCGATATTGTCGCCGCCGAGAATGTAGCGCTCGCCAACCCTGCCCCGCCTGAGCGCTGACAGGTGCCCGCTCGCGACATCATCGACGTGCACGACATTCAGCCCGGTATCGACATAGGCGGGTATTTTCCCCGCCGCTGCTGCGACAATGATCTTTCCCGTCGGCGTTGGTCTGATATCGCGCGGGCCGACCGGCGTGGACGGATTGACGATAACGGCCGGCAAGCCCTCTTGCCGGATCATATCGAGAACCAGTTGTTCAGCGACCACCTTGCTTTGCTTGTAGGCTCCGATCGCGCGTTGAAGCGGCAGTCTATCCGCCTCGTCGGCGGGCGCGCCGTCATGTCTCGGCTCCAGCGTTGCCACGCTGCTCGTATAGACGATCCGCTCGATGCCGGCACGCGTTGCCGCCTCCATGAGGTTGCGCGTCCCGCCGATATTGGTTTCGTGGACTCCGGCGCCGTCCCTGAGCGCCAGCCTGTAGTCGGCCGCCACGTGAATCAGATTTCGACAGCCGACGCAGGCCGACCGGAGTGAGGACTTCTCTCTCAAATCGCCTTCGACGAACTGTGCACCGCGCGAAGCCAAATCCTGGTACCTGCTTTTCGGCCGGACGAGGGCCCTCACCTGCAGGCCCTCGCGCAGCAATGCGCGCAGTACGGCAGATCCAACGAAGCCGCTGGCGCCGGTGAGTAACACGTCGACAGATGGGTTCATGGCAGTTTCTCCTGGCTCGCGGAGGTGCGCGGCATTTGCGCTACAGTTCGATTGCGTGAACACTCGCGCCGAGGACTTCGGAACAGTGCAGAAGGGCCCTGCGCGCCAGCCACCAGTCCGCCGAGAGCCTGATCATGTCGAGCGCGTCCCACGGACGCCCAAGCAACAGGCGACTAACTCTCCAGCGGCTGGTTGCGCCGTCAGGCGAGATGCAGGCAAGAGCTGTCGGCGGGATATTGCGCCCTGCCGCATCGATGATGACACGGAGCGCTACGAAACGCATCGAATTGGCCGCAGCCAGGCGAGCGATCAGGTGGGATTCCATGTCCGCCGCCAATGCGCCGGATCGCAAGTGCAGTTCGCTTCGCCTTGCGAGGGCCGCTATCGGCAACTCCACTCCGGCGACCGGCCCGAACACGGCGGTCGGAAGCGCGGAGAGAAGCCATGCCGACCACAGATCATCTGTCGGAATGCTGCCGCTCGGTCCGATGATTTCCGACCCGACCACGATGTCGCCGGATCGCAGTGCCGGGACCAGCCCACCGGAGACCCCGTAGCTGACGATACCTCGACAGCCGTCTGCGGCCGCCTGCCCAATGAACTCTGAAAGATCAGCAAAGCCGGGCCCCCACGCTTCCCGTTCGAAATGCCGTGTGACCGTTGCGGCCTCGACTGCCAAAGCGGCGCAGACCATTGCCCGTCCGGCCTGAGCGGCCGTTCTCGGACCCCGATGAAGCCTTGTTATCGGCATGCCTGGCCAAGTGCGAATGGAGCGATGCGCGATCAATTCTCCAAGTCGCTTGCGAGGGTTGCTCTAAATCACTGCTGATCGCGACTGTTTCATTAACGTCACGGGCAATGCTTCGTTTCTATTTGGCGTGGCCGACAAAAGTAGCTGATTTCACGACCAATCCCTTCTTCGGCCTTTAACATGCGTTAATCCAACATCTCAGTCGTTCGGAAAGGCGTGTTTTTGGAACGGTCGGAAGCCGCTTACGTTCGGTTCACTGAAGCGCGCGCGGCAGCCGCGAATTCGATCTCCTGCCGCGAGTGGCCGGAAACAGCTGTCACCTTGCTCAGTCGCGCTTTGAACCGCAATCTGCCAGATGAGACAAAGTCCGTTTGAAAGCCGTCATTTCGATCATGCCAGCCTTGAGCGAGACCATCCATTTCCTGAGAGAGACCTGCATAGCTGGAGTCATCCTCGGCATCGTCTACAATATTCTCGCCGCCATCCTGGCTCCGCGGTTCAATCGACCATCGAAGCTCGACGGATATTCATCCCGGCCGGTGACGATATTGAAGCCGCTGCACGGAAGCGAGCCTGGCCTGTTTCCAAGGCTCATTTCGCTTTGCAAGCAGCGGCACGAAGGAGAAATACAGCTCGTCTGCGGGACGCAGCAACCTTCCGATCCAGCAAACCAGGTGGTGCGGCTGATCCAGAGATTGCACCCGGCCATCGACATAGATCTGGTAGTTGACGAACGTTCGCGCGGCGAAAATCCGAAAGTTGCCAATCTCGTCAATTTGGAGATGAAAGCCCGCCACGAGATCATCGTCATATCCGACAGCGATATCGTTGTGGAGGATCAGTTCGTCGAGCGTCTTGTTGCCGAGCTCGATAACAGTCAGGTCGGAGCGGTCACGTGCCTCTATCACGGAATAGCAGCCGGCGGCGTCTGGGCTCGGGTTTCCGCACTCAACATCAACGCCCAGTTTCTTCCAAACGTCATGGTCGCCTTGACCTTCGGCGCAGCCACGCCTTGCTTCGGTTCGGCGATCGCGATCCGAGCAGATGTATTGAAACGTATTGGCGGCCTTACATCGTTTCTGAACGAGCTTGCCGACGACTACGCGATCGGCAAGGCCGTTCGCGCCACCGGATTGGACGTCGTTGTCCCTTGTTGGGCGGTCGGCCATGCCTGCTTTGAGCGGAGCTTTCGATCGTTCTGGGAGCACCATATGCGCTCTTCCCGGACGATCCGGTCGATCGACCCGGTCGGGTATGCCGGGATGATATTCATGCATCCCACAATGCTCGCTTTGATAGCGGCATTGATGGGTGCATCGCATCCGATAGCTTTGCCCGGCATCGCATTCGCCAGCCGCGTCATCTTGAATTTCAGCGTCGAGCGCACCTTCAAGTTACAGTCTCACGCTCTTTGGCTTCTGGCACTCCACGACATGATTTCATTTGCAGTTTTCGTGTGCAGCTTTTTCGGTGCAGCGGTCGAGTGGCGCGGCCAGAATTACCGAGTGTTCCGCGACGGCAGTATTGAGAAGGACGG
>NZ_DAIDJE010000051.1 GCF_027451485.1 Bradyrhizobium sp.
ACCCATTGCCATGAGTCAGACCTTCGTCATTCCAGATATCCACGGCCGGCTCGATCTCCTGGAGAGAGGCCTTGCCGAAATTGCCGCCCGCTCCGAAGGTGAAACCGACACTGTCGTCACTATCGGCGACTATGTCGACAAGGGTCCGGCGAGCAAGGGGGTGATCGAACGGCTGATGCGGGGTGTCGGCGAGCGGCTTGCGCTGGTGACGCTGAAGGGCAATCACGATGCGATGATGGTCGAGGCGCTCAGGGACCCTTCGAAAATGAAGGAGTGGCTGGCGAAGGGCGGTGACGAGGCGCTGGCTTCCTATGGCGGCGAGGCGGCCCGTGTGCCGCAATCCCATCTCGAGTGGCTTGACCGCTTGCGGCTTTTTCATCTCGACGCCCATCGCCTCTACGTGCACGCCGGCGTCGATCCCGGTGCTCCGCTGGACCTTCAGCGGGAGGAGACGCTGTTGTGGAAGCGCTATCCGAAGGGGCAGCCTGAAGGCTTCGGCGATCTCCACGTCGTCCATGGCCATGATAACGACCCGGACGGCCCAGTGTTGCTCGAGGGCCGAACCAATCTAGACACGCTCGCATGGCGCACGGGGCGCCTCACCATCGGCATCTTTGCCGACGAAAGACCGGGTGGCCCGATCGACTTTATCGTCGTCAAGGGAGCCGCGGCCCCGCATTAACCGGTCCGGCTACCGCGCTGCGGCAGAAATGCCGTTGAAAGCCGTTGTGAAGAAAAAGTAATCTGGTGCGCCAGCGGCGTTCATAGCCCGTTCACGACGGCGGCGCTCATCTTATGCTGAGCTGATAACACATTTTGGAGACCCGCGTGCGCTTGCTTGTCGTCGAGGATGATCCGGATCTCAATCGCCAATTGACCACGGCGCTATCAGACGCCGGCTATGTGGTCGACCGCGCGTTCGATGGCGAAGAGGGACATTTTCTCGGTGACAGCGAACCCTATGATGCTGTGGTGCTCGATATTGGCCTGCCGAAGATGGATGGGATCTCGGTATTAGAAGCCTGGCGCAGGAACGGCCGCTCGATGCCGGTCCTGATCCTCACCGCGCGGGACCGCTGGAGCGACAAGGTCCAGGGTTTTGACGCCGGTGCCGATGACTATGTCGCGAAACCGTTTCACCTCGAGGAGGTGCTGGCGCGCATCCGCGCGCTGCTGCGCCGCTCAACCGGCCACGCGCAGTCTGAATTGACCTGTGGTCCGGTCACGCTGGATACCCGCACCAACCGCGTCACCGTCGCTGGTAACCCAATCAAGATGACGTCCCACGAGTATCGGTTGTTGCAGTATCTCATGCATCATACCGGGCGCGTGGTCTCGCGCACCGAGCTGGTCGAGCATCTCTACGACCAGGATTTCGACCGCGACTCGAACACGATCGAAGTGTTCGTTGGCCGGATCCGCAAGAAACTGGATGTGGATATCATCCAGACCGTCCGGGGACTGGGCTATCTGTTGACGCCGCCCGTAGCGCGCGGTTGATCGAACCTCTCCACTTGTGCTCTGTTCGGCGCTACCCGCTCATGGTCTTGGATTCCAGCTTTCGCAAAAGCGGCCGGTGAGCGGGCACGCGAATGTTGGAAATGTTAGAATCGTGTGCCATTGGCCTACTTGACGCCCGGTAGTTCATCATGTCGATGCCGCGCGGAAGATCGTTCGGGATAATGCGCTGATGCGCCGCAGTTCGCTTGCGACCCGGCTCTTTCTGTCCGCGACCGCCTGGGTGGTCGTCATTCTACTGATCACCGGCGTGATCCTGTCGTCCGTCTATCGCGATGCCACCGAGCGGGCCTTCGATCGCCGGCTCAATCTCTATTTGCGGACGCTGGTCGCAGAAGTGGCGACGCCCGACGAGCCGCCCGATCATCAGTTTCAGTCGCTGGGCGAACCGCTGTTCGAACTCCCGCTATCGGGATGGTACTGGCAGATCATCCGCACTGATACCGACAAGGATGAAGTGCGTGCGTCGCGCTCGTTATGGGACAAGAAGCTGCCGAAGCTCGAGGACCGCGGCGCCGAACTCACGGCGGCCGGCATTCGCCTTGGCTATGTCGCGGGGCCTGAGGGCCAGACGCTGCGGATGGTGGAGCGGCCGGTCGATCTCGGCGCCGACGGCAAGTTCCTCGTCGATGTCGCCGGTGACGCCTCGGAGATTTTCGACGAGACCCGCAATTTCGATTACTATCTCGGCGGCACCTTCATTGCGCTTTCCATCGTCCTGGTCCTGACCACTATTTTTCAGGTCCGCTTTGGATTAGCCCCGCTCAAGCGCATCTCGGAGGCCATCGCCGATATCAGGTCCGGCCGTGCCGAACGGCTGGAAGGGGAATTTCCCGTCGAGATCGCGCCGCTTGCACGCGAGACCAACGCGCTGATCGACGCCAACCGGGAAATCGTCGAACGTGCCCGCACCCATGTCGGCAACCTGGCTCACGCGATCAAGACGCCGCTGTCGGTGATCATCAACGAGGCGACATCCCATTCTTCCGACCCGTTTGCTTCCAAGGTGCTCGAGCAGGCGGACATGATGCGCGATCAGGTTGCTCACCACCTGGAGCGGGCGCGGATTGCGGCTCGCCTCACTGTCGTGGGTACCATCACGGAGGTCGGTCCCGTGGTGGATGCCTTGCGCCGGACCATGGAGAAAATTCATCGCGGTCGCGGCATCGCCATCGAGGCTTTCGGTGGATCAAAGGCAAAGTTTCGCGGCGAGCGCCAGGATCTCGAGGAGATGGTCGGCAACCTCGTCGACAACGCCTGCAAATGGGCGACCTCGCGTGTTTCTATCGAGGTCCTGGCCGAGCAGCGCTCGGAGCCCGGCGCGCCGGCGATGCTGCGAATTCTTGTCGACGATGACGGGCGGGGCCTTTCGGAAAAAGAGCGTGCCCAGGTGTCTCGCAGAGGCCAGAGGCTCGACGAATCCAAGCCGGGCTCTGGCCTGGGCCTGTCGATCGTTGTCGATCTTGCCGGACTTTATGGCGGCAGCCTTTCTCTTGGCCGGGCCCCGATTGGAGGATTACGAGCGGAACTGTTGCTGCCAGCGGCTTAAGAGGCCGCCGAACCATCGGCGTGAAAGGCCGCCGAACTTGCAACCTGGGATAGATATCCGGCTGGAAGAATCCTCTTTGATGGATCATCCTCAACGACTTCTTAACGCGCTGGCTTCTACTATGCCGAGCGGACGTCTTTTTGCCTTCCGCGCCACTCAAGCTTGCTTTCCAGGCGCATGAGCCAGAAATCAATCGAACGGCTGAGGGACTATCTCGCCCGGCTATCGCCGGGCGCGCAGGCGCTGCTGATGAGGGAATTCGAGCGCGCCATCGAACGCGGCGAGGACGCCACCGTCGCCAACCTCGTGCTGGGAGAACTGCGCAGGATCGTGCGCGGCAGCAATGACGACGCGCGACCGCGTACGGATAATCCGGCCCGGATATTGTTCCATTCGCTGGAACCGTTCCTGATCGAAGCCAACGCTGCGCGACGGCCGGGGCAAATTCGCCGCTCGTCGCTGCTGCCAGTGTGGCATTGGCTGGCGCGTGAAGCGGCTCCGGCGCTCGCGGGTGAATTCGAAGCGGCGCTCGCACGTGGGCCTGATAACGGAACGACTCCCGAGATCGAAGCCGCGGCGCAGAAACTTCAACTTGCCGCGGTGGAGGCGATGCACGCCGCCGCGAAGCCCGGACCCGGCACCGATAACCGCCGCACGCTCTCGCGTATTGGCCCGGCGGATGTCGTAGAGGATCTGCCGTCGATCGCGCTTGTCTTGCAGGCACGCGAGGCGATGGAAACCCTGAATAGCCGGCTTCCCAGCTACCTGCGGATTTTCAATGACATGCAGGTTTCCTCGGTCCTCGACGCGCTCGATGTTCCTTCCCTACAGAGCCCTCAACTCCTGCCCTTTGCGCTATCTATGGTCATCCAGCGGCTGGCTGCGCCGTGGCAGATCATCCGCCTGGCTGTGCGTATGGCATCTTCCGACGACGAGATGCGGGTCGCCTCGACTCCCTTCGGCATTGCCGTCACGATCGCTTTGCACGATCTGTCGTGCCTTGCGGCAACCTTGCGGGCCGATATCAGGCGTGGCCGCTTCGGCGAGGTCGCCGAGCATCTGAAGACCCTTCACGATGGCGTGCGCGGCTTGCGGACTGAACTCGATCTCCGCAACGACTCAGCCTGGGGTAAGCAGCTGGCGGCGATCCGCGCCGACATCTCCAGCGCGCTGCAATCGGAAATCGATAGTGTGCCTGGCTGCGTCAGGCGGCTGCTTCGCCAGCGCGCCGACAAGGACATCGCCGCCGGAGCCACGATCAGCTCAACAGACGTAGACGAGACCACCGCTCTGATCGAGTTCGTCGCGGTGTGCCGGACCTATGCGAGCGAACTGGCGATCAACGAAGTCACGATGCGGACGTATTCGGAACTCCAGCATTATGTCGAACAGTCGACCGAAGCGCTGGTGCAATCGCTGCGGGGCAGCGAGGGCACTGGGCGGGCCTATCGCCAGATGCAGGTCGCGGCGGCCATTCGTTTTTGTGACGTGCTGTTCGGCGCCGATTATGCGGCGCTGATGAGCCGGTCTGCGGAAAATGCCGTGACCGGGGAGCGTAAATCCTCCCGCACGGGATAGTTCTCGATCCCGCGCCGCCGCTTTCCCCGACAGCAGAATCCGGGGGCCCAAGATCAGTTTTCCGTGAAATATTCCAATATTTTAGGGCTGGCTCTTCAAATTGATAATTGTCAATTGCCGGCCCCGTGTGCCTATGGTGTAAAGCGACCGTAAGGCGCCGTTGTGAGTTGCGCCGTTTCACCGGAACCCGCTTGATGACGCTGTGGTTTGTGTTCGCGCTGATGACGGCAGCAGCGATTTTTGCGGTGCTGTGGCCCCTCGGTCGCGGCAGTCGCGTCCAAGCCGATGGCAGTGAGACGGCTGTCTATCGCGATCAGCTCAACGAGATTGACCGCGATGCTTCCGCAGGTCTCATCAACCCGCCCGAAGCGGTCGCGGCGCGTGTCGAGATCAGCCGTCGACTGCTGGCGGCCGCCGACAATCAGAGAGAGCCGCCCTCGGGTGCCAATCTGCGCCTGCGCCGGATAGCCGCGCTCGTTGCGCTCGTTGCGCTGCCGGTGGTCGCGGTAGGGCTCTATGGGGTGCTGGGTTCGCCCGGTCTGCCCGATTTCCCGTTGGCCCAGCGCAGCCGCACGCCCGACGGTACGCAGTCACTGGACAGCCTCATTGCGCAGGTCGAGCAGCATCTTGAGAAAAACCCGACGGACGGCCGGGGCTGGAGTGTCATTGCGCCCGTCTATGCCAGGCTTGGGCGCCTGGATGACGCCATCCGCGCCTTCCGCAACTCAATCACCTATAATGGAGAAAGTGCCGATCGCCGTGCCGATCTTGGCGAAGCCCTGGTCGCGGCTGCCAGCGGGGTCGTGACCGCGGAAGCCAAGACCGAGTTCGAGCGGGCGATCGCATTGAATGCCGATGAGGTGAAAGCAAACTATTTCCTGGGATTGGCCGCCGAACAGGACGGCCGCTCGGCCGAGGCGGCATCGATCTGGCGCGCCATGCTTGACAAAGCGCCGCCGGACGCGCCCTGGCGTCCGCTGGTTCAGGCAGCGCTCGTGCGGGTGGGCGGCCCGCCGGTTCCTGGGCCTTCCAAGGAGGCGGTGGCGGCGGCGAAAGACATGAGCGAGACCGACCGCAGCGCCATGATCCACACCATGGTCGAGCGCCTCGCGACGCGCCTGAAACAAAACGGCGACGACGTTGAGGGGTGGCTGCGGCTGGTCCGCGCCTATATGGTGCTGGGCGACGCCGACAAGGCCAAAGCGGCCTCGTCAGACGCCCGGCAGGCAGTGGCGAAGGATCCCGAGCGGCTCCAGCAGCTCAACGAGGGCCTGAAGCATCTGGGGCTCGATGGATGAGCACGACCAGCGGCAGGGCCCGGCAGCACAAAAGAGGCAATCAATGACGCGCAAGCAGCGGCGTTTGGTGATTATTGGCGGCTCGCTCGCCGTGCTCGGCGTTGCCGCGGCCCTGGTGCTGAGTGCAATGCGCGATTCGATTGTATTTTTCTCGACGCCGAAGATGGTTGCGGAAAGGCATATTCCGCCGGGCAGGCGCTTTCGGCTCGGCGGCCTCGTGCAGCCTGGTTCGCTGGTACGCGGCGATGATTTGAAGGTCACCTTCGAGGTCAGCGACGGAAGCACAGAACTGCCGGTTTCCTATCGGGGAATTTTGCCCGACCTGTTTCGCGAGGGGCAGGGCGTCGTGGCGGAAGGCGCGCTCGACGCATCCGGCGTGTTCAGGGCCGACACCGTTCTCGCCAAACACGACGAAAACTACATGCCGAAGGATGTCGCCGATGCCCTGAAGAAGCAGGGGCATTGGAAGGACGAATATGGCGCGGCGTCGAAAAGCAACAATGCAGCGGCCGCCAATGCGGCGTCCGCTGGAAAGGAGGCGATCCGATGATCGCCGAGAGCGGGCATTACGCGCTGGTTCTGGCCTTTGGACTGGCGCTGATTCAGTCGACCGTGCCGATTCTGGGCGCGCGCTGGCGCGATGTCGCGCTGATGAATGTCGCGCGATCCACGGCGGTCGCCCAGTTGCTGTTCGTGGCCGCCTCGTTCGCGGCGTTGGTGACGCTTCACGTTTCTTCGGATTTTTCCGTGGTCAACGTGGTCGAGAATTCGCACTCGATGAAGCCCCTGATCTACAAGATCACGGGGGTGTGGGGTAACCACGAAGGCTCGATGCTGCTCTGGGTGTCGATCCTGGCGCTGTTCGGCGGCCTGGTCGCGATGTTCGGCAACAATCTGCCGATATCGCTTCGCGCCCACGTGCTGGCGGTGCAGGCCTGGATCGCGAGCGCGTTCTATCTTTTCATCCTGATGACTTCCAATCCGTTCTTGCGGATCGCCAACCCTCCGATGGAAGGGCAGGATCTCAATCCGGTCTTGCAGGATATCGGCCTCGCAGTGCATCCGCCGATGCTCTATCTCGGCTATGTCGGCTTCTCGATTTCCTTTTCGTTCGCAATCGCGGCCCTGATCGAAGGACGGATCGATGCGGCATGGGCACGCTGGGTGCGGCCGTGGACGCTGGTCGCCTGGATTTTCCTCACGCTCGGTATCGCGATGGGCTCGTACTGGGCCTATTACGAACTTGGCTGGGGCGGCTGGTGGTTCTGGGACCCGGTCGAGAACGCCTCGCTGATGCCCTGGCTCGCCGGTACTGCGTTGTTGCATTCTCTGGTCGTTATGGAGAAGCGCAACGCGCTCAAGGTCTGGACCATCCTGCTGTCGATCCTGGCTTTCTCGCTCTCGCTGCTCGGCACCTTCCTGGTCCGCTCCGGCGTCCTGACCTCGGTTCACGCCTTTGCCAACGACCCGCGGCGCGGCATCTTCATCCTGTTGATCCTGTGCCTCTTCATCGGCGGCAGCCTCTCGCTCTATGCCTTTCGCGCCTCGTCGCTGAAGCAGGGCGGGCTGTTTGCACCGATCTCGCGTGAAGGTGCGCTTGTTCTCAACAATCTCCTGCTGACCACTGCGTGCGCGACGGTCTTCATCGGAACGCTTTATCCGCTCGCGCTGGAAGTGATGACGGGAGAGAAAATCTCGGTCGGAGCGCCGTTTTTCAATCTCACCTTCGGGCCGCTATTCGTTCCGCTGTTGATCGCCTTGCCGTTTGGGCCGATGCTGGCCTGGAAGCGCGGCGACCTGCTGGGTGCTGCTCAGCGCCTGATGGCGGCCGGCGTCGCCGCGTTGATTGCGTTGGCTCTGGTGTGGGCCTGGACGTTCGGCGGGAGCACGCTCGCGCCGCTCGCGATCGGGCTTGCGGTCTTTGTGATTGTTGGCGCGCTGATCGATATCGCCGAACGTATCGGCCTGTTTCGGCTGCCGCTTGGTGTCGCGGCGGGACGGGCGCGCGGATTGCCCCGCTCGGCCTGGGGAACGATGTTTGCCCACGCCGGCGTCGGCATCGCGTTGATTGGCATCGTTTGCGAGACCTCCTGGAACAGCGAAAATATCCGCACAATGAGGGCTGGCGATGTTACCAGCATCGCGGGTTATAGCCTGAAGCTCGAAAGCCTGACGCCGCGGCAGGGACCGAACTATAGCGAAATGGCGGCAAAATTCGACGTCCTGGTCGACGGCCGCCTGATCGCCACCATGACGCCCTCGAAACGCAATTTCACCACGCGTGGTGCCACCACGACCGAAGCCGCGCTGCTTTCCCGGGGAGCGAGCCAGCTTTACATTTCACTCGGTGACATCGGTACCGACGGCTCCGTTGCCGTCCGCATCTATCACAAGCCGCTGGTGCTTCTGATCTGGTTCGGTCCGGTGCTGATGGCGTTCGGCGGCGTGCTGTCGTTGTCGGACCGGCGCCTGCGCGTCGGTGCGCCGAAGCCGGCAAAGTCCTATCGCGGATTGCAGGCTGCGGAGTAATTCATTGAAACGCGCACTCCTCGCATTGGCAATGGTCGTAATGGCGGCGGCAACAGCCCACGCTGTGCTGCCCGACGAGATGATGAGGGATCCGGCCAAGGAGGCGCGGGCGCGCAATCTGTCGCGCGAACTGCGCTGCATGGTGTGCCAGAACCAGTCGATCGACGATTCCGAGGCTCCGCTGGCGCGGGACTTGCGGCTTCTTGTTCGCGAGCGGATCGCCGCCGGCGACAGCGACGCGCAGGTACTGGATTTTCTGGTCGCTCGCTACGGCGAATTCGTGCTGTTGAAGCCCAGGCTCAACTCGCACACCTGGCTGCTCTGGTTCTTGACGCCGCTGGCGCTCTCGGCTGGCGGTATTGCGCTGTGGATTCAAGGCCGCCAGCGGGCGGAAGGCGCGTCGAAGTTGCCCACTCCACTCTCGGCCGAAGAAGAAGCAAAGGTTGCGGCCCTCATGTCGGGCGACACCCCGGCGGACAAGTCCTGACGTCTCCACTTCTTGCTGGGAGCTGTTCGCAACTACCGTGGCCTACGTAATTGTACTGAGGCGGCGGCAGGCGGCGCGCAGGGATTGCGATGTGGAAACTTCATCCAATCTTGACCTTTGTTTGAAAGCTTGCCCGCACCTGTTTTCAACTCCGATACAAGCGCGCCGATGTTCTCCGATAGCAGATTGACCATTCGCTTTTTGGTTGGGGCGGTCGTCGCCTCTCTTCTAGTCCTGCTCGCGATAGGCGGAGGCACCGGCTTTGTAGCGGTCCTCTATCTCAACAAGGAGATCACCTCGCTCTCATCCGAGTTCGGCGCGCTTAGCGGGCCGGCCCGCGACCACGCCCAGCACATCTACCAGGACGCGCAGGCGGCATTCTCCTATTTTCTGACGGCTTGTTTTGCCATCACCATCTTCGCTTGCGCCGTTTGTCTCACGGCTTATCTCGCTGTCCGCAATGGCATTATGCGGCCGCTCTCGGCGATCGTGCACGCGATGCGCGAGGTCGCCGACCAAAAGTACGAAACGTCGATCCCGGGATTGGGCGGATCGAACGAAATCGGGCTTCTTGCTGGTGCGCTTGAAGTCTTCAAGACCAACGGCATCGA
>NZ_DAIDJE010000052.1 GCF_027451485.1 Bradyrhizobium sp.
CCCCTCAAGCGCGCGACGCTCCATGTGGTGATCCAGCATCCGCAATGGCTGGGCGCCAAGATCATGTGGGCCGACGGCATGCGCGAGGCCGAGATAACGCGGGTGGACCACGATGTCAGGGGACGCCCCGAATATATCGGCAGCCCGGCCTCCGAAATCTTCGACGGCGCCATTGAGGTGCGTGAGAACCTCGCAAGCAATCCCACGCTCGGCCGCAGGCACGCCATCTATGACGAGATGCGGGCGATGGGCCTGACCGAATATGTGGCGTGGCCGCTGCACCACACGCTCGGCAAGCGGCACATGGTGACCTTTGCCACCGACCGCGCGGGCGGTTTCGACGACGCGCATATCGCCAGTCTGGCAAAACTGTTGCCGATCCTGGCGCTGGTCAGCGAAATCCGCGTCAAGAACCGCCTGGCGCGGACACTGCTGGAGACCTATGTCGGCTCGCATGCCGGCGAGCTCATTCTGGCCGGCGCGACACGGCGCGGAACGGGCACCACGGTGCGCGCCGCGATCATGATCTGCGACCTAAGGGATTTCACGCACATCTCGGACAACTGGCCGCGCGACGACGTGATCGACCTGCTCAACGGCTATTTCGACGCGATGTCGGAGCCGATCGCGCGGCATGGCGGCGAAATCCTGAAATTCATCGGCGACGGCCTGCTCGCCATCTTTCCGCTCGACCAGCCGGATGCCTGCGCCAACCTGCTGCGGGCCGTGAGCGAGGGCCGCCAGGCCATGATCGCCCTCAACCGGACAAACAGCGAGGCCGGCCGTGCGCCGCTCAATTACGGCATCGGCATCCATGTCGGGGACGTGATGTACGGCAATATCGGCTCGAGCGCCCGCCTCGACTTCACCGTCATCGGCCCTGCGGTCAACATGGCCTCGCGCCTGGAGGCGCTCACCAAGCAACTGGGAAAAAACGTGCTGCTGTCGCAAGCCTTCGCCGAATTCGTCAAAGACGATTTCGAGCTCGAGCGCGTCGGCAAATATCCGTTGCGCGGCTTCAACGATCCCGTCGAGCTGTTTGCGTATCAGGGGTGAGGTTGATCTGGGATCCAGTGCGGGGTGCCAAGCGTATCGCTCCCGACGGGCTATGAGCTTAGAGAGAAGGTCTACAACTGCGAGCCCCGTAATTTATCGGCATCAGCAGAAACCTGTCTTCGAGGCCGGCGAAGACGGCGACGGCGCGCATCCAGTTGAGGGCGAAGGTCGCGCTCAACAGGCCGCCGAGCCAGAACGCCATTCGCGCCTCTCGTTCGGCGACAACCGCTTGATTTCGATCAAGCTTGTTGCAGGGATGGAGGGATAATCTTGTCGCGCGCAAAGGAGATGAGTCATCGATCAGCCGTCAGCCCCCGACATTTCGGCGCCTTTGCGATTGCCTGAGGCCCCGCATGCCCTGCCGGCCGCCCAGGTGATGGACCGGTTGCAGGTGACAGCTGACGGACTGTCCACGGACGGCGCGAAGGCGCGGCACCAGCAGTTCGGGCCGAACAGGATCACCGCCCGGCGCGCCGCCAGCGCCCTGCGCGTGCTGCTGCATCAATTCAGGAGCCCCGTCGTCTACCTGCTGGGCGCGGCTGCCGCGCTCGCGTTCTATTTCGGCGAGCTGGAGGAAGGCGGCGCGATCGTCGTCGTCCTCGCGATCAACGCGCTGATCGGCTTCGTGACCGAATTGAAGGCGGCGCGATCGATCGAATCGCTGCGTGCGCTGGGCGGTCACACCGCGCGCGTGCGCCGCGACGGCCATGTGCGGCTCATCCCTGCCGAGGAACTGGTGCCCGGCGACATCGTCCTGCTCGAAGCCGGCGACGCGGTGTCGGCCGATCTGCGGCTGGTCGAGGCGTCGCGATTGTCTGCAGACGAGTCGACGCTGACGGGCGAGTCGGTCCCCGTGGAAAAGGAGGTCGCACCGGCCGCCCACGCCGCCCGGCTCGGCGACCGCAGCTCGATGCTGTTCAAGGGCACGGCCGTGACGCGCGGCAGCGGCGCCGGCGTCGTGGTCGCGACCGGACTCGCCACCGAACTCGGCCGGGTGACCCAGCTCGTCATCGAGGCCGACGCCGGCAGCTCACCACTCGAGCGCAAGCTCGCCCGGCTGTCGGCGCAGCTCGTCTGGGCGACCCTGATTGTTGCGGCGGCGATCGCGGCTGTCGGCCTGGCCGTCCACGAGGATGCGTTCCTGATGGTCGAAGCGGCGATCGCGCTGGCCGTCGCGGCAATCCCCGAGGGCCTTCCGATCGTGGCGACGCTGGCGCTGGCGCGCGGCATGTGGCGGATGGCGCGGCAGAACGCCCTGATCGAGCGCCTGTCGGCGGTCGAGACGCTGGGCGCCACGACCGTCATCCTGACCGACAAGACCGGCACGCTGACGGAGAACCGGATGACCGTGCGGCGCCTCCACGTGGCGTCGGGCGACATCGAGGTCGAAGCGCTCGCCCATAAAGGCCCCCGGTCCCTCGGCGCCGCCGGGGACGGGCAAGTGAATACACTGCTGCGGATCGCGGTTCTCTGCAATGACGCCCATCTCTATAGCGCGGAGGACGAGGGCAGCGGCGACCCGATGGAAATCGCGCTCCTGCGTGCCGGGCTGCAGGCTCGCCTCAGACGGGCGACGCTGCTGCACGGACATCGCCTCGCCCGCAAGCATGCCTTCGACCCCGGCACCAAAATGATGGCGACGGTGCACGAAAGCGGCGACGGCTTCCTCTTCGCGGTCAAAGGTGCGCCCGAGGCCGTGATCGCCGCCGCAACGCGCGCGATCGGCGACCACGGCGAGACCGCGTTGAACGATGAAACGCGCGCCGAATGGCTGGCGCGCGCCACCCTGCTCGGCCATCGCGGCTTGCGCGTGCTTGCGTGTGCGATGAAGATGGAAACCCAGCCGGATGGCGCGCCTTACCAGGGCCTCGTCCTGGTCGGGCTGATCGGTCTGGAGGACCCGGCCCGCGCCGACGTGCCGAGCGCCATTCAGGACTGCCGTCGCGCCGGCATTCGCGTCGTGATGGTGACCGGCGATCACGCGGTGACCGCGCGCAGCATCGCCCGTGCCGTCGGACTCGCCGATCACCCGGCCGAAGTCGTCGAGGGCGCGGCGATCGCCAAGGCAATCGAGACGGATCCGAGCGTGCTGCGCCGGATCAGTATCTTCGCGCGGGTGATTCCGGCCGAGAAACTCGCGCTGGTGAAGGCCTACCAGGCACAGGGTGACATCGTCGCCATGACGGGAGACGGCGTCAACGATGCGCCGGCGCTGCGGCAGGCCGATATCGGCGTGGCCATGGGGCTGCGCGGCACCGACGTGGCGCGCGAGGCGGCGGCCATGATCCTGCTGGACGATGCCTTCCCCACAATCGTCAAGGCGATCCGCCAGGGCCGCGTCATCTTCGGCAACATCCGCCGTTTCGTGGCCTATCTCCTGTCGTGCAATCTGAGCGAGGTCATGGTGGTCGGCATCGCGGTGCTGTCAGCCCTGCCCCTGCCACTGTTGCCGTTGCAGATCCTCTATCTGAACCTGGTGACGGACGTTTTCCCCGCCTTCGCATTGGCGATGGGCGAAGGCGAAGCGGCGATCCTCCAGCAGCCGCCGCGCGATCCGAAGGAACCGATCCTCGGCCGCGCGCAATGGCTCGTCATCGTGCTGCAAGGCGCCTTGCTGACGGCTGCCACGTTCGCGGCCCTCCTGGCCGCGCGCTGGCTCGATCTCGACGCAAGCCAGTCGGTGACCGTTACCTTCCTCACGCTGGCCTTTGCGCAGCTCTGGCACGTCTTCAACATGCGGGGCATTCGCGCCAATATCTTGGCCAATGAGGTGACGCGAAACGTCTGGCTATGGGGCGCTCTCGCTCTGTGCGCCACGCTGCTCGCCGCACCGCCTTACCTGCCGCCAGCCGCGCATCTTCTCCAGCTTGCGCCGCCCGATGCTGCGATGTGGGCCGTCGTGCTGGCATGCAGCCTCGCCCCTCTCGTCGCGACACAGGCGGTTATGGCAGGCCTCGGCCTGCGGCATGCCGCCTTGCGGCGTTAGATCGTGAAACCCTGATGCGTGCCGAGAGACAGGCCTCTTGACGGCCGGCTCCCTCACTCCCACTCGATCGTGCCGGGCGGCTTTGACGTCACGTCGTAGACAACGCGGTTGACGCCCTTGACCTCGTTGATGATGCGGGTCGCGGTCTCGCCCAGGAATTTCATGTCGAAGGGATAGAAGTCGGCGGTCATGCCGTCGGTCGACGTCACCGCGCGCAGGCCGACGACATAATCATAGGTGCGGCCGTCGCCCATCACGCCGACGGTCTTCACCGGCAGCAGCACGGCAAAGGCCTGCCAGATCTGGTCGTAGAGCCCGGCTTTGCGAATCTGATCGATATAGACGGCGTCGGCGTTGCGCAGGATGTCGAGCTTTTCCTTCGTGATGTCGCCGGGGCAGCGGATGGCGAGCCCCGGTCCGGGGAACGGATGCCGCCCGACGAAGATCTCCGGCAGGCCGAGCTCACGGCCGAGCTCGCGCACCTCGTCCTTGAACAGTTCGCGCAACGGCTCGACGAGCTTCATGTGCATGCGCTCGGGCAGGCCGCCGACATTGTGGTGGCTCTTGATCGTCACCGACGGACCGCCGGTGAACGAGACGCTCTCAATCACGTCGGGATAAAGCGTGCCCTGCGCGAGATACTCCGCGCCGCCGATCTTCTTCGCTTCCGCATCGAACACGTCGATGAAGAGCTTGCCGATGGTCTTGCGCTTCACTTCCGGGTCGGTGACGCCGGCAAGCTCGCCCAGGAACTGCTTCGAGGCGTCCACGTGAACCAGCGGGATGTTGTAGTGATGGCGGAACAGGTCGACGACGGTCTCGGCTTCGTTGAGGCGCAGGAGTCCGTGATCGACGAATACGCAGGTGAGCTGGTCGCCGATCGCCTCATGGATCAGCACCGCCGCCACGGCTGAATCGACGCCGCCGGACAGGCCGCAGATCACCCTGGCTCTGCCGACCTGCCTGCGGATCTTCTCGATCGCTTCCTCGCGGAAGGCGCGCATGGTCCAGTCGCCGGTCAGCCCTGCGACGTTGCGGACGAAGTTGCGCAGCAGTTTGGCGCCGTCCGGCGTGTGCACCACCTCCGGGTGGAACATCAGCCCGTAATATTTCCGCTTCTCGTCCTGGATCACCGCGAAAGGCGCGTTCGGCGACACGCCGGCGACGACGAAACCCGGCGGCATCTTGGTGATGCGGTCCCCATGGCTCATCCACACCGGATGCTTCTCGCCGGTGGCCCAGGTGGCGTCGAACAGCCGGCTCGGCGCCTTCACCTCGACATCGGCGCGGCCGAATTCGCGGTGATGGCCGCCCTCGACCTCGCCGCCGAGCTGGGCGGCCATGGTCATCTGGCCATAGCAGATGCCGAGCACCGGGACGCCGGAATCGAAGATCGCCTGCGGCGCGCGCGGCGAGCCTTCCTCATGCACCGATTCCGGGCCGCCGGAGAGGATCACCGCTTTCGGCTTCATCTCTCGGAAGGCGGCCTCGGCCTTCTGGAACGGGACGATTTCGGAATAGACGCCCTCCTCGCGGACGCGGCGGGCGATCAGTTGCGTCACCTGACTGCCGAAGTCGACAATCAGAATCTTTTCATGCGCCGCTGCCACATCAGGCAACGACTCGCGGCTTTTGGATGCGGAGGTCATCGGAAGCAATTACGCCAGGGGGGACGGTCAGACAACCCTCCCGGCGCCGTCGTGGCCGGGCTTGTCCTGGCCATCCACGCCTTTGTCTCGGCGGTCATTCCGGGGCATGCGTGCAACCGGAATGACAAGGTAACCCCATAGACAAATTCATTTAGGTCAGCAATACTGACCTAAATGAGAGATGGAGGAAACCATGGCCAACCCTCATGCCCCGGCCGATCTTGCCGGGCTCGCGGCGGACTGGATCGCCGCCTGGAATAGCCGCGATCTCGACCAGGTTCTCGACCTCTACACCGACGATGCCGCAATGAGCTCGGAGAAGATCATTGCGCTCGGATTTGATGCCAGCGGAAGGTTGAGCGGCAAGGACCAGTTGCGCGCCTATTGGACCAAGGCGCTGACGTTCCGCCCGCAGCTGCATTTCACGCTGGTCGATGCGTTCGCGAGCCCCGACAGCGTCATCGTACATTACCATGACGAGGCGGGAAAACAGGTCTGCGAATATCTTCGCCTCGACGATGCGGGGAAGATCCGGCAGGCATCCGGCAATTATCCGGTGGGGTAGGACTCGCTGTCAGGGAAAGCGACCAACCTAAGCTTATCGTCATCATTCCGGGACGCGCCGTCGCGACAAAATGGCGATGCTATTCTGCGCGGAAGGCTCGCACCTTCGATGCGCCCCGCAATGACGGAAAATTACTTCTTCCGCAACACCGCCACGAAAAATCCATCCGTGCCGGTGCGGCGCGGGGTCATCAACAGCCCTTCGGCCGATTGCAGCGTGGCGGCGGAAAAGTCGTCGGCCTTGTCCCACAAGGCGGCCGCGGTCTCCGACGGCGGCACCAGCGAAAATTCCAGATGCCGCGCGAGAAACGCGCGCACCTGGCCGTTGTTTTCGACCGGCAGCACCGAACAGGTCACGTAGGCGATGCGGCCGCCGGGTTTCACCAGATGGACGGCGCGATCAAGCACGGCGGCTTGCGCCTTCAGACGAACCTCGAGCGCGCCGGGCCGCATCCGCCATTTGGCATCGGGGTTGCGCCGCCAGGTGCCGGTTCCCGTGCAGGGCGCATCGATCATGACAAGGTCGGCGGAGGCGCTGATATCGGACAGCGCATCGCCGTCGCCCTTTCCTTGGCCCTTCGGCGTCCGCACTTCGCAATTGTGGACGCCGGCGCGCGACAGCCGCTCGTGGATCGGCGCGAGCTGGCGCTTGTCCTGGTCGGTCGCAATCAAGCGGCCCCTGCCCTGCATCTGCGCGGCAAGCGCGAGCGTCTTGCCGCCGGCGCCGGCGCAGAGATCGATCACCTGCTCGCCGGGCTTGGCCGCCGAGAGCCATGCCGCGAGCTGCGAGCCCTCGTCCTGCACCTCGATCAGCCCCTTGATAAAGGCTTCCTCCGCGTGGATGCCTACGTTGCGCGCATCGGCCGAGATCGCAATGCGAAGCCCGACCGGCGACCATTTCGTCGGCATGGTGCCAAGATGCGTGGTCGCGGCAAGCACCTTGTCGCGCGCGGCTTTCAACGTGTTGACGCGCAGATCAAGCGGCGCGCGGCTTGCCATCGCGGCGGCCTCGAGCGCACGCTCCGCGCCGAACACTTCAGCGAGATGCGGATCGAGCCATTCCGGATAATCGCCTGACACATGCGCGGGCGCGCCTGCAAGCGAATGCGATGTTAGAGCCGACCGTTCGGCATCGGTCAGCGGTGACGGCGCAAAGCGGCTGCCGTCACAGAGCGCGGCAATGGCATCGGTCGAGAGGCCGCGCTCGAGCCGGAGCATGCCGAGCAGCCGCGCCCGCGCCGTGTCCTCGCCCATGATCCAGGCGCTGGAGGCGCGCCGCCGCAGCACGTCCCAGACCAGCCCTGCAATCGCGGCGCGGTCGCCCGACCCGGCAAAGCGATGCCTGGTACCCCACTCCTTCAGGGCGCCCGCTGCGGGAACACGGTGGGCGTCGATGGTTTCCAGGAGCTCAATGGCGGCCGAAAGCCGCGCTGCGGGTGTCATACAAATCTTTCAATTGGAGTGATTAGGGGCTTCAAATGAGAAGCAAAATCTTCAACGCGAAATAGACCCACATCACAAGCAAAACAAGCACGCCGGCAAGCCACGCGGAGGAACGCCGGCCGAGATCGTTGGAACCGACAAAGATGCCAGCGTGCACAAAACGCGTGACCACGAACACCCAGGACAGCATCACGATGACGAGGTCGGCGTGGCGAAGCGGCAGCGCGAGCGCGATCAAAACGTAAAACAGAACGGGCAGCTCGAACTGGTTCCGGTAGCAGTTGCCGATCTGGGTGGTGCGCACCGGCCAGTTCGGCTGGCCGAGCGCGATATCCCTGATCTTCGTCTCCCGGCTGACCAGCGCGGTGCGGCGCGCGGAGACCATGCCGATCAGCAGCGCGAAAGTAAGCCCAATCTGCACGAAAACCGGCAGCAGAACGCTCGGGATCGACATGTCAGCCCCTCTGGCAAATTCCCGTTTACAAATCCTATCCCGCTATAACGGCGCGGCGCGCCCCTGACAACGAATTGGCAGCCCGAAATGGCCTCGCCCACGCGCTTCCGCTAAGCTCCCGCCAGCCATCAAGGTTTGGGAGTGGAACGACATGCGGCTGAAAGATCGGACTGCAATCGTGGTCGGGGCCGGCCAGAGCCCCGGCGAAGGCATGGGCAATGGCCGGGCGACTGCAATCACCTTTGCGCGCGAAGGCGCGTCTGTGTTGTGCGTGGACCGCAACCTTGCCTCGGCGCAGGAAACGGTCAGCCTGATCGCGGAGAAGGGCGGCAAGGCGGTGGCGTTCGAGGCCGACGTCACCAAAGAGCGGGACATCAAGGCCATGGTGGACGAAGTGCCCAAGCGCTGGGGCCGTCTCGACATTCTCCACAATAATGTCGGAGTGAGTCTCGCCGGCGGCGATGCCGAGTTGCTGGCCATCACCGAGCAGGCGATCGACAACTGCGTCGCGATCAACCTCAAGAGCTGCATTCTCGCCGCGAAACACGCGATTCCGATCATGCGCCAGCAAAGAAGCGGCGCGATCGTCAATATCTCTTCAATGGCCGCGATCACCGTCTATCCCTATGTCGCCTACAAGGCGACCAAAGCCGCCATGATCGCCTTCACCGAGCAGCTCGCCTATCAAAATGCAGAGTATGGCATCCGCGCCAATGTGATCCTGCCGGGACTGATGGATACGCCGATGGCGGTCGACACCCGCGCGCAGGCCTTCAAGAAGACCCGTGCCGAAGTTGCCGCCGAACGCGACGCCAAGGTGCCGCTGCGCAGGAAGATGGGAACTGCCTGGGATGTCGCCAATGCGGCGCTGTTTCTGGCCTCCGACGAAGCGTCCTTCATCACCGGCGTGACGCTGCCGGTTGATGGCGGCGCCAGCGTGCGGCGCGGCTGAATTGGTCAGGGCTTGGTCGGTTGAACGGTCAGCCGCAGAAAGCTCATCACACAGCCGACCGCGGCAAATCCTGCACCAAGCGCCAGCGCGACCGTCGCGCCGTCGTGGCCGGCCAGCGCAAAGCACAGCGCGGCAAGTGCTGCGCCCGTAGTCTGTCCGGTCAGGCGCGCGGTTGCGACGATGCCGCTCGCGCCGCCGCTGCGCCCGGACGGCGC
>NZ_DAIDJE010000053.1 GCF_027451485.1 Bradyrhizobium sp.
GGGATGTACAGTATCGCCGCGGAAATCCCGGAAGAAGTCGGCGTGCTTTTCCAATACCACCACGCCGATGCCGGCGCGGCCGAGCAGATAACCGAGCATCATGCCGGCCGGGCCACCGCCGACGATGCAACAATGGGTCTGAATGGTTCGGGGCATCGACGACTCCCGCCGCGCTAAAGCATGATCGGACTGAGTTGAGGTTATAATTGTAAGAAAGTGCACTCGCTCTTCCGCCTGCGGCAGGTGAACAGCGTTTGCCGTTGAATCAACCCTCGCATCCCGGTATTATCTTTAACTTAGCGGTGGGGACCGAAGCAGAGCCCTAGCAATCACTCGCGTCTAACCGAGACGCAGCGCGATCCGAAACCCCTGCTCCTTCGCGCCGACCCGTCTACGCTTCGTGGCGCGCGCCCCACCCCGCCAGACGCCGCAACGACAGAAACCGCCGGGTTCACACCCCCGCAAGGCTACGGCCGAGGCCGCCGATTGCTGCCCATTTGTGTCAAAAGGTTAAGCTTTTTCAACGCGCATGGCCCCGTTTCCATTGACTTTGGCAGATGCGCGCCTATGTTCCGGCCAGACGCGGCCCGGTATCGAACCGTGATACCCCGCCTGTCCGCGTATCCGAAAATCCCGTGCAAATCTGCGTGCCGTTCCGGGGTTAAGCGCGACAGCCCTTTTTCAAGATTCCAGACGGCGGTATCTGCCAGAGGCTCAATGTCTTTTTCCCATCTCGGCTTGTCCGAAAAGGTGCTCGCCGCCGTCGCGGCCACCGGTTACACGAATCCGACCCCCATTCAGGAACAGGCGATTCCCCACGTTCTGGCCCGGCGCGATGTCCTCGGCATTGCCCAGACAGGCACCGGAAAAACCGCCGCCTTCGTCCTTCCGATGCTTACGATCCTCGAAAAGGGCCGCGCCCGCGCCAGGATGCCCCGCACGCTGATCCTGGAACCGACGCGCGAACTCGCCGCGCAGGTCAAGGAAAGCTTCGACCGCTATGGCGTCGGCCAGAAACTCAATGTGGCGCTGTTGATCGGCGGCGTCTCATTCGGCGACCAGGATTCCAAGCTGACCCGCGGCGTCGACGTTCTGATCGCAACCCCAGGCCGGCTGCTCGACCACACCGAACGCGGCGGGTTGCTGCTCACCGGCGTCGAATTGCTTGTGATCGACGAAGCCGACCGGATGCTCGACATGGGCTTCATTCCCGACATCGAACGCATCTGCAAGCTTGTCCCCTTCACTCGCCAGACGCTGTTCTTCACGGCCACCATGCCGCCGGAGATCCGGCGCGTCACCGAGACTTTCCTCCATAACCCGGAGAAAGTGGAAGTTTCGAAACCGGCGACAACGGCCGTGACCGTCACGCAGTTACAGGTCCCGTCCGGACGCGAAGCCCACGAAAAGCGCGATATCCTCCGTCGCCTGCTGCGCGAAGCCAAGGACCTCAACAACGCGATCATCTTCTGCAATCGCAAGCGCGAAGTCGCCATCCTGCACAAGTCGCTGCAAAAGCACGGCTTCAGCGTCGGCGCGCTGCACGGCGACATGGATCAATCGGCCCGCACCGCAGCGCTCGATCAATTCCGCAAGGGCGAAATTCCGCTCCTGGTCGCCTCCGATGTCGCGGCGCGCGGCCTCGATATCCCCGCCGTCAGCCACGTCTTCAACTTCGATGTTCCCCACCATGCGGACGATTACGTACACCGGATCGGCCGCACCGGCCGCGCCGGCCGCACGGGCACCGCGGTGTCCATCGTCACGCCGCTTGACCACAAGTCGCTCGCCGCCATTGAAAAGCTGATCGGCCAGAGCATTCCGCTCGCTGAAGGCAGTTTCGCCGCGCCCGAAGAGCCGGCGGCCGCCCGCGAGGAGCGCCCACGGCAACGCGGGCATGACGGCTCGCGCGGCGGACGCAAACGGCGCCGCGAACAAGACGCCGGCCATGGCGGCGGCCGCAACCCCGCACACACATCTCAATCTAGGGTTGCGCAAACGAGGGAAGCGCCGGGAACTCCTTCTTCAGCCCCGAAGCCTCCGTCGATCGGCCGCCCTGCGGAACCCAAACCCTCGCATACCGCGTCGGAACCCGCTGATCACTCGCATCTTCCAGCGTTTTTGTTGCGTCCGGTGCGTGCGCGCGTTTGATCGGCGGACGATCATCAGGGTGGATTTGCGGATCGGCATTTACGGCTCGTAAATCAACCTACGGTAGCTTGATTCCCATAGTTTATGAGATTGGCGCGAGAATCGGGCCGCGCTGACTTTCGCTGGGGGCGAGTTCAGTGCTGGACGAACACGAACGCACGATGGCCTTTGCCGAATTGGCGCTGGGCCAGATCCGGTCGCTTCGGCAGCCCGCAATCCCTCGTAATTACGAGATCTGGTACGTCTACGCGACCGGCTACAATTCTCAGCTCAACCAGGTCATCAACGAGACGCTCGCGCACAACGGCAAGCTGACCGAAGCCGACCTCGAGCAGATCTACGAAACCTATCTCTCCCACCTCAAGACGACCGACCGCATCGACAAGGTTGGCGCCCGCGTCATCGGAGAAATCGACGACGTAGTGCGGCTGATCGGCGACGCGCTCGGCATGTCGGAGGCCTACAATGCAAGCCTCGCCGGCGCGACCGAACGGCTCGCGAAGGCCGCGGACCGCGAACAGGTCATGAAGGTGGTCGACACGCTCGTCAAAACCACGCACGAGATGCGCGATACCGCCAAGACGCTGGAAGAGCGGCTGGCGATGTCGAAAACGGAAATCAGCAATCTCCAGCAGAGCCTGGAGGCAATCAGGGCGGAGAGCCTCACCGATCCCCTGACCGGTCTCGGCAATCGAAAGTATTTTGATCGCTCGCTCGGGACGGCCGTTGCGAATGCATTGGAGACTGGCGAACCGCTGTCGCTGCTGATGTTCGATATCGACTACTTCAAATCCTTCAACGACTCCTTTGGCCATCTCACCGGCGATCAGGTGTTGCGGCTGGTCGGCATGTCGCTGAAGCAATCCATCAAGGGACAGGACATTACCGCCCGCTATGGCGGCGAAGAGTTTGCCGTCGTGCTGCCCAACACGGCGTTGCGTCAGGCGCTAACGGTCGCCGATCACATCCGCCGTGCCGTGATGTCGAAGGAATTGAAGAAAAAATCCACCGGCGAGATTCTGGGACGCGTCACCATTTCGGTCGGCGTTTCGATGCTCAAGCCGGGCGACGACTGCGATTCGCTGATCGAACGGGCCGATGCGTGCCTCTATGCCGCCAAGCGAGCCGGGCGCAACCGGGTGATCTGTGAGGCCGATCCGGAATACATGGCGGAAACCCGCGGCCAGGTGGCCTGATCAACTTCCTTTTCGTCGCGCCGTTTTGGATTCGCCCGGTTTTCTCTTTGCCACGCTCGTTACCGCTCGCGCTTTGCTGGCGGCGGTCTTGTGCAAGTCCTTCTTGCTCGCTGGGGTTTTGACGGCCGGCTTTTTCGCTGTCCTCCGGCGCGGGCGTTTGCTCCCCGCGGCCCGCTGTGCGGCCGCCAACGCAGACTTCGCCCAGTCCGCCAGTTCCTCTGAATCGTCGAACAGCCGCGCCGGCAATTCCCAGTAGGAATTGACCGTGACGACCTTCCCTGTCGAGCGCTGCTGGTACTGAAACGGCCTAGAGCCCTCCGCCGCCAATTTCGGAATGCTCGTCTCGTCGGCGCGCAGGTAGACCCCGCTGCGCAGCGCCAGCGCAAAATTGACGCCATCGACGGAAATGCCAAAGCCGGAAAACATCCGGCGCAGCGTCACGGGGCCGAAACCAGAAAACAATTCGATCAGGAAATCGCGATCCATCGAGAAGCGCCGCCTCGTCCCCGGACGCCGCGCAGTGAACGATGCGCTCTCGCAGTTTAGCAGCGAACCCCGGTTCTACGCAGCACTTAAGCGCTGCCGCGGGCCCCGGACAAGATGTCAGCCTTCGACGTTGGCCGGCTTGAGCTGCACGGATTCGCCGCAGCCGCAGGCGCCGACCTGGTTCGGGTTATTGAAGATGAACTGGGCTTGCAGTTTGTCGCTCTTGTAGTCCATCTCGGTGCCGAGCAGGAACAGTACCGCCTTGGGATCAACCAGGATCTTCACGCCCTTGTCCTCGACGACCTCGTCGGTCGGACGGATTTCGTGGGCATATTCGACCGTATAGGATTGTCCGGCGCAGCCGCCGTTCTTCACGCCGACCCGAAGGCCAACGATTTCGGAATCGGCGCGCCGGGTCAGTTCCTGGATGCGCTCGGCGGCGGCGTCCGTCAGCTTCATCACCTGCGGACGCGGGCGCGGCCTTGCCTTCGAGGTTGGGGAAGTCGGGCTCATATCGGTCATGTGGTCAATCCCAAAGCCAGTTCAATGAGGCGCTTGGTGTCGCGCGCGAATGCTCACCACATATTGAGGACGAGACGCGCCTCGTCGGACATGCGGTCCGGCGTCCAGGCCGGATCCCACACCAGATTGACGTTGACGACGCCTACGCCTGGAACGCTGGCGACGGCGTTCTCGACCATCGTCGGCAACTCGCCGGCCGCCGGGCAGTTCGGCGTCGTTAGCGTCATCACCAGATCGACGGAACGGTCGTCCTTGAGCTCGACCTTGTAGATCAGGCCGAGCTCATAGATGTCAGCCGGAATTTCCGGATCAAACACGGTTTTCAGTGCGGCGACGATGTCGTTGCTCAACCGCTCGGTTTCCTCCGGCGGCAGGGCCGACTGTGTTTCCATGTTGGAAGTCTTCACTTCCACTTCGCTTTCAGGACTCTTGGCTTCAACGGTGTCGGTCATGCGAACAATTCCCGCGCCTTGATCAGCGCCTGCGCCAGATGGTCGATTTCCTCGCGCGTATTATACATTCCGAACGAGGCCCGGCACGTCGCGGTCACGTTGAACCGCTCTAAAAGCGGCATCACGCAATGGGTGCCGGCACGAACCGCGACCCCCTGCCGGTCGATGACCGTCGCGACATCGTGGGGATGCGCGCCCTTCATCTCGAAGGAAATGATCGGTCCCTTGCCCTTGGCAGTGCCGATCACGCGGAGGGAGTTGATTTCGCGCAGGCGCGCCTCCGCATAGGCCAGAAGGTCGTGCTCGTGAGCGCTGATGCGCTCTTTGCCGATCGAATTGACATAGTCGATCGCGGCACCCAGCCCGATCGCTTCGACGATCGCGGGCGTTCCAGCCTCGAACTTGTGCGGCGGATCGCCGTAGCTCACGAATTCGCGCGCGACCTCGCGGATCATTTCACCGCCGCCGTTATAAGGCCGCATGCTCACGAGGTGATCGTATTTGGCATAGAGCACGCCGATGCCGGTCGGCCCGTAGAGCTTGTGACCGGTGAAGACGTAGAAATCCGCGCCGATGTCCTGCACATCGACCGCCAGATGCACCGCACCCTGGCTGCCGTCCACCAGCACCGGAACGCCCCTGGAATGGGCGATCTTCACGACGTCCTTCACCGGCACGACGGTGCCCAATGCATTGGACATCTGCGTGATCGCTATCAGCTTGGTGCGCGACGTGAGCTGTTTTTCGAATTCCTCGATGAGGAAGTTGCCGCCGTCGTCGACGTCAACCCATTTGAGGACGGCGCCCTGACGCTCGCGCAAGAAATGCCAGGGCACGATGTTGGAATGGTGCTCCATGATCGAGAGCACGATCTCGTCGCCCTCTTTGAGGTTCGGCGCGCCCCAGGAGGACGCCACAAGGTTGATCGCCTCCGTCGCATTGCGAGTGAAGACGATTTCCTCGGGCCGTGACGCCTTGAGGAACGTTGCGACCTTGGCGCGGGCGCCCTCGTAGGCTTCTGTCGCGGCGTTGGCGAGATAATGCAGGCCGCGGTGGACGTTGGCGTATTCGCTTCGATAGGCCTCGGTCATACGATCCAGCACCGCGTTCGGCTTTTGCGCGGACGCGGCGTTGTCGAGATAGACCAGCGGCTTGCCGTAGACCTGCATGGCCAGCGCCGGAAAATCCTCCCGCAGCCTGGCGACATCGTAAGAGCCATTTGCGACGGCCGGATGCATGATCATCCCCGCCTCTCGAGCCAGGCTCGCGCGATCGTAACCGTCAATTCGCGCAAACCGTCGCTGGCAATGGCTTCGATTGCTTCGCCGACGAACGCCTGGATCAACAGCGCCTCGGCTTCCTTTTCCGGAAGGCCACGCGCGCGCAGATAGAACAGCAGGCTTTCGTCGAGCGCGCCGGTGGTCGCGCCGTGACCACAGGTCACGTCATCGGCGAAAATTTCCAGTTCGGGCTTGTTGTCGGCTTCGGCCTCATCGGACAACAACAAGGCCCGCGTCATCATTTTGGCGTCGGTCTTCTGCGCGTGGGGCCGAACGATGATCCGGCCCTGGAACACCGACTGCGCGCGATCATCGACAACGGAACGGAATACTTCCCGGCTCATGCAGTGCGGAACCGCATGGTCCAGGAACAGCGTCGTGTCGGCATGCTGTCGGCCATTGAGCAGGTTCACGCCATTGGCGTTCACCTCGGCGCCCTCACCAGAAAAGGTCAGATGACCCTGATAGCGGCTGAGAATGCCGCCGCTGGTCATATTGAAGGTGGTGAGGCGCGCTTTGGCCCCGACCGAAAACACGGCCGTCGTAATGTTGGTGGCGTCAGCGCCATCGTCCATGAGCCGCACATGCTGCACCTCGGCATCGTCGCCCACCGATACGCTGATGACGTCATTGACCTGGTAGGATTTGGTACCTTCTGCCGCAACAAAACTCTCCAACAGCGTCGCTTGCGCAGCCTTGCCGATCGTCAGGAACGAACGCGTGAAGCTGGCTGTCGATCCGCGGGTCGCGACGTGCGCAATGTGAAGCGGCTTCGCGATCGCCACGCGGTCAGCTACTGTGATCACTAGGCCATCCGTCGCCATCGCCGCATTCAGCGCGATCATCGCACCCGGTTCTGAGCCGTTGCTGAGCAGATCGGCATGGTTGCCGTCTTCCAGCGCCTCACGCAACGTCTGCACGCGAACACCGGTTTCCATGCCGCCGAGATTCGACAATGTCGGCGCAAACGCGCCATCGACCAATACCACGCGAACGGCGTCAACGGCCGGTAACGAAGCCAGCGCGGCTTCGGCGCGCTCAAGTGCGTTCTTATCGGGTGCGGCAGCAAGCGGCAGCACGTCGCGCATCAGCGCCCGCAGGTCGGTATATTTCCAGTCTTCGAGCCGGCGATGCGGCAAGCCGGCCCGCTCAAAAGCCGCAAAGGCCTGCTCGCGCGCCTCCGCAGCCTTGCCGCGGCCCGGCAGGCGATCGCGCACGCCGGCAAAAACATCGCTCGCCGGTCGTTGCGTCTCGGTCTTGGTCAATACAACGTTCATTGCAAATTCCGTTACGCCGCGGTCAGCGCTGCTTCATCGAACTGGGCGTAGCCGGACGCCTCCAGCTCAAGCGCGAGTTCCTTGCCGCCGCTTTTCACGACCCTGCCCTTCGACATCACGTGAACGACGTCAGGGATGATGTAATTCAGAAGCCGCTGATAATGGGTGATCACGACCATTGCGCGGCCCGGCGAGCGCAACGCGTTGACGCCATCGGCTGCGATACGCAGCGCATCGATATCCAGCCCGGAGTCCATTTCGTCCAGGATGCAAAGGCTAGGCTCGAACAGCGCCATCTGAAGGATTTCGTTTCGCTTCTTTTCGCCGCCGGAGAAGCCGACATTGACACCGCGCTTGAGCATATCCTGCGGGATGCCGAGCCGTTTGGCGACTTCGCGCACTTTTTTAAGGAATTCCGGCGCCATCAATTCGCTTTCGCCACGTGCCTTGCGCTGGGCGTTGTAGGCTGTGCGCAGGAAATTCATGGTGACGACGCCGGGAATCTCGACCGGGTACTGAAATGCAAGGAAGACGCCCTTCGCGGCACGCTCGTCAGGATCCATCTCCAGAAGATCTTCGCCCCGAAACAGGATTTCGCCGCCGGTCACCTCGTAGCCAGGTTTGCCCGCAATGACGTGGGAGAGCGTCGACTTGCCGGAGCCGTTCGGGCCCATGATCGCGTGGATCTCGCCTTCGTTCACGGTGAGCGACAGGCCGTGGAGAATTTCACGGTCATCGACGCGAACCTGCAAATCTTTGATTTCAAGCAGTGACATTCAATTACCTTTCAAACCGATCGCTGCGCCGCCTTCGATAGCGTACAATGCCGCGTCAGCCGACGCTGCCCTCCAAGCTGATCGAGATCAGCTTCTGCGCTTCCACCGCAAATTCCATCGGCAGCTGTTGCAGTACGTCCTTCACAAAGCCGTTGACGACAAGGCCAACCGCCTCTTCCTGCGACAGCCCGCGCTGCGTGCAATAAAACAGCACGTCCTCGGAGATCTTCGAGGTCGTCGCTTCATGCTCGAACAGCGCGGAAGAATTTTTTGCTTCGACGTAAGGCACGGTATGCGCGCCGCATTTGTCGCCGATCAGAAGCGAATCGCAGGCGGTATAGTTGCGCGCACCGGTCGCTTTGCGATGCGCGGTGACGAGGCCACGATAGGTGTTCTGCGACACACCGGCGGCGATACCCTTCGAGATGATCCGGCTCGTCGTGTTCTTGCCGAGATGAAGCATCTTGGTGCCGGAATCGACCTGCTGATGGCCGTTTGAGATCGCGATCGAATAGAACTCGCCACGCGAATTATCACCGCGCAGAATGCAACTCGGATATTTCCATGTGATCGCCGATCCCGTTTCGACCTGGGTCCACGATATCTTCGAGTTGACGCCGCGACAGTCGCCACGCTTGGTGACGAAGTTGTAGATGCCACCCAGTCCTTCGGAGTTGCCGGGATACCAGTTCTGGACCGTCGAATATTTAATCTCGGCATCGTCAAGCGCGACAAGCTCGACCACGGCGGCGTGAAGCTGGTTCTCATCGCGCTGCGGGGCGGTGCAGCCCTCGAGATAACTCACATAGGAGCCCTTGTCGGCGATGATCAGCGTGCGCTCAAACTGGCCCGTGTTGCGCTCATTGATGCGGAAATAGGTCGATAGTTCCATCGGGCAGCGCACACCCGGCGGCACGTAGACGAATGACCCGTCGGAGAACACTGCCGCGTTCAGAGTGGCAAAGAAGTTGTCGGAGGTCGGCACCACGGAGCCGAGATATTTCTTGACGATCTCCGGATGCTCGCGGATCGCTTCCGAAATCGGCATGAAGATAACGCCGGCCTTTCGCAGCTCTTCCTTGAAGGTCGTCGCGACAGAGACCGAGTCGAACACGGCATCGACCGCGATCTTGCGACTGGCTGAGGGCTCACCGCCCGGTGGCGGCTCGACGCCCTCCAGGATCACGACCTCGCGCAAGGGAATGCCGAGTTTCTCGTAGGTCTTCAGGATTTCCGGATCGATTTCGTCAACCGACGTCAGCGCCTTCTTCGGCTTCGGAGCGGCATAGTAGTAGATGTCCTGGTAATCGATCTTGGGATAGTTGACGCGCGCCCACGTCGGCTCAGCCATGGTCAGCCAGCGGCGATAGGCCTCGAGGCGCCATTCCAGCATCCAGGCCGGCTCGTTCTTCTTTGTGGAGATGAAGCGGACGGTATCTTCCGAAAGCCCCTTTGGAGCCTTCTCGGATTCGATCAGCGTCTCGAATCCATATCGATACTGGTCGACGTCGATCTGGCGAACCCGATCGACCGTCTCTTGTACGGCAGCCATTCAGTCCTCCGCTCGCGGTTTCAAGGACCGCGGTGGAAAAAATCTTAAGCGTCTCTTACGATGTTTCCCGGACGAAATCACCTGCTTAGAACGGTTCAAGCTGTGTTTCGTCGCTGATCCTTAAGTAGTCGACCCGCAAGGCTTCGCCAAGCCTCCAGGCACAAATCCACGTCCGCATCCTGCGTGGACCAGCCCATACTCAGCCGCACCGCGCCTTGGGCCATATTCGAATCGAAACCCATCGCCTCGAGGACATGGGATGGCTGCACCTTGCCCGAGGAACAGGCCGAGCCCGAGGAAACCGCAATCCCAGCGAGATCGAAGCCAATCACCGCGGTTTCTGCCCGCAACCCGGGCACCGTAAACAAGGTGGTATTGGGCAACCTTCGGACAGAATCAGAGAATATGATTGCAGGGGTCCACCGGAGGCCACTCTCCAGCCGTTCCTGCAAGACCTGCATGCGGGCGGCGGCCGCCGGCAGGTCGGCCATGGCGGCGCCAACCGCCGCTCCGAAGCCGGCAATCCCCGCGACATTCTCGGTGCCGGCGCGGCGGTTCGATTCCTGACCCCCGCCGCGCAGAAGCGGTTCCAGTCCGTTCAGCCCATCCGACAGCACCAATGCACCAGTCCCTTTGGGGCCGCCAACCTTGTGCGCAGAGAGCGTGAGAAGGTCGGCGCCCAGCGCCCTCATTTCGAAGGGCATCTTGCCAAGCGCCTGGATCGCATCGACATGGAGTATTCCGCCCGCCTCGTGAACGATCCCGGCCGCCTCCTCAATGGGCTGAATCGCGCCGGTCTCGTTATTGGCGAGCATGATCGACACCAGTGCGGGTGGCCCGCCATGAAGCAGATCGCGCAAATGGCCGAGATCGACGACGCCGGCGCGGCCGGCGCGGATGCGCGCGACTGAGCCCGGCGGGAACCGGCCGCCGGATAGCACCGAGGCATGTTCGATCGCCGACACCACCAGCCGCCCGACGGGGGAACCACCCTCCGCTTGCAGCCCGGGTGCCAGGGCCAGCGCATTGGCTTCAGTCCCGCCCGACGTGAATACGACGTTCCGCGGCTGGGCGCCGACGGCCGCGGCAACGGCGCTGCGCGCCCCCTCGATCAATTTCCTTGCTTCACGCCCTTCCGCGTGAACCGAGGATGCGTTGCCCGCAAGATCCTGGGCGGCGGCAAGGGCGCGCCGTGCTTCGTCCCTGAGCGGGGTCGTCGCATTCCAGTCGAGATAAACGCGCTTCGACATGTACGTATAATATTACCTTCACTCTTGGCGGGCTCGTGCAACCCTTCGCGTCTATCACACTTGGTGGAATTCGGGTTTCGCTGCAATCCCGGAATTCTGCCTAACGTCTTGAACCAGCAAGCGGATGTGCAAAATCCTTGCATTTTGCCCCTCGCTCCATGTTAGAACGCGGCCTCCATCATGAGCCATCATCTGCCGACCGGCTCTCCTCATCGCGAGCGACAGATGATGCCTGCGACACACCGGTCGAGTTTAAGGACCGTCCATGCCTGAAGTTATTTTCACCGGCCCCGCGGGCCGTCTTGAAGGCCGTTATCACCCGGCGAAGCAGAAGAATGCGCCGATCGCGATGATCCTGCATCCGCATCCTCAGTTTCACGGCACGATGAATCATCAGATCGTCTATCAGTGCTATTACGCCTTTGCCCATCGCGGGTTTTCGGTGCTGCGTTTTAACTTCCGCGGCGTCGGCCGCAGCCAGGGTTCGTTCGATCATGGCACCGGCGAACTGTCCGACGCGGCGTCCGCGCTCGACTGGGCGCAGACCATCAATCCGGAAGCGCGCGCCTGCTGGGTCGCCGGCTTCTCGTTCGGTGCCTGGATCGGCATGCAGCTGTTGATGCGCCGGCCGGAGGTCGAAGGCTTCATCTCGATCGCGCCGCCCGCCAACCTTTATGACTTCTCGTTCCTGGCGCCCTGTCCGTCTTCGGGCCTGATCGTGCACGGCGAGAAGGACGCTGTGGTGCCGCCGAAGGACGTCAATACGTTGGTGGAGAAGCTCAAGACGCAAAAGGGCATCGTGATCGACCAGCAGATCATTCCGGGCGCGAACCACTTCTTCGATGGCAAGCTCGAGCCCTTGATGCAGTCGGTCACCGCCTATCTCGACATGCGGCTCGCCAACGTGCGGTAGCGCTTTCAGGCAAAGTGTGAAGCGGTTCGCGTGAAAAAAGCGCTTCAGAAAAAAGATCTCTGAAAGTGCCAGCCTGGATCGCATTACTGCGCGCAGTCAATGTCGGCGGCACCGGCAAGCTCGCGATGAGCGACTTGAAAGCAATGTGCGACGAACTCGGTTTTGCGTCGGCCAAAACCTATATCGCGAGCGGCAACGTCGTCTTCAAAAGCGGCAAGCCGGAAGCTGCAATCAAGGCCGCGCTCGAGAAGCGCCTCGAGACCTATGCCGGCAAGCCGGTCGGCGTGCTCGTTCGCAGCGCCGCGGAAATGGCGCAGATATCTGCCGACAATCCCTTTCCAAAGCTGGCGCCGAACCGCACCGTCGCGCTATTTCTCGATCGCGCGCCGCCGGCTGATGCGCTGGAAGGCGTCCGCGGGCAGAAGGACGAGAAGATTTGCCTCGGACGGCGTGTGATCTACGTCCATTACGGCGACGGGATAGGCTCGTCAAAACTCGTCATTCCAGCGGCCAAGGCCGGGACCGCGCGCAACATGAACACGGTTGCGACGCTCGCCAAAATGGCTGCCGGACTCTGACTGGGCCGCTTGCCTTTCACGGCCGGGCGACGAGGCCGCCCGTCATCGGAAGCGGCACGCCGGTGGTGGCGGGATAGCTGAGCGGCAGGCCTTTCAGGCCGCGTGCGGCCAGGAAACCGAACGCTTGCGCCTCGATCGCATCAGTTGACCAACCCAACGCATCAGCGGACTCGACGGTTGTCGGATGCAGCCGCTCCCGCAGCATCCGCATCATCGTGAGATTGCGCGCACCGCCACCGGCAACGATCCAGCTTCGCGGGCGCTTCGGCAATTGCGGCACGATCCTGGCGACCGCCGCGACCGTGAAGGCCGTCAGCGTCGCCGCGCCATCCGCAGGAGATACGTCGCGAAGAATGCGCTTGGCGAAATCATTGCGGTCGAGCGATTTCGGCGGCGGCAGATTAAAAAACGGATCCTTCAAGGCTTCCGATATCCATGCCGTATCCGCGGTGCCTTGTGCGGCCATGCGACCGTCGCAATCGAAACGCTGGCCAGTCGTGCGATGCATGAAATCATCGAGCAAGGCATTGCCGGGCCCGGTGTCGCAGGCGATCAGCGTATCACCGTCGATATAGGTGATATTGGCAACGCCGCCGATATTGAGCACCACAATCGGCCCCTCGCGATCCAGCGATTGCGCGAGTGCACGATGATAGACCGGGACCAGCGGCGCGCCCTGACCGCCGGCCGCAACGTCGGCGGCGCGGAAATCATGCATCACGGGAATATGGATGGCCTTGGCGAGCGCGGCGGCATCGCCGATCTGCACGGTCAGCTTGTCGGCCGGGCGGTGCAGCACCGTCTGACCATGGAAACCGACAATGTCGATGTCTTCGCTGCTGATGCGGTTCTGGGCCTTGAAGCTCGCAATGGCTTCGGCATGCGCCGCAGTGACAACCCGCTCGGCCTCCCGGAGAATACCGGGCCTCGCTTCGCGCGCCTGGAGGTGAGCGGCCTCGGTCAGCGCCTGGAGCAGGAGGCGGCGTTCGAGGTCACTATAGGGCCGGTAGCCGGACGGACCGAACGCCTTGACGCGTTTTCCGTCAGTTTCGATCATGGCGACGTCAACCCCGTCCAGCGAGGTCCCGCTCATCAGACCGAGAGCCGTTAGCATCATCTTAATCGAGCCTCCGCCCTACCCCTGGACGTCAAGCTTTGCATTCACCTTGTGCCAAACGGGCACATCTTATAATGCCACAGCGCACGCATTCGCAGCAGCCCATCATGGTTAAGTTCGGGCAATTTGCCGCAAATACCGTAAAACAAGAATGATCAGGTTCGAAGAAAGATGACCGCATTCAAGTCGGATTTCCTCAACGTGCTGCAAGAGCGCGGCTTTATTCACCAGGCTTCCGATTTCGAAGGCCTGGACGCGCTCGCCGCCAGGGGCGAGGCCACGGCCTATGTCGGCTATGACTGCACGGCGCCTTCGCTGCATATCGGCAATTTCCTGACCATGATGATGCTCTACTGGTTGCAGCAAAGCGGCAACAAGCCGATCACGCTGATGGGCGGCGGCACAACCATGGTCGGCGACCCCTCGGGCAAGGACGAGACGCGCGCGATCCGCACGGTCGCCGAGATCGAGGCCAACAAGGCTTCGATACGCGGCGTGTTCGGCAAGGTGCTGCATTACGGAGCGGGTGCGAGCGATGCCGTCATGCTCGACAATGCCGAGTGGCTCACCAAGCTCAACTGGATCGAGATGCTGCGCGACGTCGGTAAGCATTTCTCCGTCAACCGCATGCTAACCATGGATTCAGTGCGGCTGCGGCTCGAGCGCGAACAGGAGATGAGCTTCATCGAGTTCAATTACATGGTCTGCCAGGCCTACGACTTCGTCGAACTGGCGCGCCGAACCGGTTGCCGCTTGCAGATGGGCGGCTCGGATCAATGGGGCAATATCATCATGGGCGTCGATCTCGGACGGCGCATGGGAACGCCGCAACTGTTCGCGCTGACAACGCCCCTGCTCACCACCGCTTCCGGTGCCAAAATGGGCAAGACGGCGCAGGGCGCGGTCTGGCTCAATGCCGATCAGTTTTCGCCGTACGATTTCTGGCAATACTGGCGCAACACCGAGGACGCCGACGTCGTCAAGTTCCTGAAGCTGTTCACCACGCTGCCGATGAGCGAGATCGACAAGCTGGCAAAGCTTCAAGGCGCGGAAATCAACGAAGCCAAGAAAGCACTGGCCGATGCCGCCACGACGCTGCTGCACGGAGAGGCTGCGGCGCGCGAGGCGTCCGAGACGGCGCGGCGGACCTTCGAGGAAGGCGCGATCGCGGAAAATCTGCCGACCGTGTCAGTTTCGCAGGGAGAACTGGATGCCGGCATCGGGGTGCTCGCCTCCTTCGTCAAGGCAGGCCTGGTGGCTTCGAATGGTGAGGCGCGGCGCCAGATCAAGGGCGGCGGCTTGCGGGTCAATGACGTCGCCGTTACCGACGAAAAGATGCTACTCAAACCGGCCGACCTGACACCCGAAGGGGTCATCAAGCTGTCGTTCGGCAAGAAACGCCACGTGCTGCTCAAGCCTGCATAAGCACATTCCGCAAGCGCGCTTGCGCTTTAGCCGCAAAACAGGCTCCCTCGCGCAATGGATCAAAACGCTCCGCGGGAGGACGTCGTCACGGCGCCGGCAAAGCCGGTGCACACTGCGCTCGGCGTGCTCGCCGTGTGCTTTGCCCTCTCGCTGTTCGGGCGCGGACTGGGCGAAAGCTTTTCGGTCTTCCTGCTGCCTATCTCCGAAAGTTTTGGCTGGAACCGCGCCGACGTCGTCTCGGTCTATTCATTGAGCGCGCTGGCGGGCGGCCTCGCCTCGCCCCTGATCGGACGCCTGTTCGACTATTCGGGCCCGCGGAGCGTCTATTCGCTGGGCCTGTTGCTGTTCGGCGGCGCGTTCCTGTTCGCCGCGCACGCCGCCCGGCTCTGGCAAATTCAACTCAGCATCGGCCTCTGCGTCGGGCTCGGCATCGCCCTGATCGGCAATGTGCCGAATTCGATTTTGCTGGGCCGCTGGTTCGGCCCCAAACTGCCAACCGCCATGGCGGTTGTTTATTCCGCAACCGGCGCCGGCGTCCTCGCCCTGCTGCCGGCTTCGCAGCTTCTGATCGAGCATTTCGGCTGGCGCGGCGCCTACCAGATTTTCGGGGTCACGGCGCTGGTGTTGCTGCTGCCGCTCTTGGTCCTGCCGTGGCGGCTGTTTTCCGAAGGACAGCCGCATCTCACCAGGACATTCGCCGATGACGGGCCGGATGAAGGTTGGACGCTTGGCCGCGCCGTGCGCCATCACGCTTTCTGGGCCTTGTTCGCGACATTCTTCTTCACGGCCATCGGCATGTATGCGCTGACGCCGCAAATCGTGGCCTATCTGATTGAAGCTGGCTTTCCGCCTCTGCAGGCAGCGACGGCCTGGGGCTTTTCCGGCGTCGTGCTGCTGTTCGGCATGCTGGGCGTCTCCTGGCTCGATGGCGTCATCGGGCGCCGGCCGTCCGTCCTTTTTTCCTATGCGATGTCAGTGTTCGGCATTTTCCTGCTCTGGCTGTTGCACAGCTATCAGAACATCTGGATCTTGGCCGGCTTCGTCATCTGTTTCGGAAGCATGATCGGTTCACGCGGCCCGCTTCTGACCGCGACGGCGATGAAGCTGTTCAAAGGAAAAAGCGTCGGCACGATTTACGGCGCAATCGCGATCGGCAGCGGATTGGGATCGGCCTTCGGCTCATGGAGCGGAGGCCTCATCCACGACGTCACCCACAGCTACAATCCGCTGATCCTCTACGCGCTGATCAGCGTGATCCTCGGCATGATTCCGTTCCTGGTGGTTCCGGCACTCAGGCGTTGAGGGAAAGCGGCAAGTCAGTTCGCCGGGTATTCGACGCCGTTGTTCTGCTTGCCGGTGTTGAACTCCATGATCTTTCGGGAGATGCCCGGGAAAATCATCGATACCGGATTGACGCGCAGAGTCGGCTTGTCCGGCGTGCCGACGACCTCGTAGGTCAGGCCGAAGACCCCCTCATCGCTGCCGCCGAAGAACAATCCGGCGACAGGGATCTGGCCTAGCAGGTTGTTCAGGCCATACACAGGAATCAAGGTGCCGCTCATGCGCACCTGGTTGCCCGCGTAATCGATGCTGCCTTCGATCGTCCCTCCGATCGCCGGCCCCTTGAGAACGCCCTCGCGGATCGTCAGCTGGCCGTTCTGGCGGCTGAACTCCGCGCGCAGCCGCGAGAAGGCGATGCCGCCTGGTGTCGGCTGGCCACCCGAAACCAGCTTATCGAGCGAGGCCTCCCCTTTCACCGAGAAATCCCGGACGTTGAGCAGGCCTTCCTTGGGGCCCGCGTCGGATGTCGGGGTATCGATTGCCAGCTGAAGCTGGCCGCCGATGACTTTTGAATAGGTATCGGTGAAACGAAGGAACGCGCCGGCGTCGTTGGTTTCAAGGACGATCACCTCGCGGCCCGGCCCGCGGCGCAAATCCGCCGTGACCGGCGTCTCGCGCCCAAGCTTGCCGCTGAACGCAAAGCTTTTCACCGCACCACCGCGGCGGGACATCTTCCCATCGACGCCGCGCAGCGCTTCGCCAAAGAACCCGGCTACCGCACCGAGCTTTATGTCGAGATCGATGTCGATGCCCTTGGCCTTCGCGTTTTTGTCGGTGTCCTTTCCGGAAATCGCGGTCTTCAGGAACCCGCGACCATCGAAGATGTCGCCGCGCATGGTGACCTTGAGCACGCCGTCCGTCCCACGCTCGGCGCGCAGCGACGTCTTGTCGCCTTCGGAAGGCGCATAGGTCGGGAAACTAGCATTGATGAGATCGCCATTCTGATCGATCTCCAGCGATCCCTTGATGGAAGCGCCGCCGCCTTCGATGACAATATCTTCGAGACGGGTCGATTGCGGCTTCTGCACCACGTTGAAAGTGGCATGCGCGGATTTGCCCTGCGCCTTGACCCAACCGGGCAGAACGTTGTCGAGCTTGAGCTGGGTAAGATCGGCATCGATGCCGAGGCGGGTATTGTCCCCGCCGATCTTGCCGCTTAGCTTGACCGGTATGGAGCCGCTTACCGCCGGTCCAAGATCAAAGCCGAACCGGGCACGGCTTGCCTCGTCGAGCGTCGCCTGCAGCTTGATATCAGCATCGCCGTCGACCTGCTTGCGATAGTCTAGCGAGGCCGGCTGCCCGTTGATCTTCACGTCGCCCTTGACCTGATAGCCCTGGTTGTTGGCGATGATCTTCAGCGAATTGGATTCGACCTTCTGATTCATCATGAGTCGATCGGCGGAAAACCCGCCGAGATCGGCAGTGACGGTATAATTCACGTCGGCGCGGGTGACATCGTGCTTGATCGGCAAGGCCAGGTTGACGACGGCAGAAACCGTTCCCTTGCTCGCGTTGGGATCGATCAGGGTAGCGGAAAGATCGCTTAACTTGTCCGAGGCCAGAATTTCGGCTGCCGCGGGCACCGGGCCGTCAATGCGGAATTTGACCTTGGCTTGCACGGGTTTCGGAAACGTATCCGGCACCTCGAACACGGCGTCGGAAACGTTGAGCTTGCGGGACGCCGGCGTGTCTGCGACGCCTTGCCCGATGCTGACATTCGCGGTTCGGCCAGTGACATGCGCCTTCAGGTCGGCGTCATGAATGGACGGCAATCCGTCCACCGGCCGTATCGTCACTCCGCTCGCCACAATGGTGACGTTGAGGCCATCGTCTGGGATTGGCGGCCCCTTGCGCGAGAGGTTTTGAACCGGAGAGTTAACCCCGACCTCGATACGCTGGATCGCACCGCGTTCGACCCGGTCAATCACCCACTGCCTGATGTCCGCAACGACGAGCGCCGGCCAGATCCGCTTGAGCGCGGCAGCGGTCATCGGGGTGCCGGCAAATCCGAGCGTCATGCGCGGCTCGCCGGAATAATCGATGCTGCCGGTGCCGGCAACCCCGATCTCCCCATTGCTGAAGTCGGCCTGCGTCAAGGTCACGCGCTTTTTGTCGGTATCTAAACGCACGCCGATCGAGACGCGATTGAAGATGACCGGCGGATCATTGTCGTCGTTGCCGGCCAGCAACACGGTGCCACCGCTGAAACCCAACTGCCACTCGTTGACGCTGCCGTTGGGAGGCTCAAGCGTCGCCAGCAGTGTGATCCGGTTTTGCCCGGAAATAATTTTGAAGGGCGCTGTCAGGGCGCGCTTGTTGGCGTCCCAATCGAGGTTGACTTCCATCGAGTCGATCGCCATCGGAAACTCGGGCGTGTCGCTGTCGATAATCTCGCCGGCACCGGCGAAGATCTTGCCGCGGAAATACGTGGGCACGCCGTCGCGTCCGAGTTCGCCCTTCAATTCGCCGCTGAGCGGCAGGTTCGCGCTGTAGTTCAGGTTCTTCAGCCGCAGCGCCAGAAGAATGTTGGTAGTCGAGACCTTGTCAGCCTTGATGTCGACGGATCTTACGCCGTTGCTCGGCGGTCCCACTGCGACGTGCAGCGACCAACCCTGCGTGCCCTCTTCGGCAAGGCTGAAAGCAATCCCGCCACCGCTTGGCCGGCGCAGACTGAGCGAGATGTTCTGGAAATTCCATTTGTTGCCGCGCTGCTGGTCATCAACGATGAGGCTGCCGTTCTTCAGGCCGATTTCGTTGAGGTTCTGGCCGTCAAGCCCGGTCAGGCTCAGGCTGTCGAGCCAGTCGAGGCCCGCCAGCAATCCGGCTTGCGCACTCTGGGCGGAAGACCGCGAGGCCGCTGGCTGGCTTGGCTGGGGAGAGGCTGGCACGCTGGGCGCGGCCTGGCGCGGAAAGGTCGGAGGAAGCCCGGCTTCCTTCTTCGAGGCGACGCCGGTTGCCAGCGGCCGCGCGTTGTCGCCGGCGGACACGGTGACATAGCCGTCCGGATTGATGCGTACGGCGAGTTCGGCATCGACGAGGTTCAGGCTTTCCGCGCGTAGCTGTCCCAACAGCAGCGCCGAGCCGGACAGTCGCACTTCGGCTTTCGGAGCGCTCGCAACGATCGCATGGTTCCGATCACGCACCACGATATTGCGGATACGCACCGCAATTCGCAGGCGACCGGCGCGCTCGATCTGCGTGCCGCCAACTTCGACCGTGTTGCCGTGACCGATATTTTCCTCGATCGCGGAGGCGAGCCAGGGAGTCGCGATATCAAGGTTGATAGGACCCGCGCCGAGCCGCCACCACAGGCCGCCGAAGCAGCCGGCAAAGATCACGAGCAGCGAAGCCAGAACGATGGAAAGCCGCCAGAACCAGCGTTCGCCGGCAAGGTAGCGGCGGAAGGATCGCAGATGGTCTGTAAGCCGGTAGAATCGGGCATTCGATCCGGAGAGGAGCCGGCGCGCATGGTGTCCGGCCGCCTCGTCATGCTCGTCCGCATGCCAGTTGGCGCCGTCCCACCCCTGAGGATGGACGTCTGCGGTCGCGCCGGGGTCCTCGGTTGACCTATGTCTTACCATTGGCTCTCGTTGCCGGTACCGATGGAAGGCCTGCCGGAGCCACGACGGCGCGTTGCGCCGTATTGCTCCTCGCGTCATTGCAGTGGGATCGATTTGTCATCGCCACCCCTGACGACCGAGGTTCTCCCGAGGCGAATCGCAAATCGAGAACTCCACTAAACCCCATACTTTGCAAACAGTCCTTCGATTCCCGTTGTTGGGAAAGCCTGCCGCGGCTGGCGGAGTGACGGCGCAGCAGGAGGGCTTCCGCTCCCTCCTTGCCAGCCGCCGGATTAGTGCCCACCCTCCGAAGTTCGTGTTGCACCTCAGCATCCACTTTCACGAACTTCGAAAAAATCATTGGCACTATCAAACTTTTGATTCTAGTGCCGCTTGCTATTTGAAATTCCTGGATCGGATTCGCCGCTCTTGGTGCAGGAACTTCAGATAGGCGCCACCAGTGGCGTGTCGAAATCCTTTTGAGCATAATCCGGAACAAGCCGAACCCCGCCCGCAGATCGCGTCGGCTTCAATACCTCAATGATTGATCCGCGGAAAGCGACGAAAGGAAGGCGTATGTCCAAGAAAACGCGCAAGGAATCCGGTAAACCACTGGCTTCGCGGAAAGCGCGTGCGCCGCTGTCGAAGACACCTGCCAAGCAGCCCACCGCCAAGGGGGGACGCTCGCCGTCAAAATCGAGCAAGAGCCGAAAAGGCGGACAAGCCAGTCCGCGGCTACGTTCATCCAAACTCTCAAAAGCCAAAGCCGTCGCGACATCGAATCGGGAGAACCGTGCGCGTTCCGTCCTCAGGGAGGGCGAAAAGGCGCGGTCTTTCAAACTGCCTCGAGACGGAGGAAACACGGTTTCGCTTCAAGACTTTGCCGGCCAAAAGCTCGTGCTGTTCTTTTACCCGCGGGCCGATACGCCGGGCTGCACGCGCGAGGCGATCGACTTCACGCGGCTCAAGGGAGCATTTGCCGCGGCCGGAATCGCCGTCGTCGGCGTATCCGGCGATACGCCAAAAGCGCAGGAAGCCTTTCGGAACAAGCACCAGCTTTCGGTTCCTCTCGCCTCGGATGAGACCCACGAGATGCTTGAGGCCTACGGCGCCTGGGGAGAAAAATCCATGTATGGCAGAACGTTCGAAGGCATTCTTCGTACCACCATCCTGATCGGAGCGGACGGCCGGATCGTCAAGATCTGGCGCAAAGTCAGGGTGGACGGCCACGCCGATGAGGTACTCGCCGCCGCCCGGTCGGGCTGACCGGGAATAGCCATTCGCGAAAAATTAACCATGGCCGGGTCAAATCTCCCTCGCAAATTGGGCCGTACGGAACTCTCCTCCGACCGGCACGGGAGTGCCGATGTCGTATCGTTCCGGTCATCAGTCCGCGTATCGCCAGCCACCGAATGCAGGCCGGCACATCACCCGCCAGCCGATCAATCCACCCCAAGCTAAGCGCGATCAAAGCGGCTACACACTGGTCCACGCCGGCAAGCAGGTGCGTTTCGGACCTGTTGTCTTCTGGATCGTGGTCGGCACGGTGACAGCGCTCGGCGTCTGGTCTGCGGCAACCGCAACCTATTTCGCATTTCGGGACGACGTTCTGACGCGGCTGATCGCCCGACAGGCCGAAATGCAATATGCTTACGAAGATCGGATCGCGGATCTTCGCGCCAAGGTCGACCGCGCCACCAGCCGGCAACTTCTGGATCAGGAGCAGTTCGATCAGAAGCTCGAACAGATCATGCGTCGGCAGGCGGCGCTGGAGTCGCGCGCCACTGCGATGAGCGCCATCCCCGACATCACCGGATCGATCAGATCTCCATCACGAGGCGCCACGCTGTCGGAACCACGGCCCTCCGGGATTCCGAAGCCCTCGCCGATCAGCGACACTGCGGTGTTCGTCGCGCCGCCAGATCGCGAGGCGCGCCTGGAATCCCGTGGGTCGAACGGTGCAAATGCCTCGGTGATCAAAGCCGCAAAAATCCAGGGCGTCGACAACGTGCTTGTGCGTCTGCAGAACTCGCTTGATCAGGTCGAGCGTCGGCAGATGGCTTCACTAACCAACGCCGAAGAGAGCCTGGAATCGCGCGCTCGTCGCATGCGCGGCGTGATCAGCGACCTTGGTCTCAATCTCGGTCAGCTGGAAGCGGCGACGCCCCATGCAGGCATGGGCGGTCCCTACGTGCCGGTAAGACTGCGCGCCAACGCGGATGCCTTTGAGCGTCAGCTCTATCGCATCAACATTGACCGCGCCCAGGTCGAGCGGCTGAACCGGACACTGGCACTGGTGCCCTATCGGAAGCCCGTGATCGGCGAGGTTGAGTTCACCTCGGGATTTGGAATTCGCTCGGACCCCTTCCTGGGTCGTCCGGCGATGCACACCGGGCTTGATTTTCGCGCATCGACCGGTGACCCCGTGCGTGCCACGGCAAACGGCAAGGTCGCATCGGCAGGCTGGGCCGGAGGCTATGGCCGGATGGTGGAAATCGACCACGGCAACGGCCTGTCGACGCGCTATGGGCATCTGTCCGAAATCGAGGTGAAGGTCGGCGAAGTCGTCAAGATCGGCCAGGTGATCGGCCTCGTCGGTTCAACGGGCCGCTCGACCGGACCGCATCTTCACTACGAGACCCGAATCGATGGCGAGGCCGTCGATCCGCAAAAATTCCTTCGCGCCGGCGTCCGCCTGAGCGCGGGCTAGCGCCCACTTTCCGAAGTTCGTGTTACACCTCAGCACCCACTTTCACGAGCTTCGGAAAGTCATGGGATTTACTGATTCTAGGGCCGCTTTATCGATCTGAAGTCCCTGATCGAATTCGCCGCTTGTGGTGCAGGGACTTCAGATCGGCGGTATTAGCCTGAACGCGTCGCCGTTAATCGACGTCCTCCACTGCGCCAGGCGTGGTGCCAAAGGCGCGCTGCGCGAGCGTTGCCGCCATGAACTCGTCGAGATCACCATCAAGCACACCCGAAGTGTCCGACGTATGGACGCCGGTGCGCAGATCCTTGACCATCTGATAGGGCTGCAAGACGTAAGACCGGATCTGATGGCCCCAGCCGATGTCGGTCTTGGCAGCCTGATCGGCGGCGGCCTGCTCCTCGCGCTTTTTCAGTTCGATCTCGTAAAGCCGCGCACGCAACATGTCCCAGGCCTGTGCTCGATTCTTGTGCTGCGATCGCCCGGCCTGGCAGACCACCGCAACGCCGGTCGGAATATGCGTCAGCCGCACCGCAGACTCGGTCTTGTTGACATGCTGGCCGCCGGCGCCTCCCGAGCGCATCGTATCGGTACGCACGTCGGATTCCTTGATGTCGATCTTGATGCTGTCGTCGATGACCGGAAAGATCGCCACGCTCGAGAACGACGTATGCCGCCGCGCGTTGGAATCGAACGGCGATATCCGCACCAGGCGGTGCACGCCGGCTTCGGTCTTGAGCCAGCCATAGGCGTTATGACCTGAAATCTGGATGGTCGCCGACTTGATGCCAGCTTCTTCACCCTGCGACTCCTCGAGATATTCCACCTTGAAACCGTGCTTTTCAGCCCAGCGGGTGTACATCCGCAGCAGCATCTGGGCCCAATCCTGGCTTTCGGTGCCGCCGGCGCCAGCGTGAACCTCGAGATAGGAATCAAAGCGATCGGCCTCACCCGACAACAGCGCCTCTAGCTCGCGCCGGGCGACTTCCTTCTTGAGTTCCTTTAGCGCCGATTCGGCCTCGGCGACGACAGCCGCATCGTTCTCGGCCTCGCCGAGCTCGATCATGCCGACATCGTCATCAAGCTCCCGTTCGACCTTGCCGATCCCGGACAGCGCATCCTCCAGCGAGGTACGCTCCTGCATCAGCTTCTGTGCCTTCTGTGGATCGTTCCAGAGGTTGGGGTCTTCAGCGAGCTTGTTCAGCTCAGCCAGCCGCGCGGTGGATTTTTCAACGTCAAAGATGCCTCCTCAGCAGCCCGACTGACTGCTTGATCTCTTCGACGAGGCGTTCGACTTCGGCGCGCATGATTCTCTGATCCGTTAGTCTAATAGGTCGTGCAACGTCCGCCCGATGTAGCGGCGGACGTCGCAAAGCGCAATGCAGCTCTGAATAGTTTCCCCGCAGTCTCTAATACAATCCGCCGGTGCCGGGACGGAACAGGCCGCGATCGGCATCGGGCGGTTGCTGCTGCGGGTAGACCGGCCGTCCGTCCGGATCGCCGATACCGATGGCGGAGGCGTAATTATCCGGCGGCGCCGTTCCCGGCTTGAAAGCTTCGAGGATGGTTCGACCAGTGTCGCCCGGCCCGACGCGCATACCGGTTTTGGCGTCGACACGGACCAATTTGATGCCGGCCGGGATCTTGAACGGAACGGCCGGTTTGTCGGCGAGCGCCATCTTGAGAAAATCGCGCGCGATCGGCGCAGCCAGGTGACCGCCGGTCGCGGCGTTGCCCCGGCCGAGCGGACGCGGTTTGTCGTAGCCGAGATAGATGCCGACCACGATGTCGGGCGAGAAGCCGATGAACCAGGCGTCCTTCGCCTCGTTGGTGGTGCCGGTCTTGCCAGCGATTGGCTTGCCGACTTCCTTGAGGACGGTCGCGGTACCCGCCTGCACCACACCCTCCATCATCGAGGTGATCTGATAGGCCGTCATCGGGTCGAGCACTTGCTCGCGATGGTCGATGAGCTGCGGCTCCGGCTGGTTCTTCCAACCGCCAGGCGCATCGCAGCCGCGGCACTCGCGGGTATCGTGCCGGAAGATGGTGTGTCCATAACGGTCCTGAATACGGTCGATCAGCGTCGGCTTCACGCGCCGTCCCCCGTTGGCGATCATCGAATAAGCCGTGACCATCCGCATCACCGTGGTTTCACCGGCGCCAAGCGCATACGAGAGATAGTTCGGCAGCTCGTCATAAACGCCGAAGCGCCTGGCATATTCGCCGATCAGCGGCATGCCGATGTCCTGGGCGAGCCGCACGGTGACCGTGTTGAGCGACAGGCGCAGGGCGTTCCGCAGCGTGGTCGGCCCCCGGTACTTGCCGTTGGAGAAGTTGTCGGGACGCCACACGCCGCCACCCTGCCCCTGGTCGATTTCGATCGGAGCGTCCATCACCTCGGTCGAAGGGGTATAACCATTGTCGAGTGCGGCCGAATAGACGATCGGTTTGAATGAGGAGCCCGGCTGGCGGTAGGCTTGGGTAGCACGGTTGAACTGGCTCTGATCGAACGAGAAGCCGCCGACCATCGCAAGCACGCGGCCCGTCCACGGATCCATCACCACCATCGCACCGGACACTTCCGGCAGCTGGCGCAGCCGGTATTGACCTTCGACCGGATTGCCGTCCTTGAACAGCGGGTCGGCATAGATCACATCACCGGGCGACAGCACCTGCGACACCGCTGTCGGGCTCCGGCCCTTTGTCGGTCCCGAGGTGGCCTTAGCCCACTTCACTCCTTCGAGCGTGATGATCCCGGTCTGCCGTTCCTTGCTCACGGCGCCACCAAGCTCGCGCCCGGGCTGGAAGCCGATGCGCGCTGACTGATCGCTGGTTTCCAGGACCACCGCCATCCGCCACGGCGATATGTCCGAGAGCGATTTGACGTCCGCGAGCTTCACACCCCAGTCGCCGGAAATGTCCAGCTTGCTCATGGCGCCGCGCCAGCCCTGCGCCTCATCGTAATTCACCATGCCCGCGGCCATCGTCTTGCGCGCCATCACCTGGATCTTCGGATCGAGCGTGGCGTGAACGGACAGGCCGCCTTCATAAAGCTTCTTCTCGCCGTAACGTTCGAAGATGTCGCGGCGGACTTCTTCGGCGAAATACTCGCCCGCAAAGGTTCGCGCGCCGTTGGAACGATTGGTGACGATCAACGGTGACTTGCGGGCCTTCTCAGCGTCAGCCGCGCTGATCCAGCCGTTTTCCAGCAGGCGATCGATCACATAATTACGCCGCTCGACCGCACGATCGTGGTTGCGTACCGGGTGGAGCGCAGCCGGCGCCTTCGGCAGCGCGGCAAGGTAGGAAGCTTCGGCAATGGTGAGTTCATTGACCGATTTGTCGAAATAGACGAGCGAGGCCGCAGCAATGCCATAGGCGCCAAGGCCCAGATAGATTTCATTGAGGTAAAGCTCGAGAATTTTGTCCTTCGAATAGGCCCGCTCGATACGCATCGCCAGCAAGGCTTCCTTGATCTTGCGGGTAAACGAGACCTCGTTGGTCAACAGGAAGTTCTTGGCGACCTGTTGGGTGATGGTAGAGGCACCCTGTGGCCGGCGGTTCGAGCCGAGGTTCTCCGCGTAAAGAATGGCCGCGCGAGCCATGCCTGAATAGTCGATGCCGCCGTGCTCGTAGAAATTCTTGTCCTCGGCGGCGAGGAAGCAATTGATCACAAGCTTCGGAACCGCCTGGATCGGCAGATAAAGACGCCGTTCCTTGGCATATTCGCCCAGAAGTGAACCGTCAGCCGCCTGAACACGCGTCATCACCGGCGGCTCGTAATCCTGAAGCTGTGAATAATCCGGCAGATCCTTGGAGAAATGCCAGATCAGCCCAGCGACGGCGGCCACGGCCACGAGGAACACAACGGTCCCCGCGGCGAACAAGAAACCCAAGAACCGCACGAGCAAGCGCATATTCCAAATTCCGTTTAGTCCGTGCACCGAAAAGACGGCGTCTTCCAGGAGGTATTCCCGCTTCCCGCCATCCGTGGCCGGTGCCGGATTTATCGCGATGGCTTTATCATACGCCGCCGCTGGGCGAATTGTGTCGATTCCTTGAGGCTTCGCGCCGTTTTATAAGGCGGTCGCTGTGGCCAAACTAGGGCCTGTGGCTTCACCAATCCGGCCTGATTAGTCTTGCGGTTCACCTCAGTTCCCATTGCCGGCTGTCGCCAATCGCTTGGCGAAGAACATATCGATGGCGTGCGCCACCGACCCCACCGTTCGATTGCGCCAACTATCGGACTGCAGATGCTCAAGGTCGTCCTTGTTGGAGACATAGCCGAGTTCGACCAGAACCGATGGCACGTCCGGCGCCTTGAGCACGCGGAAGCCGGCCGACTTGAGCGGGTTCTTGTGCATTCTGGTCACGCTCTTCATCTCCCCCATCAAGAGACGCGCGAAGCGATTGGAGAAGGTGCGGGTTTCGCGCTGGGCAAGATCGATCAGGATATCGGCGACGTCCGTGGGTTCTTCGGTCAGGTTGACGCCGCCAATTGCGTCGGCCTTGTTCTCGGCTTCGGCCAGCTTTTCGGCCTCCGCGTCTGACGCGCGATCGGACAAGGTATAGATCGAGGCTCCTTGTGCATCGCCCTCGCGGCGCGGCAAAGAGTCGGCGTGAATGGAGACGAACAGCGAAGCCGACTGGCCGCGCGCAAACTTCACTCGATCGTCGAGCGGGATGAACGTATCGTCGGTACGCGTCATCACGACGTGATACTTGCCGCTTTGCTCGATTCGGTCGCGCAGCGCGAGCGCAAAAGCCAGCACCAGCGTCTTTTCACTGACGCCATCCCATTGCGTTCCATTGTCAGGGCCGCCGTGACCGGGATCGATCACGACGACCGGGCGCTTATCCGGGGGTGAAGGCGGCGCAGCCGGCTCGTCCAGCTTCGCCGGGACCGCCGCTGCCGGCGCCTCATGGGGCTCGGCAATCGCTGGCCTGAGTTCGGGGCGGCTTGCAGGTGCCAGCGACTGGACGAAGGCGGCCCGGTCAACGGCTTCCAGTTCCAGCACAAGCCGCGGCGGCTGGCCGTTGGCTGCCGCCAGAACCGAAGCGTTGGAAATCTTGGCGGGTCCCGTTAAGTCAAAAACAATACGTGAGCCGCCCGGCATCACAAGGCCGTAGCGGAAAGCCTTGATCAGTCCTCGACCCGCGGCGCCGATCCCCGATGGAAGCTGAAACGTAACCTGCGGAATGTCCACGACCACCCGATAGGGATCGGCAAGGGCAAACGCCCGGACCGGAATCGACTGGTCAAGATCGAGAATGAAACGGGTCTGCTTCTCGTCACCGGCCAAGCGCGCGCCGGAGGCGGTGGGAAAATGGGCGGAGGCGGCAGGTTTCGGCGGCTGGGTTTCGACCGCAGCGACTCGGGCAGTCAGCGGCCACAGAAATGCTGCGGCGCACAATATCGCAAAACCTGCCAGTCCAGGGTGATTTGCGCGGTTCGCCAACGAATCCGTGCCTCCGAGCGGCTTTCTTACCGCAATAGGACCGCAGGGTTAATCAGGCCTTACGGTTTTCGCCACCGAAAAGAAGCAGATGTGACCGCTAGGCGACGCCTCCCTTGCGGGGAACGGCCGATCCACGTATGTATGTGTTGCTGACGGCCAAAATTCACGGTTGTGTCGCGTTCAGCCATCCGGTGCAGCGCAGGAAGCTCCAGCAAAGAGATTCCGGCGTCTTTCCGGGCGCTTCTGGAGCCAGCGCGAGCCGCGCGGCCGACTGGGGCGACGGTTTCAAGCACGGGCGGTGTCCGCTCCCAGGTCACCAGCTTGTTCCCGGGACGGTTCGAGATTCGACGTGACCGATTATCGGACCCAATGGTCCCGATAGAGGATGGAAGCGCGCGCTTGGGCTTTATCGGCCTGAGCCTTCAGCGACCGACAAAGCGGCATTTTCGCCGCCAAAGATTTACTCAGACGGGCCGACGCTTAATGCGCCAGACTGTGTTGCCGGCACTCCAGGGACAAATACCGCTGATGCGGGGCGCAAGCCACGCAGGACGTGGGCCGTCCCGGGAAACCTGTTCGGTAGGACGCGCCGATTGGCGTTTCGGCCTTCCCCTCACCCCCGAATCAGGTGGACCGTCGCGTCACCCGGCCGCGCAAGTTGCGCGCGCCGCCCTGCGCGCCCGCCGCCGTCAAGAGTTCCAAAATGCCCAACAAGATGCTTATCGATGCCACCCACCCGGAGGAGACCCGGGTCGTCGTGGTCCGCGGCAATCGCGTCGAAGAATTTGATTTCGAGACCGCGCAACGCAAACAACTGCGCGGCAACATCTATCTGGCCAAGGTCACACGGGTCGAACCGTCCCTGCAAGCGGCCTTCATTGAATACGGCGGCAACCGCCACGGCTTCCTGGCCTTCAGCGAAATCCATCCCGACTATTACCAGATCCCGGTCGCCGATCGTCAGGCGCTCATCGAAGCCGACGAGCGCGCCCACCGCGAGGCGGAGGAAGAGTCCGAAAATCGCTCCAGCCGCCGCCGTTCGCGCCATCGCAGTTCGCGCCGGCGCGGTCACGGCGAGCGCATTCAGAGTGGAATCGTCGAGCCGCATACCGAGGCGTTGCCGGAAGAACTGCATGATGCCCACGCCGAGGAACATCATCATGACGACCACGCCGGCGACGAGCACCACGACGAGGCCGAACACCCCGAATTTCACGAAGAAGCGGCGTCTTACCACGATGAACACGACCACCCGGGCCATGACGACGATCATGGCCATGAAGCCGGTCACGCTCATGCCAATGATGAGGTGGAGCCCGCTGCCGCTTTGTCGGCACAAGCGCTAGAGCCGACCGCCGAGCAGCAGCCCGCAGCCGTGGATATTTCCGAGGCCTTGCGCGAGACCGCCGAGGATGGCGCTCACGAAGACGATGCGCATCTCGATCATGCCGATGCGCCCGGGACCGAGGAAACGGAAACCGAACACGCCGCTCATGACGACTTTTCTCATGCCGAGCATGCCGCCTCCGTTGACGAGGTACACGCGGTCGCCGACGGTGGCGAAGCGGGTGCCGAGGAAGACGACTCCGGTGAGATCGAGGAAGTTGTCGAATCCGTCGGCGGTGACGACGTGCTGGAAGAAGTTCCGGAACGGCCGTTCCGTCCGCGCCGACAATACAAGATCCAAGAAGTCATCAAGCGCCGCCAGGTCATGCTGGTGCAGGTCGTCAAGGAAGAACGCGGCAGCAAGGGCGCAGCGCTGACCACCTACCTGTCGCTCGCCGGCCGCTACGCCGTGCTGATGCCCAACACCGCTCGCGGCGGCGGCATCAGCCGCAAGATCACGTCGGCGCAGGACCGTTCGCGGCTGAAAGAGGTCGTGCAGGATCTCGATGTGCCGGAGGGCATGGGCATCATCCTACGCACGGCCGGCGCCTCCCGGACCAAGCCGGAGATCAAGCGCGATTTCGAATACCTCATCCGGATGTGGGAGACGGTGCGCGACCTGACGCTGAAGTCCCAGGCGCCAACGCTGGTCTACGAGGAAGGCTCGCTGATCAAGCGTTCGCTGCGCGACCTCTACAACAAGGAAATCGACGAAATTCTGGTTGCGGGCGAAGCCGGCTACCACGAAGCGCGCGACTTCATGAAAATGCTGATGCCCTCCAACGTGCGCGCGGTGAAGCAATACCGCGATGGTCAGCCGCTGTTCTCGCGCATGGGCGTTGAAAGCCAGCTCGACGCGATGTTTTCGCCGACCGTGCAGCTGCGATCAGGCGGATACATCGTCATCAACCAGACCGAGGCACTGGTCTCGATCGACGTCAACTCCGGCCGCTCGACGCGAGAGCACCATATCGAGGACACCGCGCTCAAGACCAATCTCGAAGCGGCCGAGGAAGTCGCCCGACAGCTCCGCTTGCGCGACCTCGCCGGGCTGATCGTGATCGACTTCATCGACATGGACGAGAAGCGCAACAACCGCGCGGTCGAACGCAAGCTGTCCGACTGCCTGAGGCAGGACCGGGCGCGCATCCAGGTCGGACGCATCTCGCATTTCGGCCTGTTGGAAATGTCGCGCCAGCGCATCCGCGCCAGTGTGCTCGAAAGCTCGACCGAACCTTGCCCGCAATGCGGCGGCAGCGGCCACGTTCGCTCGGTGTCATCGGTGGCGCTGCAACTGCTGCGCGGCCTGGAGGAAGTGCTGATGAAGGGCGCGACCCACAATCTGGTGGTGCGCACCCGGACCGATGTGGCGCTGTACGTCCTCAATCACAAGCGCGGCCACCTGCGCGATCTCGAGAACTCGTTCAAGGTCAGCCTTTCCGTGATCGCCGACCCGACCGTGAGCGGACAGCAGTCTTACATCATCGATCGCGGCGAACAGGTGCACACGCTGGAGGCGGCCAAGGCACTGCTTGCCACGCAAGCCGCGGCATCGCCTGCACTGACCGAAGAAGCCTTCGACGAGGAAGAAGAGCCGTTCGACGTCGAGACGGAATCGGAAGTGGAAACTGAGGAGACCGAGGGTCTCTCCGCCGAAGCGGCGGAGAACGGCGAAACGACGAGCGAGGGGCCGCGACGGCGACGGCGGCGGCGCCGGCGTGGCCGCGGCGGCAACGGCGAAGCCCGTGAAGGTGGAATGCCGCGTGAGGAAAACGCTTTCGCCCAGGAATCCGTCGCACCGGCTGAAGCCGACGCCGGCGACGAAGACGAGACCGACGAAGATGAAACCGGCGAACAGGCAAGTCAGCCCCGCTCCGATCAGGCCGGCGGCGGTGAGCGGCGGCCGCGCCGCCGCGGCCGCCGCGGCGGTCGCCGCCGGCGCGGTGGAGCGGAAGAAGGTCTTGCCGGATCGATCGCCGACGAGCTCGGTCCCGTGCAGGCCCCGGAAGTGGAAAACGCGGTGGCCGATTTCGACGAGGTGACCTCGCAGCCCTCGACGACCGCGACCGAATATGAAGCGCCCGCTTTCGAAGAGCCGGCCGCCGTGCAACAGCCGGCATCTCCCCCGCCCGAGTCCGAGACGCACGCAGCAGAGTCCGACAAGGGCGTCAGACGGCGATCGACCGTGCGTGAAAAGGTAAGCTTTTCGAGCCACGGGCCGTCCGAGCCGGACACGGCCGTGCCTCAGCAGCCCGAACCGTCGGTCGGCGCCGACACACCAGCCGAGGCGGCAGCTCCCGAGGTAACGACGGAACCGCCGCCGAGACGTGCGGGATGGTGGTCCCGGCGCTTCGGCGGAGGTTAGACTTCCGCGGTTTCACGATGAAGAACACCGCCCGGCGAATCCGGGCGGTTTTCTGTTGTCCGAACTCCGGCGCGAGCCTGAGCCTCTTTCGAGCGACGCGGATACCGGTCGGCGCAAAGAAGTCGCGTCAAAACAAAAATTCAGAACCCGCGTCAAGAAGCCGAGGCTTTAGTCTACCCGGTCGTGATCGCCGTCTCGACGTCGCTGGGATCGATCTGCTGGTTCAACCTCGCATGCAGCGTCGCGTGGTCAAGCTCCCCCTCCCACCACGACACAACAATGCAGGCAACGCCGTTGCCGCACAGGTTGGTCAGCGCGCGGCACTCGCTCATGAACTTGTCGATGCCGAGCACGATCGCCATCCCCGGCACGAGGCGCGGGTCGACCACGGCGAGTGTGGCGGCGAGCGTGATGAAGCCGGCGCCGGTGATCCCGGAAGCGCCCTTGGATGTCAGCATCGCAACCACGAGGATAGTGATCTGCTGGCCGAGCGTCAGATCGTAACCGAGCGCCTGCGCGATGAACAAGGTCGCCAGCGTCATGTAGATGTTGGTGCCGTCGAGATTGAACGAATAGCCGGTCGGCACCACGAGGCCCACCACCGACTTCGAACAGCCGAGCCGCTCGAGTTTTTCCATCAAGGACGGGAGCGCGCTTTCCGATGAGGACGTGCCGAGCACGATCAGAAGTTCGTCCTTGATATAGGCAAGGAACTTAAAGATCGAAAAACCCAACATCCGTGCGATGATGCCGAGCACAACGATCACGAACAGCGCCGCCGTGACGTAGAACGTAGCGATAAGGCCCAGCAGGTTGACAATGGCGCCGGTGCCGAACTTGCCGACGGTATAGGCCATCGCACCGAACGCGCCGACGGGTGCCGCCCGCATCACGATCGAAATCACGCCGAAAACGGCGTGTGCCGCATCGTCGATGAAGGAGCGCAAGGTGTGGCCGCGCTCGCCGAGTGCCATCAACGAAAAGCCGAACAGGATCGAAAACAGGAGAACCTGCAAAATCTCGCCGCTGGCAAACGCGCCGACCACCGTGTCCGGGATGATGTGCAGCAGGAAATCGACGCTCTTTTGATGCTGCGCCTGCTGCGCGAATTTCTCGACCGCCTGCGCATTGGCCGCCACGCTGCCAAAACCCGCGCCGGGCTTCACCAGGTTTCCGATCACAAGCCCGATGAGAAGTGCAAATGTCGAGACGATCTCGAAATAGACCAGCGCCTTGATGCCGATGCGGCCCACCTTCCTGGCATCCTGAATGTGCGCAATGCCGGATACCACGGTGCAGAAGATGATCGGCGCGATCACCATCTTGATCAGCTTGATGAAACCGTCGCCGAGCGCCTTGACCCATTCGCTGGTCGCGAACTCCTGAAACTTCCAGCCGACAAGCGCGCCCAGCACGATGGCGATCAGCACCTGGATATAAAGAATCCGATACCAGGGTTTCGCCGCGCGTACTTGGGCGGGTGCGGTTACTGTCGTTGACGCCATCGAACTCATTCCCCTCCTCTGCCTTCTGGAAGCGAAAATCTATTGCGCCCGCCGAGTCAATGGCGCCCGCGCATTTTAGCCGGTGTGGCGTCTGCGGCCTTTCAATGCCGCCGCGAGGTCTTCGAAAGGTCGTCAGGGCCGAAGCCGCACCCCGTGGCCGCTAAAGCGCGATGAGACTGGGTTGAATCGCCGTCGCGCTTTAGCTCTTTCATCGCGCATGATTTTTTCGGAATTCGCTACACACTTCTCCGGATCATGCTTCAGCGTCCATTCAACCAGCGCGCGATGCGCTCCACCGCCTCGCGCATTTCCTCGGCCGAGCGCGCGTAGGAAAAGCGGATGAACTGCCGGCCGTGAACCGGATCGAAATCGACGCCGGGCGTCGCTGCGACGCGAGCCTTCTCCAGCATCTCGGCAGCGAACTTCAAACTGTCGGAGGTGAAGTCCGACACGTCCGCGTACAGATAGAAAGCGCCGTCTGCGGGGAGGAATTTGGTGAGACCGGCGCGCGGCAGTCCCTCGATCAGGATACGTCGGTTTTCCAGATAGCCGCGCTTGATTTCTTCCATTTCAGCGCCGCCGTCGAACGCCGCCTCGGCCGCGATCTGGGATAACGTCGGCACCGAAATGGCGAGGTTCTGCTGGAGCCGCTCGATCGGCCGCACCAGCGGCTCGGGTACCACCATCCAGCCGACGCGCCAGCCGGTCATGCAAAAATATTTTGAGAAGGAATTGATGACCAGCGCCCTGGTCGAGAGCTCGGCCGCGGTTACAGCTGGAAAGGCGTAATCCAGCCCGTGATAGATTTCATCGGAAATGAATCGGATGCCCGCGCTTTCGGCAGCCGAAATCAGGCCGCTCAGCGCCTCCCGCGACATCATGGTTCCGGTCGGATTGGCCGGACTGCCAATCAAGACTCCCTTGAGCGGCGCCCTTCGATGCGCAGCAAGCAAGACCTCGCCCGTCAGGGCATGGCGCGTCTCGCTTGACGTCTCGATCAGCACCGGCTCGCATCCGAGCGCGGTGAGAATATGCCGATAAGGGGGGTAGCCGGGAATCGTCACCGCGACCCGGTCGCCTGGTTCGAACATGGCGAGAAAGGCCAGAATGAAGCCGCCGGAGGAACCGGTAGTGACAACGATTCGCGCCGAATCGACGGTAACGCCGTAACTCTCGCGGTAATGGCGGGCGATCCGCTTGCGCAGGCTTGGGGTTCCAAGCGCGGAAGTGTAATCGATGCGGCCGGCGTCCAGCGCCGCATGGGCCGCCAATATCGCGGTTTTCGGCGCCGATGCTGCCGGCTGGCCGACTTCCATATGGATGACGTGGCCTCCGCCCGCTTCGATCCGGCTTGCGGCCGCCATCACATCCATCACCATGAACGGCGGGACGTCGCTGCGTCCCGACGCTGCCGTCAACAGGTCTTCGGTGCGGTCTCCAAGTATCGCTTCAGGCATCGATATCTGCTATTTCGAGGTGTGCCCCAGACAAGCCTTAATCGGCGGATTGGTAGGGCATATCGCGTATCGGACCCGCCGCCAATCACTAAAGACCGCTGATGCCGCTCACATTCGCTCCCTGCCGGATCACGACGAAAATCACGGCCTTCGCCACCGCGATCGCCCTGCTTGCTGCCCCCGTGGCGGCGCTGGCCCAGGAACAAAAACTGGCGATCCTGCGCGATACCGAGACGGAAAATCTCTTGCGCGATTATGCAAAGCCGATCCTGCGCGCGGCGGGCCTCGAAAGACAGAACATTCAGGTCACAATTATCAACCAGCCGCAGTTCAACGCCTTCGTCGCCGACGGTCACCGCATTTTCGTGAATCACGGCGCACTGCTGGAATCGAAGACCCCGAACCAGATCATCGGCGTGCTCGCGCACGAAACCGGCCATCTTGCCGGCGGACATCTGGCGCGAATGCGCGAACAGCTGGCCACGGCGCAGACGCAGATGATTATCGCGATGCTGCTCGGCGCCGGTGCGCTCGCGGCGGGCTCGCGAAGCATGTCGAACGGCAATATCGGCCTTGCCGATGTCGGCGCGGCGGCGATCAGCGGGCCGCAGAACATGATCATGCGCAACCTGCTCGCCTATCAGCGCACGCAGGAAGAATCGGCCGACCGCGCGGGGGTCAAATTCCTCACCGCGACCGGTCAATCCGCCAAGGGCATGTACGAGACCTTCAAGCGCCTCAGCAACGAGAGCCTGTTTTCCTCCCACGGAGCCGACCCGTATTACATGTCGCACCCGATGCCGGCCGAGCGCGTCGCGGCGCTGGAGGAGATCGCGCGCACCAGTCCCTATTGGGACAAGAAAGACCCGCCCGCGCTGCAGTTTCGTCACGACATGATGCGCGCCAAGATTTCCGGATTTCTGGAACGGCCGGAGACGGTTTACCGGCGCTATCCGCTGTCGAATACCAGCTTGCCCGCCCGCTATGCGCGCGCGATCTCGACCTATCTCCATGGCGATCTGAACAGTGCGGTCAGCCAGATCGATTCGCTGATCCAGGCCGAACCCAACAACCCGTATTTCTACGAACTCAAAGGCCAGGCCCTGACCGAGGGCGGCCGGCCTTCGGAAGCATTGGCGCCGCTGCGCAAAGCGGTGGCTCTTTCCGACAAGGCGCCGCTCATCGAGATTTTACTTGGTCAGGCGCTCGTGGCAACCGACAACAAGGCCTATACTGATGAGGCTATTTCGATCTTGCGCAACGCCACGGTGCGCGAAACCGAGCAGCCGCTCGCCTACACCGAACTGGCCATGGCCTACGGGCGAAAGGGTGACTTTGCCGAGGCCGATCTCGCATCGGCGCAGGCAGCTTTTTTGCGCGGCGACAACAAGACCGCGCGAGAGCTTGCCACCCGGGCAAAGACCCGCTTTGCCGTCGGCACCCCCGGCTGGGTCAAGGCTGACGATATCGTCGCAGCAAAGCCGACTGGAAAGAAGGACAACTCGTCGCGGTTTCAGTTTCACGTAGGCCCCCAGGATCGAACCGACCACCAGGATTCCGAGGCCGGTCCGCAGAACATCCAATAACCCGCTTGAAGAAAAACCCGTTCAAAAGGAATGACCGATGTCGCCGCTTCGCCTGCTCTCCCCCGCTTTATTCGCGCTGGCGATCGTCACAGCGCCGCCGGTTGCCTCGGCGCAAACCTTCTCGGAAGGCCAGCGCGATGCGATCGAGTCCATCATCAAGAATTACCTCATCACCCATCCCGAGGTGCTGGAAGATGCCATGGCGGAGTTGAACAAACGACAGGCCGCCGCCGAAGCCGAGAAACACGAAGCGAGCGTGACCGAAAACGCCCAAGCGATCTTCAATTCGCCGCGTAACGTCACCCTCGGCAACAAGAACGGCGACGTCACCTTCGTCGAATTCTTCGATTACAACTGCGGCTACTGCAAGCGCGCTATGGCTGACATGCTCGATCTCTTGAAGACCGATCCGAAGCTCAAGGTGGTGCTCAAGGAATTTCCGGTGCTGAGCCAGGGTTCGGTGGAAGCTGCGAAAGTCGCCGTCGCCGTGCGGATGCAGGATTCCGGCGCCAAATATCTCGACTTCCACCAAAGGCTGCTCGGCGGTCGCGGACCGGCCGACAAGGCTCGCGCGCTTGCTGCTGCGAAGGACGCCGGCCTCGATATGGCCCGCATCGAAAAGGATATGGCAGGTCCTGAGGCGCGCGCCACCATCGAGGAAAACTTCAAGCTTGCCGAGTCGATGGGCATGAACGGAACGCCAAGTTACGTGATCGGAAAACAAGTGATTGTTGGCGCCATCGGACTCGATGGCCTGAAGGAAAAGATCGCGCTTGCGCGCTGCGGCAAAGCGACCTGCTGAGGCACCGATCGACGCTTCGATAGAAAAGGCCGGCGTTTTCCGCCGGCCTTTTCTTTGGAGATTTCGCGGCGCTGCGGTTCATCACGCATTCATCAAACAAAAGCGAGGGAACCGGCGAAACCCCGGAACATCACCCAATCTCCTTTCGTTGTCGGGCGGGCAGTGCAAACTTCGTGAGGAGGAATTTGATGAGTAATCGTTGGATGATTACTGCGGCCGCCGCCGCGCTCATTGCCGGCAGCGGCTTCGCTTATGCACAAACCAATATGGGCCGTGAAGGCGGCACCGCCGGCGGCGCGGGCATGCACCAAGGTGCGTCACCTTCCACCGGCGCGGGCCATGAAAGTTCGGCGGGCATGAAATCCAGCCAGCAGGCCGAGCATGAGCAAAAAGGGTCTTCGACCAGTCGCAGCGCCCAACGAGAAACGAAAGGCGCCGAAAAGCGCACCGTCGGCCAGAGCGCGGCGAGCGAAAAATCTGCTGGTGAGAAATCCTCGCAAGAAAACAAGAGCGACCGTTCGAAGGGCATGAGCTCGCAGAATGAAGAAAAAGGCGCGACCAGCAAGAAGGCCGAGGAACGCAACGAACGTAACGGCAACATGAAGGCCGAAGGTCAGCAGCATAACGGCAACATGAAAGCTGAAGGCCGCAACGGCAATATGAATGCACAAGGTGCGAACGGCAATGCGACGGCCCAAGGCAACCGCGGCGGGGTAACGACCGGCCAGGCTGGTGCTGGCGCCAAGCTCTCATCCGAGCAACGCACCAAGATCACGTCGATCATCCACGGCCAGCACGTGGCGCCCGTGAACAACGTCAACTTCCCGGTTTCCGTCGGCACCCGCGTGCCGGGCGGCATCGGCTTCCATCCATTGCCGGCCGAGATCGCAACGATCTATCCGGAATGGCGAGGATATGAGTACTTCCTCGTTCGCGACGAAATCGTGGTGGTGGATCCGCGGACCCTCGAGATTGTGGACGTGCTTCCGGCCTGATCTTGAGCCAAGGACTTCGCGAATCCGGGGCGGGTCCTTGCGACCCGCCCTTTTCTTACCAAAACGAATGCCTACGGCTGCAACAGGGCCCCAGGAGGCCCGCCCTTGATTCATGGTTAATCAATAGTTTCTGCCGATTCTTGGAGGGTTTTTCACCAGATGGATGAGGCATTTGGGAGTCCTGCGACCCGGGCTTAAGGCTTCCCTCCCGCCCCTTAGTTACCTATAACCGCGCGACATCAATCGTATTGCCAGGACCGGGATGGCCGACATCGAAACGATCTACGTGCTCAATGGCCCGAACCTGAATCTCCTCGGAACCCGCGAACCGGAAACCTATGGGCGTGCCACGCTGACAGACGTCGAGAAACTTTGCGCGGATACGGCCGCCAGATACGGCTGGAAGGCCGATTGCCGGCAGTCGAACCGGGAAGGTGAACTGATCGACTTCATTCACGAAGCCCATGCCAAAAAGGCCGCTGGCATCGTCATCAATCCCGGCGGATATTCGCATACATCGATCGCCCTTCACGACGCGCTGCTCGCGGTGAAGGTTCCGGCGGTCGAAGTGCATGTCAGTAATATTCATGCCCGCGAGAGCTTCCGTCATCACTCTTTTACCGCCAAGGCGGCCTTCGCTGCCCTTGCGGGCTTCGGCGTTGACGGGTACCGCCTTGCAATCATCGGCCTCGCGGCCAAGCTTGGCGTCCGGGCCACGTCCTGACGCCAGGTAGACTGGAATTGACGTTCGCTACCCTGGATCCCTTAAGTCACGACAAAGAGAACCTTCGGATCGAAATCATGGCGCGCCAGCCGGACGATAAAGCAGCCGAAAGATTTGCAACCAGCGACGGAGCGCTCATTCGCGAACTCGCTTTGCTGCTGGACGAAACCAGCCTGACTGAAATCGAGATCGAACGCGCAGGCCTGCGGGTGCGCGTGGCGCGCAATTTCAGCATCGCCACCTCAATGCCTGCGGGAGCACCATATGCAACACATGCACCAATGGCTGCACCAGCGCCGATCCCCACAGCCGCCGCAACGACCGACTTTAGCAAGCATCCCGGCGCCGTCCCATCGCCGATGGTCGGCACGGCCTATTGGGCGTCCGAACCCGGCGCAAAGCCCTTCATCGAAGTGGGCGCCAAAGTGTCGGTCGGACAGACGCTGCTGATCATCGAGGCCATGAAAACGATGAATCAGATTCCTTCGCCGCGGGCCGGCACCGTCACGCAAATTCTTGTCGAGGATGGCCAGCCCGTGGAATTTGGCGAGCCGCTGGTGATCATTGAATAGCGATTGGTGAATAGCGAATAGCCAGGAGTGTACTCGCGACTCCCTGCCCGCCATTCGCCCCCGAAGGACACCATGTTTGACAAGATCCTGATAGCCAATCGCGGCGAAATCGCACTGCGCATCCTGCGGGCGTGCAAGGAGCTTGGCATTGCATCGGTCGCGGTGCATTCCACGGCCGACGCCGATGCAATGCATGTCCGCCTGGCGGATGAGAGCGTCTGCATCGGCCCTCCGCCGTCAAAGGACAGCTACCTCAACATTCCGGCGCTGCTCGCGGCCTGTGAAATCACCGGCGCTGACGCCGTGCATCCGGGCTACGGCTTCCTGTCGGAAAACGCCCGCTTTGCCGAAATCCTCGCCGACCACAATCTGCATTTCATCGGACCCAAGGCCGAGCATATCCGCCTGATGGGCGACAAGATCGAGGCCAAGAAAACCGCCAAACGGCTCGGCATTCCCGTGGTGCCGGGTTCCGACGGCGCGGTCGGCGTCGGCGACGAAGCGATGGCGATTGCGCAACAAATCGGCTTTCCGGTGCTGGTGAAAGCGGCGGCAGGCGGCGGTGGCCGGGGCATGAAAGTCGCCCAGACGGCTCAGGACCTCGCACTTGCGCTGTCGACGGCCGCGAACGAAGCGAGATCCGCCTTCGGCGATGCTTCCGTCTATCTCGAGAAATATCTCCAGAAGCCGCGCCATATCGAAATCCAGGTGCTGGGCGATGGCCGCGGCGGCGCCATCCATCTCGGCGAGCGCGACTGCTCGCTGCAACGGCGGCATCAAAAGGTCTGGGAAGAAGGGCCCTCGCCCGCGCTCGACGCCGCCGCACGTGCCAAGATCGGCGCTACCGTCGCGAAAGCAATGCAGGAGATGAAATATCTCGGCGTCGGCACGGTGGAGTTCCTCTACGAGGACGGCGAGTTCTATTTCATAGAGATGAATACGCGCATCCAGGTCGAGCATCCCGTTACTGAAATGATCACCGGCATCGACCTCGTGCTGGAGCAGATCCGGATCGCCGCGGGTGGCGACCTGCCGGCGACGCAAGACGAGGTGATGATCAACGGCCATGCCATCGAATGCCGCGTCAACGCCGAAAACCCCGTCACCTTCCGCCCGTCTCCCGGCAAGATCCTGCAATATCATCCGCCGGGCGGCCTTGGAGTGCGGATCGATTCCGCCGTGTACCAGGGATATGTGATCCCGCCTTACTACGACTCGCTGGTCGGCAAGTTGATCGTGCACGGCAAGACCCGTACCGAGTGTCTGATGCGGCTGCGGCGCGCCCTCGACGAAATGGTGGTCGACGGCATTGAAACCACGCTCCCCCTGTTTCGGGCACTTGTGCGGGAGACCGACATTATCGACGGCGATTACCATATCCACTGGCTGGAGCAGTATCTCGCCGGCCAATCGGCAAGCTGACACTGGCGGTTTTCGGCAGATGTGACCGAAAAGTTCCGTTCCTGGAACCAGAAGGCGGCTCAAAATTGCCTTGCACGTGGCGGTCGGTCGAGGTTTCCTCAGGATATCTTGATCTTTTCCAGCGCAAAAATTCAAACGACCGGCACGAAACGGCGCGGCTCGCTTGGGCAAATCCTGCTGCTCGCGGCAGGATTCCTGGTGCTGGTCGGGATCAGCGCATTGTCGGTCATCCTTGTCGATCGCGCCCGCGAAGACAACGACTGGGTCGTGCATACGGTTGAGGTCGAAAACCAAATCTCGACCTTGCGGCTGCGCATTCGGACGACTGAAAGTGCTGCGCGCGGCTACCTTCTCACCGACGAACAGCGTTTTCTCGACGAATACCTGGCCGCAGCGGCCAATGTGCGTTCGGATATCGACAAGCTGATCCAGCTGTCCGGCGACAACCGGGTCCAGATCGCCAACGCCAGTGAGCTGCGGACGCCAGTTGAGGCCCGCCTTGACGAGTTCGCAAAAGCCATCGGATTTGCCCAGCGGCACGACACGGCCGGGGGCATCGAGCTGTTGCGCTCATCCGATTCGGGCCGGGCGACGGAACGCATCAACGATGTCGCCAGCCGGATGCGGGCAGAGGAAGAGCGGCTGTTCGCGCAGCGCACCCAAACCGCAGACCGCACCGAGCGCTTTGCCTCCATCGTAACCGTCGCGGGCTCCGGTCTCGTCGTGCTCCTCGCCTGCATCTCCATATTTCTTGTGCGGCGGTCGATCCGCGCCCGGGACCAGGCCGAGGCACAGCTACGCGATGCGAATCTCAACCTCGAAGCCACGGTGGACGAGCGCACCGCCGACCTGCGCGAGGCCAACAACGAGATTCAACGCTTCGCCTACATCGTCAGCCACGACCTGCGCTCGCCGCTGGTCAACATCATGGGTTTTACCAGCGAGCTTGAGGAACTGCGTAACGAGATATTTAAACGGATCGCCGCGCTTCATGCTGCCGCGTCGCAAAACCCGGCCTTGCCCGCGGCGGCAAGGGACACGGAGCCGACGCTGGATGCCGAAGACCAGCAACGGCTCGCGTATTTTTCCGAAGCGCTCGAATTTATCAAATCGTCGATCGCAAAAATGGATCGGCTGATCTCAGCCATCCTCAGCCTCACCCGGGAGGGACGGCGCGAATTTCGACCGGTCCGGATCGACACGCGCGAGCTGATCGAGGCAATCGTTACCACGGTCGCTCATCAGGCGGCGGAGGGACAGGCTGAGATCCATATCGAACCGCTCCCCGAGATTACCAGCGACCGCCTCGCGCTGGAGCAGATATTCTCCAACCTGATCGACAACGCACTGAAATACCTCAAACCAGGTGTTCCCGGAAAGATCTTCATACGGGCGCGCACCAAACTCGGCTATGCAATCTTCGAGATCAGCGACAACGGCCGCGGCATCGATCCGAAGGATCACCAGCGCATTTTCGACCTTTTTCGGCGCGCAGGTCCACAGGACAAGCCAGGCCAGGGAATCGGCCTTGCCCATGTCCGCGCCCTGGTGCGACGGCTTGGCGGAACCATGTCGGTCACATCGGAACTTGATCAAGGAAGCACCTTCACAGTAACCCTTCCCATCAACTGGAACGCCAACAGACGGAACAGGGAGCCATGAGCGCAGCGGTCACCATCATCATGATCGAGGATGACGAGGGTCACGCCCGTCTGATCGAGCGCAACATCAGGCGATCCGGTGTCAATAACGAAATCGTGCCGTTTACAAGCGGCACAGCAGCCTTACGTTACCTGTTTGGAAACGACGGTTCCGGCCTGGAACGCAAGGGAGACGCGCTCCTGATCCTGCTCGACCTCAATCTTCCCGATATGGGCGGGATCGAGATCCTGCAGCGCGTGAAGGAGAACAAGCACCTCAAGTCCACCCCGGTCGTGGTGCTGACCACGACCGACGATTCCCAGGAGATCAAGCGTTGCTATGAACTCGGCTGCAACGTCTACATCACCAAGCCCGTCAACTACGAAAGCTTCGCCAACGCCATTCGCCAGCTCGGCCTGTTCTTCTCGGTCATTCAGGTGCCCCCTGCCGCCACATGAACGCTGAGACGCCGACACTCCTTTACATCGACGATGACAAGGCACTCGCGCGCCTCGTCGACCGCGGCCTGACGCGGCTCGGGCTGAAGGTCGTCCATGCCGAAAACGGCGACGAGGGACTGAAACGCCTCGCGCAAGGCGGCATCGACGTCGTTGCACTCGATCAATACATGCCGGGTCTCGACGGGCTGGAGACGCTGGAGCGGATTCTGGCCATTCCGAATGCGCCGCCGGTTGTATTTGTCACAGCGGCCCAGGATTCCAAGATCGCGGTCACGGCGCTGAAGGCCGGCGCCGCCGACTACCTGGTCAAGGACGTGCAGGGCGACTTCATTCCCCTGCTTCACGTCGCGGTGGAAGGCGCGTTCAGGCAGGCGCGACTGCAAAAGGCCCGCGACGAGGCCGAAGCCGAAGTGCATGCCGCCCGTGACCGTTTTGCTGCGCTCGCTGCCGAACGCGAAGTGCTGCTGCGCGAGGTCAATCACCGGGTTGGCAACAGCTTGCAGATCATCGCCTCGCTGCTCCACTTGCAGGCAAGCTCGGCCGTCGAAGATGACGTCAAGGCCGCGCTCACCAATGCCATGGGTCGTGTCGCCGCGGTAGCGCAGGTCCATCGCCGGCTTTACACATCGCATGACCTGAAAAGCGTGTTGCTCAATCAATATCTCGACGCCCTGCTCGAGGATCTCCGGCGGTCGGCCGAGGGCAACAAGATGTCGCGGCTGACACTGAAGGCGGCACCGATCGAAATCGATCCCGACCGGGCTGTCGCGATCGGCATCATCGTCAACGAACTGGTGATGAATGCGGTGAAATACGCCTATCCCGACGGCGCCGGCCCGATCCACGTCGATCTGGTCGCGCACGACGACGAACTCGTGCTGTCGATTGCCGACAACGGGGTCGGCCTCAATGCCAGGACCGATCCCCGCTCGACCGGCATGGGACAACGGATCGTCGCTGCAATGGCTGCCAAGCTTGCTGCAACGGTCGAGCGCGACCCCGACCATAAGGGCACCCGGATCGTGCTGTGCTTTCCCCGCACGGCCAAGAGCCCGGCGAAGCCGAGCCTCAAGGCCGCGAGCTAGTATCTGTTTCACGGACATTGGCTTTGCGGGCCACTCGTCTCGCCTGCTATCGTCAGGCCATGACCTCGCGCGACGCATCCGGTACGGGCTCCGAAATCACCCCCGAAGTGCTGCTGCGGGCCTATGCCTGCGGGATTTTCCCGATGGCCGAGAGCGCCGACGATCCAAGTCTTTTCTGGGTCGAGCCGGAAATGCGCGGCGTGATCCCGCTCGGCGGCTTTCGCATCGCTTCGCGCCTGGCGCGCACCGTCCGCTCGGACGCGTTCACGGTGACCGTGGACCGCGCCTTCAAGGCCGTGATCGCCGGCTGCGCCGCGCCGCAGCCGGGCCGCAACGACACCTGGATCAACCAGCGCATCCGCGATCTCTATCTCGGGCTGCACGACCTGGGCCACGCCCACAGCGTCGAGGTATGGCAGGGTGACGATCTGGTCGGCGGCCTTTACGGCGTCAATCTCGGCCGCGCCTTCTTCGGCGAAAGCATGTTTCACCGCGCCCGCGACGCCTCGAAGGTGGCGCTCGTGCATCTGGTCGCCCGCCTCATTGCCGGCGGGTTCGAGCTGCTCGACACGCAGTATGTGACCGAACACCTGCGCCAGTTCGGTGCGATCGAAATCCCGCGCCGCCGCTACATCGCGCTACTCGAAAAGGCGCTCGAAGGAAATGCGGACTTCAACAGGCTGCCGGCCGATCCGCCGCTGAGCGGCGCGCGCGCGCTGGAAATCATCGCCGCGCGAAGCTAACGCCTTTTATTGCCGGAAAATACCGAACAGGCCGCCGGACTCCTGCCGCTGTGGCGGCGGAGGCGGCTCTTGCTGCTGCTGGTACTGCGGCGGCGCCGGCCGCGTCTGTTGCGCCTGTCGGGGCGCCGGCTTCCTCGGTGCGGGTGCGGGCGCCGGCTTGGCCGGCGGCGGCGCCGCATCGGTCTGCACGTTGGCGACGGTCGTGTCGGGCTCCTTGCAGTTGGTCAGCCAGACGTCGTAGATCGGATGCTCGACGCCATGCAGGCCGGGGCTTGCGGCAAACATCCATCCTGAAAAGATCCGCTTCACCTCGCCCTGCAGGGTAATCTCATCGACCTCGACAAAGGCATCGGTGTTGGCGGCCTCCGTCGCCGGGCGCGTGTAGCAGGCATCGGTCTTCACGCGTAGCGCACCGAACTGGACGGTCTCGCCGATATCTTCATCGAAATTGATGACGCGGCCGGTGATCTTGTCGAGGCCCGAAAAGCTCGCCTTCTTGTTGACGATCTTCTGCGCTGGCAACTCGGTCACCACTTCATCGCCGGGCTGGAGCGAGGCGGGAGCTGGCGGGGCGCCATTCTGCGGCGGATGCTGTCCCGGCGGAACGTTGGCGCCGGGCGGCGCGGTCGCAACGCCTTGACCGGGCGGTGGCGGAACGGTGCCGGGCCGCTGGTTTGGCGGCGCCATGGCCGTCCCCGGCGGAGGAGCCAATGGCTGCGACGTCACGGCTCCCGGCGGCGGCACGCCCTGTCCCGGCAGGGGCCGCGTCGGCAACAGACGGCCGCGCGGCAATTCCGGCACTTCCTCTTCGTCGTCGGGTACGGGCTGCTGCTGGCCACGGGGCACGCTGCCCGGCGGTCGCGGCTGATCGGAAAAGATATTCCCGATCTGCGCGTGCGCAGGCGCAAGCGAGATGGTGGCGACGGCGACAATGGCCGCAAAACCGGTCAGCAGAAGAGTTCGGATCATCTCGCAGATTTTACAAGCGAATCGGGCGGGTCGCACGAAAAAGCGACCGCCGCACGTAACGGGTTCGGTTAACACGTCGAATAAGGCGGGGAAAGGGCGGCTTTCAGCCGCGTCCGGCCTGGCGCGGGACTGGCCAGGTCGAGCCGCGAATGGAATAGTTCACGTTATAAGGTCGCTTTCCAGAGGTTCCCGCATCATGCCTGTCACCCTCGATCCCGACGCGGCCCTGGTGTTCAAGGCCTTCCAGGAGGCAGGCAGGCCGGCCTACGAGACGCTGACGCCGGCAGAAGCGCGCGAATACTACCGGCAGGCCCGCTTCGTCACCAATCCGGAGCCGCCTCTCCTGAAATCGGTCGCACCGCTGGCGATCCACGCTGCCAAAGGCATCATCCCGGCGCGAATCTACACGCCGATGACACTGCGGCAATCAAACGGCCTCGCGCCGAGCCTGGTCTTCTTTCATGGCGGCGGCTGGGTGATTGGCGATCTCGACACGCATGATGTGGTGTGCCGGAAACTCGCCGACGAGGGCCAGCTCATCGTCATATCCGTCGATTACCGACGCGCCCCCGAGTACAAATTCCCCGCCGCCGTCGACGACGCGATCGCTGCGACGGCGTGGATCGCCGATCACGCGCCAGAGCTTGGCATCGATGCTGGGCGGCTCTGCGTCGGCGGCGACAGCGCCGGCGGCAACCTGGCAGCGGTGGTCGCGATCGCCGCACGCGAGAGCAAGAGCCCCTCGATTGCGGGACAGGTGCTGGTCTATCCAGCCACCGATTTTGCGATGACGCATCCGTCGCACCGCGAGCCGGAAACCAGCATCCTGCTCACCCATACCGTGATCCGCTGGTTTCGCGATCATTATCTGAACGTTGCGGCCGATGCCGACGACTGGCGCGCTTCGCCCGCCCGGCTCGAAACGCTGGCGGGCCTGCCGCCCGCTTACGTGCTCACCGCCGGCGCCGATCCCTTGCGCGATGAAGGGGAGGAATATGCCAGGCGGCTCGACCAGGCTGGCGTCGCGGTGACCTACCGCACTTTCCCGGGCCAGTTCCACGGCTTCTTCACCATGGGCAAGCTGCTCGATCAGGCCAACGTCGCGGCACGCGACATGGGTGCCTGGCTGCAGGCGTTGAAATAATGCAGCGTCAATCGACCGGACGAATCATCTAGAGGTTAAGGCACCGTCCACCCGGAACATGTGCCGATGAACCGCAGAGAACGCCGGGCCCAGAAATCGAAAACCGATGCGCTCGACGCCGCCGCACAATGCGAGGCCGGTCATCGCGCCTTGCAGGCGGGGCACACGCTGGAGGCTCAGCTCTGTTGCCAGAGCTTGCTGGCGGAAAATCCCAACCACGCGCCCGCCCTGCACCTGATGGGCCTGATCGCGTTTACAGCCGGGCAATATGATCACGCGCTGGAGTGGATCGCGCGCGCCATCGCCCAAGCGCCAAGGGCCGACTATCTTGCAAGCCTCGGGGCGACGCTGTCGCGGCAAGGCCGGCCCGACGAAGCGCTGAAGGCCTTCGACAAGGCCGTGCAGCTCAAGCCGGATGATGCGGCCTTATGGAAAGCGATGGGCGATGCACTGCTGGAACTGCGGCGCTACGACCACGCGCTCTTGAGTTTCCAGCATGTGCTGAAGCTCGATGCCAGCAACCAGGATGCGGCCTACAAAAGCGGCGTCCTGCTTCATGACGCCGCGCGGCACGAAGAGGCGCTCACTTGCCTCAATATCTGCGATGAACTGCTACCGAACCATGCCCCGACCTTGCAGGCGCGCGCCCGCGCGCTGCTTGCTTTGCGGAAATTCGATGCCGCGCTTTCGGACAATCTGCGCGCCAACACGCTTGCGCCAAATAATCCCGACACCCACAACAATATCGGCGCCTGCCTGCAATCGCTCGGCAAGGAGGAAGACGCGCTCGCCTGGTTCGATCGCGCCCTGCAGCGGTTGCCGGACTCGATCGAAATCCTCAACAACAAGGCCAACATCCTGCAGCAGTTGCAGCGCTTCGACGAGGCGTTCGCGCTCTATGACGAGATCCGCGCCCGGCGTCTGAACAACGCCACCACAGACTGGAATCTGTCGCTCCTGCAGATGCTGCTCGGCGATCTCGAGGCCGGCTGGTCCGGGCGCGAAGCGCGCTGGAGGATTCCCGATGCCGCGCCCTACCCGCAATTCAGCCAGCCGATGTGGCTTGGCCAGCAATCCGTTGCGGGCAAGACCCTGCTCGTCCATGTCGATGAAGGACTGGGCGACACCATCCAATTCGTGCGCTATGTGCCGATGCTGGCAGCACGCGGCGCGCGGGTCATCCTTGCCATAGAGCGTCCGCTGGTCGCGCTGCTGGCCGGGTTTCCGGGCGTCTCGCAGTGTGTCGCCTTCTCCGACCCCCTGCCCGCCTTCGACATGCACTGCCCGATCGGCAGCTTGCCGCTCGCCTTCAATACGCGCCTCGATAACATTCCAGCCGAGATCTCTTACCTGCCGCCGCCGCACCCAAAACGCGTTCAGGCCTGGAACGCGCGCCTTGCAAGCGTTCCTGGCCCGGACGACCGAGTTAGGGTCGGCCTCGTCTGGTCGGGCAGCCGAACCCACCGCAACGATCACAACCGGTCGATGTCACTGCGGATGCTCTCGCGCATTCTCGAAACTGACGCGGTCTTCGTCAGCCTTCAGAAAGATGTTCGGGAAAACGACAGGGCCGACCTCGCAAGCAGCAAGGTCATCGACTGGACCAGAGAACTCACCGATTTCGCGGACACGGCTGCCTTGGTGAAGTGCCTCGATCTCGTCATCACCGTCGACACCAGCGTCGCCCATCTCGCCGGCGCGCTCGGATGTCCGACCTGGATCCTGTTGCCCTGGACGCCGGACTATCGCTGGCTGCTTCATCGCGACGACAGCCCCTGGTATCCGACCGCTCGCCTGTTCCGCCAGGACGAAACCCGCGACTACGCCCCGGTGCTCGACCAGGTCCGGATAGAGTTGCTCAGGTTCGCAGCCGCCAGATAGCCGGGCGCCCCCGGGAGGGGTGGCATTTCCGCAATCCGACCAGTAAATTGTGCGGAGAGATTGGGCAGCCAACAAAGGCATCCGCGTCGCATGATTGAACTGAACGAACGCCAAAAGCTCGTGCCGCCCGGCGGACACAAACGGGTGCTGCTGCACTCCTGCTGCGCGCCCTGTTCGGGAGAGGTCATGGAGGCAATGCTCGCTTCCGGGATCGACTACACGATCTTCTTCTACAACCCGAACATTCATCCCGAGCGCGAATACTTGTTGCGCAAGGATGAAAATATCCGCTTCGCCGAAAAGCACGGCGTGCCGTTCGTCGATGCCGATTACGACACCGAAAACTGGTTTGCGCGCGCCAAGGGCATGGAATGGGAGCCCGAGCGCGGAGCACGCTGCACGATGTGCTTCGACATGCGTTTCGAACGCACGGCGCTTTACGCCCATGAGAACGATTTTCCGGTCATGACCTCATCGCTCGGCATCTCGCGCTGGAAGAACATGGCGCAGATCAACGATTGCGGACATCGCGCAGCCGGCCGTTACGAAGGACTGAACTACTGGGATTTCAACTGGCGCAAGGGCGGCGGCTCCCAGCGCATGATCGAGATCAGCAAGCGCGAACAATTCTATCAGCAGGAATATTGCGGCTGCGTCTATTCGCTGCGCGACACCAACCAGCATCGCCGGAACCAGGGCCGACCGCCAATTGCCCTTGGGACCCAATTTTATCGCCACGGCGGCGGCGACAACTGACGCTTTATTGTTTTGCGCATCTCCCTTGCAGAACTGTTTGACGACCGGCCCGCCGCGCTGAACGTCAAGACCGCTGTGCTCTACGTCGTTCTGGTGGCGGCCAACGTGCTGGCGTGGCTCTGGGCATTCCTGCAGTTCCGCGATCAGCCGATTTTGCTCGGCACGGCGTCACTCGCTTACGCCTTCGGGCTTCGTCACGCGGTGGATCCCGACCATATCGCGGCGATCGATAATGTGACGCGCAAGCTGATGCAGGAGGGCAGACGGCCGATCTCCGCAGGCTTCTTCTTCGCGCTCGGCCATTCGACCATCGTCATCATCGCGTCGCTGCTGGTGGCGCTGTCGGTCGGCGCTCTGCAAGCCAACTTCGCCTGGTTCAAGTCGATCGGCGGCGCGATCGGAACCGGCGTTTCCGCAGGCTTCCTCCTCGTCATCGCCCTGATCAACGCGCTGATCCTGGTCTCGGTTTACCGTGCTTTCACGGCGCTTCGGCGCGGCGAGCAGGTCACCGAGGAAGCGCTGCACAATTTGCTCGCGCGGCGGGGATTGTTGTCGCGCCTGCTGCGCACCGTCTTCGATCTCATGACCCGAAGCTGGCACATGTATCCCCTCGGCTTCCTGTTCGGCCTCGGTTTCGATACGGCAAGCGAGGTGGGGTTGCTCGGAATTTCGGCCGCGCATGGCTCGGCAGGGCTCCCGATCTGGTCGTTACTGATCTTTCCGGCGCTGTTCACGGCCGGTATGTCGCTGATCGACACCACCGATGGAGTGCTAATGGTGCAGACCTATGGCTGGGCCTTCGTCAACCCGGTCAGAAAGCTCTACTACAACCTCACCATGACGCTGATGTCGATTGTCGTGGCGCTCTTGATCGGCGGACTGGAAGTGCTCGGGCTTCTCGCCGACAAGCTGGAACTGGAGGGGCGCTTCTGGAGCCTGATCGATCAACTCAACCGAAGCTTTGGCCTGCTCGGATATCTTATCATTGCGATCTTCGCAGCCGGCTGGTTGATCTCGGTGCTGGTGTACAAGATCCAGGACCTCGACCGAGTCAGGGAGACCCTGTCGCCCGGCGGCGATTGACAGAAGAATACGTTCCCATGCGGCCATCGCAGTTCTAGGGAACTTCCTTGATCAGCGCTGCCGTGTGAATCGACGGGACTCCGAAGTGTCGCCGCACCGTGACGGTAATGGACGCGACCCCGTAGACAAACGACAGCCCCAACAGCGTAAACAGCAGGAACTGTTTCATGACGCCACTCCAGGCGGTCATGTCCTGTCAATGCAGATGCTGAACAGTTGTTTCGCCGGCCGCACCGAGAATGATCGCGGCAGCGCAGCATGCCACGGGCGTCTGCGCTGCCTGCAGCATGCTACGGGCCAAGTGCGCCGGATGCGCAGCCGCGCGGCGCATCCCGACGCGACGCATAAATCAAACCCATCGCCGGACCCGCGCCAGATACTGATCGAAGGTCGCACCGAACTGACGGCGCATCTTGGCCTCCTCGAAAGGGATGTGCACCCAGTTTACGGTCGCAAAAAGCGCAAGCGGCGCGAGAAACATCGGCCATGCACCGACCCAGATTGCGACGCCAAACGTCGCCAGCACCAATCCCAGGTACATGGGATTGCGCGTGTATCGATACGGCCCGTCAACGACGAGCGCGCGGTTGGTCGGCGAGACCGGATTGATCTCCGTGCCTGCACGATGAAACATGACGGCCGCCCAGACAGGCAGCGCCCACGGAATGAACGCGAGTGCGATGCCGAGCCCTGGCAGCGGCAACCCCGGCAGTTCCGGCCAGCCGAGTTGCCGACTGATTGCGAGCGTGAGGAGAACATAAATCAACGCCCAGACGGGTGGCGGCAGCTTGAGCATGACGATGCCTCCCTGGAGCGCCCACAATCAGCTTGCCCGCGCCGCCCGCCTCAGCGATTGCGGCGGCTGTCCGAAGGCGCGGATGAAGGCGCGGCGCATCCGTTCGGGATCGCGAAAGCCGGTCGAATGCGCCACGCGCTCGATCGCCTCGCTTGAAGATTGCACCTGTTGGCGCGCCACTTCCAGCCGCAACCGCTCCACCGCCTTGAACGGCGTGGTGCCGGTTTCGGCGACAAACGCGCGCGTGAAATGCCGGGAGCTCATCCCGGCCTTCTCGGCCAGATGTTCGACCGTCAGCGGAGCATCGAGGTTTTCCCGTGCCCAGGTCAGGAGCGACGCGAAGCGGCCGGTCGGCGCCTTTAGCTCGAGCAGCGAGGAGAACTGCGATTGGCCGCCGCTGCGCCGCGCGTAGACTACAAGCTGCCGCGCCGTCTGCCGCGAAACCTCCTCACCGAAATCCTCGGCAACCATCGCCAGCGCCAGGTCAATGCCGGCGCTGATGCCCGCGGACGTCCAGATATCGCCGTCGCGCACGAAGATGCGATCGGATTCCAGCTTCACCTTTGGATAGGTGGCGAGAAAATGCCGGGTGCGCCGCCAGTGGGTGGTGGCGCGGCGTCCGTCCAGCAGGCCCGCTTCCGCAATGACGTAAGCACCCGAACAGACGCTGGCGATCCGAACGCCGCGCTTGGCTGCCGTACGCACAAACGCCAGATACCG
>NZ_DAIDJE010000054.1 GCF_027451485.1 Bradyrhizobium sp.
TCGTCGCCCGGATTGACCCAAGCCACGATCGGCACGTCCGGATGCCATCGGTTATGGATCATGTCATTTTCATAAGGTGACTTGGTAAGATCAACCTTGATCAGTGTCTCTGGCATCTCAACGCTCCCCTGTTTTACGAGCCAAAAAAAGGTCAGACGGATAGGTATTTTGATATCTGCGCCGCATCGGCGCCGTCGCGCGGATCATCCCGCACGATTTCGCCGTTTTCGATAACGAGCACGCGGTCGGCGATATAGAGCGCAAAGCTCAAGACCTGCTCGGAGACGACAATCGACAAGCCTCGCTCGTCGCGGATTTTCTTCAAGGTTCGGGCCATATCCTTGATGATCGATGGCTGGATGCCCTCTGTCGGCTCATCGAGCAGCAGCACTTTTGGCTTGGTGGCGAGCGCGCGCGCAATCGCGAGCTGCTGCTGCTGACCTCCGGACAGATTTCCGCCACGCCGGTTCTTCATTTCCAGCAGTACCGGGAAGAGTTGGTAGATGCTGCCGGGGACCTCGCTCTCGCCGGACACGACAAGGCCGGTCTCGATGTTTTCCTGCACCGTCATGGTGGAGAAGATCATTCGACCCTGGGGGACGTAAGCGAGACCTTTGGCCACGCGCTCGTAGCTGGGCAAGCCGCTGAGCTCGCTGCCGGCAATGGTCACTGAGCCGCTCTTGGTCGGCAAAATTCCCATCAGCGATTTCATCAGCGTGGTTTTTCCCATGCCGTTACGGCCCATGATGGCGACGATTTCATTCGGCGCGACGGATACGTTCAAGCCGTGCAGAACTTCGCTCTGCCCGTAGGCGACGTGAAGGTTGGAAATTGCCAGCATCAAAGCGCTCCTTGGCTCTTAACCATCTCGCTATCATCTAGTGCCCGAGATAGACCTCGATGACCTTGGGATCAGTTTTGACGTGGTCCATCGAGCCTTCCGAAAGTATCTGGCCCTGATGCAGAACCGTCACCTTGTGGGCGATGTCTTCGACGAATTTCATATCGTGCTCGATCACCAGAACCGAGCGATCCTTGATGATACGATTGAGCAATTCGGCGGTCTTGGTGCGCTCGTTGACGCTCATCCCGGCGACCGGTTCATCGAGCATCAGGAGGTCCGGGTCCTGGATCAGCAGCATGCCGATCTCGAGCCATTGCTTCTGACCATGGCTGAGCTGATCCGCATAAGTGTCCAGGCGGTCTTTCAGGAAAATCATTTCGGCGACTTCCTCGACCCGCTCCTTCACTGCCTTATCCCGCTGAAACGTCAGGGAACCGAAGACAGAGCGGCCGCGCGGATAAGAAATTTCCAAGTTTTCGAACACTGTGAGGTCTTCGAAGACGGACGGCGTTTGGAACTTGCGCCCGACGCCCGCCTGCACGATCTGGTTCTCTTTCAGTTTGGTAAGCTCTTTGCCGCGGAACTGAATCGAGCCGGAAGTCGCTTTGGTCTTGCCGCAGATTAAGTCGAGCACGGTGGTCTTGCCGGCGCCGTTCGGGCCGATAATCACGCGGATCTCGTTTTCCTCGACATAAAGGGAGAGGTTGTTCACCGCCTTGAAGCCGTCGAATGAGACGGTGAGGGCTTCGACTGCGAGCAGAAAGTTCTTGGGCTGATGGCCGATGCGCATGTCGATCTCCTCACTCGGCCGGTGCGCCGTTAGCAACGGAATTGTCAGGCAATTTAAAAGTAGGGTTCTTGCGTGCCGCCATCAGGCGATCGATGCGGGGCTGGATGTAATCCTGCCAAATTCCCGCGAGGCCATTGGGGAAGGCAAGCACGACACCGATGAAGAGGGCGCCAAGGCCGAATAGCCAGAGTTGCGGGAAGGACTCAGACAGCGCCGTCTTGGCAAAGTTGACCAGCAGCGTGCCGTAGACCGCTCCGAATATCGACAAGCGGCCGCCGACGGCCGTGTAGATCACCATTTCGATGGACGGCACGATGCCGACAAAGGACGGCGACATGAAGCCGACTTCGAGGGTAAACAAGGCTCCCCCGATGGCGGCAAATACCGCCGCCGCGCAGAATGCGAAGATCTTGAAATTGGCGACGCTATAGCCGGAGAAGCGAACACGGTCTTCCTGCTCACGCATCGCCACCAGGATGCGACCGAGCTTGGTCAGGCGAATGAACTGCGCTGCGACGATGCAGGCGAACAGCAGTATCACCTCGACGAAGTAAAGGATGAACTTTGCATGGTCCGTGCGGATATCCCAGCCGTGCAGCGTACGCAGGTCGGTAATGCCGTTGATGCCGCCGGTATAGCCCTGCTGACCGACAATCAGGATCGTGAGAATTGCCGCAATCGCTTGCGTGATGATGGCGAAATAGACGCCGCCGACGCGGCGCTTGAACATCGCGGCGCCGATGACGAAGGAAAAAAACGCCGGCACGAGAATGATCGCGGCGAGCGTGATCGGAAGGCTGTGAAATGGCTTCCAGAAAAAGGGAAGCTGAGTCAGCTGATTCCAGTCCATGAAATCCGGAATGCCGGGGGTCGACTGGATTTTGGTGTTTGCGACACTCGACGCCTCAAGCTTGAGATACATCGCCATGCAGTAGCCGCCGAGTCCGAAGAATACACCTTGGCCAAGGCTCAGAATGCCGCCGTAGCCCCAGCACATCACGAGACCGATCGCGACGAAGGCGTAGGTCAGATATTTCGCGACCAGGTTCAGGCGAAATACGTCAAGCGACAGCGGCAGGATGACAAAGAGCAAGAGGGCCAGGGTAAGAAAGCCGATGAGTTCCGACCGATTGAAGAAGCGCGAATTGATGATCATGGCTAAAGCCCTCTTGCTCTTATTTCCGGACCTTGAGAGCGAACAAGCCTTGCGGCCGCATCATCAGGATGGCGACGATCGCAAGCAGGGTGATGACCTTGGCCATAGACCCGGACATGAAGAACTCCAGCGTCGAGTCGGTCTGCGAGATCGTGAAGGCGGAGGCGATGGTGCCGAGCAGGCTGGCTGCGCCGCCGAACACGACGACCAGGAAGGTGTCGACGATGTAGAGCTGACCGGCGGTGGGGCCCGTTGAACCGATCATGGTGAAGGCCGATCCGGCGACGCCAGCGATGCCGCAGCCGAGGCCGAACGTATAGCGATCGACTTTTTCGGTGTTGATGCCGACCGCGCCTGCCATGACGCGGTTCTGCACGACCGCGCGCACCTGCTTGCCCCAGCTCGACCAGAACAGCACGTAGGCCACAGCGATGGTGATCAGGACGGTCAGGCCCATCACGAACATACCGTTGATCGGAATCTGGATCGAATCCGTTGCCTGCCAGGAACCCATCATCCATGCAGGCAACTCGACACCGACCTCGCGCGCGCCGAAAATCGAGCGATAAGCCTGCTGCAGGATCAGGCTAAGGCCCCAGGTCGCGAGCAACGTGTCGAGGGGACGTTTGTAGAGATGCCGGATCAGCGCCCATTCGACCAGCATGCCGAGGGCGCCCGAGGCTATGAACGCCAGGATCATTGCGGCGAAGAAGTATTCGGGAAACAGCCAGGGCGCATATTTCTGGAAAACGTTCGATGTCATCCAGGTGACATAAGCCCCCAAAATCATAAACTCGCCGTGGGCCATGTTGATGACCCCCATCTGGCCGAAAATGATGGCAAGCCCAAGCGCCATCAGCACGTAGACCGAAAAAAGGATCAACCCGGCAAAGCCCTGCATCGCGAAGATGGCGCCGAGATCGCTGAGCGAATAGTCACCGAACATGATCCGTCCTTTTTCCATTGCCGGGTCAGCGCCTCGATGCGGCGCGGGGCTTGGGGCGCGGGCTGCGAAAGTCCACGCCGATCGTGCTGGGAAGCAGGCGGGCAGAGCTCTTACTGGTAGCCCTTCGGAAACGGATTCGGCTCGACCAGATCCGCAGTCTCGTAAATCACATCGTATTGGCCGTCGGCACGCGCGCGACCGACGCGCGTCTTCGACCAAAGATGATGGTTCTCGTGGATGCGTACGTACCCTTCCGGCGCCCCCTTGAACTCGACGCCGGGCGATGCGGCTGCGATCTTGTCGATGTCGAAGGAGCCGGCTTTTTCCACCGTGAGTTTCCAGAGATTGGGGCCGAGATAGGCGGCCTGTGTCACATCGCCGATCACCGTTTTCTCTCCCCACATCTTCTTGAATGCGGCGACGAACGCCTTGTTGTTCGGATTGTCGAGCGACTGGAAGTACTTCATGCAGGCATAGGCGCCGGCGATGTTCTCGCCGCCGATGCCGTCGATTTCGTCTTCCGTAACCGAGATCGTGAGAAGCGTCTGCTTTGAGAGATCGATTCCGGCCGCCTTGAGCTGCTTGTAAAAGGCGACGTTGGAACCACCGACGATGATCGCGTAGATCACATCCGGCTTGGTCAGCTTGATCTTGTTGATCACCGAGTTGAACTGCGTGTGGCCGAGCGGGAAATATTCTTCACCGACGACCTTGCAGCCTTGCAGGTGGCCCTCGATGTGCTTGCGCGCGATCTTGTTCGAGGTGCGGGGCCAGATGTAGTCCGAACCGAGCAGATAAAAGGTCTTGGCGCCCTTGGTCTTGTTGACCCAGTCGAGCCCTGCGATGATCTGTTGGGTGGCCTCCTGACCGGTATAGATGACGTTCTTGGATTGCTCGAGGCCTTCGTAGAAGGTCGGATAATAGAGCATGCCGTTGTACTGCTCGAACACCGGCAGCACCGCCTTCCGCGAGGCCGAAGTCCAGCAGCCAAATACCGCGGCGCATTTGTCGTTGACCAGCAGCTTCTTGGCCTTTTCGGCAAAGGTAGGCCAGTCGCTGGCGCCGTCTTCCTGAATGAACTTGATCTGGCGCCCGAGCACGCCGCCCGCGGCATTGATCTGCGCGATCGCCAGTTTCTCGGCTTCCACCGATCCGGTTTCCGAAATCGCCATGGTACCGGTGACCGAGTGCAGAATGCCGACGGTCACATCTGTATCGGTGACCGCCAGCCCGGTGGTGTTGACTGCCGAAGTTGCGGGCACATCGGCCCATGACGGTCGCGGAAGCAGGGAAATGGCAGGAAGCGCCGCCATTCCTGCGAGCAGTCTGCGCCGGAGCGGCGACTTCAGGCCGCCCTTGATCTCGTCTGACATGAGTACCCCCATTCGTGTTCGAGGAAATGGTCTTGCCGGACGAGGATGGCGTGGATTGTGCGGCGCACAGATACGCAAGATCGCGTATATTGCACCGCAAAATCCCGACCTAGATTCTGGCATCCAAGTTGCAGCTCAGATGCGGATGAGCATTTGATCGGGAGCGCAGAGTGGCAGGGCGGCAGCGGATCGACCGCGTCAGACGCCAGTATAATCAATGGGTTGCTAACCAGACGCTGGAGGACTATGCGCTCCGCTTCACCGCCAAGAGCGCTCGGCGGTGGTCGGCCGCCCGTGTCGCCAATACGGCGCTTGGCGCCATCTCGTTCCTGGCCCTCGAAGCGATAGGCGGAACCATCACGCTCAACTACGGCGTCAGCAACGCGACGGCTGCCATCCTCGTTGTTAGCGCCATCATTTTCTGCTGTGGGCTTCCCATCGCCTATCACGCCGCAAAATGTGGCATCGACATTGACTTGCTCACGCGCGGTGCGGGCTTCGGCTATATCGGCTCTACGATCACGTCACTGATCTATGCGTCCTTCACCTTCATCTTCTTCGCCATCGAAGCCGTCATTCTGGCGAGCGCGCTCGATATGTGTCTCGGCATTCCGCGGCCAATCGGCTACCTGATCAGCGCCGTCGTCATCATTCCCCTCGTTACTCATGGCATCACGCTGATCAGCCGCTTTCAGCTGTGGACGCAGCCGCTATGGATCGTGCTGCACGTCATCCCCTTTGCCGCGATCGCTTACGCCAACCCGCATTCCTTTGCGGAGTGGACGAGGTTTGCCGGAGAGCACGGCAGTTCCGGTCAGTTCGATCTATTGCTGTTCGGCACCGCCGCCTCCGTCGTGTTCTCGCTGGTGGCGCAGATCGGTGAGCAGGTCGACTTTCTACGATTCCTTCCACGTGATCGGCGTGCCTCGAAGAAGTCGTGGTGGATCGCACTGATGATGGCCGGCCCCGGTTGGATTGTTCTCGGTGCGCTGAAGCTGTTGGCGGGATCGTTTCTTGCCTTTTTCGCGGTCAACCACGGCTCGTCCTACGAGCACGCGGCCGAGCCAGCGCACATGTATCTTCAGGCCTTCCGCTATGTGCTGGCCCAACCCGACCTTGCCCTGGGGGTGACCGGCATCTTCGTGATCCTCTCGCAGGTCAAGATCAACGTTACCAACGCCTATGCCGGATCGATCGCATGGTCGAATTTCTTCTCGCGGCTGACCCATAGCCATCCCGGGCGCGTGGTCTGGCTGGTATTCAATGTGCTGGTTGCGTTGCTCTTGATGGAGATCGGCGTCTACAAGGCGCTGGAGCATACGCTTGCGCTCTATTCCAACGTTGCGATCGCCTGGGTGGGCGCATTGGTCTCTGATCTCGTCGTGAACAAGCCGTTCGGCTTGAGACCGCGCCAAATGGAATTCAAGCGTGCGCATCTCTATGACATCAATCCGGTCGGGGTCGGCGCCATGTCGATCGCGACAATCGTTTCGATCAGCGTGTTCTACGGCTTGTTCGGACCGACGGCCAAGGCGTTATCGTCGTTCGTTGCGCTTACGGTGGCTTTCCTCACGGCGCCGCTGATCGCTTTTGCGACCGGCGGCAAATACTACATCGCGCGCAAGCCGAAACGGAGCTGGCAGAACATCGAGGCGATCAAGTGCTGCATTTGCGAGCATAGATTTGAGCCCGAAGACATGGCGGCCTGTCCTGCCTACGCGGGACCGATCTGCTCCTTGTGCTGCTCGCTCGATGCACGTTGCCACGATCTCTGCAAACCGCATGCCCGCATCCAGAGCCAGATATCTGAAAGCCTCGGCAAGCTGCTGCCGAGGCCGATCTATGCCCGTGTCAATTCCCAAGTTGGACACTATCTCGGCGTATTTGCCGTGTCCGCCGGCCTGGTGGGCCTGACGCTTAGTCTGATTTATCTTCAAACCACAGCGAACGTCGATGTCGACCAGTTGCTCCTTTGGGACACGCTTTGGAAAGTCTTCTTTGCATTGTCGATCATCATTGGAGTCGTCGCCTGGCTGTTCGTGCTGGCACAGCAGAGCCGGCGCGCCGCGGAGGCTGAAACCCGACGCCAAACCGCGCTTCTGATCCAGGAAATCGACGCTCACAAGCGTACTGATGCTGAATTGCAGCGCGCCAAAGAAGTTGCTGAATCAGCCAACCTTGCCAAGAGCCGCTACGTCGTGGGTCTCAGCCACGAGTTGCGTTCACCTCTAAACGCAATATCGGGTTACGCACAGCTCCTCGAACAGGACACGAGCCTCGGTACCAAGCCGCGCGATCAGGTGAGGGTGGTCCGCCGCAGCGCGGATCATCTGTCCGGTCTGATCGACGGCATTCTCGATATCTCCAAAATCGAGGCCGGCCGGCTTTACCTGTCGCGCGATGAGGTCCGCATCGGCGAATTTCTCGATCAACTCGTCGGTATGTTCCGTCTCCAGGCTGCCGCAAAGGGGATCGAGTTCGTCTTCAAGCGCGCGCCGACGCTGCCTTCGGTCGTCTATGCTGACGAGAAGCGGTTGCGGCAGATCCTGATCAACCTGCTTTCCAATGCGATCAAATTCACGCAGTCGGGAGGGGTGGAGCTGGTCGTGCACTATCGCAGCCCCGTTGCGGAATTCGAGGTGATCGATACCGGACCCGGTATTCAGACTTCGGATCTTGAGCGCATCTTTGCTCCCTTCGAGCGTGGTGCGCTCGGCGCTTCACAGCCGCAGACTGGTACCGGATTGGGGCTGACCATCAGCCGTCTGCTCGCGGGCGTGATGGGAGGGGATATTCAGGTCACGAGTTCAGTAGGTGCCGGCAGCACGTTCCGGGTGAAGTTGCTCTTGTCGGAAGTGGCGAATCCGAAACGGATCACGCCGGTCAACGCTATGCCGTGCGGTTACCTGGGGACCCGCAAGACCATCCTGATTACAGACGACGACCCGGTCCAGCGCGACCTGATGCGTGAAGTGCTGGCGCCACTCGGCTTTATCCTGCTCAGCGCGGCCGATGGCCCCGGTTGCCTCGCGCTCGCCCAGCACTGCCGTCCGGATTTGTTCTTGCTGGATATCTCGATGGCGGGCATGGACGGCTGGACGGTGGCGGAAACGCTGCGGAGCAATGGCCATCACCAGGCGCGCATTCTGATGGTCTCGGCCAGCGCGCTCGAAGCCCATGGTGCCCCGCTGGCACAGCCGTTTCACGACGGTTACCTGATGAAGCCGATCGATATTCCGCGGCTGTTCGAATTGATCCGCCAGCTTCTCAAGATCGAATGGCAATACGACGATGCGCCGGTCGCGGCAGCGAGGTGGAAGCCGGGCCACGGCGCGCAGCCGCCGGCAAGCGAGATCGAGGAGCTCATCAACCTGGGCCAGCTTGGCTACATCCGTGCGATCCAGGTCAAGCTCGATAATATAGGGGCCGACTATCCCGAGCATCGGGATTTCGTCTCGGAAATGCGCACGTTGATCGATCGCTTCGATCTCGACCGGTACATGTCAATCCTGATGAAGCTGCAAAGCCATGATCGCTGAATCTAAGAGACGCGACATCGCGCTGGTTGTCGATGATTCTCCGGAGACGTTGCGTCTTTTGACCGATGCGCTGGACAGTGCGGGAAT
>NZ_DAIDJE010000055.1 GCF_027451485.1 Bradyrhizobium sp.
GGAATAGCTTCACGTCGGACGTAAACGTAGAAGGGCCATGCCGGCGCTCCGCATCGAGGGCTATGTCATCGTTTCCGCCGACGGCATGTTGGCGGATGCGAACAATGTGATGCCGGAGGCGCTGAAATTCGAAGGCGACAAGCGCTTTTTTACAGCCGCGCTCGATCGCGCCGACCTGATCGTTCACGGTCGGCACTCGCACGAAGAGCAGCCGAACTCACCGCGACGAAAGCGGATTGTTCTGACACGGAAGGTCGAGCGCCTCGCCGACGATCCAGCCAATCCCAAGGCGACGTTATGGAATCCGGCTGCGGCACCCTTTGAGGCGGCCTGCGAGCACGCGGGCATTCACGCGGGCGCCGTTGCCATCATCGGGGGGCCCAGCGTGTTCGATATGTTCATGGATCGCTATGACACCTTCTGGCTGTCACACGCGCCCGGCGTCCACCTGCCCGGTGGAGAGCCGGTCTTTTCAGATGTGCCGCAGCAAACGCCCCAGGCAATTTTGAGGCGGCATGGCCTCACGCCCGGCGATAGCCAGATCCTGGACGAGGCCTACGGCGTCACGGTGACGCCGTGGCGACGAACGCCCTAAACGTCGTACGCCGGCTCGGCGGCTTTGGCTGTGCGGCCGGTCCCGGCGATCATCAGCAAGGCGCCGATCAACGACAGATTCTTCAGCGCATGGATCGTATTGTTGGCGGCCTCGGCCCCCGTCTGATTCCAGAAATCGTGGAAATAGAACGTCGCTGCCGCCACGAACAGCGCCAGCACGACGGCAAAGAAGCGGGCGCCAAAGTTCAGCGCGATCATGACACCGCAGACAACTTCCAATGCGCCCGCCGCAATCGCCAGTATATTGGCCAACGGCATGCCCGTGAGGGTCTCAAGCTGCGCAGTATAGGGAGCCACGATCGCCGGAATGACGATCTTTTGGGTGATCTGCGCCGTAGCCGATAGGTTCATGAGCTTCATGACTCCCGACCACACGAACAGCACGCAGAACAGAATTCGTCCAAGTGTAACAAGCGCCGGCATCATCGGCCTCTCTGGCTCGCAACCATCACGGATGATCGAGCGATTATGGTCGTTCCGCGCCGGCTTTTCAAACGCTCAATCGGTACCGGCTAGCCGAACAGCGACGGCTGCAGGCGCCCGGCCGGCTCTTGCGCCTCGACGGCGGCAATCGCCGTCATATTGAGGATGCCGCGCGCGGTCACCGATGGCGTCAGAATATGCGCCGGCCGTGACGTCCCGATGAGGATCGGGCCCACCGGCAGGGCGTCGGCCACCGACTTGATCATCTGATAGGCAACGTTGGCGGTATCGAGGTTGGGCATGACCAGCACGTTTGCCTCGCCTTCAAGGTTCGAGTGCGGCAAGACCAGCTTGCGGGCCGTTTCCGAGAGCGCGGTATCCCCCTGCATTTCGCCGTCGGCCTCGATTTCGGGATGCTTCTCCCGCAACAATGCCGTAGCGCGGCGCATTTTACGGGAAGATTCCGTATCGAAGCTGCCGAAATCGGAATGCGACACGAAGGCGATCTTGGGCTTGATGTTGAAGCGCTGCACGTGAACCGCCGCCAGCGCCGCCATTTCGGCGATTTCCTCGGCACTGGGATTGGGCCGTACCTGGGTATCGGCGATGAAATACGACCCTTGCCGCGTGATCAGCAGGGAGAGCGCTGCAAAATCGCTTACCCCCGGCCGGAAGCCGATGATTTCGCGCACGTGGCGCAGGTGGCTGCGATAACCGCCTTCAACACCGCAAATCATGGCATCGGCCTCGCCACGGTTGACCGCGAGCGCCGCGATCACGGTGGCATTGGTCCGCACCACAGTGCGCGCGGCATCCGGCGTCACGCCGTGCCGGCCGGCGACATTGATGTAGGACTGGACGTAGGAGCGGTAACGTGGATCATCCTCCGGATTGACGAGATCAAAATCCTTGCCGGCCTTGATCGCGAGGCCAAAGCGCTTGATCCGCGCCTCGACCACCGAAGGGCGGCCGACCAGGATCGGCCGCGCCACATTTTCTTCCAGCACCACCTGCGCTGCGTGCAGCACGCGTTCGTCTTCGCCCTCGGCGTAGATCACCCGGACCGGCTGAGTTTTTGCCTTGGCAAAGATCGGCTTCATGATGAGCCCGGAGCGGAAGGCGAAACGCTCGAGGTGGGTTGCGTAATCCTCGAACTTCGCGATTGGTCGCGTCGCCACGCCGGAATCCATTGCCGCCTTGGCGACCGCCGGCGCGATGCGCAAAATCAGGCGCGGATCGAACGGACCTGGAATGAGCGAACCTGGACCAAAGCCCTGGGCCTGGCCGGTATCAAAGCCCGGCGCATCGACCGGCGGATCGCGCGCCAGCTGCGCGATGGCATCCACTGCCGCTTTCTTCATTTCCTCGTTGATAGCGGTGGCGCCCACATCGAGCGCACCGCGGAAGATGAACGGGAAGCACAG
>NZ_DAIDJE010000056.1 GCF_027451485.1 Bradyrhizobium sp.
GGTGCTGACCGGGGTGATCGCGGTGAGCCACTTGTGGGCGCCCTATGAGACGTTGCTCGCCATCCACATCCTCAGCGTCTGCCTGTTCCTGATCTGGTTCCCGTTCGGAAAGCTGATGCACGCCTTCCTCGTTTTCCTCACGCGAAGCGAAACCGGCATCTTTTACAGCCGCCGCGGAGTCGAGATATGAACCAGCGTATCGTCGTCGACCCCATCACGCGGATCGAAGGGCACCTGCGGATCGAAGCAGAAACCGACCCTCAGGGCACTATAACGGCTGCATACAGTTCCGGCACGATGGTGCGCGGGATCGAACTAATTCTCAAAGGGCGTGATCCTCGCGATGCATGGGCTTTTGCGCAGCGCATATGCGGCGTCTGCACGCTTGTCCACGGCATTGCCAGCGTCCGCGCGGTAGAGAATGCGCTGGGATATACCATCCCCCCGAACGCGCAGCTGATCCGCAATCTGATGATTGCCGCGCAACATGTGCACGACCATGTCATGCACTTCTATCATTTGCACGCGCTCGATTGGGTCGACGTGGTATCGGCGCTGAAGGCCGATCCCGCCGCAACGTCGCAGCTCGCGCAATCGATTTCGAGCTATCCAAAGTCGAGCCCGGGCTACTTCGCCGACACCCAGAAAAAGCTGAAGGCCTTCGTGGAAGGCGGGCAGCTCGGCATCTTCGCCAACGGCTTCTGGGGCCATCCCGAATTCAAGCTGCCACCGGAAGCCAACCTGATGGCGGTCGCGCATTATCTGGAAGCGCTCGCCTGGCAGCGCGAGGTGGTGCAACTCCACACGATCTTCGGCGGCAAGAACCCGCATCCGAATTTTCTGGTTGGCGGCGCACCTTCAGCGATCAGCCTCGATAGCGGCGGAACCGCTGTCAATATGAACGGCCTGCAGACGGTGAAGACCGTCATCGGCCGGATGAAGGACTTTGTCGAGCAGGTTTATTTGCCGGATACCTTGGCCATCGCCTCCTTCTACAAGGACTGGTTTGCGCGCGGCGAAGGCGTCGGCAACTTCCTCACTTTTGGCGACTTCCCCGAAAAAGGCATGGACGATCCGGCTAGCTGGCTGATCCCGGCGGGTGCGATCCTCGACAGGGACCTGACCAAAATTCATCCCATCGACATGAACAATCCGGATGAAATCCAGGAGTTCGTCTCGCGCTCCTGGTACGACTACGCCGGCGGCAAGGAAAAGGGACTTCATCCATATAGCGGTGAAACCAATCTGAACTACACCGGCCCCACACCGCCTTTCGAGCAACTCGACGTCGATAAGAGCTATTCCTGGCTCAAGTCACCGCGCTGGAAAGGTCACGTGATGGAGGTCGGACCGCTCGCGCGCGTCTTGATGCTCTACGCCAAGGGACACAAGCCGACGCGCGAACTAGCCGGCTATGCGCTCGGCAAACTCGATCTGCCCTTGACGGCAATGTTCTCGACCATGGGCCGCACCGCGGCCCGCACCCTGGAATGCAAGATCATCGTCGATCAGATGCCGACCTGGTACGAGCATCTTGTTTCCAACATTCGTGCGGGCGACCTTGCGGTTCACAATCCGGGTAAATGGGATCCCTCAACCTGGCCGGTGGAGGCCAGTGGCGTCGGCTTCATGGAAGCGCCGCGCGGGGCGCTCGCCCATTGGGTGGTGATCAAAAACAAGCGGATCGACAATTATCAGGCTGTTGTGCCATCGACCTGGAACGCGGGCCCTCGCGATTCCAAGGGGCAGCCCGGACCTTATGAAGCAGCTCTCATGGATCGCCACACGCTCCACGATCCCAAACAGCCGCTTGAAATCCAGCGCACGATTCACAGTTTCGATCCCTGCATCGCCTGCGCGGTACACGTGGTCGACCCCAACGGCGAAGAGCTGATGCAATTGCGGGTGAGGTAAGGCGATGAGCGGCAAGGTCGACGTCGGAGCAGCCACCCGGACATTCCTGGCGCACACCGAAGAGCATCTCGTCAGCTACCTCGAGGCCTGCGTTCATTGCGGCAATTGCGCAGATGCCTGTCATTTCTACCAGGCTTCCGGCGATCCGCGGCATACACCCGCCTATAAGCTGTTTCCAATAGCCAAGGCCTATCGCCGCCAGAAATTTCCGCTTTCTCTCTTTGCACCAGGCGTGACGGAACGGGACTTCAAGGAGTGGGAGGAACTGCTGTTCGACACCTGCACCCTGTGCGGGCGCTGCACCACGGTCTGTCCGATGGGTATCGACATTGCCTCCATCGTGCGCGGCGCGCGACAGGCCTTCATAAAGGCGGGGCTTGGTCCAGAGGACCTTTTGCAGGCTGCCGACAATTCACGCGATCATGGCAGCCCGCTGGGCGTGACCGCCGAAAAGCTGCGCGATCGGATCGAATGGCTGGAAGACGAGCACGAAGTGCCCATCGCGCTCGACAAGGACAAGGCCGACATATTGCTGACGGTCTCGTCCGTTGAAGCGATGAAGTACCCCGATTCCATCGTCGCAATGGCCAAGTTGCTGAACCACGCGGGCGTGAACTGGACGCTGAGCACAAAGGGCTATGAAGCCACGAATTTCGGCTACCTCGCGGGCAAGGAAGATGTGGCCAGGACCATGGTTCAGCGCATTACCGAAGCTGCCGCGGCAGTCGGAGCGAAGACTGTCGTGATTCCGGAATGCGGCCACGCCTACGGCGTGCTGCGCTGGTCGGCGGCCAACATCCTCGGTCGGCCCCTGCCCTACACGGTCGTGCACATTTCCGAGTTCATGGCGCAACTCAAGCGGGACGGCAAACTGAAATTGAGGCCCATGGACGCATCGATCACGTATCACGATCCTTGCCAGGTTTCCCGGCGCGGCGGCGCGACGGAAGATGCGCGTTTCGTTCTGCAGGATTTTGCGAAAGACTTTCGCGAGATGACGCCGACTGGAAATCTCAACTGGTGCTGCGGTGGTGGCGGAGGCGTGCAGGCGATCGCGCGCGCGGCCGATCTTCGTCACAAGGTCTTCAAGATCAAGATGGATCAGGTAGAGAAAACAGGCGCCCAGACGATGGTCTCCGCGTGCTCGAACTGTCGACTGACGATGGACGAAAGCAAGGCACACTGGAAATGGGAAGGCGGACTGGCAAGTCTGGTGGAGATCGTCGCAGACCATCTGATCGAGGACGGCCAGTCCAGGACACCGGCGTGATGCTCCATACGCCGGTATGCCTTCGCACGCTCATATCTCCAACGTCGCCGCAACGCAAAATGCGTCGTAACGACGCTGAAGATGCCCGCGCAACGGCGCTGACCTCCTCTCATTGACGTAGATCAAGGGCACAACGTGCCTCCGCGCAGAGATTGCAATTCTTGCCGACGCGCAATAGCAGCCGCGACGAAGAGATCACTTCCATGCAGCAAACGAGGTCATCAAATGTACAAGAATATACTGATTGCAACCGACGGCTCCGACCTGGCAGCAGGGGCGGTGAAGAGCGGCGTTTCCCTGGCGAAGACAATTGATGCCAAGGTTACGGCGGTCACCGTCTCAGAACCGTTCCACTGGTTCGAGCCGAACATGGTTGAAGGCGCGGAGACCGCCTACACCGAGGGTGCGAAGCGAACTGCTGCTGCCACGCTCGAGAGCGTCTTGAATACGGCGCGGGCGGCGAGTGTCCCCTGCGAGACCGTCCACGCAGTCGACCAGTTCCCCTACAAAGGGATTATCGACGTCGCGAAAGCGAAGGGTTGTGACTTGATTGTCATGGCGTCCCACGGGCGACAGGGCATGGCCGCCGTCGTTCTGGGCAGCCAGACAGTCAAAGTCTTAACGCATTCTGCTATTCCTGTTCTCGTCTGCCATTAGGGGGCGTAGCCCGCATCCCGGGATTTGCGAGAGGCGGCCATGCCGGATGAAACAGCCTCCGTCCAAACGGCTACAGCGCCACCGAGCAAGGCAATGAAGGCGGTCATATCGTGTGACGCGCTGCAGGCGCTTATTGCTGCGCTCGCCGCTGACTATCTCGTGCTGGGGCCAACCGTGCGCGACGGCGCGATCGTCTATGAAGAAATTTCAGACCTTTCTCAACTGCCGGCAGGGTGGAAGGACAAACAGGACGCTGGTAAGTATCGACTAGAGCGGCGGGAAGATGACGCGATTTTCGGCTTTGCCGTCGGTCCCCATTCCTGGAAGCGATTTCTCCATCCTCCAGTCGAGACGCTGTGGACCGGACGCCGTGACAATGACGGGTTTTCGATTGCACCGGCCGCCGGCGAACCGCGGAAATTCGCCTTCATCGGCGTGCGGTCCTGTGAGCTTCATGCGATTGCCATTCAGGACAAGGTCTTTATTGGCAGCCCCTATGCCGACGTCGGCTATCGTGCGCGACGCCAGGATGCATTTATCGTGGCGGTCAATTGTGCAGAGGCCGGAGGCACCTGTTTTTGTGCTTCGATGGAAACGGGGCCAGAGGCGAAAAATGGCTTTGACCTTGTGTTGACCGAACTGCTCGGTGAGGCACGCCACGATTTTCTCGTCGATGTCGGCAGCGACGCGGGTGCTGCGCTGCTTGGCCGCCTACCCCACCGCTCGGCATCTGACGCGGACGTCGCGGCCAAGGCCGCCATAATTGCGCAGACGCGGGCCCGTATGGGTCGTGCCCTCGAAACCGACGGCATCAAAGAGCTGCTTCAGTCCAGCCCAAATCATCAACGCTGGGACGATGTCGCCGCGCGGTGCCTGACCTGCGGTAATTGCACGATGGTCTGTCCAACCTGTTTCTGCACCACCGTCGAAGACCACAGCGATCTAACCGGCAACACGGCCGAGCGGGTCCGAAAGTGGGATTCCTGCTTCACGCTGGACTTTTCCTATATCCACGGCGGCAGCGTGCGGGAAACCGGCAGTTCGCGGTACAGGCAGTGGATCACTCACAAGCTCGCGAACTGGATCGACCAGTTTGGCACTTCCGGCTGCGTTGGCTGTGGCCGCTGCATCACCTGGTGCCCTCTCGGTATCGATATTACCGAGGAAGCGGCCGCCATCCGGGCAAATCCCATGACGGCAGCGGGAGGTCAGCATGAAGGGACTTGAACGCATCCTGAGGGAGCATGCTTTCTTTGCCGGATTTCCCGAAGACCAGATCGCGCTGGTCGCGGGCTGTGCACGCAACCACCGCTTCGACGCAGGCCAGTATCTCTTTCGCGAGGGCGAGCCGGCGAACGAATTTTTCCTGATTCGGCATGGCAAGGTTGCGCTCGATATCGCGTCCCCGGGACAGCCGCCTATTGTGATGTCTACGCTCGAGCCCGGCGAGATCGTTGGCGCCTCCTGGCTGGTCCCTCCCTATCGCTGGACCTTTGACGCGCGCGCAGTCGAGCTCGTGCGCGCGATCGGCATCGACGCGGCATGCCTGCGCGGCAAATGCGAAGCCGACCATCATTTGGGATACGAGATGATGAAGCGCTTTGCGCCCATCCTGGTCAAGCGGCTGCACGCCACACGGCTGCAGGTTCTCAATGTTTACGGAAAGCGCTGAAATGGCCCGCATGCCGCCGGCAGCGTCCGGCGATCCCTTCGTGCCCCGCATCTATTGCGTCGACCGCATCCGCCGTGAGCTCTCCGATACGGTGACGCTGGAAATAACCCCATCCCAGGGACCCCGCCCGCGCTATGCGCCGGGTCAGTTCAACATGCTCTATGCCTTCGGCGTCGGCGAGGTTGCGATCAGCATCAGCGGCGATTGCGCGGACGACAGAACCTTCGTCCATACCGTCCGCGATGTGGGCGCCGCGAGCCGCGCGATCACCTCGCTCGACGTCGGAGCAGCGATCGGCGTTCGCGGACCGTTCGGAACGGCATGGCCGGTCACCGACGCGGAAGGCTCCGACATCGTCATCGTAGCCGGCGGCCTGGGTCTCGCCCCGCTGCGGCCAGCCATTTACCATGTGCTCGCGAACCGGTCGCGCTATGGCCGCATTGCAATCCTGTTCGGGACCCGCCATCCACAGGATATGCTCTACCGCGATGAGCTTGCGGCGTGGCGGCGAAACCTGGACATCAGCGTCGAGGTCACAGTGGATCACGCCGACAGAGATTGGCGCGGCAACGTCGGTGTGGTGCCCGCCCTGATCGCGCGTGCTTCGTTCGATCCACACGACACTGTCGCCCTGGTTTGCGGGCCCGAGATCATGATGAGGTTTGCGGTCAATGCGCTACGCGACGCCGGCGTTGCGCCGGACCACATCCATCTGTCGATGGAGCGCAACATGAAATGCGCCATCGGTCTTTGCGGCCACTGCCAGTTCGGACCGCAATTCGTCTGCAAGGACGGCCCCGTCATGCGGTTTGACCGCATCGCATCACTCTTTGCGGTCCGGGAGATCTGAGATGAGCGAGGCAAAGCGTCCAAGACTCGCGGTGTGGAAATTCGCCTCCTGCGACGGCTGTCAGCTTTCGCTGCTCGATTGCGAGGACGAGCTTCTGACGCTGGCCCGCACGGTCGAGATCGCCAATTTTCCCGAGGCTTCGAGCGCCATCACCGAGGGCCCCTATGATCTCTCGCTGGTGGAGGGCTCGATCACGACCGCGCATGACGCCGGACGCATCATCAAGGTCAGGGAGCAATCCAGGCACCTGGTGACCATCGGCGCCTGTGCTACCGCCGGCGGAATCCAGGCGCTGCGCAACTTCGCCGACGTCAACGACTTCATTTCCGCCGTCTACGCCTCGCCGCAATATATCTCAACGCTGGCCACGTCGACGCCGATCTCGGCGCATGTTGCCGTCGACTACGAACTGCGCGGCTGTCCGATCAACAAGGATCAACTGATCGAGGTCATTTCGGCCTTCATCGCCGGCCGCAAGCCGGCGGTCGCCGCCCATAGTGTCTGCGTCGAATGCAAGCGGCGCGGCACCGTCTGCGTGATGGTGCAGGGAACGCCTTGCCTCGGGCCGGTGACCCATGCCGGCTGCGGCGCAATCTGTCCTGCCTATCGGCGGGGCTGCTATGGTTGCTATGGCCCGATGGAAACACCCAACTTGGCATCGCTGGCGCAACAATGGCGCGCATTGGGCGAGAACCCGCGCGAGATCCGCCGCGCCCTGCAGACCTTCAACGCCGCGACCGAGCCGTTCCGCAAGGAGAGCGAGGCTCATGCCGACTAAGACCATCAAGGTCGATTATCTCGCCCGCGTGGAAGGCGAAGGTGCGCTCGACCTCGCGATCAGCGACGGCAAGGTTGCCTCGGCGCAGCTGCGAATTTTCGAGCCGCCGCGTTTCTTCGAGGCGTTTCTGCGCGGACGCGGCTATGCCGAAACGCCGGATATCGTCGCCCGCATCTGCGGTATATGTCCGATCGCCTATCAGATGAGCGCCGTTCACGCGATCGAGAGCGCATTTGGAGCGAAGGTCGAGGGCCAGCTCCGCGCACTGCGCCGGCTGATCTATTGCGGCGAATGGATCGAAAGCCACGCTCTTCATGTCGTGATGCTGCATGCGCCCGACTTCCTGGGCTTCCCGGATGCCATCCGGATGACACGCGATCATGGCGATGTCGTCCGCAACGGCCTCGCGATCAAAAAAGCCGGCAATGAGATCATGCGGTTGCTCGGTGGGCGCGAGATCCATCCGGTCAATGTCAAGCCAGGCGGCTTTCATCGTGTGCCGACCCGGGCCGAGTTGCGAGCGCTCGCGGAAACCCTGGAGCATGCCCGCGAGCTGGCCACCGGCCTCGTCCGCTGGGTCGCACGCTTCCCCTTCCCCGATTTCGAGCAGGATTATGAATTCGTCGCGCTGCGTCATCCCGACGAATACCCATTCAATGAAGGCCGGCTCGTTTCCAGCCGCGACATCAATATCGACATTGCCGAGTATGAATCGGAGTTCGAGGAGCGGCATGTTCCGCATTCGACGGCGCTTCATTCCCTCCTGAAGCGACGCGGCGCCTATCTGGTCGGGCCCCTCGCCCGGTATGCGTTGAATTTCGCTTTGCTGCCCGCCACGGTCCAGGCGCTCGGCGAAGAAGTGGGGCTGCAACCGGTATGCCGGAACCCGTTCAAGAGCATCGTCGTGCGTGCCCTTGAGATCCTCTTTGCCTGCGAGGAGGCGCTCCGCATTATCGATGCCTATGAACCGCCGGCTCAAGCTTCAGTGGCGCTCGTGCCTCGCGCAGCTACCGGCTTCGGCTGCACCGAAGCGCCGCGCGGCATCTGCTGGCACCGCTATGACTTCGCCGAAGACGGCACGATCGAGCGGGTCCGGATCGTCCCGCCGACTTCACAGAACCAGCCAAGCATCGAAGCGGACCTTACCGCCGTTGCCGCGTCGATACTCGATCAGCCAGATGATGTCATCCGCGACCGTTGCGAGCAGGCCATCCGCAACTACGATCCCTGCATTTCCTGCTCCGCCCACTTTCTGAAGCTGAAGATCAACCGGTCATGAGCAATTCTGGGCGAAGACGAATCATGGTCCTCGGAATAGGAAACCCCGGCCGGGCCGACGATGGAGTGGGAGCGCTTATCGGCGGCCGGCTCGCGGGACAGCTGCCTGCGAATGTGACGCTGGTCGTGCGCAGCGGCGATATCATCACTCTGGTGGACACTTGGGCGGACTATGATGCGTTGGTATGCGTGGACGCTGCTAACCCGATGGGACAGCCGGGCCGGGTCCATCGCCTTGAAGGGGCGGACGAGGCGTTGGCGGAGAGCTCTTCGTTGACGTCCAGCTACGGATTCGGCCTCGCAGAAGCGATCGCGCTGGCACGTGAGTTACAGACGCTTCCGGAAACCGTCGTCATCTATGCGGTAGAAGGCGCCTGCTTCGATATCGGCGCGCCGATGACGCCGCAGGTAGCCAAAGCAGCTGCCGATGTCGCTGAACGGATCATCGAAGAGGTCGACCGGTTGAGCTGGGTCGAAGCGGGAGCAACGATGTAGCTAGTCGAGGGCAACATGCACACGGCCAGGATTTCGTAGCCACTATTCCAGAAAAAGCTGGTCGTGCTCCTTTACAGAAGATCAAGCTCGTAGGCGTGCACACAACCTGCGGCAACAACTCGGCGCATCGGATGGATGAGAGCATCGAGCCGCGCCTGAGACGGGCACCGTGAGGAAAACGAACCAATCTTCCAAGACTTAGTCGGGTCGCATTGACAACGTCTGCGACAGCTAACGCGCATCGTCACTTGCCATGCCGGAACGCC
>NZ_DAIDJE010000057.1 GCF_027451485.1 Bradyrhizobium sp.
TGGCGGTGCAGACAGCGTGTCGCAGGGCCGAGCGCGCCGCGCATGATCAGCCACATCACCATCTCGATCCCCTCCGAGCCTGTCTCGCGCAGGTACTCGATATGCGGAATGTTCCGCGCCGCGTCGGAATCGCCAATCATGGCGTCGAGGAACCGGTTGTCCCACTCGGCGTTGATCAGCCCCGCCCGCGGCCCCTGGAGCTGATGGCTCATGCCGCCGGTGCCCCAGACCTGCACGTTGAGATCCTCGGGGAAGCTCGCGATGGCACGCCGTATCGCCTCGCCCAGCAGCCAGCACCGATTGCCGGAGGGCACGGGATAGGTCACGACATTGACCGCCAGCGGAATGACTCGGGCGGGCCACGCCGCTGGTGCGCCATAGACCATGGTGAGCGGCACGGTAAGCCCGTGATCGACATCCATCTCGTTGATGATGGTCATGTCGAAATCATCCAGGATCAAGCTTTGCGCGATATGCCAGGCAAGGTCCGGATGGCCGATCACGTCCGGCACCGGCCGCGGTCCCCAACCCTCGTCGGCCGGCTTGTAGCGCTCACCGCAGCCGATCGCGAAGGTCGGGATCAACTTCATGTCGAAGGCCGAAGCGTGATCGTTGTAGACCAGCACGATGACGTCCGGCTTCTGCTCTGTCTGCCAGCGCTTGGTCCACTCATAGCCATCGAAGATCGGCTTGAAATAGACGTCCTGGGTCTTGCCCTGATCCGCCGCCACGCCGAGCAGCGGCACGTGGCTGGTCGCGATGCCGGCGGTGATGCGTGCCATCAACGCTTCTCCCTGATCGAACGCACGCCTTCGGGCGAGCGTCCGCCCGCGTTCATCATCGCCTGGTACTGCTCGACGCTCATTCCGGTCATCGTCGACACCGCCTGCAGAAAGCTGAGCCCATCGGTGGAGAAAACCTTGGCAAGGAAGTAGATGTTGCCGCCGAGGTCGAGCAGCCGGTTGTAGTCGCGCGCCAGCACCGCCTGTTTCTGCTCCTCTGTCATCGGCCATTCCGCGAGATAGGCGCGCTCGTCCGCCTTCCAGCGCTTCCGGTTCTCTTCCTTCATCAGGCTCATCGCGAACTGGTTGAGGTAATAGCCCTTGCGCGCCCGGGCCGCGGTGTAGACGCGCGTGCCAGGAATATCGTCGAACTCCGCGAGATAGTCGCCGACATCCGGATGCGAGCCGGATTGCTCGGTGCTCATAGCCCGCGCGCCCTAAGCTTCGCGTCGAGGCGCGGGAATACCCGCCGCGCATTGCCCTCGAAGATCGCGTGGCGCTGCTCCGGCGTGATCGGCAGCGCATCGATATAGCGCTTGGTATCGTCGAAATAATGTCCGGTAGTGGGGTCGATACCGCGCACCGCGCCAACCATCTCGGAACCGAACAGAATGTTCTTGGTCTCGATGACCCGCGCCAGCAGGTCAACACCCGGCTGGTGATAGACGCAGGTGTCGAAGAACACGTTGTTCATCAGGTGTGTTCCAAGCTCAGGCTTCTTGAGCATGTCGGCCAGCCCCCGATAGCGGCCCCAATGATAGGGCACCGCGCCGCCGCCATGCGGGATGATGAAGCGCAGCTTGGGGAAGCGCGCGAACAGATCTCCCTCGATAAGCTGCATGAAGGCAATCGTATCGGCTGCGATATAGAAGGCGCCGGTCGCATGCATGCCGGGATTGCACGAGCCTGAGACATGGATCATCGCCGGTACATCGAGTTCCACCATCGTCTCGTAGATCGGGAACCAGTAGGGGTCGGTCAGCGGCGGATGCGCAAAGTGTCCGCCACCCGGATCGGGATTGAGGTTGCAGCCAATGAACCCGAGCTGCTCCACGCAGCGGCGCAGTTCCTTCACCGTCGCGGTGAGGTCGCTGTTCGGGTTCTGCGGCAACTGGCAGACACCGACGAATGTCTCGGGAAACAGCCCAACGACACGAGCGATGAGGTCGTTGCACGCCCGCGACCATGCCTCGCTCGTCGCCTGGTCGCCGACATGGTGCTCCATCGTGCTGGCGCGCGGCGAGAAGATGGTCATGTCCGCCCCGCGCTCGCGGATCAGGCGCAGCTGGTTCTTCTCAATGCTCTCGCGGATCTCGTCGTCCGAAATCGCGGGATAGGGAGGCGTCGCCTGGCCCGCCTTGAACGCGGATTTCTGTGCCTCACGCCATTTGTTATGCGCCTCGGGCACAGTCGTGTAGTGGCCATGGCAATCGATGACGAGCGTCACGACGAAATTCCCTCCCTCATTCAACAACGCCGCCTGCCGGGCCGATCCCATGGGGCGAACCGCAGCCGGTGTTTAGCGAGCCTGCCGCCGCCGCGCCATCCCGGCGAGACGTGGCGCGCTGGCGACCGCCGTGCCCGCGACCGTCGCCCGAGAGCCGTCAGAACCAGCGGCGGAACATAGGCTTTCGCCATTTCCGGTTCAAATCGTGCGGGTCCATGGCGATCGCTTGATCCACGTCAAGGCGGCGAGGCGCGCGCTGTCGTCTTCAGCATGCCGCAGCAAGGGAGAGCGATCCATGCCGAGTCAGGCAAGCCAGGTTGGCCGACCCGCGCCGATCCCCGGCACCACGTCCTTCGACGGCGAGGCGGCGCGCAAGGGTTATCAGCTCAATGCCATGTGCTTCTCGTTCAACCGCAAGGAAAACCGCGACGCCTTCCTCGCCGACGAGGAAGCCTACTGCCAGCGCTTCCACCTCACTCCGGCGCAGCGCGCGGCCGTGGCGAAGCGCGATGTGCTCGGCATGATCGCTGAGGGCGGCAACATCTACTACCTTGCCAAGCTCGCCGGCATTTTCGGGCTCAGTGTCCAGGATGTCGGCGCCCTGCAAACCGGCCGCAGCGTCGATGAGTTCAAGCAATACCTGCTCCAGCAGGCACAGCAGGACCAGGCCAGACAGACCCCGGCAAAGGAGGCATAGGATGGCCGCGATCGTCGGTGGCTATTTCACCAGCCACGTTCCCGCCATCGGTGGCGCTATCCACCGCGGCGACCAGGAGGCGCCTTACTGGAAGCCTTTCTTCGACGGCTTCCCCAAAGTGCATGAGTGGCTGGCGCGGATGCACCCGGATGTCGCCGTGGTTTTCTCCAACGACCACGGTCTCAACTTCTTCCTCGACAAGATGCCGACGTTCGCGGTCGGCGCCGCGGCGGAATACCGCAACGAGGACGAGGGCTGGGGCCTGCCGGTCTACAAGCCTTTCCGCGGCTATCCGGAGCTGAGCTGGCACGTGATCGAGCAACTTGTGGCAGACGAGTTCGACCCCGTTACCTGCCAGGAGATGCTCGTCGATCACGCGATC
>NZ_DAIDJE010000058.1 GCF_027451485.1 Bradyrhizobium sp.
GCCGCCGCCGGCTATAACTTCGGCCTGCTGCTGCGGTGGCTGGCAGAGCTGTTGCGTGTCATCATCCGGGCCTTCATCGATACCGTCCCGGCTCAAAACATGCTTGAGCTGGGCGCCGCGTTAGTTCTTCACGGACGACTCGGGGGCGACTGGCCTTCGCTTTCAGCATCACTTCAGCGGGATCAACTCGGCGACTGCGGCCGTCCCTTCGATAAAAGTTGGCGGGCAATTGTCTGCGGCGAGCTTGAGCAGCTTTTGCGCCTCCTTCTTGTTCTTCTTCAGAAGAGCGAATTCGCCGCCGTAGAAATTGGCCTCACATGTTTGTGTGGCCTTGACTTGCGGGTCGGTGCTGGAGGCCGCGCCAAGGGTCTGTTCGATGGTTGTCTCGCCGAGAAACAGGCGAATGACGGGCGCCGGCCAAACCGTCATGTCGAGCGTCTTGGCAGCCTCCGCCAGATGGCTTGGCGCGTGGTTACGGCGCTCGGCAAGCTCGCGCCACAGCGCGGCATAAGTGTCCTTCGGGTTGAGTTCGGTCGCTTTCCTGAAATCTGCCTCGGCATCTGCATTGCGGTCGCCGATGGCGTAATAGGCGACGCCGCGGTTGAAATAGGCCATCGAGTCGTCCGGCTCCAGTTTGATGGCCTTGCCAAAATCCACGGTGGCCGCCGGATTGTTGCCGAGCATGAAGGAGAGGCGGCCGCGGGCAAAGTAAGCCTGCGCATAATTGGGATCGAGCCGCAGCGTTTCGTTCATGTCGTCCATCGCGCGTGCGAGATCGCCTTTCCTTTTATACAGATCGCCGCGCAAGAAATGCGCCGGCGCATAGGTGGGATCCAGCGCGATCGACTGATTGAGATCCGCCAGCGCGCGATCGAAATCCCCCTTGCTTTTGTAGAGGCTGCCCCGTTCGGCATAGGCCCAGGCATTTTTCGGGTCTAGCCGAAGTGCTTCGTTGAAATCGGAGGAGGCGTGCTCGAAGTCGGATTTGCTCAAATAGACATTTCCGCGATTTAAGTAAGCCGACGCAAGATTGCGATCGATGCGGATCGATTCATTGCAGTCCGTCAACGCACGATCGGTATCCTTCTTGGCCCACCACCATCCGCAGCGGCTGCTTAACGCTTTGGCGCGCTCTTGTGCCGACGTCTTCGCATCCTTGATCAGGCGGTCGCAGGCCGCGATCCCGTCGTCGGCCTTGTCGATCTGACCGGCGAAGCTGCATCGGTCGAGATCGCCCTGCGCGTTCGCTGCATCGAAACTGAAGAGCACTGCCAACACAGCCAGGAGTATTGAAAACCGCATTTCTTCTCCATCGTCTTTCGCCTGCAACGGCCGCTCAGGATGCAGCATTTCCTACGTTGGCAGACGGCATTCCTGCAAGATTCTTGAACTGTCTGTGCTCGCGCGCTTGTGTTGCCGCCGCGGCGTGCAGCCTCAAATTCGACATGACGAGGTCGCGGGGCGCGCCGCGTTACTCGTCAATTTCGTCTCAAGGAATTCCGGAAGCCGGCTGGGGCAGCGGTCAAACGTTCAAAAAATCCATGCAAAAACAGTTGCTTGAGCTGTCCAATGTTGAAAACCCGCGTGTGCACATTTTGCAACACCTGCCAGAAAATGGACTGTGACAAAGATTCATAAGGCAAGTTTAAATTGCCTTTTTGTCGCGGGGGGGCGCACTCTTGGATCACGAAATGGGCACGCCGGATTCGTCGCGTTCGGAGAAATCCGATGACGAGGGGCCAAAGTAAAAGCCGGCGGCCTGGGGTGGTTTTTTGAGTTTCACATCATGAGGGGACACATGAAATTTGACAGCAAGGCTCTCTTGGCGGCGGCGGGTTTGACCGCTCTCGCGTTTACCCCGGCCTACGCAACCGAGGGAGGCGATCAGGCCACCAAGCCGGGTGCTTTCATCGGCGCCAGCGCCGGCGTTCCGCCGCCGGGCATCTACATGTTCAACCAGGTCTTCACCTATGACGCTAACTTGGTTGGACCGGGGACCGCCCGGTTAAATCCGCCTGGCACGAAAACCGGCGTTCAAGCGGCTGTTGACGTTCAGGGCTTCCTGTTCGTCCCCGGCTGGACCTTCCTGGGTGCGACCTACGACGCCGTCATCGTGCAGCCGTTTGTGCAGCAGAGCCTCGGCAGCCCGATCAACGTGCAAGCTGCCGGCATGTTCAATACCTATATCGTTCCGGTGGAATTGAGCTGGAAGCTCGGGACCAGCGGCTTTGCGATCAAGACCGGCCTTGGCATTTACCTGGACGATGGCGCGACGACGAGCCCGGCTACCCTCAACGGCCCGGCGAACCCGTACTACACCTTCCAGCCAGAATTGATCGTGTCGTATCTGGCGAACGGCTGGAACCTGACCGCCGCGATGTATGACGAAATCAACACGGAGAATCGGGTTACCCATTACACCACGGGTAATATCTTCCACGCCGACTTCACCGCCACCAAGACGATCGGCAAGTGGACATTCGGTCCTGTCGCCTACTACGTCGGTCAGGTCACCGATGACTCATGCCCCGTCAGTTGTACCGCGCTTGGCGGTAGCATCTTGAACCACGTCCAGCGATATGATGAATGGGCGGTCGGTGGCCTGATCGGATATGATTTCGGGCCGGCAAGCGTCTCGGTTTGGGCAACGCAGGAAGTCTACGCCCACGGACGGAACGACGCAGCTTTGGCGGCGGCTGGCAACGATCCTTCTCTGATGGCACAGGGCATGACGGTCTTCGCGACCCTCAGCTATCGCCTCTGGGCGCCTGAGGAGCCGGCAAAGGCCCCGATGTTCCACAAGTAAGGACGATCGACTAACGTCCTGACGTAACAAGGCCCCCTTCCGAGAGATCGGGAGGGGGCCTTTCCTTTTTTGGCCTGTGGCGGAAGCGCCGCACGCATGGAGAGCATCGGCCTCTCATCCGGAAGCCTTCACCAGATGCGAATGGAAGTTGTGCCCGAGCTAATCCAGGCTGCCGCGATGCAGGTCGGCCTGGATTTGCAGTCGCGTTCCGCCGCCAAAGCGGGCACGATAGACCTGCAAGTTCTCGATGATCCGCTGCACGTAATTCCGCGTCTCCGAGAACGGGATGAGTTCGACCCAGTCGACGGCATCGACCCTCGGATCGCGCGGATCGCCGTAGCGCTCGATCCATTTTCTGACGCTGCCGCGGCCGGCGTTGTAGGCCGCAAAGGTCATGATGTAGGAGCCGCGGTAATCGTTGAGCAGGCCGCCAAGCTCGGCGGCCCCCAGTGCGGCGTTGTAGACGGGATCGGTTTTCATCCGGGTGAGGTCGAAGCTGGTGCCGTACTTCTTGCAGACATACCGGCCGGCTTCCGGCGTCACCTGCAATAAGCCATAGGCTTGGGCAGGCGAGACGACCGCCGGATTGAAGGCGCTCTCCTGCCGGGCGATAGCGTAGATGATGCTCGGTTCGACTTCGGGGCCGATCGACCTGAACTGGGGAATTCCCGTCACCGGATAGGCGTAGAAGT
>NZ_DAIDJE010000059.1 GCF_027451485.1 Bradyrhizobium sp.
CGCGTGACCCGCGTTCCATTGGCTTCGCGGGAAATCGCCGGTGTCCTCAACCTGCGCGGCCGGATCGTCACCGTCATCGACATGCGCGCCCGCCTTGGCTTGCCGAAAAACGATGATGGCAAGCCGCCGATGGCGGTTGGCATCGACCTGCGCGGCGAATCCTATGGCCTGCTTATCGACGAGATCGGCGAAGTGTTGAGGTTACCCGACGACAGCCATGAGGAAAACCCGGTCAATCTCGATCCCCGCATCGCGAAACTCGCCGGCGGCATGCACCGCCTCGATGGCCAATTGATGGTTGTCCTGGATATCGATCATGTCCTGGAAATGACGGCCAGTATCAAGGTTGCTTAGCCGAGAGGGGATGGCGTGAAAACCTGCCTCATCGTCGACGACTCTAACGTTATCCGCAAGGTCGCTCGTCGGGTCCTCAAGGGGCTCGGTTTTGAGATCGTCGAAGCTGAACATGGTGGTCACGCGCTGGAAGTCTGTAGCCGCAGCCTTCCTGATGCAATCCTGCTCGACTGGAACATGCCGGTGATGGACGGCTACGAATTTCTCGGCAATCTCCGCCGCATGCCAGGCGGCGACCAGCCCATAGTGATCTTCTGCACCACAGAGAACGACGTTGGGCACATTGCCCGCGCTCTGTACGCCGGCGCTAACGAATACATCGTTAAGCCATTCGACAAGGAAATCATCGCGACGAAATTCGCAGAAGTCGGTTTGATCGACTTTTCGCAGCTGCCACCAGCTTAAGCGAGCCACTTGCTCCTGCCCAGAAGAGGCCACCAGTGACGCCGTCTGACTTTGAATATCTGCGTAAATTGCTTCGGGATCAATCTGGTCTCGATCTGTCCGCCGATAAACAATACCTCATCGAGAGCCGCCTAGTTCCATTGGCCAAAAACTCCAGTCTGGCTGGAATCAGCGAGCTAGTCCAGAAGATGAAAGGCGGTTCGAGCCTCCTGGTTACCCAAGTGGTCGAGGCGATGACGACAAACGAGACCTTTTTCTTCCGCGATAAGGTGCCGTTCGATCATTTTCCGGATGTGATCATCCCGGACATCTTACGCGCGCGTTCCAGCCGCAAGAGCATCCGGATTTGGTGCGCTGCCGGCTCGACCGGCCAAGAGCCGTATTCGTTGGCGATGTGCCTCAGGGAAATGGGCACGGCACTGGTCGGATGGCGCATCGAGATCGTCGCGACCGATTTATCAAAGGAAGTGCTGGAGAAATCCAAGGCTGGTATCTACAGCCAGTTCGAGGTACAGCGCGGCCTGCCCATCCAATTGCTTGTCAAGTATTTCAAGCAACAGGGCGAGCTATGGCAGATCAATGACGACATTCGGGCCATGGTCCAGCACCGGCAGCTCAATCTTTTGCACGACTTCTCGCAGCTTGGCACCTTCGACGTGGTCTTCTGCCGCAACGTCCTGATCTATTTCGATCAGGAGACCAAGACCAATATCTTCGGTCGCCTGGCGAAGGCCACTGCGGCGGATGGGTATTTAGTACTGGGGGCAGCGGAATCTGTTGTCGGATTGACCGATTCGTTCCAGCCGTGCCTTGATCGACGTGGGCTCTATCGCCCAACAGCATCTGCGTCGTCTAAAAGGATCGCGATCTCTGGTGCGTTCGTCCCGAGCACTGCAGCGTTGGCGAGGCCGTGACGGGCATGCCGACCCGATTGTTGATCATTTGCAGCCCGGACAAAAAAGGAATTAGCACTATCGGCGGCCGGTCTTCTTCGATCTGTCATAAGCGAAATGTGAGAATCGGTCCCTCTGTCATTCGTCATGGGACGGAAATCGTCTTCTCTACCGATTTCCGATTGCCGCCCCGCGTTCCGAGAACAGCGCTTTTGGAATTGACGCGTGGACGCCCAGGTTGCCGTCGGCTACTTGGGTTACCCCGAAATCGGAAGCCAGCGACATCACGCTCAGGGCCTCGTCCTCGGCAAGGTCAAAGGCATCCATCAGGAAACGCCGGGTCTGGCGAAACGCGTTGCGCAGAGCGAGATCGATCGTCGAGCGCTTATAGACCTCGGACTGCGCGTACTTGCCCAATTCTCGCAGATAGTTCTGATAGCTGAACGCCTGAACAATCCAGTGCGTCTCGGTCTCGATGAGGGGAGCGTGAAGCCCGCGGAGAAATGTCGGCATACCCGATCCTGCTTTGTGCAGGCGAATGCAAATATCGCCTGTCAGGGAGCACTCCAGGCCGGTGCCATTGACCTCTCCGTCACCCTGGGCAAAGTGACCATCTCCCAAGGATAGCAGCGCGCCGCTGACTGCAACCGGGAGATAAACGCGCGCGCCCCGGCCGGCCCGCCAGTTGTCGAGATTACCGCCGAATTGACTAGGCGGGATTGAATCGACGGGGTCTTGCTCGCGTGGCGCAACGGCCATGAAGCCGAAGGAGGGACGAGCAGGAATGCGAACACCACGAAGCACGTCGCGGACAGGGCGGACCGTCTTCGCATCGACAACAATTCCGGGATAATCAATTGTCTCGTGCCTGACGCCGAAAGGATCGGTCTGAGGAGTCCATTCATAGCTGTACAGCGGACGGGCATGTGATGGTTGCGCGAGGTCGATTTCGTAAATCGTAATTGTCTCATGCTTGCCAACGCGGTCGAGCAAGTCCTGATACTGGTAGCCCCACCAGGCCGAAACATTGCTGGCAAACGCTTTGCCGGCATAAGCAGGATTTTTGCAAGGTCTCGGACGAACATCGAGAATTTCGACTTCCAGGAAATCGCCCGGCTCCGCGCCGGCTACGAAGATAGGACCTGTGCAGATGTGCACGCCAAACCCCTCTCCAGCACCGCGGCCGAAGACGGTCGCCTCTAGAGGACCGGCGCCCCGACGGTTGATGGCCTTGAAATCTTGAGTCCAGGCGAAGACGCTTTCGGCTCCTGGATCGCCTTGGATCATGCGCTCTGCGTCGTCTCCGGCGTGCTGCGTGAGGGTTTCGACCGTTACACGTGCGCCTGGTGAGATGTACAGAACCGGAGGGATAGCTTCGCTCAAATAGCCCCAGTGAACTGTTTCGGCGTTTGCGGGAAGGTAAGCATGCTCGACCGCCTCGATATCGCAAGGGCGAACCTGCCGCTCCGCCGTTTCGGTAGCCTCTCCTTGTGCTTTGCTTTCCACCCTCGAAAGCCGCTTGGGCAAAGTACCTCGGTGTATTTGATGAGAAAACGGGTTCTTGAATTGATGCCGGACCGCTTTGGGCGTCGTCCCGAAAGCTCGATTGAAGCTTCGGCTGAAATGGGCCTGATCCGGGAAACCCCAGCGCCGGGCGATTTCTGCAATACTTTCGTCTGCGTGATTCGAATCGATCAAGTCTGCCCGGCTACGTTCGAGCCGCGAGTGTCGGACATAGTCTGAGAAGCTTTGATTGCGACGTTCGAACAGACGCTGAATGTAGCGGGTCGACAATCTCTCCTGCTTGGCTATGTCTGCCACGCAAAGGGTCGGGTCGGATAATCTGCTCTCGATTGCGGCTGCGATCCGTCTGAAATGGGCGGCCTGGACCCCTGTCATCGGACCAGAGCCCGCCTTGGAGACAGACAGCATAGCGCTGACAATGAGGTCGAGAAGAGCACCTTCACCGACGGTTAGTTGGACCTGATCGATCTCATCGATCCGCATCGCGAACGATTGAAACATCGCGCGCAATGCGTCGACGATTGGGGTATCGCCGAGCAGAAAGGGACATTCGAGACGGCTGCGTCCGAGCCGGGCCTCGATCCGCGAACGCGGAATGCTGAACAAGATTACATCGACATCCGATTCCCACTCGATTCGCCAGTTAGGATCTAGGGTCAGCACGAGCATCTCCGTGCTGCTGATCGCGCGGTCCCCCTCCCGATCGATCAGATGACCACCGCCACCGACGACCGACAACGCGATGAACCGGTTTTCGATCGTTCCGATCTCCGCAGCGAGACTTTCCAGGCGGCCCGAGACGTGAGCTAGCTGGGTACCCGACAATGACGAGCATAAGGCTATCGCCCCGTCGGCGTCGCCAGCGCGATCGACGATTGCCCGCAGACCGAGGCTGGCTAGCTCATTTTGCCAGATGCGGGGTCGCATGGCGGACGGAACGGAATCGATCTTGACGCGAATGGACATGGCTTCTCTCAATCGCTGGTAGGTGCTGGCGGCGCTCCGATCGAAGCCAGCCCGCGCGACGAGTATGTTTCAGGCCGCAGAACTTTCAACATGCGATCGCAGCGAACTTGTCTCGCCGCGCACAATCTCTTGCCACATCGAGTTGCCGCAGAAAAAATTGAGGCAGAGCAATTCATTGAAAAATATGTATTTTCTTTCAGTTGCGCAGTGCCCGATCCAGCCTCTCCTACAAAAATTTGGACACTTCCCGCAATTGTGCCCGGCAACGCCTGACCTGAAGCTTCAGACCTTCGTCTATCAAGCATCAGGAGGATGTTTTCGATGTGCGTCGGTGATGATGTCAACTGCCCGCATTTCAAACTGCACTATGCCAAGTTCAAGGAGGGACTGAACCAAGAGCGCCGCAATCTTCTCCGCTCGAGCGTGTTCGCTGGCGGCGGTGTCGCCGCACTCGGTGCAATGGGCGGGCTGTCGATCGTGACACCTGCGTTGGCGGAAGCTTCGGCGGCCCGGCAGCCATCGCAACGATCCTATCACTATTTGCCGGCCAATGCGGAAACGGTTCATTGGGGATACTTCAGCAAGACGTTGAAACCCCGGGTCGAGATCGACAGCGGTGACATCGTTACCATCGAGACGTTGACCCATCATGCCGGAGATGACACCGAACGCATGATCAAAGGCGACCCGGGAGCCGAAAGCGTCTACCTATGGACCAAGGACAAGAAGGGCGTTGATCGCCGTGGAGCCGGACCGACCGATCCAAAGGTCTACAAGAAGGGTTCTGGCGAGGGTCAGGGCGTCCACATCTGCACTGGACCGGTCTTCGTTCGTGACGCCGAGCCCGGCGACATTCTGGAGGTGAGAATCCTCGACTGCGTGCCGCGTCCCAGCGCGAACCCTCAGTTCAAGGGCAAGGCTTTCGGATCGAACGCGGCGGCCAACTGGGGTTTCCAATACAAGGATCTTCTCGGGGGCGCGAAACGCGAAGTAGTCACCATCTACGAAGTGGACGCTTCGGGCGCGAGAAGCTGGGCCAAGGCCGTCTACAATTTCCAGTGGGTCCCGCAAACCGATCCATTTGGGGTGACACATGCCACGATCGACTATCCGGGTGTTCCCGTCGACCACACGAAGACCAAGCGCAACTACGAAGTCCTCAAGGGCGTGCGCCTGCCAATCAGGCCGCATTTCGGAACGTTGGGCTTGGCGCCAGCGGAGGCCGACTTCGTCGACACTATTCCGCCAAGCTATACCGGCGGCAATATCGACAATTGGAGGATCGGCAAAGGCTCCATCATGTACTATCCCGTTTCGGTCCCGGGCGCGCTCATGTCGGTTGGCGATCCCCACGCGTCGCAAGGCGATAGCGAGCTATGTGGTACAGCGATCGAGTGCTCGATGACCGGCACCTTCCAGCTCATTCTGCACAAGAAGGCGGATCTTGCCGGCACCCCACTGGAGCAGCTTGGTTATCCGCTGCTTGAGACGCAGACCGAATGGCTCGTCCACGGATTCTCCTTCGCCAACTATCTGAAGGAGCTTGGGCCCGACGCGCAGAAGACCATCTACAGCAAATCGTCCGTTGACCTAGCGTTACGCGATGCGTTCCGAAAAATGCGACACTTCCTGATGACGACGAAAGGGTTGACCGAGGACGAAGCCATTTCGCTGATGTCGATAGGTGTCGATTTCGGCATTACGCAGGTCGTAGATGGCAACTGGGGCGTTCATGCGCTCATCCGAAAGGAAATATTCTCGGCTGGTGCCTAACCGTATGGTGCGAAGCTCGGGGTGGGCTAATTCCGCCTACCCCGATTGCCGCGAGCTTCACTGCTTGGCGCGCAACTCCCAAGGCTCTTGGGTGAATAGACCGCATTCTCGAAGAAAACTTGCGCTTCGGATTGTGTGAAGAAGCGACCGGCACGGCAAATCTGAAGTTGCCATCAAGACCGCCACAAGTTCGTCAGGGAAACTTCAAGTTCGAAGCCGCTACACAAAATTCATTAATTTCTCGACTTCATCGGTCCGACGTTCGCATCGGATATGCCAAGTAGCTTGCTCTGATTGTCGTGGTCTTTGCCGTGCAAGCACGCCTTCGGGTTTCTTGCCCCTCCGATGACCATGATTGCGACGCTGCCCATCAGAATGTGGTCGGAAGGCCCGCATCCCTTGCGGGACGCGTGATTTCACTTTGTTACCCGTCGCAGGTCGTGAAGCAAGGGCTTGAGACACGGCCGACTCGAGCGATCTCCTCCATTTCAGGGCGCCGATCGTCTGTCGCCCTCGGAACTCCCAGAGAAATCCAGCTATGATGTCTCAGGATGTTGCGCGCTGCGCACGACCGATCGGCACAAGTTCCTCCGCGTGAGGACGATGAGCGCCAAGATTAGCGGTTAACCACGCATAGGCGGGACCGATGGCGTTCATGAGAATGGTAGCGCCCAGCGCGGACAACAGGTTGCCAGGCGTGGGTCCGAAGCCTCCGAAGAAGGTGGCGAAGAATGAGGCAAATCCGAAGAACATGCCGGGCACGAAGCCAAGCGCCGGTATCCGGCCAAGCGACATCATGCCGGCGTTGAGACAGAACAGGATGATGCACTGTGCCAGAACAAAAGCGCTTCCGCTGAGATGCTGCGAGGCCAGATTGAAGCCGGCAACGATCAGGCACGCCACGATGGCGCCGATCGGCATCGTCACCCAGATCTTCTTAAGGGTGTCGGGTTTTGGGCCGCCCGCGGCAAAGGTGCCGGCCCAGGAGATGAAGATTGCCCATGGCGGAAGATGGGCGGGCGCGAAAAGCGTCGTCACGGCAAGTAGCGAGGCAACAATTTCGGCAGGCGGCTTTCTCATGGCGTTTCCTCTACTGTTGATGTTGTCGGTCCGGTCTTGTGCCGGCTCTTCGGTTCGGTCAGGCGCGATCAGCGTGGGCCGTCTCGTGGGCGTGACCACAACTGCGGCAGATCCTGCTTTCATATTTTGTGATGACGGTGATCCGGCCGCGCTTGAACACCCATGAGCGCGGGGGCAGATCGAGCAGGCAATCAGCCACGGCGTATGTGTCGAGGATCATCAGATCGGCCTGCTTACCGACTGCGAGGCCGTACTCCCCGGCGATGCCGACGGCGCGAGCGGCGTTGCTCGTGCTCATCTTGATGATGTCGGCCTGGTGGTCGGGCGTGCCGAACTGGATCAGATGAGCGAGAAGGTTGCCGATCTGCAGCGGATCAGCCTTGCCAAAGGGCGTGAAGGCATTGCGGATATTGTTCGAGGAGTAAGCGACGTTGACCCCGGCGGCATGCAGCGCCCGTACCGGCGTCAGTCCACGTCGCGGATTTACTTCGTCGCGCCGTCCGCCAAGATAGGTGTCGGTAGCCGGCAGCGTGACGATGTGGATGTCTGCCTCGCGCAGAAGGTCGGCGATGGGTTTCAGCTGGTCCGATTTCAGAGACCCAAGGCTCGTGACGTGGCCGAGCGCGACGCGGCCATGGTAGCCGGTATCGATGGTCTTTCGAGCGATATATTCGGTGGTCGCGAAACGGCGATCAGCGGTATCGTCGGCAAAGTCGACATGCATGTCGATATCGAGGCCGCGCTTCTGCGCCAGATCGAAGACCTTGTCGATGTGGCTGCACGTATCGTCCCAGTTGAGTTCGTTGTACGGACAGCCGCCGACGACATCGGCGCCGAGATCGAGCGCGCTCTCCATCAACTGCTGTACCCCCTCGGTCTTCAACCAGCCCTCCTGCGGGAAGGCGACGACTTGCAAGTCCAGGAGATCGCGATATTCGTCCTTGAGCTGCATGGCGGTTTCGACCCCGATGAGGCCCTGGATGGGATCGACGTCGGGATGCGCACGCACTAGCGTGGTGCCGTTCCTGACGGCCATGTCGAGAACCTGGCGGGAGCGATCGAGAACATCCTCCCGCTCCTGTCTTGATTTCAGGATGCCGGTCACGCGAATGGCTTCCTCGAGCGTGCCGAGCCGCGCCGGCATCCGGCGATGCAGGAAAGCCTTCTCGAGGTGCAGATGCGGCTCGATGAAGCCGGGAAGGGCGACGCGCCCTTCGGCGTCGATCTCCTGATCGGCCGTCTTCTCGATCTTCTCCTCAATGGCGGCGATCCGGCCATCCGCGATGGCGATGTCCGCAAGTGGCGCGTCGTCACTGATCCGTACCCGGCGGATGATCAGGTCCATTTTGCGATCCCTCCCTCTTCTGTTCCCTTTTCCGTTCAGAACCCTAAAGCGACGCCTTCTCCCCTGACATCCGCTCCGCCTTCAAAGAACGGTGACCATGGCCCCCTCAAGCGAATGGCCTGTGCGGTCCCCATGCGCGTGTGCGGCCAGCCGACCCGCTCGACGGGATGTCCGTGGCGCCGCAGTCCGTCAAAGACAGCGTCCGGCGCATTGCCTTCCAGCAGAAGCTGGTTGGATGCGTCTCCCCATGAACGGCCGTAAAGCAGGCGCGGAGCATCGAGCGCCGACTGCACGTCCAGTCCGAAGTCGACGATGCGGGTGACCAGCGCCGTCTGGGCCTGCGGCTGCACCTCCCCGCCCTGGCTGCCGTAAACGAGATAAGGCCGGCCATCCTTGCAGAGCATGGCGGACATCAGCGTGGAAGCCGACTGCTTGCCCGGCTTCAGGAAGTTTGGATGCCGCGGATCGAGCGAGAAGAAGCTGCCGCGGTTCTGCAGCAGCACCCCCGACGCCGGATCGACCACGCAGGCACCGAAGTCGAAATACAGGCTCTGCACCATGCCGACCGCGTTGCCCTCGTCGTCGGCCACGCAGATGAAGGTGGTGTCGCTCCCGGACGGCGGGCTCACCGTTTCGCGTTGCAGTTCCTTCAACCACACCGCGCGTTCGGACGAGGCAAGCCGCGGATCCAGCAGATCGGCAAGGGGAATCGAATGGAACAAGGGATCGGCGAGATGGCGGTCGCGCTTTTCGAACGCCCATTTGGTTGCCTGGATCAGCGCGCTGTAGAAATCTGGCGACGCGGGCCCGAGCTTACGAAGGTCGAGCCCCTCGAGAAAATTGAGGATCAGGAGTCCGGCTAGTCCCTGCGAGGGCGGCGGCAACTGGAAGGCGTCGAAGCCGCGATAGCGCGTCGTGATCGGATCGACCCAGCGCGCGGAGTAGCCGGCAAAATCCTCCGCTGTCAGCGCGCCGCCAACATGGTCGAGATAGGCCGCGATGCTGCGGCCTGCCGTATCGTAGAACGAGCGCAGACCGCGCGAAGCCAACCGCTCGAGCGTCCCGGCGAGCGCAGTCTGAGTGAGGCGGGTCCCCGGCAAATAGGGCCGCCCCCCGTCAAGGAACACCTGCGCCGCGCCGGGATCGGATGCGAGGTCGTGACGGTCGTCATGAATCCACGCCGCGAGGTCATTGCTGACCGGCGAGCCCTTGCGCGCATACTCGATGGCCGGCTCGAGCAATTCTGCCAGTGCCAGCCGGCCAAAACGTTCGTGCGCAAGGCGCCAACTGTCCACAGCCCCGGGGACAGTGATGGCGGCGCGGGGACCGCGATGCGGAATGCAGTTTTCAGGCGCGTAGGAACTGGCGTCGATGTTGCGGCCGCAGGGGCCGCTGCCGTTCAACGCATGCACCTTGCGCGAGCGGGCGTCATAGATCAGCCAGAAGGCGTCGCCGCCCACTCCGACCATGTGGGGCAAGACCACGCCGAGCGTTGCCGCGGCGCAGATTGCCGCGTCGACGGCGCTTCCACCGCGCTTGAGGACGTCGAGGGCCGCGCCGGACCCCAGATAATGGGCGGTCGCGACCATACCGCGTTCCGATCGACACACCGCCCGCGAAGGTCTCATCAAATGCTCCCACCGATAGACCAGCTTTTCGAAGCCTAAGAGAGTTTGAATCGGTGGGAAATCGGCGTTGTCCTAGCGCGATCTAGGAAAATTCCTAGATCGCTGGGACAGCTGATGGATAGCTAGGATCGCTGATCCAGCTGGTGACGCAACGCGTAGCGCACCAGATCGGTGGTGGTTTCGGCCTTCATCTTGTGCAAGAGATTGGTCTTGTGCGTGCTGGCGGTCTTGATGCTCAAGCCGAGTTCGCGCGCAATATCCGACATTTTGCGGCCAAGGACGAGGCGATCGAACACCTCGCGTTCGCGCGGCGTCAGCCGCGTGTGCGGCAGGGGCTCGCTCGGCGCGCGGGCCTGACGGATCAGGCTTTGAGATGCTGCCGTGCTGACGAACATCTCGCCTTTGATGACCTTGCGAATCGCGAGGATCAACTGCTCCAGGGCGCTGTTCTTGGTGACATAGCCGGCAGCGCCGGCCTTCAGCGCCTCGACGATATATTGGTCCTCCTCGTGCATGCTGAGCACGATCACGCGCCACTTGTCGTTCGAAGCGACCTCGCGCAGCAGCGACATTCCGCTGCGCCCGGGCATAGTGAGATCCAGCAATATGACCTCGCAAGACAGCGAATGCAGTTGCGCCAGAACCTCATCCCCGTTGGTTGCTTCGCCGACGATTCTGAAATCGGCCTCCTCCGCGAGCATCTGCTTGAGCCCTTCCCGGAAGATCGTATGGTCGTCTGCGACAAATAATCTGATCATGGCGCAGCGGCTGTCGCAACTTTGTCGGTCAACAACGGCAGCCGCACCGAAATGCAGGTGCCGCGTCCCGGCGCGCTATCGATCTCCATTGATCCGCCAAGCATATGCGCCCGCTCGCTCATGCCGACGAGCCCGAGCTGCTCCCGTCTCGACCCCGCGACATCCATGCCGCGGCCGTTGTCGCTGATGTCAAGCTCGAGTTCGTTGCCGGAATGGCGCGCCACGATGCGCGCCGATGCCGCACCACTGTGCCGGGCGATGTTGGTCAGGGCTTCTTGCACGATGCGAAATGCGGCGGTGCTGACGTCTTTCGAATAGACGACGTCCGCTAGTTCGAAGGAAAGCTCAATCGAGAGCGAGCTCCGCTCGGAAAAATTCTGCGCCAGCCATTGAATGGCCGACGCCAGGCCCAACTCATCGAGGATCATCGGGCGCAGGTCGGAAGCAATGCGCTGCAAGTCGGTCACCGAATGGTCCACGATCTGCACGAGGCGGTCGAGACGGGCTCGCAACATCCCCGGTTCAACCGGGAGCCGATCCTTGAGCCAGCCGAGCTCCATCTTCAACGCGGTCAGCGTTTGGCCGAGTTCGTCATGAAGCTCGCGGGAAATGCGCGCCCGCTCCGCCTCGCGAACCGACTGAAGATAATTCGACAACTCCCGCAGTTGAGTGCGGGACTTGATCAACTCGCTCTCGGCCAATTTCCGCTCAGTAATGTCGCGGGAAATGCCGACTGTTCCGATGATGCGGCCGGCCTTGTCACGGATCGGCGATTTGATCGTCTCGAACCAGCGGGCTATCCCGAAGGGATCGGGCCGCGTCTCTTCGTAGCGACGCCGGCGGCCACTCTTGAGCACCGCTCGATCCGTTCGCAGATAAACCTCGGCGATCTCCGCCGGCCAGATCTCGTCGGGCCGCTTGCCGAGCACCGCGTGCTCCGGAATTCCCAAGATCTCGAGATAGGCCGTGTTGACCGCAAGATAGCGGCAGTCGCGATCCTTCAGCCACGCCATGTCCGGAATGTTGTCGAGCAACGCCCGCTGCTGCAGTTTGGTATCTTGCCTCATTACTATGCTTAACGCCGTCACGGCACTCTTGAAAGGACTATAGCTTGCGCCGATTCAATGACATCGTCCACAATGCACCGCAGCAAATGCCGGGTCTCGACAGCAACAGTCAATCGACGAGGATAGCTGGCCGATGGCAATACCGCTTCTGAGCCAGAACCAATTCCGCAACGCATTTGATGCTGTTGTGGACAGCTTCTCTACAGGCACGAGAGTGCTCGTAAGTCGACGTTGCTTTGCAGCACAAGAGTCTGGAAAGACCTTAAACGAAGCTCGGCTCGGCTTTTCGAATCAGTCTGATGATTTAGGTCGAGCGAGGGTCACTGATTGCTGCTGAATAGTCCTTCCGCCGCTCGGCCGAACCGAACGCCCGTGCCACGATCGCGCGGATCTATGATGCGTTGACTGCCGAAGGAGCCCCATGATGCCAACGGCAAAGCGGCCGTGGAGACTTCTACCGACATGCTATTGTCAATGCTGCATAGCAGGCGCGTAAGCTGTGACAAGTTCGTCCTCAGTCTCTGAAAAACACCGGCCGGTCGCGCGAGTCATGGGCATCCGCGGACGCGGCGATATCGGCGGGCCACTTGTCAGTATCAATTGGTTGCTTGATCAGTTCGTTCCGCAAGGAGGCCGACGCCGCGATGTGGCCGCCGAGAAGAAGTGCCTCCATCAAAAAGTCAGCTACACCACGCACGGGGCACCATCGATGCACCAAGCTTGGCGTCCCACGAGTAAATGACCGTCGTGTTCTGAATGGCATCTTTTGAGTTTTGCGATCCGGGGAAGCCTGGCGGAATCTGTCGGAGGCGTTTGGCCCATATACCACCTGCTACGACCGATTCGTTCGATGGCGGCGTGCGGGTGTTTGGGGCCGCATTATAGACGCGCTTGCCGCCGCCCATGATACCGCTGTCCAAATGATCGTACTTCCATCCTTCGTGTTCATCTGTTTCTCACCGGCGCGAACACGCAGCTTCAGCCGAGCGACAACAAGCCGCTGAGCGCGATGCAGACGGGAATCAGGTCGGGGATGACGAGGCGGGTGAAGCGATCGAGCGTCGGGCGCATCGCGGCGAGACCTGCCGGCGCCTGCCCAATGGAAGGCAGCATCGCGGCTGCCTCTTGCTCGGCCACGCGGACCGTACTGGCCCGCGCCGTCCGCATGGCATCGAGCGCGTAGAGCGGGCCGAGCCAGCGGGCAAGCGCGTTTACAACGCCGGGCCACGGCGCGAGCGCGAGGTAGAGGCTCGGAATCACACCGCCGCCGGCACCGTCATGACTTGCTGCCAGCGCCCGGATCGTGGCGACGAGGTCGTCTGGCAGCGCCTCGATGTGGGGCAGCGGCGGCAGAAGCTGCGCCGCTGGCGCAACCGGACCGGGAGCAAATTGCGCTGCTGGTCGGTCCGGCGCGTCGAGCCGCAGGCGCAGCGCAGTGAGTGCGATAATGTTCGTCACGTTGCCGCGCACGTAGGCCGTCATCATGGTGCGCAGTGCGCATAGCCCCGTTTCATCGAGACCGGCTGCGGCCCAGGCCGTCGGCGCGAGCGGGGCAATTGCGGGCACGGCAACCGCCGCCGTGACGCGCGCTCGGGCCGCTGCCATTTTGTCGGATCCAACCAGCGGTCGCACCGCGGTCCACGCCCAATCGAGCACACCCGGCAGAGCGGCGAAGTGCCGCCAGATCAAGTTGACCATAGGCACGCCAGAGACGGCGCGAATGTCGGCATAGATCGCCGCAATCTCGGGCGGCGCATCCTCCGGACGGACTTCTGCGAGCATGCCGCGCTGCTCCCTTTGCTGTCTCAGGCTGGTGAAGTCAACAACGCCGGGAGTTCGGCAAGGCTCTTCACCTCATGATTCGGCGCGCCCGGCAGGCGCTCGCGTCGCTGACTGTAGCGGTTGCACCACACCACCCGCATCCCATAGGCGGAGGCCGCATAGGCGTCCCAGGCGTTCGAGGACTGGAAAGAAACCTGATCCGCGCGCACCCCCAGCTGTTCCAGGGCATAGTCGTAAACGCGCGGATGGGTCTTGAAGACCTGGACCGCGTCGGCCGACAGCACGGCGTCGAGCATGTGCCGCAGACCGGCGCTGCCCACCGCTGCGTCCAGCATCGCCGGCGAGCCGTTGGACAGGATCGCGGTGACGAAACCCGCCTCCTTCAGCCGCCGCAGCGTATCCGGAACGTCAGGGAAGGCTGACAGCGTCAGATAGAGGTCCATCAGACGGTCGCGCAGGGCGGGCGTCGCGATGCCGAGACTGTCGAGCGTGAAGTCGAGTGCTTCGCCCGTGACCTGCCAGAAGTCGGCGTAGCGGCCCTGCAGCGTTCGCAGCCAAGTGTATTGCAGCTGCTTGTCGCGCCAGACGCTGGTCAGCGCGGCCCGCTTGTCCTCGGGAATCTCCGCGCATCGCGCCGCGGCGGAAGCGAAATCGAAGATTGTCCCGTAGGCGTCGAAGACGCAGGCGCGGATGCCGGCGAGCTGGCTCATTTCAACGTGCCCCGGATCGGATAGGCCTTCTCGATGATGAAGCCGAGCCCGCGCACAATGCGATCGAGGTCGGGGCGCAGGAAGGGCGCGTTGGCGATGTCCACGAGATGTAGCACGCCCTGGGGATTGACGACGAACAGCGCCGGCTCGGGGAAGCGATGGTCGGTCTCCTGCGCCGAGCGCGGCTCGGACACGTAGAGGCCGAGCCGGTGCATCGTCGCCTCGTCCAGGCCGTAGAGCAACGGGAAGTTCACCTTCGCCGCCTCGGCGGTGATGCGGGTCTGCGCTTCGCTGTCGGCGGAGACGGCGGCCACGGAGACGCCGAGTGCCGCCAGCGCCTCGCGCCGCTGTTCGATTTCCGAAAGGTAGGACTTGCAGATCGGACAATGCTGCCCCCGGATGACGAATAGCGCCTGCCACCCGCCGGAAGCGCCGAAGGTAAAGTCGCCGCCATCGAGTTGCTTGAAGGTGATTGGGTTTAAGGGCTGGCCGGGATGAAGTTTGCTCGTCATGTTCATTGTGGAGTTTTCCTGAGACGTTGAGGGATGTGGCTCGGCGTTTGCCATCCGCTTCGCCGAACGGGCGAGTCCGTTGTAGGCGTCGAGCATCCGCTCGACCCAGCCGGACACCGGATCGTCGGATGCTATCAGAGTGGCGGGACTGATGACGCGCGCCCATTGGAAAGCCCCGAAGACGGCATGATCCGCATAGGCCGGCGCGGCGCCCGCGACGTAGAGCTGATTGGTGAGTGTGCTGCGCAGCGGCGCGAGTGTGCGGTTCAGCGCTCTCAGCGCCTCATCACGCTCGGCGGCGATCGCCTCGAACGTCCGCCCGAACGCGGCTTCGCGCGTGGTGCGGAAATATTCCTTGTCCTTCTCGTGCAGGGCAGCGGGAATCTCGGGCACGACCACCCGCGCGACCGCCGGATGCAGGGCTTCGCTCGCCCACTGGCTGACGAAGCGTGCCGCCGCGCGACCCTGCGGGCAGCCGAACAGGGAGGGCTGGTCGGGATAGGTGTCTTCGAGATACTCGGCGATATCCCAACTTTCGTAGAGCCATTGATCGCCAGCCACGAGAACGGGCACCTTCCCCTGGCCGGACTTGGCGATGGCGTCCTTTTCCGTGAAGCGCCAGGCGACCGTCTCGACCGGCAGGCCCTTGTGCGCCAACGCGAGCCGGGTGCGCCAGCAATTCGGGCTGAAGCGGATGGCATCATCGGCGCCGGCCAGCTCAAACAGACGAAGATCGGCGGTCATGCTTTCGTCCCCGGTCGCCTGCGCTGATATTCACCGGAATCACGCGATACGGCACGCCCGTTTCCTCGAGGAAGATCGTCATCTTGTGGCCGTTGGGCGTCGTCCAGTCGTGGAGGTCGATCATCGGGGGATCTTTTCTTCCTGGTTTGCGGCCGCCGGGGAAGGCTGGCGATCGCGTGGTCGGCCAGCGCTCGCAGCCGCTGGGGCTTGGGGTCGAGGCGCACCATCACGCGGATGGCGAAAGCGGCGCCGAGCAGCGCCGTGGCGTTCGCAGGAACGTCTGTCTTCGGATCGAGTGCGCCTATGTCGACGGCCCGCTCCAGCCGCCCGGCAAAAAACCGCTCCACCTCGCCGAGGCGTGCGCGCACGAGTTCGCGCGCCTCATTCGATGTCGCCGCGCCGTCGAGCGCCGTGTTAACCAGCAGGCAGCCGCGATGATGCGGATCGGCCAGCGACATTGCGATCAACTCGTCGAGGAAGTCACGGATCGCGCCGAGCGGATCGGCGGCGGCGGAGAGGCGGGCGAAACGCTCCACCAGCCCGTCGTCCGCGTAGCGCCGCAGCGCCTCGACGAACAGGCCGTCCTTGTCGGTGAAGCGGTGATAGAGCGCCGCCGAACTCAGGCCCGTCGCCCGCGTCAGGTCGCGCAGCGACGTTCCGGCGTAGCCGTTCTGCCAGAACACGCCGATGGCGCGTTCGAGAACGATGTCGTCAGAAAGGCTGCGGGCTCGCGGCATCTACCTTGATCGAGGATGCTTGATATGGCATAAATAATAGAACGATCCATCTAAATCAAGCCTCGTCGGCGCCCCCTCTAAGAATTCGATCATGCGCCAGCCGCACCTCGTCTATTTCGCCGATCCCATGTGCTCCTGGTGCTGGGGCTTCGCGCCGGTGATCCAGGCCATCGAGGAGCGCTTCGGCCCCGCGCTGCCGATCCGCCTGGTCATGGGCGGGCTGCGCCCTTGGGCCGAGCAGGCGATGACCGCGCACGATCGCGCCGACGTCCGCCACCACTGGCAACACGTCCACACGGCCTCGGGTCAGCCGTTCGACTTCGCCTTCTTCGACCGCGACCGCTTCGTCTACGACACCGAGCCGCCGAGCCGGGCCGTCGTGGTGCTGCGGCGCCGCGGCATGGACACCGGTCTCGCCGCCCTGCGCCGCATCCACCGCGCCTTCTATGCCGAAAACCGCGACGTAACCGACACTGCCACCCTGACGGCCCTTGCCGCGGAGTTTGGTGTGGACGAAGCCGCCTTCTGCAGCGAGTTCGGCAGCGAAGCGGCCGTCGAAGAAACGCGCGGCGATTTCGTGATCGCGCAGTCCGCTGGGATCCGGGGATTTCCGACCCTGATCGCGGGCAAAGGTGACGACGATCAGTATGCGCTCGTCACGCACGGATTCCAGCCCGGCGCCCGTATCCTCCCGGCGCTCGAACAATGGCTCGGCAAGGCCGCGGCGATACCCTCCGCCGAGACCGGGCAAGCCTGCGCCTGAGGATCGCGAGGTATCGGCGGACGATGGGAACACACGTATGAACATCGGGTATCGGGCTGGAACTTTTGTCTTCAGGTGTAACGACCAGCGCTGTAGCGCGAACCGCCCCGGTCAACAAACATCTCAATGGCAACCGCAAGCAATGTCTTCTCTGAAAAAGGATTATGTCGGATGGATCCAGCACCAAAAGTAACCACAATCGACATTGTGTTCGAAGCTGAAGGTCGCAACACCGCAAAATTTCGCAACGATATCGCAGTTCACCTCCGTGGCGCGGCGCCCGTAAGTGTTGATCTCCCCAGCGACGAGGGTCCCTTTCACGGCGGCGACGGTACAGCCCCCTATCCACTGGCTTACTTCACCAGCGGCCTGACGGCCTGCATCATGACACAACTGCGTGCCTTTTCGCGCAGGCTGCGCATCGAACTAACAACGATTGAGGTTAGCGCGCGAGCGCATTGGCGCGCGACCCACACCGGCAATGCTCCTTATGAGAGTACGCCGGTCGGATTTCTGCTCGACATTGACCTCGGTGGAGGCGCATCCGAGTCCGACAAGCGCCGATTGGTCGCGGCCGCGATCAAGGGCTGCTTCATCGAGGCATCGCTCAAGCCTGGGTTGGTTCGCCATCGGCTCAAGCTCGGCGGGAACTGGGTCGACGTGTAATTGTCCACCAGTGTCACCCGTCCTTAGATTTGAACCTCCGAGAATAGCGCATGTCCGACAGGGAGCTCGAACAGATCGCATCTATGCCGCGTGCCTTTCTGGACGGTTTGGGTGTAGGACTTTCGTTGGTAGACGCGCGCACCGGTCGGTTCCTTTTTGTCAATCAGGAATGCTGTCGCATTCTCGGCTTTGCTGAGGCGCAACTGACCGACGGGAAGATCACGTTCCGCGACCTCACCCATCCTGAGGACCGAAAGCGTAACGACGCGGAGCAGCATCGCCTTCTAACTGGAGAAGTCTCATCCTTCAGGATCGACAAGCGCTACCAGAGCGCCGAAGGCAATATCGTATGGGCTGACGTTACCGTGCGTGGAATCAGGGATAGCAAAGGCGCACTGCGTTGGTGCTCTGCGGCTATCGTCGATATTACGGAATCAAAGCTCGTAGAGAGGCAGCTAATTGCCGCGCGGGATGTTGGCGGACTTTCGACCTGGAATTTCTCTGTCAAGACGAACTCAAGCGATATATCGGGCGGTTATAATGCGCTGATCGGTGCATCTGCGGTCGGTCCAGCGCCGTCGCTCGAAACTCTGCTCGCGCGCGTTCATCCCGATGACAGGGAAGCAGTGGCCTCTGTTGTTCGGAAGGCGATCACGTCAGGAACCGGCTACGTGCAGGAATATCGGATCGTCGACGAAAGTGGCCGCGTACGCTGGTTGCGTGGATTGGCGACCTGCATTTACGACGTCGCTGGAAACGTAACAAACCTGATCGGCGCCACCGTTGACATCACCAGCAGGAAGGATAGCTGTCTGCAGGCTGTGCCCAGTAAAATGCGGAACGTTCTCAGATATATCGAAGAGAACTGGAGCAAGCCGCTAAACGTCGAGGAAATTGCAACTCGTAACGGAGTAAGCAACCGGAGCCTCTACCGGTTTTTCAAAGCCAGAGGCAGCACCGTCTCGGACCATATTAGACGGCTCAGACTGCAGCACGCTCGCCGTATGCTGATCGAGGCCAAGCCTGGTGTAACGGTTACGGGCATTTCACTTAAATGCGGTTTTGCGAATCACGGACATTTTTCCAAGCACTACTATGCTGAATTCGGCGAACTGCCATCTGATACCCTCCGGGGAGGCAAGTAGAGGCAATACTCTCATTTCGAGAGTTGATCTTGAGTTCTGCCGTCGCTGTGCCCTGGTGAAACGGTTCAAAGCCCGGACAACGGAGTCGACGCTAGCCATCTGCGAGTCGGCCGAAGGCCGTCAATGTGTTTTGTGTCCGGTCACGCTGTCGAGCACCAATCGTTCCTGATGCTGCATCGTAGAATCTATTCGTGTGCCAACTGTGCGGTTCGATTCCCTGCGCGGCCAGCGTACCGAATTTGTCCTGACCCCTCCCAAAGGAGCCTCGCAATTTCCTGAGCTTGAGGCTCTCGCCCAAAGGGCGCAGTTCCAAGCCCGATCGAGCGTGCGCCGAGCCGATCTTGGTGCGGATTTAGGACCTGCAGTTGAATATAAACTATCGCCATTGTTGTCTGTCACCTCGCCGACGGACCGAGCCTGCGGCTCGCCGCCAGCCCAAGCCTCGCGCCCC
>NZ_DAIDJE010000060.1 GCF_027451485.1 Bradyrhizobium sp.
GGGCAAAGCCCTTATTGAAACTGCGGGCCGATGCGTGTGCCGCAGCCAAAGCCAACTTTCCGATAATACCTTTGAGGGTGGCTTTGCGGCAACGATCGTGTCCTGACGGCAACAGTTTCCTAGGATTTGAAGTCAGACACGGTCCCAGCCCCGTTGCGCCGCTTTTTGGCCACACCCCTCCGCGAGATCATCATAGAAGGAATTTAAGGCTGCGGCGCTGACGGGCGAAAGGGGAAATATCGGTCGTCCCCAACGTTAGAGATGGCCGAGGAAACAGGGTTCGCGATGGACGCGAAGACCAACATCAAGAAGAGGCTGCCAAGCCGCCACGTGACGGAGGGCCCGGAGCGGGCGCCGCACCGCTCCTACCTCTATGCCATGGGACTGACGACCGAGCAGATCCACCAGCCCTTCGTTGGAGTGGCTTCCTGCTGGAATGAGGCCGCGCCCTGCAACATCGCGCTGATGCGCCAGGCCCAGGCCGTCAAGAAGGGCGTCGCTTCCGCCGGCGGAACGCCTCGCGAGTTCTGCACCATTACCGTCACCGACGGTATCGCGATGGGCCATGACGGCATGCGCTCGTCGTTGCCCTCGCGTGAATGCATTGCCGATTCCGTTGAATTGACGGTCCGCGGTCACGCCTATGACGCGCTCGTCGGTCTCGCCGGCTGTGATAAGTCGCTGCCCGGCATGATGATGGCAATGGTTCGGTTGAACGTGCCCTCGATCTTCATCTATGGCGGTTCGATCCTGCCGGGCAATTTCCGTGGTCAGCAAGTCACCGTCCAGGACATGTTCGAGGCGGTCGGCAAGCACTCGGTGGGTGCGATGTCCGATGCCGATCTCGACGAAATCGAGCGGGTCGCTTGTCCCTCGGCCGGAGCGTGCGGCGCACAATTCACGGCCAACACCATGGCCACCGTGTCGGAAGCCATCGGCCTGGCCTTGCCCTATTCCGCTGGCGCTCCCGCGCCGTATGAAATTCGCGATTCCTTCTGCATGGCGGCGGGCGAAAAGGTCATGGAGCTGATCGCCAAGAACATTCGGCCGCGCGAAATCGTGACCCGCAAGGCGCTGGAAAATGCCGCCGCCGTGGTTGCAGCCTCCGGCGGCTCGACCAATGCGGCGCTGCATCTGCCGGCGATCGCGAACGAGTGCGGCATCAAGTTCGACCTGTTCGACGTCGCGGAGATTTTTAAGAGAACGCCGTATGTCGCGGATTTGAAGCCGGGCGGCCGTTATGTGGCCAAAGACATGTTCGAAGCTGGCGGCATACCACTTCTCATGAAGACATTGCTCGACCATGGCTACCTGCACGGCGACTGCCTGACGGTCACTGGCCGAACCATGGCCGAGAACCTCCAGAGCGTGAAGTGGAACCCGCACCAGGACGTGGTTCGGCCTGCCGACAAACCGATCACCGCAACGGGTGGCGTGGTCGGCCTCAAGGGCAACCTCGCGCCGGAGGGAGCGATCGTGAAGGTCGCGGGCATGTCCAACCAGAAATTTGCGGGCCCGGCCCGCTGCTTCGACTGTGAAGAGGATGCCTTCGAGGCGGTCAAGAACAGGGCCTACAAGGAGGGCGACGTACTCGTTATTCGCTATGAGGGGCCGCGTGGTGGCCCCGGGATGCGGGAGATGCTGTCGACCACGGCTGCGCTGACCGGGCAGGGGACGGGCGGCAAGATCGCCCTTATCACCGACGGCCGTTTTTCGGGCGCTACACGTGGCTTCTGCATCGGCCATGTCGGACCCGAAGCCGCCGTTGGCGGTCCGATCGCCCTGTTGCGGGACGGCGACTTCATCGAGATAGACGCAGTCGCTGGGACTCTTAACGTAAAATTGACCGATGCGGAGCTCGCTCAGCGCAAGACCGAATGGAGTCCTCGCGCGACTAACCATACGTCAGGTGCTTTGTGGAAGTACGCCCAGCAGGTCGGACCGGCAGTGACGGGGGCTGTCACCCATCCCGGCGCGGCGCATGAGAAGTCGTGTTATGCGGACATTTAAGCGCATCGCTCTTGCTCTGATTTTAGGGGGAGCCCCGGTGGCCACTCCCGGGGTCGCCTTCGACGGCTCTCCGGTGAATCGGGATTCGACCATTGCCGTGGTTGCGACCCCCTCTGGCGCGGCTGCAACCCTGAAGAAGGGCGGCGCCTCCGGTATCGACAGCCCGGCGTCGGCCTATGCTAACGAGACAGTTACGCAGTGGAAGCTGGGCCGCATGTACGCCGACGGCAACGGCGTGGCGCAGGATGACCTGAGGGCCTTCGAATATTTCAGCGGGATCGCTAACAAGCATGCCGAAGACAGTCCGTCGGCGCCGCAGGCCGCGATCGTCGCCAACGCGTTCGTGGCGCTTGGGCGGTATTATCTGAGTGGTATCCCGAATTCGAAAATCAAGCCCGACACGGAGCGCGCGCGGGAGATGTTTTCATACGCCGCTTCTTATTTCGGTAACGCCGACGCGCAATACGACCTTGCCCAACTCTACCTGAAGAGCGCCGGCACTTCCCGTGATGACTTCCGTTACGGCACACGCTGGCTGTTCCTGGCTGCGCAAAAGGGCCAGCATCAGGCCCAGGCGCTGCTCGGCCAGATGCTGTTCAATGGCGATCAGTTGCCCCGGCAGGCAGCGCGCGGACTGATGTGGCTGATGCTTGCGCGCGATAGCGCCGCCCCGGACGAGACCTGGATCAGGGACAGCTACAACAAGGCGGTTGCCAAGGCCTCCGACGATGACCGCGCCATGGCGCTGCAAATGGTCGAGCGCTGGGTAAAGACCGGCGGCCGGGACTAGACGGGGATCGCGACGTTTCCCGACCGCAAGGGGAAAACGCGATGATCATCCGACAAGCGACGCCGGGGGATGCGACCGAGGCTTGCGAATTGCTCCGCGCTTCCATCTCCGAGCTTTGCTTCGCCGACCACAGACGAAATCCCCACATTTTGGATCGCTGGCTGCTTAGCAAGACGCCCGAGAATGTTGCGGCATGGGCCGACAATATCGGGCGCTCGCTATTGGTTGCCGTGGAAGACGATGTGGTCCTGGCAGTCGGCGGCGTTACCGACCGCGGTGAGATTACGCTCAACTACGTATCGCCAAAGGCGCGGTTTGGTGGTGTCAGTTCAGCGCTCCTGAAAGCATTGGAGGAGAGGGCGATGGCGCGCGGCGCAGTCCGCGCCACGCTGCTCAGCACCGAGACGGCGCACCGCTTCTATTTGTCGCGCGGTTACCAGGACACGGGACCGCCGCAAGGAAAATTCGGAATGGCGGCGTCTTATCCGATGGCCAAAACGCTCGCGACACCCGAGAGCTGAGGTGACGGGAGTGTCCTTATGCGGCCGCCAGATCAAGATCGATCCACACCGGCACGTGATCGGAGGGCTTTTCCCAGGCGCGGACATGGCTGTCGATGCCGACGTCGACCAGGCGGTCGCTCGCCTGCGGTGACAGCAGGAGATGATCGATGCGCAGCCCCAGGTTCTTCTGCCAGGCGCCGGCCTGATAATCCCAGAAGGTATATTGGCCAGGAGCGTCGGTAACGGCCCGTAGCGCGTCCGTCAGCCCGAGGCCGAGCAGGGATTGAAAGCTCTCGCGGGTCTGGATGCGAAACAGCGCATCCTCTACCCAGCCGGCCGGATTGGAGACGTCTTCCGGCCGCGGGATCACGTTGAAGTCGCCTGCGAGGACAAGCGGCTCTTCTGCTTTAAGGCGCTGTCTTGAATATTCAAGAAGCCGTGACATCCATCTGAGTTTATAGGGGTATTTGTCGGTATTCGGCGGATTTCCGTTGGGCAGGTAAAGACAGGCGATCCGGATCACCCCCTGCTTGAGCGTCACCACGCCTTCGAGAAACCGCGCATGCGCGTCGTCATCGTCGCCGGCAAGCCCGGACTTGGTTTCATCGAACGGAAGCTTCGATAGGAGCGCGACCCCGTTGAACGTCTTCTGACCGTGCGTGACGACGTTGTAGCCGAGGCTTTCGATTTCAAGCCGCGGAAATGCCTCGTCGGTGCACTTGATTTCCTGAAGGCAAACAATGTCGGGCGAGCATTCCTTCAGCCAGCTCATCAGATTCTCGATTCGCTGCCGGACCGAGTTGACGTTCCAGGTTGCGATCCGCATCGGCTGATGGCTCTCTTCGAGGTTAGATCGAGAAACTTGTGCCGCAACCGCAGGAGGCGGTTGCGTTGGGATTGTTGACGCGGAACGAAGCGCCGATCAGATCATCGACGAAGTCGACCTCGGAGCCCGCCAGAAATGGTGCCGAGGCGGGATCGACCAGCACGACTGCACCGTCGCGGGCAATCACGAGGTCATCGTCGGCCTGCGCACGCTCGACGTCGAATTTGTATTGAAAGCCGGAACAGCCGCCGCCCTCGACGCTGATCCGCAGCATGGCGCCGTCGCCTTCCTTCTTGAGAATCTCGCCAATGCGGCGAGCGGCCCGCTCGCTGATGGTGACGGCTGTGGTCATAACTTGCTCCGATATGCGCGTATTTATCTCGTAAAACGCTTATCATAGTTAAGTGCGCCGGGAAGTGGAATCAAACCCGCGCGCCCGTCTGGAGATAGGATATCCCGTGTCGGTTGGAATGGCTGCCCCTCGCTCGGTCTATGCCTGCGATCCCGACCGCAGCCGGGGTCGCCAGTTCACGGAGCCGCCAAGCCGGACCCGCAGTCCTTTTCGGCGCGACTGCGACCGTGTGATCCATTCGACCGCCTTCCGGCGTCTGAAGTATAAAACCCAGGTCTTTGTGTTCCACGAAGGCGATCATTACCGCACCCGCCTGACGCACAGCCTCGAAGTGGCCCAGATCGCGCGCGCGCTTGCGCGTCAACTTGGGCTCGACGAAGACCTGACGGAAACGCTGGCGCTCGCCCACGATCTCGGCCATCCGCCATTCGGTCATGCCGGCGAGCGGGCGCTCGATGCGTGCCTGCGCGCACACGGCGGCTTCGACCACAACGCCCAGACCTTGCGCGTGGTCACCGCGCTCGAGCACCGCTACCCCGAATTCGACGGGCTCAATCTGACCTGGGAATCGCTGGAGGGGATCGTCAAGCATAACGGCCCCCTGACGACGCGCGATGGCACGCCGATCGGCAGCTATCGCGAGCGCGGCCTTCCCGTCGGGATTTCGCAATTTGTCGCGGCCTACGATCTCGAATTGTGGAGCTTCGCCTCGCTCGAGGCCCAGATCGCGGCGATCGCCGACGATATTGCCTATGACGCGCATGACATCGACGATGGTTTGCGTGCTGGCCTGTTTCAGATCGACGATCTCAAGGAAATCCCGCTGATGGCCTCCATCATTGCGGAAATCGATACCCAATATCCCGCCCTCGACGAGGGCCGCCGTGGCGCTGAACTCGTGCGCGAGTTGATTTCGCACCTGATCGGCGCGGTGGTTTTGGAAGCTGATCGCCGCATCAAGGTGATGCGGCCCGCTTCGGTCGATGACGTTCGCAACCAGAGCGAGGCGCTGATCGCGTTTCCGATCGATACGGCGCAGACGGAAGCCGCTATCAAGGCCTTCCTGAAAATCAGGATGTACCGGCACGAAAGGGTGATGCGGGTGATGCGGGACGCCGAACAGCTCGTATTCGATCTCTTTGCGCGCTACGAGGCCGATCCGTCCGCGCTACCCGCCGAATGGCTGCCGCGCGAAAGCCAGGCCGAAACAGCGGTGGAGCGTGCGCGGCGGATCGGCAATTTCATCGCCGGGATGACCGACCGTTTTGCGTTGACCGAACATCAGCGGCTTTTTGACTTGACCCCGGATTTGCGTTAGGCGGCGGCATGGCCGAGACACTTCAGACACAGCATCTTTTCGCCCAGGTACTGTCGCGCGTGCATGCCGTCTGCGCCGCGGAACTCGGCGCTGGCGCCGATCTGTCGCGCGTGGTGGTCGAGCCGCCAAAAGACCCGGCGCATGGAGACATGGCGACCAACGCCGCCATGGTGCTTGCCAAGGAAGCGAAGGCCAAGCCGCGCGACCTCGCCGAAAGGATCGCCGCACGATTACGCGCCGAGGAGATGGTCTCGTCAGTCGATGTCGCTGGCCCCGGCTTCATCAACCTCACCTTGAAGGTTGCGGTCTGGACGGACGCGCTGCGCGCCATCGTGCGCGCGGGCGGCGCCTACGGCAAGAGCGCGATCGGAGCGGGCGAGAAGGTCAATGTCGAATACGTTTCGGCAAACCCGACCGGGCCGATGCATGTCGGGCACTGCCGGGGCGCCGTGTTCGGCGATGCGCTCGCCAGCCTGCTTGAACTCGCTGGCTTTGCGGTGACCCGCGAATATTACATCAACGATGCCGGCGCCCAGGTCGACGTGCTCGCGCGTTCGGCGTTCCTGCGCTACCGCGAGGCGCTCGGCGAAGACATTGGCGAAATCCCGGAGGGGCTCTATCCTGGCGACTACCTGAAGCCAGTTGGGCAGGCGCTCGCCGCCCAACACGGCAAGACGCTTCTCGCCATGGCTGAGGCCGAGTGGCTGCCGCTGGTGCGGGCCAAAGCCATCGACATGATGATGGAGGCGATCAAGGGCGATCTTGCCGCGCTCAACATCGCCCATGACGTATTTTTCTCGGAACGCTCGCTGATCGCAAGCGGCAACGACCGGGTCGCGGCGACGATCGATTTCCTGCGCGCCAAGGGCGATGTGTACGAAGGCCGGCTGCCGCCGCCGAAGGGTGCGCCGGTCGATGACTACGAAGACCGTGAACAGACGCTGTTTCGCGCAACCACCTATGGCGACGATGTCGATCGGCCGCTGCTCAAGTCCGACGGCAGCTATACTTATTTCGCCTCCGATATCGCTTATCACAAGGACAAGTTCGACCGCGGATTTCACAATCTCGTCGACGTCTGGGGCGCTGATCACGGCGGCTACATCAAGCGGGTCGAAGCGGCAATCAAGGCTGTGACGGGCAACAAAGCGGCGCTCGACGTCAAGATCGTCCAGCTTGTCCGGCTGCTGCGCAACGGCGAGCCGGTGAAGATGTCCAAGCGCGCGGGCGATTTCGTCACCCTGCGCGAGGTTGTCGACGAGGTCGGCAAGGATGCCGTCCGCTTCATGATGCTCTACCGCAAGAACGATGCGGTGCTTGATTTCGATCTGGCCAAGGTGATCGAGCAGTCGCGCGACAACCCGGTGTTTTATGTGCAGTACGGCCATGCCCGTGGGCATTCGATCTTCCGCACAGCGCGGGAGGAAGTCTTGCATGACCTCCCGGAGGAGGAGGGGGCCCGGCTTGCGTATCTGGCGGCCGCTCCAGTCGAGCGGCTGGTGGATCCCGCGGAACTAAGCCTGCTCAGGAAGCTGGCCATCTATCCCCGCACGGTGGAGGCGGCGGCGGCCGCGCATGAGCCGCACCGAATCGCTTTTTACCTGTATGATCTCGCGAGCGAATTCCACGCCTTATGGACCAAGGGGCGCGATTTGCCCTATTTACGCTTTATTATCAATAATGATGCCGAGATGACCACGGCCCGGCTGGCAATGGTGCAGGGCGTTGTCACGGTGTTGGCGTCCGGCCTCGGGGTTCTGGGGGTTGGTGCGCCAAACGAGATGCGCTGATTGACGTGCCGCCACCCGGGGCGATCAATTTGGGTGGTATCCGGCAGAAGCCGGTTCGTTTCTGAAAGCGGGTTGGCGACTTTTCCCCGAGGGGACGCATCACGACAATGGCTGATCGATATCAGAAGAGAGCTTTTCCGGCCGGTGACGGCTTCGATCGCGATAGGGCATCGCGTGCGTCTGGCAGTGCGGAAAGCGATCCGCTGGCCGAGCTTGCGCGCTTGATAGGCCAGACCGATCCGTTTGGTACTGGCACCAAGCCCATGAGCCGGGCCAACTTGCCGTTGCATCCGCCGGTGCGCCCGGTCGATACGGAGCCGTCCCAAGACGGCTACGAGGACAGTTATCAAGACAGCTATTACGAGGACTCCGAACCCGACGAGCCGCCGCCTCCTGCGCCGCCATCCTGGATGCAGCGCGCTGCGGCAAGGCAGGAGTTTCCCGCGGTTCCTCCGCAAGTGGATGACTATCCAAGTGGCGTACATCCGCTGTACCGTTACGCCGCACCGCATCCGCCGGCCGCACCGGATTACGACGACGAGCAGGTGTTCGCCGAGAGCGGTCACGAGCCGGATATGTCGCGCTACGATGAAGCGCTCTATGGCAGCTTCGATGCCGGCTCACAGCACGACCAAGGCTACAGCGACGACGATTACGGCTATGACGAAGACCAGCATTTCGATGCGCAGCCGGAGCCAAAACGCCGTGGTGGTATGATCACTGTCGCGGCCGTGCTGGCCTTGGCTGTTTTCGGTGTTGGCGGTGCGTTCGCGTATCGCACGTATACCGGCAGGGCTCACAATGGCGAGCCGCCGATTATCCGAGCCGATACGGGACCGACCAAGATCATTCCGGCATCCGCTGACGCGCCGAAGGTGCCGGACCGCATGACTGTCAGCGACGGCACCGAGAAGATTGTCTCGCGCGAGGAAAGCCCGATCGATCCCAGCAGTGTGAGACCGACCGGACCACGCGTGGTATTTCCGCCGCTCACGCAAAACGGCACTGCGCCGCTGCCGGGCTCAATTGTGCCGGGTGCGCAGCCCCCGACCACCAGTGCCAACGGGACCTTCACGAATAACGAGCCGCACCAGGTCAGGACAGTCACAGTTCGTCAGGATCCGGCGACGTCCGGCACGCCGGAAGGTGCCGCGCCCCCTGCACCGGCTCCGGTAAAGCCCGCAGCGCGCGCGGCAGCGGTGCCAGCCCCGCGGCCATCGGCCAACGCGAATGGGCCATTGTCACTGGCACCGCGGTCAGAGGCTCCGGCCGCGCAGGAGCCGGTGCGGATGGCTGCGACCAATCCGACGCAGATCGCGCCGAGCGCTCCCAATCCGGCAGCTGCGAGCGGCGGGTACCTTGTGCAGGTGTCGTCGCAAGCGAGCGAAGCCGAAGCTCAGGCCTCCTACAGAATGCTCCAGAGCAAGTATCCGGCCGTGCTCGGCTCGCATGCTCCGGTCATCAAGCGCGCCGAAATCGGCGAGAAGGTCGTGTATCGGGCCATGGTCGGGCCATTCGGCTCGTCTGCCGAGGCATCCCAGTTCTGCGGCAGTTTGAAATCTGCCGGAGGCCAGTGCCTGATCCACAGGAATTAGTGTGACGACTGACTTTCCTTCGGCGAGTTCTTCAATGGAGCGTCAGAGCCAAAGCCACATTAGAATCAAATAATTGCTGCTGTCCCTTCGGGTCTGACGTTGGTAACAGTGCCCGCTGCGATAAGATGCGAACGTCACAACCGGGCTAGTAGCAACGATCGTCCCCAACCTGCTGTTGACCCATGGGGTCGGCGGGGGCTAATCGGCCGCGATGAATTATCGCGCCTTCATCACCGGTGTTGCCGGACTAGAACTCAAAGACGACGAGCGCGCGTTCATCCAGGCGTCGCCGCCTTGGGGTTTCATTCTGTTCAAGCGGAACATTGAAACCCCAGAACAAGTTGCCCGGCTGGTTGCGGCGCTAAAGGAATGCGTCGGCCGCGGCGATGCCCCAGTGCTCATCGATCAGGAGGGGGGCAGGGTGCAGCGGCTAGGACCGCCACATTGGCCGGTCTATCCGCCGGGGGCCCGGTTCGGCGCGCTTTACGATATGGATCCTGCGATCGGACTGAGGACGGCGAGGCTCTGTGCACGGCTGATTGCCGCGGATCTGGCTGAGCTTGGCATTAATGTCGACTGTCTGCCCTTGGCGGACGTGCCAGTGGCCGGCGCGGACGCCGTCATCGGTGATCGCGCCTACGGAACAGAGCCGGCAAAGGTGGCTGCGATTGCGCGCGCTGTTTCCGAGGGGCTCGCTGAGGGTGGTATTTTACCGGTATTGAAGCACATTCCCGGTCACGGCCGGGCCACGGCGGACAGCCATTTCGGGCTTCCCACCGTGGATACCCCTCAAAATGAGCTCGAAAAAACTGATTTTGCGGCCTTCCGGCCCCTCGCGGACCTGCCGATGGCAATGACCGCGCATGTTGTGTTTAGCGCGCTCGACCCGGTCCATCCGGCAACGACTTCTGCGACAATCATCAGCCGAGTGATTCGTGGCGGGATCGGGTTCCAAGGTTTGTTGATGAGTGATGACGTGTCGATGAATGCACTCTCCGGATCGATCGCGGAGAGAACCAAAGCCATTTTTGCTGCCGGCTGCGACATCGTCCTCCATTGCAATGGCAATCTCGATGAAATGCGCGAGGTCGCCGCCGAGACGCCGGAATTGGCGGGGATTGCATTTCGGCGCGCCGAGCAGGCACTGGCCTCGCGCGGCAAGGTGCAGCCGCTGGACAGGGGCGCGGCCCGGGCCGAGCTTGCGGCTCTGGTGAACAGAGCAGGGACTTGACGAGCGCATGACCGCGGAAATTCTCTCGTTTGAAACCGGTCGTCCGGCCGAACTCGCCGACGGCGAGCCGGCGCTGGTTGTCGATGTCGAAGGCTATGAGGGCCCGCTTGACCTGTTGCTGGCGCTGGCGCGCCAGCAGAAAGTGGATCTCGCCAAGATTTCAATCCTGGCGCTGGCGGACCAGTATTTGCAATTCATTGAGGCGGCGCGAAAGATCCGGCTCGAACTTGCGGCCGATTATCTCGTGATGGCGGCGTGGCTCGCCTTTCTCAAATCGCGGCTTCTGTTGCCGGAGCCGCCGACCGCCGAGGGCCCGAGCGCAGAGGAAATGGCGACCGCGCTTGCCAACCGGCTGCGCCGCCTGGAAGCCATTCGCGAGGCTTCGAACCGGTTGATGAATCGGCCGCAGTTGCAGCGTGATATCTTCCCGCGTGGCTTTCCGGAAACGATCGCGGAAGTCCGCCACCCGAAGTATACCGCGACCTTGTACGACCTCCTCGCGGCTTACGCTGTGCAGCGTCAGCAGAACGTGCTGGCATCGGTGCACCTTGCCAAGCGCACGGTGTGGTCGCTTGCCGAGGCGAGGGCGTCGCTGGAGCGCATGGTCGGCCTCGCTGAAGATTGGAGCCGTCTCGACGAATATCTGCTTCATTATGTGGTCGACCCGTCGCAGAAGGCGACCGTGTTTGCGTCGAGCTTTGCCGCAGCGTTGGAGCTTGTCCGGGAAGGCCAGGTCGAACTGCATCAGCAGGAGCCGTTCGCTCCGCTGTTTTTCAGAAAGCGTCCGCCGCAACAACCGGCGCCTGACGCAATGTCCCCACCCGATAATGCGGGCTGAGTGAGTGGAAGAAGGAGATTGTGCCATGGCAAGCCTGGCGGAAAAGCGCATCGCCGACGCCGACGAGCAGGCCGACAACAATCCGCAAATGCGGCCTGAAGAACTACGCCTCCTGGAGGCGCTGTTGTTTGCCTCTACCGAGCCGCTCGATCAGGCGACGCTGGCGAAGCGGATGCCCGACGGCGTTGACATCAAGGCAGCGCTTGCACAATTGCAGGCGGACTACGCCCCGCGGGGCGTCAATCTCGTTCGCATAGCCAACAAATGGACGTTCCGCACCGCCGGCGATTTGTCATGGCTGATGACGCGAGAGAGCACCGAAACGCGTCGACTGTCGCGCGCGGCAATCGAGATGCTCGCCATCATCGCCTATCATCAGCCGGTCACGCGCGCAGAGATCGAAGAGATTCGGGGCGTGGTGACGTCGAAGGGAACGCTGGATGTGTTGCTTGAGACCGGCTGGATCAGGCCGCGCGGCCGCCGCAAAACCCCCGGGCGGCCTTTGACCTTCGGAACCACAGAAGCCTTTTTGTCGCAGTTCAGTCTTGAAGCGCTGAGTGATTTGCCGGGCCTTGAGGAACTGAAAGGAACGGGGCTGCTGGATACGCGACTGCCCTCGGGCTTCACCGTTCCGACGCCCTCCGATGATCCGGCCCTGCGCGAGGATGAAGATCCGCTCGAAGCAGGCGATCTGGAACTGGCTTTGGCCCCGCCGGTCGAACCGGAAACCGGCTCGGAAAGCGAATAAGAGAGATTTCCGAGCCATCGGATCGCCAAGCTACATTCGTCACGGCCACCATTAACGGTCAGCCGGCGTAACACTAATTTACGCGGCTTAAGTCCTTGTTTTTGGCGCCCCTTGAGCCTACGTTCCGCTCAATGGTAGGCGGGCGCCGCGGGCGTCCCAAGCGCGTTTTGGAGGGTTGCAGGATGGGTTCGTTGAGCATTTGGCACTGGATCGTGGTGATCGCAGTCGTCCTGCTGCTGTTTGGTCGCGGCAAGATTTCCGACCTGATGGGTGACGTCGCCCAAGGCATCAAGGCCTTCAAGAAGGGCATGCAGGACGACGACAATACCGCTGAAAAGTCCGAGCCTGTTAAGTCGATCGACCACAGCGGCGCGTCGCAGGCGGCGCGCACTGACGTCGGCAGCAAGGCCGTTTGATCTGGCGGGTGTCTCGCAAGCCAGCGCCCATGATCGTGATCATGCAGGCGGCAAGGTCTGCTGAATAACGTCGCGAACGGCCCAGTCTGTGAAGGATAATGGCCTCGCGTGAGCGGAAGCTTTCATGTTCAACATCGGCTGGAGTGAGTATCTCGTCATCGCGGTGATCGCACTCGTTGCGATCGGACCCAAGGAATTGCCGGGTGTCCTGCGGATGGTCGGCCAATGGGTCAACAAGGCGCGCAAGATGGCCGCCGAATTCCAGGGTCAATTCCAGGAAGCGATGCGCGAGGCCGAAATGGCCGACCTCAAAAAAAGCTTTGATGAGGTCAAGGAAGCCGCAACCGGCTTTGCAAGCGGCGACATCATGACCTCGCTCCAGAAGGACGTAACCGCGGCTCTTGGCAGCGATGAAAAGCCCGCCACAACGGTCGAGGCGATTTCATCGTCGGAAGACACGACGCGCCCTGCCGCCGAGGCCGCGTCGGAGCCGTTGGCGATCGCACCGGTCAGCGAACCGGCGACAACGACAAGCGAGCCGGCTTCGGCAATACCGGACACTCACGCCGTCGTGGCCGAAACTGCTGAACCTGCGCGGGATTCCAAAGCGTCATGAGCGACGAGGACATCGACGCCAGCAAAGCGCCGCTGATGGATCACCTGATCGAGCTGCGCTCGCGCCTGATCAAGGCGCTGCTCGGCTTCGGCCTTGCGTTCATCCTCTGCTTTTTCTTTGCCAAGACGATCTACAACTGGCTGGTATGGCCGTTCGTCTGGGTCGCCGGGCCGGAAAACTCGAAATTCATCTACACTGCGCTTCTGGAATATTTCATCACGCAGTTGAAGCTCGCGCTGTTCGGCGCAGGCTTCATTTCCTTTCCGATCGTGGCGGGGCAAATTTACGCTTTCGTGGCGCCGGGCCTCTACAAGCATGAACGCAAGGCCTTCCTGCCCTATCTGATCGCGACTCCGGTCTTCTTCGTGCTCGGTGCGCTTCTGGTCTATTTCGTCGTGCTGCCGATGCTGGTGCGCTTCTCGCTCGGCATGCAGCAACTGGGAGGCCCGGACAGCGCGCAGATCGAGCTTCTGCCCAAGGTCGGCGAATTCCTCTCGCTGACGATGTCGCTGATCTTTGCCTTCGGCATCGCCTTCCAGCTTCCCGTGATCCTGACGCTGCTGGGGCGGATCGGGCTGATCACATCCCAGCAACTGCGCGACAAGCGGCGCTATTTCATCGTCGTCGCTTTCGTGATCGCTGCCGTGCTGACGCCGCCCGACGTCCTCAGTCAGTCCTCGCTCGCCATTCCCCTGCTCCTGCTTTACGAAGGCTCGATCTGGGCGGTGCGGATCGTGGAAAAGAATGCTGCCGCCAGGCAGGCCTCGACCGGAGCAACGCCGCCGGCACCGACCACGCCGACACCGGCGGAGTAGGGCGGGTTCGGCCGGGATTGTTGCTAATTTGGTCGCGATTCTCGCCGTTATTATACGCGAAGGCGGGCGCTCCGGGGTATTCCGTAAAGCTAGACTGTTCCAAACCCAGCCCGTTCGGGTTACTGGATGCCGGCCTTCGCGGGCATGACTGCCTCAAAATTTGGACGTTGACGCCATGCATGACATCAAATGGATCCGTGAGAATGCTGACGCATTCGATGCCGGTTTGAAGCGGCGCGGATTCGCGCCACTTTCGGATTCGTTGCTGGCGATCGACGAGAAGCGCCGAGCGGCCATTCTGAAGTCCGAGCAGGCGCAGGCGCGGCGCAATGCGGCATCGAAGGAAATCGGCGAAGCCAAGAAGGCCAGGGATGATGCGCGCGCGGCGAGCCTGATGGCGGAGGTTGCCGAACTCAAAGCCGCGCTGCCTGAACTTGAACTGGCGGCGAAAAGCGCGGACGAAGAGTTGGCGAGGGAGCTGGCCGCAATACCGAACTTGCCGCTCGACGAGGTCCCGGACGGCGTCGATGAACATGGTAATGTGCAGCACCATGTCTTTGGCGCGCCGCGCAGCTACGCGTTCGCGCCAAAGCCCCATGACGATCTCGGCAACGCGCTTGGCTTCATGGATTTCGAGGGGGCGGCAAAGTTGTCGGGTGCCCGCTTCGTTGTATTGAAGAAAGGGTTGGCACGGCTGGAGCGCGCGATTGGGCAGTTCATGCTCGATCTGCATACGGCCGAACACGGCTATACCGAGATCAATCCGCCTTTGCTCGTGCGTGACGAGGTGATGTTCGGCACCGGCCAGTTGCCGAAATTTGAAGAAGATCAGTTTTGGGCGATCAAGGGCGAACTATTGAGCGCGTCGGACAGCGATCCGTCGGGGCACTTGGAGAACTTGCGAAGTGGGCGGCTGGGTTTGATTCCCACAGCCGAAGTTTCCCTCACCAACCTCGTCCGCGAGTCCATTGTCGACGAGAAGGAATTGCCGATGCGTCTGACCGCGCTGACGCCGTGTTTCCGCGCCGAAGCAGGCGCCGCCGGACGCGACACCCGCGGCATGATCCGGCAGCACCAGTTCACCAAGGTCGAACTGGTCTCGATCACGACGCCGGAAGCCAGCAAGGACGAGCACGAACGCATGCTGGCTTGCGCGGAGGAGGTGCTGCGCAGGCTCGACCTGCATTACCGGGTCATGACGCTTTGTGCCGGTGACATGGGCTTTTCTGCGCAAAAGACCTACGACATCGAAGTGTGGATGCCCGGGCAGGGCGAGGGCGGCGCGTTCCGCGAAATCTCCTCTTGCTCCGTCTGCGGCGATTTCCAGGCGCGGCGGATGGATGCGCGCTATCGGAGCGGCGACGGCAAGCCCCGCTTCGTGCACACCTTGAACGGGTCGGGCACGGCGGTCGGTCGCGCCTTGATCGCGGTCATGGAGACCTATCAGCAAGACGACGGGTCGATCGCCGTGCCCGATGTGCTCCAGCCTTATATGGGCGGTGCCAAGGCCGTCGTCGCTGATCGTTAGACGAGCGCTCTTGGTTCCGACTGAATGGCCGATCGGCAGTTGCGCAGCCAAGCCGTCGGAGTATCCTGTTTTGCGATTTTGGCCCAAATGCATTTTCGGAAAAAAGCATCGAGCCGATGGCTCTGCACCGCGACATCTACTGGGTGGGCAAGCAGTGGGCGGTGACCGGTCACGGCATCCAGGCCTGCAATCAGAAGCAGAGGGGACAATTCGACATCTCGGTCTCCCGGTTGTGGGTGGATGGCGTTCAGGACGCCGTTCGCAATCTGGAGTGGGTCAACCGGGAAGATTTCGACAAGGCGATCGCTGCCGCCCGGAAATACTATCCCGAGCCGCCGCAAAAGGAGCCGCCGCCTCCGCCGCCCGTTTCACCGCAGATCCACTTGGCGCCTGCGCCTGAACCTCAGCGATCAGCGCTTGTTGCCCCCAAGTTCGTCATGCGGTTCGAGGGAGCGGCGGCGAAACTGCGGCCGGTCTGGCGCGTCCGCATGCGACCCTAGCAGACATCTAAGTAGCCAAACCTGACGGCCGCATACAAATTTGTAATCAAAACAAGGAGTTTGCCTCGGGACCCGTAGCCGGATAAGACGGCCGTGAACCGCCACACCAGCCTTGCCCAGAAATCGACCGGAAAGGCCGCTCGAGCGATGCGAATATTGTGCACCAATGACGACGGCATTCACGCGCCCGGCCTGAAGGTGGTCGAAGAGATTGCGCGGAAGCTGTCCGATGACGTTTGGGTGGTCGCGCCGGAACTCGATCAGTCCGGCGTCTCGCATTCGCTGTCGCTCAACGATCCCCTTCGTCTGCGCGAGGTCGGTTCCCGCCATTTTGCGGTCCGGGGAACGCCGACCGACTGCGTCATCATGGGCGCGCGCCATATCCTGGGTCAAAAACTGCCGGATCTCGTGCTCTCGGGCGTCAACAAGGGACGCAACGTTGCCGAGGACGTCGTCTATTCCGGTACCATTGCCGGCGCGCTGGAAGGCACGATCCTGGGCCTGCCGTCATTTGCGCTGTCGCAGGAATTTACGCTGGAGACGCGCGAAAGGCCGCTGTGGGATACCGCCCTGCAATTCGGCCCGGCGATCCTTCAGAAGGTGATCGATGCCGGGGTGCCGAAGGACACGGTGATCAACGTGAATTTTCCGGCCTGCGCGCCTGACGAGGTGGCCGGTGTCCGCGTGACGAGGCAAGGCAAACGCAATCTGGGCTTCCTCAAGATCGACCAGCGGCGTGATGGTCGCGGGAACCCCTATTTCTGGATCGGCTTTGAGCGGCTGTCCAAAGTCGACGTGCCGGCCGAGGGGACGGACCTATGGGCGCTTGCATCGCGCTACGTGTCGGTGACGCCGTTGCGGCTTGACCGCACCGACGAGGCATTTTCCGCGAACCTCGCATCGACCTTGAAGTAAAGGTCAGGCGCCGTTTGCGGGTCAGGCCGCCGTGCGGTTAAGCGCCTGCTCGATCACGCGGGCCAGCGTCTCGATCTGGAAAGGCTTTTGCAGCGCCGGCCGATCGCGATATTCCGCCGGAAGTCCCGACGATCCGTAGCCGGTTGCGAAAATAAAGGGGAGATTGCGCGCAGCAATGAGTTCGGCCACCGGCGAAATCACCTTGCCGTTGACGTTCACATCGAGGATGGCAAGGTCGAATTCAGCCGATTGCGCAAGCTTCATCGCTTCGCCGATATCGCCGGCCTCGCCGACAACCCTGTAGCCGAGCTCTTCGAGCATGTCGGCTACCATCATCCTGATCATGACCTCGTCCTCGACGAGGAATACCGATCCGCCTGACGTCCGCGCCGCGCCCATCGATGAAGTCCCTGACCATTCTTCCGTCGAAAGATCGCAAATATCCGCCTTCGGCGCAATCTTGACCTGTCGGATCGAAAAGTTCGGATGCGGGAACACGGATCGGAAGTGGTATGCTGTTGGAATCGGAGCCATCGCATATCGGCTTTGGCCGCCGGCAGGCCAGCCCACAAACCAAGATGCCAGATCTGCAAAACCCGCCCCAGAAGATGATGTTTCAGCTGAATCTGCGGCGGCGCGGCATCAGCGATCAGGCGGTGCTCCGCACCATGGAGGACGTGCCGCGCGAGCGGTTCGTCGATCCTGCCGATCGTCTCGACGCTTATCGTGACATGGCGCTCGGTATCGCTTGCGGCCAGACGATCAGCCAGCCCTTCGTCGTGGCCTACATGACGGAACAGCTTCAGCTAAAGAAGTCCGATCGGGTGCTCGAGATCGGCACCGGTTCCGGTTATCAAGCTGCCGTCCTGTCGAAGCTCTGCGGCCAGGTCCTCACGATCGAGCGTTATCGGACATTGGCCGACCGCGCCCGGGCGCGGCTGGAAGAACTCGGCTATCACAATGTCGAGGTGATGATGGGGGATGGCTTCGACATTCCCGAAAGCGTTGGCAGTTTCGACCGCATCATCGCGACCGCGGCGATGGAGAAAATTCCCGACGCGCTTGCCGACCGGCTCGAACCCGACGGCATCCTGATTGCCCCGGTCGGCCCCCTCAATGGTGTCCAGTCCCTCGTCCGCCTGGTCAGGACGGATGGCGGATTTGAGAGCAAGCAGCTTGTCGATGTGCGCTTCGTGCCGGCCTTGCCCGGAATCGCACGGGAGCTGTAAAGCTCCGGATCGGCTGTCCCGCCAACGTCTTATTCGTAGGCTTAAGCGGTTATTTACTCGGCACGTGTTAACTCAAATCAGTATTTTGTTGCGTACGAGTGAGTAACCATGTCCCGTGCCGTCGAGTTGCTTTGCTCGCGTCGCGTGCCGCAGATCGCGGTGCTGGCGCTGATGTCGATCGGTTTTGCTGGTTGCAGCGCCGACATGCAGAGCCGCCTTTCTGAAAATCCGTTTGCCGGCAACGAATCGACGGCGGCCGTGCCACCGGCCCCCGTGCCGCGCCGCGAGCTTGCGCAATATGCGCGGCCGCAGTCGCAGGTCCAGTCGCAGAGCCTGCCGCCGCCGATTTCGGCGCCACAGTCATATCCGTCGGCGAGCGTGGGCGTTTCCGGTGGCGGCCGGGGCATGGCTTCTTACACGCCGCCGAGCCATCCGATCGAAGCAACCGGCAGCGTGCCGCACTCGGTTGCGGCAACGCATCCGGCTCACGGCACCACGATCATTGTCGGCACCAGCGACACGCTGGAAGTTCTGGCGCGGCGCTATCATGTGACGCCGGCCGCGATCCTTCAGGCCAATGGCTACAGGGGCCCACGGATGCTGTCTCCGGGGCAGCAGCTGATCATCCCCCACCCGGGGTCCGTCGCCGCTGCTCCCGCGGTCTCCGCTCCCGCCTACAGGCCGGTGGCCACCACCGCCGCGGCTTCATCCGTCCATGTCGTCAATCGTGGCGAGACGTTGATGGCCATTGCGCGGCACAACCACATTTCCGCGACCGAACTGGCAAGGGCCAACGGTCTCGAGCCGGGCGCAAAGCTCCGGATTGGAATGAAGCTCACTGTGCCTGCGAAGACAGCTGCGGCTGCAAGCCCGCTGGCGCAGCCAGCGGTCGCCCAAGCGGTTCCGGCGCCAGTGCCGGCTACGCCCAGGGTTGCCGCGGTCGCGCCCGATCCGCAGCAAAAAGCGAGACTGGCGCAAACCACCGGCATCGAGGAGGCCGCGCCCGCTGCGACTCCGGCGAAAGCAGCCGAGGCGACGGGCGCCCTGCCGACCTTCCGCTGGCCGGTCCGCGGCAAAGTAATCACGAGCTACGGCGCCAAGACCAATGGCAAGGCCAATGACGGTATCAACGTGGCCGTGCCGGAAGGCACTCCGGTGAAGGCCGCCGAGGACGGTGTGGTCGCTTACGCCGGCAATGAGTTGAAGGGCTACGGCAACCTGGTGCTGATCCGCCACGCCAATGGCTATGTGACGGCCTATGCCCATGCCAGCGAGCTTCTGGTCAAGCGGGGCGACACCATCAAGCGTGGTCAGGTCATCGCCAAGTCGGGGCAGTCGGGTGAGGTCGCCTCACCGCAACTTCACTTCGAAATTCGCAAGGGCTCGACCCCGGTCGATCCGCTGCAATTCCTCAACGGAGCTTGATCCGCACGCCCAACCGGCCGGCCAATTCCTGGGTGAATTGCCAGGCCACGCGGCCTGAGCGCGAGCCGCGGGTCGTTGACCACTCCAGGGCCTCACGCTCGAGCTCTTCGTCGTCCAACTTGATGCCGAAATGGCCGCAATAGCCCTTCACCATGGCGAGGTATTCGTCCTGGCTGCACCGATGGAAGCCGAGCCACAGGCCGAAACGATCTGAAAGCGAGACTTTCTCTTCAACGGCTTCGCCGGGGTTGATCGCGGTTGAACGCTCGTTCTCGATCATCTCGCGGGCGAGGAGGTGCCGGCGATTGGAGGTCGCATAGAGGATTACATTGTCGGGACGGCCCTCGATACCGCCTTCCAACACCGCCTTCAGCGACTTGTAAGATGCATCGTTGCCGTCGAAGGAAAGATCATCGCAGAACACGACGACGTTGAACGGCGCTTTCCGCAGCAACTCCATCAGGAGCGGAAGGCTCTCGATATCCTCTCGATGGATCTCGATCAGCTTGAGTCGATCTGCCGGCTCCCGGTCGCGATTGATGCTGGCGTGTGAAGCTTTCACCAGGGAGGATTTCCCCATGCCACGCGCGCCCCACAACAGCGCGTTGTTGGCCGGAAAGCCGTTGGCGAAGCGTTCGGTATTCTCGATCAGGATATCCCGCATTCGGTCGATTCCCTTGAGCAGGTCGATGTCGACCCGGCTGACATGCGGAACGGGTGCAAGCCGACCTTCGGGATGCCAGATGAAGGCGTCGGCCTGATGCAAGACCTCGCCGCCCTCCGAGGCGGGCGCGGTCGCTGCCAAGTGGGTCGCGATGGCTTCCAGCGCAACAGCAATTCGTTCCGCCGTATCCTGTCGCGGTGCGGGCCCGGCACCGTTCGTGGACCGTTGCGGCGCGGCGGGCGGCTTGGCTTTCCGAGCGGGTAGGGCGGCTTTTTTTGCGGGCTTTTTCGACATCTTTGGCCTTTCTGACGGCGAACCCTTAACGGCCCTTGCGGGGGCTCGCAAGCGGCCCAAATGAAGGGTCTGTGAGGGCGTGGCGGCGTTGCAATTGGGCCGCTGGCCGCTATAGTCCGCGCCAAATTTGCCCCCGGACGGCTCGGCGCCCGATGTTGTGCGCTCTGCGGTCACCGCTCCACGAGGATTGAACGAATGCTGATTACCCCTGCGTATGCCCAGGCCGCAGCCGGCGGCGATGCCAACAGTATGTTGATGTCGCTGCTGCCGTTCGCCCTGATCTTCGTGATCATGTATTTTCTGATTCTGCGTCCGCAGCAGAAGAAGGTGAAGGACCACGCGGAACTCGTGAAAAACATTCGCCGTGGCGACACCGTGGTGACCTCGGGTGGGCTGGTCGGCAAGGTGACCAAGGTCGTCGACGACGATCAGATCGAGTTCGAAATTTCCGACGGCGTACGCGTCCGTCAGATGCGGCAAATGATCTCGGGCGTTCGCGCCAAGGGCGAACCGGCCAAGGAGAAGGGCGACTTCGGCAAGGACGAGACCGCTGCGGGCTGAAAGCAGTCGCCGCTTTTCTCTGGATTTGACGAGTCAATTCGATGCTGTATTTCACACGGTGGAAAGCGCTGGCGATCATTCTGACCGCGCTGTTGGTGTGCCTGTGCGCCGTGCCGAACTTCTTTTCGGAGGCCCGGGTGAAGACCTGGCCCGTCTGGGCCCAGCGCCATCTGGTGCTCGGTCTCGATCTGCAAGGCGGTTCCTATCTGCTGCTCGAAGTCGATTCCAATTACGTCAAGAAAGAGAAGCTCGACACCGTTCGCGACGACGTTCGCCGCGTGTTGCGCGAGGCCAAGATCGGCTATACGGGCCTCAACGCACGGAATGACGCGGTTGAGGTGCATATCTCCCGGGAAAACGAGGTGCAGCCGGCGCTGGCGAAACTGCGCGAATTGTCCCAGCCGCTGGGTGGACTGCTCGGTTCCAACGGTCAGCGCAGCCTGGAAGTGACGGACTCCGGCAATGGAACGATTCGCCTGACGGTGCCGCAGGCTGCCATCACCGATCGCATCCGCCAGACCATCGAACAATCGATCCAGATCGTCGAGCGGCGCGTCAACCAGCTCGGCACCGTCGAGCCCGTGATTCAGCGCCAGGGCACCGATCGAATTCTGGTGCAGGTGCCGGGCTTGCAGGATCCGACGCGGTTGAAACAGCTGCTTGGCAAGACCGCCAAGATGGAATTTCGCATGGTCGACGAGTCCGTGTCACCGGACGCGGCCGCGCAGGGAAGAATACCGCCGGAAGACGAACTCCTGCCTGAAGTCAACGGTCAGAAGCTCGTTATCAAGAAGCAGGTGCTGGTATCGGGCGGAGATTTAAGCGACGCGCAGACCGGGTTCGATCAACGTTCAGGCGAGCCCGTTGTGAATTTCAAATTCAATTCGACCGGGGCGCGTAAATTTGCACAGGCCACGACCGAGAATGTTGGTCAGCGCTTTGCAATCGTGCTGGATAACCAGGTGATCTCGGCCCCCGTGATCCGCGAACCGATCATCGGTGGGCAGGGGCAGATCTCCGGCAGCTTCACGGTTCAATCGGCGAATGACCTCGCAATCCTGTTGCGGGCCGGCGCGCTGCCGGCACCGCTGACCGTCATCGAGGAGCGCACGGTTGGTCCGGGCCTCGGCCAGGACTCGATCGAAAAAGGCGAACTCGCCGCTTACGTCGGCTCGATCATGGTCATCGTCTTCATGCTCGTGACCTACCGCCTGTTTGGCCTGTTCGCCAATATTGCGGTGACGGTGAACGTGGCCATGATTTTCGGCTTGCTGTCGCTTCTGAACGCCACGCTGACGCTGCCCGGCATCGCCGGCATCGTGCTGACCGTTGGCATCGCCGTCGACTCCAACGTGCTGATCTACGAGCGAATCCGCGAGGAGATCCGCGGCGGACGTAATGCAATTTCCGCGATCGATGCCGGTTTCAAGCGGGCACTCGCAACCATCCTCGACTCGAATATTACAACATTCATCGCTGCTGCGGTCCTGTTCTACATCGGCACAGGTCCGGTTCGCGGCTTCGCGGTGACGCTTGGCATCGGCATTCTCACCACGGTTTTCACCGCGTTCACGCTGACCCGGCTGATCGTCGCCGGATGGGTGCGTTGGAAGCGGCCGCAAAGCGTGCCGATTTGAAGGGAATGCGGCCGTGACTCATACCGTTCTGATTGGGCTGGGCATCTTGATCGTCATACTGACGGTCGTCAGCATTTTCGGCCTCTTGCCGCCGCTGCGCATCGTGCCGGACAACACCCATTTCGACTTCACGCGCTTTCGCCGCATCAGCTTTCCGATCTCGGCGATGCTTTCGATTGTCGCGATCACGCTGTTCTTCACGCATGGCCTGAATTTCGGCATCGACTTCAAGGGCGGCACGCTGATGGAAGTGCGGGCTAAATCGGGCACCGCCGATATCGGCGCGATGCGCTCGACGCTGGGCGGATTAGGTCTCGGCGATATCCAGTTGCAACAGTTCGGCGGTCCCGACGAGGTCCTGATCCGGGTTGCCGAGCAGCCCGGCGGCGACCAGGCGCAACAGGTGGCCGTCCAGAAGGTGCGTGGCGCGCTCGGCGATTCCGTTGATTACCGGCGTGTTGAAGTCGTCGGCCCGCGCGTCTCCGGCGAGCTGTTGGCCTACGGCATGATCGGACTGATGCTCGCGATCGTCGGTATCCTGATCTATCTCTGGTTCCGGTTCGAGTGGCAGTTCGCGTTGGGCGCTATGATCGCCAACGTGCACGATATCGTGCTCACGATCGGCTTCATGTCGATCTCGCAGGTCGATTTCGATCTTACCAGTATTGCCGCCTTGCTGACCATTCTTGGTTATTCGTTGAACGATACGGTCGTTATTTATGACCGTATCCGCGAGATGCTGCGGCGTTACAAGAAGATGCCGATGCCGGAACTGCTCAACGAATCGATCAATTCCACACTGTCGCGTTCCATCATCACCCACGTCACGGTGACGCTGGCACTGCTGGCGCTGTTGCTGTTCGGCGGCAACGCGATCCACAGCTTCACGGCCGTGATGATGTTCGGTGTCGTGCTGGTCGGTACCTACACGTCGATCTTCATCGCCGCACCGATCCTGATCTATCTTGGCGTCGGGACCCACCGCGCCGATACACCGGATACGCCCGCGAAGAAGTGACGCGGGCCTGATCCCGAAGAGCGGGATCCTGTTTTCGGAAACGCCCATGTCCAGGCAAGCAAACGATCGCGCCGACGCGCCACATCTTCCGAGATCAGCGCCGATCGACGCTTACGGAAAGGGCGGCTTTGCTTTCGCCGACATGTCGCATCGGGGGTCGCTGTTGTGCCTGCCGGATGCCATTTGGGCTTGGCCGGTGACGAACGCAGCCGAAATCGACGAGTATTCCTTGTCGCGTGTGTTTGCCGCTGCGAACCAGATCGACACGCTGATCGTTGGCACCGGCACGGAGGTCTGGGTCGTCCCCCGGCATTTGCGGGAGGCGTTGCGTGCGGCGCAGGTCGGGGTCGATGCCATGCAAACAGGGCCGGCAATCCGCACCTATAACATCATGATCGGCGAGCGCCGACGCGTCGCCGCGGCACTGATCGCTGTGCCATGAGCACGGCGGCGGTCGATGACGGCAGAGGCGCGGCCGATCAATGCGCGGAGCTTGTCCGCGCCCACGATTTCGTCCGTTATGCATCCACACTGTTTGTGCCGGCGCCGGCACGCCGCGCCCTGCTGGCACTCTATGCCTTCAACGTCGAAATTTGCCGGGTGCATACGCAGGTCAGCCAACCTCTGCCGGGCGAGATCAGATTGCAGTGGTGGCGCGACATGCTTGCAGGGCAGGGCCAAGGCGGCGTGGAAGGAAATCCGGTCGCCGCCGAGCTTCTATTCGTGATGCGGAGCCATCGATTGCCGGTTGAGCCTCTCTCGCGGCTTATCGATGAGCATCTCTTCGATCTCTACAACGATCCCATGCCAACCACGGCTGCGCTCGAGGGATACCTCAATGATACGTCGTCGGCGCTGTTTTCGCTGGCTTCGGCGATCATGGGACCGCCGTCCAGCGAGGTCGAGCATCTGGCGCGCCATGCAGGGTTGGCGCAGGGCATCGTGCAGATTATGGCGTCGCTGCCGCTCGATGCGTCACGACGCCGGCTCTTTGTTCCTCAACAGGTGTTTGCGAAGCATGGCTGCGATCCTGAGGACCTGTTCGCCGGAAAGCTAACGCCCGGGCTACGCGAAACGCTGAATGATGTCCTGGATAAAGCGCGCGAGCATGTCGATGCAGCCTACAGGCTGCTTCCTTCCGTGATGCCGGAGGTTCGGCCGGCATTCCTCCCGCTCGCGCAAACCAAGCGGGATCTTGCCAGACTGATGCGGGCCGACAACGATCCCTTCCTCGTACGTCCGCCGTCGCGACTTGCGGTGCTGTGGACGCTGTGGCGAGCGTCGCGGAGAGCCTCGGCATTCGTCGTCGGATGACGGTCAGTCCATCCCGGCGGTTTCGAAATTGAATCGATCCCGGAGATTCTTCCGGGACTCCAGAATGGTCTTCAGAAACGCGCGGTCAGGCTCGCTCGTGACCATGGTCTCGATCAGGTCGAGCTGATTGGTTGCGACCAACTGCAAGAGCTCGAGACGCGGCTTTCCACCGGCGTCGCGCGGCAGCGCCTTGACCACCTGGATATGCTCCGGCGGTTTGGGACCTCGGCCTGCGGCGAGCGCGCCCTTTAATTCGGTCTCGAGCGCATTCTGATCGGATTCGACGAACGCATAGAGGCCGACGCCGACGCGGCGATCCGGGAAGGCGACGATCGCCGCATCGCGGACAGCTGGATTCTTCCTGATCTCCTGTACCAGCACCGGCGCATCGTTGACCAGGCGGCGGCCGCCTCCTTCGCGATCGGTAAAGTTGAACAGGCCACGAGTAATCGCCTGATAGACTTTCTTGCCGGTTGCAAGCCACAGCCTGGCGACGATCGACTTTCGAGCAAGAATCTGACGCTCTTTCGGCGTTAGCGCTGACGGGGCATAGCTGCGCTTGTGTTTGAGAAGATGCCGCAGATCCTCATAGGCCGCGACACGAAACAGCCAATTGCGCTTTCGAAAGTATGCCGCCAGCTGAAAGTCCGTCAGGTACGCGCGGCCGTCACGTCCGACCAGCCAATTCTGCTCTTTCGCAAGGTCGTTGTGGCAGACCCCGGCGCGATGCAGCCGGTGCAAGGCCTGCTTCGCCGACCGAAAATAGGCAACGTCGCCCGCCGGTTTCGCCAGGTGCAGGGCGACCCCATCGATGAAGCCGCGCACCAGCGCTTGCCGGCCGCCCCATAGCAGCGGTGGTCCCACGTTGAGATCGCGCGCCACCGCCAAGGCGTGCCGCTCACGGCGGAACAAGTGCCGAGCAAGCAGGTGCGACCACCATGGCACCTGATTGATCCGGCGCAGGATGGCGTCAACCTCGCCATTCGGCGTCCGGAAGCGGCCGCGCTCCACCGATGAAAATACGTCGCGTTTGAGGAGGACGCCTTCGATCCATCGCGCCGAGAGAACTTCAGCGTCTTCTTTTGGCAAATTCATGAGATGCTCACGCAGCCACAGCCGGCTGCAAATGATCGGCGATCCAGCAATCGATGTCGGTCAATGCCCGGGCGCTGAGAGCCTGACGTTTCGCAGCCACCTTTTCGTTGCCACGCAGGCGCGTTCCGTCCGCCTTTCTTGTGGGTGGGTTGGCGAGCGGCGGAAATAATCCAAAATTGACATTCATCGGCTGGAACGAGCGCGGACCACTGTCGATCGTTTCCAGATGGCCGCCGGTGATGTGTCCAAGAAGAGATCCAAGCGCGGTCGTCGGAGGCGGTGAGGGCAGCGAAAGGCCCCGCGCATCCGCTGCGGCATAAAGGCCGGCGATCAGGCCAATGCTGGCGGACTCGACATAGCCTTCGCAGCCGGTCATTTGCCCCGCAAACCGCAATCGCGGCGAGGCCTTCAGACGCAGCTGTTCGTCCAGGAGCTTTGGCGAATTCAAGAAAGTGTTGCGGTGCAGGCCGCCGAGCCGGGCAAACTCGGCGTTCTCAAGTCCCGGAATCATGCGAAAGACACGCTGTTGCGCGCCATACTTCAGCTTGGTCTGAAAACCCACCATGTTGTACAGCGTGCCGAGTTTGTTGTCCTGCCGCAGCTGCACGATGGCGTAGGCCTTTAAGGTAGGATGATGCGGGTTGGTCAACCCGACCGGTTTCATCGGGCCGTGGCGCAGTGTTTCCGCGCCGCGCTCTGCCATCACCTCGATGGGAAGACAGCCGTCGAAATATGGCGTGCTCGTTTCCCATTCCTTGAAGTCCGTCTTTTCGCCCGCCAGAAGCGCCGCGACGAAATCGTCATACTGCTCTTTCGTCATCGGGCAATTGATATAGTCCGCGCCGGTGCCGCCGGGGCCGATTTTGTCGTAGCGAGACTGAAACCAGGCCGTCGACATATCAATACTGTCACGATGAACGATCGGCGCGATTGCGTCGAAAAAGGCCAGCGCCTTCTCGTCAGTCAGCTCGCGGATGGCGCGGGCCAACGATTCAGAGGTGAGCGGACCGGTCGCGACAATGACATTGGTCCAATCATCGGGCGGCAATCCCTCGATTTCGCCGCGCTTGAGTTCGATCAGCGGATGATCGGACAGCGCCTTGGTGATGGCGGCTGAAAAGCCGTTCCGATCGACCGCCAAGGCGCCCCCCGCAGGGACCTGATTAGCGTCAGCGGCGCGCATGATCAGGGACGAGAGCCGCCGCATCTCGGCGTGCAGAAGTCCGACTGCATTGTTCGCCGCGTCGTCGGAGCGAAACGAATTCGAACAGACGAGTTCAGCGAAGTCGTCAGTTCGATGTGCTTCCGTCATTCGTTGCGGACGCATCTCGTGGAGGATAACTCGGACGCCGGCATTGGCCGCCTGCCACGCGGCCTCAGAGCCGGCAAGCCCGCCGCCGATGACGTGTATGGGTTCCAGTGGAAGAGTGCCTGTCATGAGGCACAGAGGTAGCGCGTTTCTTCTGCGAGTGGAATGCGCACCAACACTTACGAACGACAACGCCCGCCGTCGGCGGGCGCTATCCGTGTTCGGTCAGCAGTTAGAAATATCAGGCAGTGTAGTTGCCGGCCGCGACGCGCGGAATGTCCGATCGGTCGAGCCCGATATCCGCCAGTTCCCGGTCGGTGAGCTGGGACAATTCGGCGACATTCCGCTGATAATCGCGGAACGCCTGGATCATTCGGATGAGCGAGAGCAGCATGGGTAGTCTCCTTGAAATCTCGATTCAGACTTTGAAGAGAGCTGAATCGTTGAACCGAAATATAGGTCCCTATACCGCAGTGCACTAGTGAAAATGCTGCGGCGCAGCTAGTCATTTTATGCATAGCTATATAAGGATTGATTAACTGTTCGGCCGATCGCCGAGGTCATTTTCGCTGATGATCCGGAGAAATACCGAAAATCTGCAGCCAATCTGCCCGGCTCATTAGCGTCGGCAACATCGATATATGAGCAGGAGACATGGCAAAAAATGAATTTCAAGATTCATTTATTGCGATAGCCGGGCTAGGGCGCGTGGGTCAGTCGGGTAGCAAAATAGGCGATCGTACGGGTATAAACGTCACTTTTGTTCCACTGCTGGAGCACAGCGAAGTTGGGACTTCCGGGCTGCCAATCCTTGCCGCGCTGCCAACCCAAGCTCGCCAGGAGGTTTGCAGTTGAGGCCAGGACGTCGGGGGGGCTGCGCAGCAGGTCGCGACGACCGTTGGCGTCGAAATCCACGGCGTACTTGATGTAGTTCGAAGGCATGAACTGCGTCTGGCCGATTTCTCCGGCCCAGGCTCCACGCATCTCGGCAGGCGTGAGGTCACCGCGATCGATGATGCGTAGCGCGTCGAGCAATTCGCCCCGGAACATTTCCGAGCGCCGGCAATCATAGGCCAACGTTGCCAGCGATCGCAGTGTCGGAAACTTTCCGATGTTGACGCCGAAATCGGTCTCCAGACCCCAGATTGCGACCAGCACCTCGCCAGGCACGCCGTACGTTTCCTCGATCCGCGACAGGACCGATCCATATTGCTTCAGCATGTTGGCGCCGCGCGCGAGCCGAGGCGGCACCATACGGCCGGAAAACTGCTCGAAACTCTGGTCAAAGACCTTTTGGGAGTGATCGCGGGAGAGCACGCTTTGATCGAGCGTTATGCCGTTCAGGCTCGAAGAAAGGGTCGCCTGCGAGATGCCCTTGGATGCGGCTTCGGTCTTGAAGTCATCGAGCCAGGCTTGAAAGTTGCCGGAGCCGCATGGCACGGCCGCATGGGCGGTGTTCATCGAAAGCGCGAGGGTCATGCCCGCCGCCAGGGCGCAATTGAGAAACTGCCGATATTGCAAGCGAATTGCCTTCCGCGCTGAACAAGGTCGCGCGATATGTCGGGCGCAACCGCGGCCAAAACAAGGCTCGGGGGCTTTCGCGGAACCGTGTAACGAACGGCCGGCGCGCCACCGCCGGCGGTTCGATCACCATCACATCAGTCCATTCAGGCGCTGTCCTTCCGCCGCCAGGGAAACAGGTTGGCAGGAAAATCCGCCGCGGGGCGTTTTTGCCGGGGCGCACGCGGCGGAACGGGCCGCTGATAGGGATCCGGCGCGATCACCTTGCGATAGAGATGCCAAGTCGCATGGCCGAGCAGCGGGACGACGATCGCGAGCCCCAGGAACAGGGGGATCGAGCCGGCCACGAGGAGCGCCGCCACGATCAGGCCCCAAGCCGCCATGGCAGCCGGATTGGCCGCAACAACGCGAAGCGAGGTCACCATGGCCTCGCCGGTCGTAGCGTGGCGATCGAGCATCAACGGGAAAGACACTACGCTGATACAGAGCGCCAGCAGCGCGAACAGGAAACCGACGCCGCAACCGACCACGATCAGCCACCAGCCCTGCGGTGTTGTCAGCACCCGCCGGATAAAATCCGGAATTTCGGCCGCGGACGCATAGCCGAATGCCGCAACGTAAATCGCTTGCGCCACCGCGATCCAGATGACGAACAGGGCGAGCAGCAATGTGCCAAGACCGAGCATGGCGCCGAAGGATGGCGAGGCGAACACGTCAAGCGCGTTCCATGCGGAGGCTTCCTCACCCAGTTCGCGGCGGCGGCTCAGTTCGTAAAGGCCAAGTGCGGCAAAGGGACCGAGCAACGCGAAACCCGCGGCGAGCGGAAACAACAGCGGCAACACCGAGTAGCCGAGCACGGCGCGCGCCAGCGCAAGGCCCAGCACCGGATAGATGACACAGAGGATAATGGCGTGGCTTGGGACGGCCTTGAAATCTTCCCATCCGAGCCGCAAGGCTGCATGCAGATCGGAGAGCCCGATCCTGCGAATGACGGGATCTGCGGTTTCCTGAGCTGGCTGAACCAGCGGTGGGGCATTGCCGGAATATGGATTGGCCATGGTCGCACTCCCTTGACGCGGGCGGTCTTGCCTGGACATCGAGAAAAGAGGACGTACCGTCCGCGAAATTCGATCACGATCAGGCCAGACGCGAAGACAAGGAATCCAAACTGGCCATGTCGCGAACTGATAGGGCAATCGTACTCCGACTCGCCTGTTTTGTCTCTCACGCTTCGTTGACGCCGGTTGTAAATTCGGCGCGCTCATTCGCCGCAATTTGAAGCGGCTTTGCCGAAAATTTCCTTGCCGTTGCTTCGCGCCGCAACAAGGCCGCGTTACTTTCTGCCGGTCGTTCCCTCTTGCGAACGAGCCGGATCTTTCACAAGGTGCCAAAAGCTCTGCGGTTTGGCTGGCCTTTTTCATGCCTTCAATGCAGGCGCGCCAGCTTGCCGGGCCACGGGGCGGGCGGTAGATAGCGTGCGCAACATCAGGAATGTAAGGAGCTTCCGCATGGAAACCGTCGATCGCAGGGCCTTGTTGGCTACCGGTGTCCTGGCGCTGGCGGGCACAGCCGCCGCGAGCCGTTCCGCCGAGGCGCAATCGGGACCAAAGCCGATCTTCGACGTACCTGCCGTAACCATTCCGATCGCCGGCGAGAGGGACGTGTTTCCTGTTCGCCGCATCTACTGCATCGGCCGCAACTACGCCGCCCATGCGCTGGAGCGCGGTTCCGACCCGACGCGCGAGCCGCCATTCTTCTTCCAGAAGCCAACCGATGCGATCCAGGTTGTCGCGCCCAACTCGGTTGCCGATCATCCGTACCCGTCGCTCACCAGGAATTATCATCATGAGGTCGAACTGGTGGCGGCGCTGAAATCCGGCGGTACCAACATCGCGCCGGAGCAGGCGCTCGACCATGTCTATGGTTACGCGGTGGGGCTCGACATGACGCGGCGCGATCTCCAGAACGGCATGGCGGCGCAGAAAAAGCCGTGGGAGATCGGCAAGAGTTTTGATCATGCGGCGGTGCTCGGACCGATCCATCCCGCTGCCAGGACCGGGCACTTCACCAAGGGCGCGATCTCGCTCGCGGTCAACGGCAATGTTCGCCAGTCGTCCGACCTCGACAAAATGATCTGGAGCGTCGCCGAACAGATTGCCAAGCTCTCTGAGGCGTTCGAGCTGAAGGCCGGCGACATCATCTATTCCGGCACGCCGGAAAATGTCGGCCCGGTCGTCAGGGGCGACGTGCTGCTCGCCAGGATCGACGGCCTGCCGGACATGTCGATCCGGATCGTGTGAGCTGGGAACGTCATCCCCGCCTGCGCGTGCTTTCGCACGGGAGCGACCAAAGCAAGCTCACCCCACCATATCGGCATATTCCGGATGCCTCCGCAGATAAACGGCGACGAAACTGCAACCCGCAATCACCTTGCGGCCGTCGGCGCGGATCAAGGCCAGCGCCCCTTTGACCAGATCTGACGCAATGCCGTGGCCACGCAACGCGCGCGGCGTCTCGGTGTGGGTGATGACGACGGCCGATGGCGTGATGCGGTAATCGGCAAAGGCGACTCCGCCCTCGACATCGAATTCGAAGCGGCTCAGTGCCTTGTTGTCGCGAACGGCGGGCATGGGGAAAACCTCAGCGCTTGAGCAGGAGATCGGCCTAATCGGCATGTTTGTCGATCCAGGATTTGACGAAGGGACATTGGGCAACGACTTGCAAGCCGTCGGCGCGTACCTGATCGAGGGCGCCCTTCACCAGCCTTGAGCCTACGCCCTTGCCGCCGAGTTCGCTTGGAACTTCGGTATGAACGAAGGTGATGACGCCGTCGGCCAGCGTGTAATAGGTCGCGGCCAGATGGTCTTCGACCACGAGTTCGTAGCGATGCTGCGCCTTGTTGTTGACGACGTCAGTCATGGAAGTTTCCAGTCATACGCAGCCGATTCGTCTACCTTGCCATTAACAAAATGGGATGAATCTGGTTCAAGCTCAACCAGGTCAACCATCACGCAGGGGTTAGCCATGAAGATCATTCTCATGCTTGTCGGCATCGTTCTTCTGATCGCGGCCGGATTCTATTTCATTTTTCCGGCGGACCAGTTGCCCGGCTTCTTTCCGGGGCACCAATCAGGTGGTGTGGCCCATATCCATTACAAGCACGGTATTGTCGCTGCCGCCGCCGGCATCGTTCTGCTGATCGCCGGCTGGTGGATCGGCCGCAAGTGACGGGCTGATTCTAGCTGTCGTCCCCGCCTGCGCGGGCTTCCATTCTGCGGAATCCGCCCAATGATCCCTTCTGTTGCCGGTTCGCACAACGATATGTTCTGAAGTTCTTATCCCGGATTGCGGCCGGCTTTGCCTCGCTTGTCCGGGACGACGTTAGAATCATGTCAGATGGCCGCGGGTCCGCATTTCCGCGACACGAATGCGCCCGGATGCTGCGTAACAAGACCCTCGTGAAGAGGGCGCAGGGAATGCCGGGTGCCTGGCCGCACCCGCAGCCTCGCGTGCAATGAAAGAAAGCACGCAAGCAAGTCACCGCAGGTACACCGAACACATCCGGCATTCCCCGCGCGATGGTTTTAACGGTTTCCTTCGTGGTCTCCCTGGTGATCGGGCTTTCTTGCCACCATCCCCGGCGTGATGCGGAGCATCGTCACCGAGTTGATACCAGCGTCGAGGTATCAGGACGCCACGACTTCGCCGTCCGCGAGCGCGCGCATTCGTCTGTTGCGCGCGCCGCGTCCACCGCATCTTCCGCCAACGTTCAGTGACGATCGCGAAACGCCCCTCTTGCCGGGCGGAAGACG